>DASSKK010000081.1:0-259202 GCA_035690495.1 Nocardioidaceae bacterium | reverse complement strand
CATTCGACGTGGTGCGTCATCGGGAACAGATCGAACGCACGCAGGGCCGACAGCTGGTACCCGCGCTCGGCGAAGATCGCCACGTCGCGCGCAAGAGCGGCCGGGTCGCAGGCGACGTAGGCCATCGCCCGCGGTGCGAGTGCGGCGATCCTCTCCACGACCCGGCGTTTCGCGCCGGTCCGCGGCGGATCCAGCACCACCAGGTCGACCGACGAGCCGAGCAGGCCCCGACGCAGCGCCCGGTCCACCCGGTCTGCGACCACATCGACGTGCGGCAGGTCGGCGAGGTTGGCCGCGGCATCCGCGGCTGCCAACCCGTCCGCCTCCACCGCGGTCACCCGGCCGCCGGGACCCACTGACTGCGCCAAGGCTCCGGAGAACAGCCCGACACCCGCGTACAGGTCCAGCGCGTGCTCTCCCGCCCGCGGCTCGAGCATGGCGAGTACGGCGTGCGCGAGGGTCTCCGCGGCGCCCGGATGCACCTGCCAGAAACTGGACCCGCGTACCTGCCAGACCCGGCCCAGGGCCCTCTCGTGGAGCATCTCCGGCCCGTCGGCGTACGTCGTGCCGTCGCGGCCGGTGACCAGTCGTAGCCGCTCACCCGTGCCGGAGACGACGGTCTCGATGATCGCGGAGTCCACAGGTGGTTTCGAGGCTCGGCTAGCGCCTCGCACCTCAACCACCGGGTCGGGGAGGTCGGGATGGGCGATCAGGCAGCGGTCGACGGGGATCACGTCGTGGGAGCGGTGCTTGCGCAGCCCCGCCCGGCCCTCGTCGTCGACGGCGAACTGCACCCGGGTCCGCCAGCCGAGGCCGGTGGTCTCGACCGGCTCGACCGGCACGTGGGTCTCGACGGGCTCGACGGACGAGACGGGCTCGACGGACGCCACGACCGGGATGCCGGCGAGCCGCACCAGCTGCTCGCGCACCACCTCTGCCTTCAAGGCACGCTGCGCCGGCAACGCGACGTGCTGGAAGTCGCAGCCGCCGCACAGGCCGGGACCGGCGTAAGGGCACGGAGCCTCCACCCGGTCCGCCGACGCTTCGAGCACCCGCACGGCATCCGCGCGCAGGAACCGCGAGCCCTCGTCTCCCTCGGTGACGACCACCTCGACCCGCTCTGCCGGCAGCGCGTGCCGCACGAACACGACCACGTCGCGGTGCCGGGCGACCACGAAGCCGCCGTGCCCGACCCGGCCGGTGGTGACGACGTACCGCTCCCCTACCAGCGACCGCCCCCGCGCGGTCGGTTCCCGGTTGCGCTTGCTCACCGCTTCTCGTCGCGGTCGTCGCGCCGCGGCAGCAGCCGGCCACGGCGTACGTCGCCGGCGCGGACCTGGGTGCGCTGGCGGGTGAACCGCTCACGGGCCAGCGCCGAGGAGCGCAGCTGGTAAGGCACCGAGGTGACCATCACGCCCTGCATGAACAGCAGCCGGCCCTTGAGGCGCAGGGCGGTCTGGTTGTGGAGCAGCTGCTCCCACCAGCGGCCCACGACGTACTCGGGGATGTAGACCGCCACCACGCTGCGCGGGCCGGCGTCGCGCAGCGAGCGGGCGTAGTCGACGATCGGCTTGGTGATCTCCCGGTACGGCGAGTTCAGCACCTTGAGCGGGACGTCGATCTGCCGTGTGTCCCACTCCTCGAGCATGCGCGCGGTCTGGTCCTTGTCGATGTCGACATAGACGGCTTCGAGCACGTTCGGACGGGTGGCCTTGGCATAGGCCAGCGCACGCATCGTCGGCTTGTGCAGCTTGCTGACCAGCACGACCGCGTGCACCCTGGTGGGCAGCACCTGGTCGACCTCCTCGATCTCGAGCTCTGCCGCGACGTTGTCGTAGTGACGACGGATGCCCTTCATCATCAAGAAGAACACCACCATCGCGACGATCGCGATCCACGCGCCCGCCAGGAACTTCGTGACCACGATAATGACGAAGACGACCGCGGTCATGCCAAGGCCGAACGTGTTGATCGCCCGCGAGCGCAGCATCCGCCGACGTGCGGCGGGGTCGGTCTCCTGCTTCAGGTGCCGGGTCCAGTGCCGGATCATGCCGAGCTGGCTGAGGTTGAACGACACGAAGACGCCCACGATGTAGAGCTGGATCAGCCGGGTCGGCTGGGCCTTGAACGCGATGATCAGGATCGCGGCCATCGCGGCCAGGATCACGATGCCGTTGCTGTAGGCGAGCCGGTCGCCCCGCTGCCCCAGCTGGCGGGGCATGAAGCCGTCCCGGGCCAGGATCGAGCCGAGCACGGGGAAGCCGTTGAACGACGTGTTCGCCGCGAGCACCAGGATGATCCCGGTCATCGCGATCACGAAGTAGAAGCCCGGAGGGAACCCGCTGAAGATCTGCCGGGAGATCTGGCCGATGACGGTGTGCTCGTCGAAGGTCTTCGGGTTGACGGGGTGGCCGTGCAAGCTGAGCCGGGCTATCGCGCTCGGGTCGGTGGAGTCGATGTACTTGATGTTCATCGCGTGCGCCAGCAGGATGATGCTGATCAGCATGGTGACCGCGATCGCGCCGAGCAGCAGCAGCGTGGTGGCTGCGTTCTTCGACTTCGGCTTGCGGAACGCCGGCACGCCGTTGGAGATCGCCTCGACGCCGGTCAGCGCGGCGCATCCGGACGCGAAAGCCCGTGCCAGCAGGAAGACCAACGCCCCGGCAGTGATCGCCTGGCTGCTGTACCCGTGCTCGGGCACGATCTTCAGGTCTGCGCTCGATACCTCGCCGAGGTTGCCGCCGAGATACCGGACCAGCCCGACCGCCGCCATCCCGAGCACGCCGATCATGAAGCCGTAGGTGGGTACGGCGAAGAATCCCCCCGACTCGCGCACCCCGCGCAGGTTCATCGCCGCCAGCAGCGCCACGATCAGCACCGACAAGACCACGTCGTGGTGCGCGACGAACGGCAACGCCGAGCCGAGGTTCTGGATCCCCGAGGACACCGACACCGCGACGGTCAGCACATAGTCGACCAGCAGCGCACTGGCCACGGTCACTCCGGCGTTCCGGCCGAGGTTGACCGTGGCCACTTCGTAGTCGCCGCCGCCGCTGGGATAGGCATGGACGTTCTGGCGGTACGACGCGACCACGGTGAGCATCACCACGGCGACGGCGATGCCGACCTTCCACGACCAGACGTAGGCGGACGTACCGGCGATCGACAGCATGATGAACACCTCGTCGGGTGCATAGGCCACCGACGACAGCGCGTCGCTGGCGAACACCGGCAGGGCGATCCGCTTGGGCAGCAGCGTCTCGCCCAGCTGCGTGTTGCGCAGCGGGCGGCCGATCAGGATCCGCTTGAAGACGTCGCCTACACCCACGAGGGGACACGCTATAGCCAGCCGGAGGCGCGGCCGGGCAACCGGCCCCCGTGCACGTAGTAGCGTCTCCCCCGTGCACGTGGTGATCATGGGTTGCGGACGCGTCGGGGCCACACTCGCGCGCAGTCTGGAGGAGCGTGGACACACGGTCGCGATCATCGACGCCAACCCGGAGTCGTTCCGCAGGCTCGGTCCCGCCTTCCAGGGCATCAAGATCACCGGCATGGGGTTCGACCAGGTCGTGCTCGACCAGGCCGGCATCTCCAAGGCGGACGCCTTCGCCGCGGTCTCCAGCGGCGACAACTCCAACATCATCGCCGCCCGGGTCGCCCGCGAGACGTTCGGCATCCAGCAAGTGGTCGCCCGCATCTACGACCCCGGCCGGGCGGAGGTCTACCAGCGGCTCGGGATCACCACGGTCGCCACCGTGCGATGGACCGCCGACCAGGTGCTCCGCAGGATCCTCCCCGCCGGCGCCGAGCCGGACTTCCGGGACCCCACCGGCACGATCCGCGTCGACCAGGTGCCGGTCACCGAGATCTGGGTCGGGCAGCGCACCGTGAAGTTCCAGGAGCAGTCCGGCAGCAGGATCGCCTGGATCGACCGCCTCGGCGAGGGCATGCTGCCCACGCGCGAGACCGTGATCCAAGAAGGCGACATGCTCCACCTGGTGATGCGCGAGGGGGACGCCGACAAGGTGTATGCGGTGTTCAACGAAGGACCGGAGGACGACTGATGCGCGTGGCCATCGCCGGTGCCGGCGCGGTGGGACGCTCGGTTGCCGCCGAGCTGATCGGCAACGGGCACCGGGTGCTTGTGATCGACAAGGACCCGAACTCACTCAAGCCGGAGCGGGTTCCCGAGGCCGAGTGGCTGCTCGCGGACGCCTGCGAACTGTCCTCGCTCGAGGAGGCGAAGCTCGACAAGTGCGACGTGGTGATCGCCGCCACCGGGGACGACAAGGTCAACCTGGTCACCTCGCTGCTGGCGAAGACCGAGTTCGCGGTGCCGCGGACGGTCGCCCGGGTCAACCACCCGAACAACGAGTGGCTGTTCAACGAGGCGTGGGGCGTGGACGTCAGCGTGAGCACCCCGCGGATCATGTCCGCACTCGTCGAGGAGGCCGTGTCGATCGGGGACCTGGTCCGGCTGTTCACGTTCCGGCAGAGCGACGCGAACCTGGTCGAGCTCACACTGCCCGCGGACTCGCCGTACGTCGGGAAGCCGTCCGGGGAGATCCCGTGGCCGGACAACTGTGCGCTGGTGACGATCCTCCGCGACAACCAGGTCTACCCACCCACCGCCGAGCAGCCGATCGAGGCCGGCGACGAGCTGCTGTTCGTGGCGGGCGCGGACACCGAGCGCGAGCTGCAGACCCTGCTCGCCCCGCAAGAGCACGCCTCCTGAGCCATCGGACTCGACACTCCCAGTCGGTCGAAACAGTCGGTCGAAACGTAGGGCATCCGCCTCATGCCCGCTGTGGGCGGATGTACGACGGTTGCGGCAATCGATTCCAATGAGCAGGAGGGTCGTCATGACCGCAGTGGACCAACGCACCGAGGTGGACGAGGACGCGTTGATGGCCTTCGTTTTCAAGGCCGTCGAGGACGTGGGCGCCAGCCTGAACAGCACGCTGGTGGTGATGGGAGACAAACTGGGCTACTACAAGAGCCTGGCCGAGCACGGCCCGATGACCCCGGCCGAGCTCGCCGAGCGGACCGGCACCGACGCCCACTACACCCGCGAGTGGCTGAACGCGCAGGCCGCAGGGGCCTATGTCAGCTACGACCCGGACGGCGGGCGATACACGTTGCCCCCGGAGCAGGCCGTCGCGTTGGCCGACGAGACCAGCCCGGCCTTTCTGCCCGGCCTGTTCCAGACCGCCGAAGGGACGGCCCGTGATGCCCCCAAGATCATCGAGGCGGCACGCACCGGTGGCGGCCACGGCTGGCACGAGTACAACTCGGACGTGCACGTCGGCTGTGAGCGGTTCTTCAAGCCCAGCTACTCGGCGTACCTGGTCGCCAGCTGGCTGCCCTCCCTCGACGGGGTGGTCGACAAGCTGAGCCGCGGGGCCAGGGTGGCCGACGTCGGTTGCGGTCACGGTGCCTCGACGATCCTGATGGCGGAGGCATTCCCGACTTCGTCGTTCGTCGGGTCGGACTACCACGCCGGGTCGATCGAGACCGCGAAGGCGCGAGCTGGGGCCTCGGGCGCGGCGAGCCAGATCTCGTTCCTCGCGGCGCCGGCCACGTCCTTCCCCGGTACTGGATACGACCTGGTGACGATGTTCGACTGCCTGCACGACATGGGCGACCCGGTCGGAGCGGCCGCGCACATCCGGGAGGTGATCGCCGAGGACGGCACCTGGATGATCGTGGAGCCGGCGGCGGGAGACCGCGTCGAGGACAACTTGAACCCGGTCGGTCGCGCCTACTACGGCTTCTCCACCCTGCTGTGTACGCCGACATCGCTGGCCCAGGACGTCGGGCTGGCCCTGGGCACCCAGGCCGGGCCGGCGAGGATCCGCGACGTGGTCACCAAGGGCGGCTTCAGCCGGTTCCGCCTGGCGGCGCAGACCCCGTTCCACAACGTTTTCGAGGTTCGGCCCTAGCGGGGACACAGTCGTTCCCGTTGCGGGCGGCCGGTTGCCCGTGCAGCATGAGCGGATGGCACGGGTGGGCGCGGAGCCGCGGCGGGCGGAGCTGCTGGCTGCCTTGTCGCTGGCGGTGGACCTGGGGTTGGGGCAGCCGATGGAGCACATGCTGCGTTCGTCGGTGATCGCGACCCGCCTGGCCGACCACCTGGGCCTCGATGCCGACCAGCGCGCCACGGTCTACTACAGCAGCCTGGTGATGTGGATCGGCTGCCATGCCGACTCCCACGAGTACGCCGGCTGGTTCGGCGACGACATCGCGGTGCGGCGCGACGCCTACCAGCTGGACTGGTCCGGGCTTCCGTACACGTGGTTCCTGGTCCGCAACGTGGGTCGCGGACGCCCGCTGCCCCAGCGGGTCCAGACCCTCGCGACGTTGTTCATGGACGCCAGGGGCCGGCTGGCGAACCTGATCCACTCGCACTGCCTGTCTGCCGGCCTGCTCGCCGACCGCATCGGACTCGGCGATGCCGTTCGGGACGCTCTGACGTGCACCTTCGAACGGTGGGACGGCGGTGGACTGCCCGCCGGCACAAGGGGTGACGGGATTCCGGTCGCGATGCGGGTGGCGCAGCTGGCCGACGTGGCCGAGGTGCACTATCGCCAAGGGGGTGTCGCGGCTGCCCGTGGGATGGCTCGCGAGCGCAGCGGCCGGCAGTTCGACCCCGAGGTGGTGGCCGCGTTCGAGGGGTGCGTCGATGCACTGTTCGACGGTCTGGCCCAGGTCGACGCCTGGGGCCTGGCCCTGGAACATGCACCCGACCGGGACTGGGTGCTCACGCGCGACGAGGTCGAGGTGCTGTTGCAGGCGATGGGAGACTTCGTGGACCTGAAGTGCCCGTTCACCTTCGGCCACTCCCGAGGAGTCGCCGCTCTGGCGGCAGCCGCCGGCGAATGTCACGGCCTGCCCGCGGCCGAGGTCGCTCTGCTGCGACGCGCGGGGCACGTGCACGACCTGGGCAGGATCGGGGTGTCCAACCAGATCTGGGAGAAGCCCGGTCCTCTGAGCGCGACGGAGTGGGAGCGGGTGCGGCTGCACCCCTACCTCACCCGCCGCATCCTGGACAAGGTGCCCGGACTGGAGGCCGAGGCCGCGTTGGCCGAGGCGCACCATGAGCGTCAGGACGGGTCCGGCTACCCCCGCGGGGTCGACGGTTCAGGACTCGGCGTACCTGAGCGACTGCTCGCGGCCGCGGAGAGCTACCACTCGTCCACCGAGCCGCGGCCGTACCGGGCGGGCCTCGACCCGCAGGACGCGGCGATCCGCCTCACGGGCGAGGCCAGGGCCGGACGTCTGGAGGCGCAGGCGGTGGATGCGGTCCTGGAGGCGGCCGGTCACCGCCGACGACGCCGCAGCGCGTGGCCGGACGGCCTCACCAACCGTGAGGTGGAGGTGCTGCGGCTGGTCGCACGAGCGCGCTCGAACCGCGAGATCGCCGCCGCGCTGTTCATCAGCGAGAAGACGGTGCGCAACCACGTCGAGCACGTCTACACCAAGATCGGCGTCTCAAACCGGACCGGGGCGAGCCTGTACGCCGTGCAGCACGGCCTCACCGGAAGCTTCCCCGACCCGGTCGCCGACTAGCGTCGCGACCGAAGATGGGCAAGCCGCCCCATGTCCGCCTGCCCGCGCGCGTTCACCCTCGAGAGCACGTAGACCGGTCGTCCGGCCGGTCCGGTGACGGACGAGGAGACGGCACATGAGCAGCAGGCCCCGGCGCGAGCCACGTGAGTGTGCTCGCACAGTCGAACAGGATCTGAAGCTGCCCGGCGGCGACGACGAACGCTTTGCCGGGTACGGCGTGATGGGCCAGCCCTTCCGCAGCGGCCACTATCTGGCGATGCGGCACTTCCCCGCCACCTCGGTGGGGCCCGGCTACCGCGCGTTGTGGCACCGCGGTCCCACCGGGCGATGGACCATCTACGCGGACGTGGCACCAGAGCTCAGCTGCGCCCGGTACTTCGGACTAGCACTCGACAAGGCGGAGACCTCGGCAGTCGCCGTCGACTGGACGGGCCCACGATCCCTCACAGTGACCGTCCCGGATGTCGTGGTGTGGGACATCGAGCTGGTCTCGACTGTCGCCACCCGGCTCCTCAGCAAGGTCGGCGCGCGCCTGCCCCGCCGGGCATGGCGCAGCGACGCGGTGTTGACCGCCATGGCCCCGATGGCTGGGCAGATCCTGAGGGCGGGCCGGGTCGGCCTGCTCGGCCGTGTCCCCAACGGCCAGCAGTTCCAGGTCAATCCGCGGCTGCTGTGGGAGGTCGAGACCGCAGGTGCGCTCTGGAAGGGATCCGACCTTGGTCCCTGCGGACCACTGCCCGAACAGGACCGGCTCGGCGACTTCTGGCTCCCCCAGCGTGGGCTGTTCGTGGTCGGGGAGGCGTTCTACGAGACGTTCGACGACACCCGCCACAGTGACGTGACCCGCGGTGTCCTACCGATGAGCTAGCTAGCCCCACCGTCCGGACGGCTCTGCCCCTTCCGCCGCCGCGGCCGGCTCCGCGCCGACCGGCGTGTGGTTGCGGGCCAGCAGCCAGGCCATCGCGGCCAGCGCGGCGATCTGCAGCGGCCAGCCCAGCACGATCTTGGCGACCCCGAGCGCCGCGATCCAGCCGTCCGCGGCGGAGCCGTCGGCGGCCCTGCCCGCGGCGTACATCGGCAGCTCGACCGCGACCCGCACCACGCACGGCGCCACCAGCAGCCAGGTCAGGTTGCGGCACAGCCGCACCACCTGGGCGTCGCGGTGCCACGCCGTGGGATCGCCGGTGACGCTGCCGACCATGAAGCCGACGACCGGCCACCGGACGATGATCGTGACCAGCATCACCAGGGCGTACCCGGCGTTGTAGATGATGCCCGGCAGGAAGTAGGCGAGAGCGTTGTCGGAGGCGTCCCCGCCGCCCCGGGCACTGCGCCAGGCGAAGTAGCTGCCGATCGCTATCCCGACCAGGCTGTTGAGCACGAACTGCACCGTCGAGCGCTGCACCAGCCGCGCCACCAGGAGTACGACGGCAGCGGCGACGCTGACCACGATGGCGAGCTTCAGGTCCCGGACGAGCAGGAACACGATCGTGAACGTCAGCGTGGGCACGGCCGCCTCGAGCATCCCCCGGCGGCCGCCGAGCGCCTTGGACAGTTGCGCGCGCACAGCCGCCTCGACGGTGTCTGCACCCACCCGGGTCACCGCCGCCTCGGGCTGCGTCACTTCTACCTCAGCTCGTAGCGGGGGTTGAACATCACCCGCTGCTCGTCGTGCGGGCCGAGTCGTCCGGTGACCTTGACCTGCCGGCCGGGCTCGATGCCGGCGATGCGTCGCCGCCCCAGCCACACCAGGGTGACCGTTCCGGAACCGTCGTACAGCTCGGCCTCCAGGGCAGGCACCCCGCCCCTGGGCCGCAGGGTCACGGTGCGCAGACTCCCGGAGAGCTCGACGTGCTCGCGGTCGTCAGCCTCGTCGATCGGGCAGCAGCCTGCCCGCGCGGTGTCCTCCTGCAGCTCCTGGGCTTCGTGCTCCTCATCGCTGCTGGCCCACCGGCTCAGCCCCTGCCGGATCCGGTCCTTGACCTGTCCCATACCACCAGCGTAACCAGCCCCGAACCAGATCGGCACAGCCGCCGATCGGCGAGTCACCGCATCGTCAGGAAGGATCGACGCGCTGGGCATTCGGTGGCACCCGGAGCGGCAGCGGATCACCCGGCGGGATCGCCTCCCCGCCACGCACCACGACCACGTCCCGGAGCGCCAGCTCGACCTCGTCGGCGGGGTTCGGCTCGAGTGCTGCCTTGCCGAAGAACGTGGCCCGCAGCATCCAGCGCGGCCCCGCGATGCCGAGCACGCGGGACGGCTGGGTGCCGCTCTGCCCGGTGGGCAGCTGCACGGCGAGCGCGATCTTCAGCTCGGTGCCGAACTCCCCCTCGATCTCCGTGGCGGTGCCACCCTGGCGTGTCACCTCCGCAGCCATCGTGCGGCGCAGAGCCGACCAGACCTCACCGTTGCGCGGCGCGGCGAACGGCCGCAGCTCAAGCGCCGAGTCGGCACCCGCCAGGGTCACACCCACGACCTGGCTGGTGGACTCGTCGACCTGCAGGTGCAGGTCGAGGCCCGGTCGGCCGACCACCAGCATCCCGCCGAGGTCGACCCGGTTGGGGTTCTCCTCGTCGAGGTCGACCTCCGCCTCGTCCCAGGGCCCGTGCACACGTGGATCCGCGTCGCCGTCCGGCCCTTCGGTGGCCGCCCGGGACTCTTCCTCGGGCTCATCGACGGGTTCGGGCTCCTCGGAACGGGACCGTCGGAACTTCACTGCTTCTCCTCGATCAGGGCTGGCTCGGTCGGGGCCGGCTCGGAGGCGAACCCGCCTGTGGAACCGTACCCGCCGGCACCGCGCGCCGACGCCGGCAGCCGATCCACCTCCACGAACCGCGCCCGGGCCACCTGCTGCACGACGAGCTGGGCGATCCGGTCGCCGCGCCGCAGGACGACAGGCTGTTCCCGGTCCAGGTTGACCAGCAGCACGGTGATCTCTCCCCGGTAGCCGGCGTCGATGGTGCCCGGCGTGTTCACGATCGAGACCCCGCACCGCGCCGCCAGCCCGGAGCGCGGGTGCACGAACGCGGCGTACCCCTCCGGGAGCGCGACCGCGATCCCGGTCGGCACCAGGGCGCGCTCTCCGGGGTCGAGATGCACGTCGACGGTGGTGGTCAGGTCCGCCCCCGCGTCACCGGGATGCGCGTACGCCGGGAGCGGGGTCGCCCCGTCGAGCCGGGTCAGCTGGATCTCCACGTCCGCGTGGTCGAAGCGCTCCGCCATGACCCGAACCCTAGTGCCGCACCGGATGAGAGGATCGGGTGGTGACCAGCGTGACCACACCCACCAACTATCACGAGCGCCTGCACGCGCCGGCGTCCTGGTGGCTGCTGGCGGGTCTGTTCCTGGTCTCGGTGGCGGTCGCGTTCGCGGTCGCCACGCCGGTGTGGCTGACCATCATCGTGGTGGTGGTGCTGGCCACGCTCGAGGGGGCACTGCTGATCGGATACGGGTCGGCGCCGGTCCACGTGCGCGAGGGCGTGCTGCGCGCCGGCAGGGCGCGCGTCCCGGTGAGTCTGCTCGGTTCCGCCGACGCACTGGACCGGGACACGACGCGGCGCCTCGCCGGGGTGGAGGCCGATGCTCGCGCGTACCTGCTGCTGCGGCCCTACGTGAAGACGTCGGTGCGGGTGGCGCTGGAGGATCCCGGCGACCCGACCCCGTACTGGCTGCTGTCCACGCGCCGGCCGTCGCGGCTGGTCGCCGCCCTCGAGGCCTCCCGCGCCGCCCACGACGGTGCAGTCCCCCGCCGCCCCGCCGGCAACCCCCGCCGCCCCGCCCATGAACCGCGAACCGGGTGGCAGACTGGACGCACGGCACGAGGGCTTGTGAGGCGAGGAGACACGGATGGCGAAGAAGTCGGGCTCGAAGGTCTGGTCGGCGTTCGCGCTGGCCTCGACGATCGGCGCGTCCATGGCCGCCCGCAAGGCCCTGGGCGCCACCTGGAAGGCGTCGACGGGCAACCCTCCGCCGAGCAACCCCGAGCACCCCGACACCTCGATGGCCGAAGCGGTCGCGTGGGCGATCCTGTCGGGGATCGCGGTCGGACTGGCCCGGATGCTGGCCTCGCGCAAGGCCGCTGACTACTACCGCAGGTCGACCGGACGTCTGCCCGGCAACCTGGAGGAGATCGAGGTCTGACCGGCCCGCCAGGGCGACCCCGTAGACCAGGTGCAGACGATCAGGCGCAGTCCTGGCAGATCATCTTCTTCTCGTCGGCAAGCTGGCTGCGGTGGTGGATCAAGAAGCAGCGCATGCAGGTGAACTCGTCGTCCTGCCGTGGCTTGACCTCGACCGCGAGCTCTTCGTGGGACAGGTCCGCGCCCGGCAGCTCGAAGGACTCCGCGGCTTCCGCCTCGTCCTCGTCGACCTTGCCCGAGTTCTTGTCGTGCCGACGAGCCTTCAGCTCCTCCAGGCTCTCTTCGCCCTGGTCCTCCTCGTTCTTGCGAGGAGCGTCGTAGTCAGTGGCCATGTCCGTCTCCTGCCCCCGTGCGCGGTCTGTGTGTGCATCGAAGTCGTGTGCTCGCGTGGCGGATTGTGCACCATGAACCCGTCCGGGCGCACGGTCATTCCCAGTCGTGTCGTGAGCGTCACATCCTGACCGGCCCCTCCCGGCCGTCCACGCCGCACGCGAGCAGGCTAACGACCCGCCGAAGGGTTTTGTTCCCACAGCAGCCCGCTCTCTGCCACCAGCGCGGCGAGAGCGTCGAAACCGTCCGCCGGAGCGCACAGTACGCACTCACCGCCGCCCACACCCGGCGGGGTCTCGAGCCGCGCCCCGGCCTCCGTGGCGACCAGCCCGCCTGCTGCCAGATCCCAGGCGAACAGGCCCTCCTCGACGTATCCGTCGACACGTCCGGCGGCCACTGCACAGAGGTCCAATGCGGCAGACCCCTGGCGGCGGATGTCGCGCAGTCGGGGCAACAGGTAGGTCATCGCCTGCGCCTGGGCGGCGCGCAGCTCGCGCCGGTAGTTGAACCCCGTCGCCACCAGCCGCTCGGCGAGCGGCACCTCGGCGCGGACGTGGATGGGCTCGCCGTCGCAGAACGCACCGCCACCCAGGGTCGCGGTGAAGCACTCGCCGGAGGTCACGTCGAGCACCACGCCGGCCACCACCGACTCGCCGACCCGCGCGGCGATCGACACAGAGTAGTGCGGCAGCCCGTAGAGGAAGTTCACGGTCCCGTCGATCGGGTCCACGACCCAGGTCACCCCCGGAGCAGCTCCGGGCCGGGCGTGGGCCGCCACGGGATCGCCCTCCTCGCCGAGGAAGCCGTCGCCGGGACGTGCGTCGAGCAGCCGTCGACGGATCAGGTCCTCGCTGGCCCGGTCCGCCTCGGTGACCACGTCCACGGGGCTCGACTTGGTGGCCGCCACCGTCACGGTGCCCCGACGCCGCTCCACCACCAGGGCTGCCGCCTCGGTGGCCACCTCGCGCGCCAGCGCGACGAGGGCGGCGTACGACGGCCCATCCGACTCCGGCGGCATGCTCAGTCGGCCCCGCAGGCAGCCGGTCTGGGCGCCCGCTGGTTCGCGCAGCAGCCGGCCGGGCACCGGTCCCACGACGGCGGAAGCGACCCCACGGTCGGGCGCGAGGCGCCGGCGTCCGCCGCACCGCGTTCGACGGCGGCGCGCTCCACCAGCAGCTCACGCACCATCGTGACGAAGCGCGGGTCGACCCCGGCGGTGGCGGCGCGGCCGTAGGCCAGGCCGAGCTTCTCGGCGGTGGTGCGTGCCTCGGTGTCCAGGTCGTGGACCACCTCCATGTGGTCGGACACGAATCCGATCGGCACGACCACCACGGCCTCGACCCCGTCGGAGGCGAGCTGCTCGATCCGGTCGTTGACGTCCGGTTCCAGCCACGGTGTGCCGGGCGGACCGGACCGGGAGCAGAACACCAGCTCGCCGGCGTACCGGTGGCCGGTCTCCTGGCGAACCAGCTCCTTGATCTCCTCGGCCACCGAGTGGTGCTGGGCGACGTACGCGCCGCCGGGAGTCTCACCCGGACCGCTGGCCTCGTTCATCGTCTCGGGGATCGAGTGCGTGACGAACAGGAGGTGCGCGTCGGGGCGCACGGCAGCGGCCAGGTCCGCGAGTCCCGCCAAAGTCGCGTCGACCATCGGCTCGACGAAGCCCGGATGGTTGAAGTAGTGCCGCAGCCGGTCCAGCCGTGGCGCCGGGCCGCGTCCGTCCGCGGAGACCTCGGCTATGGCGTCGGCGAGGTTCTCCCGGTACTGACGGCATCCGGAGTACGACGCGTAGGCACTGGTGAACAGGCAGGCCGCACGGCGTACGCCGTCTGCCCGCATCTCCCGCAGCGCGTCGACGAGGTACGGCGTCCAGTTGCGATTGCCCCAGTAGACGCCGATGTCCAGCCCCGCCGAGCGGAGGTCCTCAGAGATCGCGGCCACGAACTCGCGGTTCTGGTCGTTGATCGGGCTGCGGCCGCCGAACGCGTAGTAGTGCGCCGCGACCTCTTCCAGGCGCTCCCGGCCGATGCCGCGTCCGCGGGTGACGTTCTCGAGGAACGGCATCACGTCCTCGGGCCTCTCCGGCCCGCCGAACGAGACGAGCAGCACGGCGTCGTACGGCGTGACGTCGGGGGGTTCGGCAGGCATGCGGTCAGTCTAGGAGCCTAGGATCGGCGGCTGTGCTGACGACCTACCGCCGGGTCCTCTCCCTACCCGGGGCGATGGCGTTCTCCGGCAGCGGTCTGGTGGGTCGCCTGCCGATCTCGATGGTGAGCCTGGGGCTGGTGCTGCTGGTCTCGGCGCGAACCGGGTCGTACGCGATGGCGGGGGCGGTGTCGGCGTCGTACCTGATCGCGAACGCGGCGACGGCCTCGACCCAGGGCAGGATCGCGGACCGGCTCGGCCAGTCCCGGGTGCTGCCGCTCACGGTGCTGGTCTTCGGGGCCGCGCTCGCCGCCACGATGGTCGCCGTCGACGCCGGCTGGCCGGCGCCGGTGCCCCACCTGCTGGCTGCGGTCTCCGGAGCGGCGCTGCCGCAGGTCGGTTCCTGCGTCCGGGCCCGCTGGTCCGCAGTGGTGCCCGACCGGCGCGACCTGCAGACCGCGTTCGCACTCGAAGCGGTCGTCGACGAGAGCGTGTTCATGGTCGGGCCGACCCTGGTGACCTTCCTGTCGACCGGGATCGACCCGGTCGCCGGGCTGGCCGCGGCCATCGTGTGCGGAGTGGGCGGAACACTGGCGCTCGCGGCCCAGCGCCGCACGGAGCCCACCGCTCACCGCGGCCGCCGCCGCTCGACCGCACACGCGCCGATGGGGTGGCCGGTGCTCGGTCCGCTGGTCGTGTGCATGGTGTGCATGGGAGTTCTCTTCGGGGCCGCGGAGGTCGTCACGGTCGCGTTCACCTCCGAGCTCGGTGTGCGTTCCGCTGCGGGGCCGCTGCTGGCCGTGTGGGCGCTGGGCAGCCTGCTCTCGGGTGCCGCGAACGGAGCTCTGCGCGCTACCGCTACCCCCGCGCGGCGGTTCCGCTGGGGCCTGCTGGCGCTCGGGGTGCTGCTCGTGCCGTTGCCCTTCGAGCACGGTGTGGTCCTGCTCGGTGCCAGTCTCTTCCTGGCCGGTTTCGCGATCTCCCCGACGCTGATCGCGGCGGTGTCGTGGGTGGAGCAGACGGTCCCGCCGAGCCGGCTCACCGAGGGTCTGGCGATCGTGACCACCGGCATCGCTGCCGGAGTGGCGCCGGGTGCCGCGCTCGCCGGACGGGTCGTCGACGCGTACGGCGCATCCCCGGCCTACTGGGTGTGTGCGGGCGCGGGGCTGGTCGGCGCCGCGGTCGCGTTCAGCGTTGCGCTGCGGGAGCAGCGTCGGGTGGTGGGCTCGCCAGGGCCCAGCGGATCGTCCGGGTGACCAGCTGGCCGGCCGGGCGCACCAGCACCGACTCGCCGGGCACGTAGGGCAGCCACAGCATCAGCCGAGCCCACCAGGGCAACAGGCCCACCGCCGCTCCGGCGAGGGCGGCGTACGGCCCCCGGGACAGCAGCGGCAGCGGCGGGTTGAGCACCAGGAACCTGGCCGCCTCCCGCGCCGCGGGCGTGCCCTCGAGCTCCGGGCGGTAGGCGGACAGCTTCGCTGCCAGCTGTGCCTCCGTGCGTGGTGGGTCCACGACACCGAGCTGATGCGCGACCCGTGCGGTGTCGGCGACGTAGCGGTCCCGGCCCGCCGCGTCGAGAGGCCTGTCCCCGAATCTCTGGTGTGCGCGCAGGAAGCTGTCGATCTCCGCAGCGTGCACCCAGCCGAGCAGGTGGGGATCGTCGGCGGCGTACTGCCGGCCGTCCTCGGCCACGCCGACCACCGTGTGGTGGACGGCCCGCACCGCCCGCACCATGGCCGCCGCATCCTCGGCACGGCCGAACGTGGTCACCGCCAGGAAGTGGCTGGTGCGCTGCAACCTGCCCCACGGGTCGCCCTTGAACCCGGAGTGGCCGGCCACTCCCGCCATTGCCAAGGGATGCAGCGACTGAAGAAGAAGGGCCCGGATGCCTCCGACGAACATCGCCGCATCGCCGTGCACCCGCCGGATCGGCGCCCCTTCGGCGAACCAGCGCGGGCCGGTCGTCACACGGATCCGCTCGCGGCGTCGCGGGCCCTCCGGACCGGCGACCCGCGCGAAGAGCGCCTCGCCGAGCCGCTGGCGCACGTGTTCCAGCCGTGGTGTCGTCACTTTCCGATTGTCCCTCGGCCCGCACGGGGCGGTGGGGACAACCCGCGCGGGGCGGTGGGGGAAAACACGTAGCCTTCGAGCATGGCCCCGCTGACGCGACGTACGACCGAGACGGAGCGGGTCTGGCGCAACTGGTCGGGCCTGGAGAGCGCCCACCCTGCACAGGTGCTGACGCCCTCCTCGGTGCGCGAGGTCTGCGACGCGGTCGTGGCCGCGCGCGCGAACGGGCTGCGGGTCAAGATGGTCGGCACCGGACACTCCTTCACCGGCATCGCGGCCACTGACGGGCTGCTGCTGCTCCCCCGCCGTCTGGTGGGGATCCGCTCGGTGGATCGCGACGCGATGACGGTCGCCGTGCTGGCGGGCACGCCGCTGCGGGAGCTGAACATCCGGCTGGAAGAGCTGGGTCTGGCTCTTCACAACATGGGCGACGTCGCCGAGCAGACCGTCGCCGGCGCGGTGTCCACCGGGACGCACGGCACCGGCGGGCACTGGGCGTCGCTGTCGGCCCAGGTCGCGGCCCTGGAGCTCGTCGATGCCGAAGGCCGCGTGCGGACATGCTCGGCCCAGCAGGACCCCGACCTGTTCTCGGCTGCCCGGGTAGGGCTCGGCGCCCTCGGGATCCTCACCGCGGTCACCTTCCTCGTCGAGCCGGCGTTCACCCTCGAAGCAGTCGAGGAGCCGATGACCTGGGACCAGGTGGTGTCCGGGTTCGACGAGATGGTGGCCGCCAACCACCACGCCGAGGCCTACTGGTTCCCGCACACCGACCGCATGCTCACCAAGCGCAACAACCGCACCCTCGACGAGCCGCGGCCACTGTCCCGGGTGCGCGGCTACGTCGACGACGAGCTGCTGTCCAACACTGTGTTCGGCCTGGTCAACAGGGTCGGCAACATCGCCCCCGCAGGCATCCGCCGGCTCAACCAGCTCTCCGCGCGGGCGCTGACGGCGCGCACCTACAGCGACGTCTCGCACCGGGTTTTCACCTCCCCGCGCAGGGTGCGGTTCCGCGAGATGGAGTACGCCGTTCCGCGGCAGGAAGGCATGGCGGCGCTCACCGAGGTCCGGCGGCTCATCGACAGCCGGGACTGGCGGATCAGCTTCCCGGTGGAGATCAGGTACGCGCCCGCGGACGACCTCTGGCTGTCGACGGCCTCCGGGCGGGAGTCGGTCTACCTGGCGTTCCACGTGAACGCCGCCACCGACCATGCGGACTACTTCGAGACCGTCGAGAAGGTGCTCGAGGCCCACGACGGCCGTCCGCACTGGGGCAAGCTGCACACCCGGACGGCCGACGACCTCGCATCCGCCTACCCGTGCTTCGCGGACTTCCTCGCCGTCCGGGACCGGCTCGACCACCCGCGGTTGTTCACCAACGACTACCTGGACCGGGTCCTGGGCGGCACCTCGCCAGGCTGAGAGGACGCGTGGAAACACCGATCGCGGCACAACGGAAACCGGCCCCCGCTGAAGTAGGCTCGTCGCCATGACGGAGCGGGACCTCACCCTGGTGGGGCTGAGCGAGGACAAGTCGCGACTCGTCCTGCGCAGCCCGGCCGGCGAGGTGTTCCAGCTACCGGTCGACGCTCACGTCCGCGCCGTACTCGGAGGCGACGATGCCTCCCGGATGCGGTCCGGGGCGACGGACCAGACGTTGGAGATCGAGATGGAAAGTGTGCTCCGGCCGCGAGACATCCAGGCGCGGATCCGTGCCGGCGAGACCCCGGAGACGGTCGCCGCCGCTGCCCGGACCACCCTCGAGAAGGTGATGGTCTTCGCCACGCCGGTGCTCGCGGAGCGGGCGCACATCGCCGAGCGGGCCCAGCGGGCCTCGGTGCGCCGCAAGGCCGGCGAGGGCCCCACCCGGCTGCTCGACGACGCGGTCACGGAGCGGTTGCGCTCGCGGAACGTTGACCCCGGGTCGGTCGACTGGGACGCCTGGCGTCGCGATGACGGCCGCTGGACGGTCGTGGCCGACTACCGCTCCGGCGAGAGCGAGCGGCATGCCGAGTTCACGTTCGACGCCCCCGGTCGCTACGTCGTCGCCGAGGACGACGAGGGGCGCTGGCTGGTGGGCGAGAAGTCCGCCAGCAAGGGGCCGCAGCCGCGACCGACCGGCACCGGCGCGGGTACGCCGCGTCGGCTGACTGCCGTCGTGTCCGACGAGAGCTCCGCCGACGACGAGCTGCCGCTCGGCGCGGACGCGATGGATCTCGTCAACGCGGTGAGCGACCCGCCCGACCGGGAGAAGACCGTCGAGATCGACCGACCCGGCGCCCCCGGCGACGCGGACTGGATCGCCACCCAGGCCACCGAGCGGCCGGCTCCGAGCGACACCGAGGACCCCACCGACGCCGAGCAGTCCGCGAAGCCCGCACGCCGGGCCGCGAAGAAGAGCCGCGGACGCTCCTCCGTGCCGAGCTGGGACGAGATCATGTTCGGGGGAGGTCGGGGCGACTGACCCCGAGTCGTCTCCCTGGACACGGAAGTTACCGAACAGTAATGTAGTCGGGCATGGCGTACTTCGTCACCGGTGCCACCGGGTTCATCGGCCGGCACCTGGTCCGCGTCCTGCTCGACAACAGGGACGGCGAGATCTTCGTGCTGGTCCGCAAGGGGTCGCGCGGACGGCTCGAGGAGCTGATGCGGTCCTGGGAACAGGCGGACGCCTCGGACACCCGGCGGGTCATCCCGGTCGTCGGCGACCTGACCAAGCCGAACCTCGGCGTGACCAAGACGTGGGCGGCGGAGCACCGCGGCCGGATCGACCACTTCTTCCACATCGCCGCCAGCTACGACCTGACCGCGGACGACGAGCTCAACCAGCGCGTCAACGTCGACGGCACGCGCGTCGCCCTCGGCCTGGCCGGCTCAGTGCGGGCCGGCTGCTTCCACCAGGTGTCCTCCGTCGCGGTCGCCGGCGACTACCACGGCACGTTCGACGAGACGATGTTCGACGTCGGACAACAGCTGCCGTCGTCCTACCACCGCACCAAGTTCGACTCCGAGCGGATCGTCCGCGAGGAGTCGCCGGTGCCGTGGCGGGTCTACCGGCCCGCTGTGGTGGTCGGCCACTCGGAGACCGGGGAGATGGACAAGGTCGACGGTCCCTACTACTTCTTCGGGCTGCTCAAACGGCTTCGCGACACGCTCCCCCAGTGGCTGCCGCTCGTCGGCGTCGACCTCGGCGACACCAACGTGGTCCCGGTCGACTACGTCGCCACGGCGATCGACCACATCGCCCACCAGCCGGGCCTGGACGGCCAGGCGTTCCACCTGGTGAACCCGGATCCGCAACCCACCGTCGACGTCGTCAACACCTTCGCCGCCGCCGCGAGAGCGCCACGCTTCGCCGTACCCCTGGACCGTCGGGTGACCGGGCTGCTGCCGGCCGCCCTGCTCCCCCCGGCGCTGCGGCCGAGCGGGATCGTGACCAGACTGCTGCGCAGTGCACCCGCCCAGCTGGCGCTGAAGGAGACCGTCGGGCGTCTCGGGATCCCGCCCGAGGTGCTCGGGCACGTGTCCTTCCCCACCGTGTTCGCCTCACGTCGCACCGAGCAGGCGCTCTCCGGGTCGGGGATCTCCTGCCCCGATCTCGAGGGGTACGCCGCGACTCTGTGGACCTACTGGGAGGAGCACCTCGATGACGAGCTCTCCACCGACCCGTCCGTGGTCGCCGCGCTCGAGGGGCGCACCGTGGTGATCACCGGAGCATCGTCGGGCATCGGGCGGGTCACCGCGTTGAAGGTGGCGCGTGCCGGAGGCATCCCGATCATGGTCGCCCGCAGCAAGGACAAGCTCGAGGCGGTGCGCGCCGAGATCGAGTCACGCGGCGGACGCGGCTGCGTCTACGGCTGCGACCTGTCCGACATGGAGGCCATCGACCGGCTGTGCGAGCAGGTCCTGTCCGAGCACGACCGGGTGGACTTCGTGGTCAACAACGCCGGCCGGTCGATCCGTCGCTCGCTGGCGCTCTCCCAGGACCGCTTCCACGACTTCGAGCGCACGATGGCGCTGAACTACTTCGGCGCGATCAGGCTGGTGATGGGTCTGCTGCCGCGGATGCGCGAGCAGGGTGCCGGTCACGTGGTCAACATCTCCTCGATCGGCGTGCAGACCAACCCACCGCGGTTCAGCGCCTACGTCGCCTCCAAGTCCGCCCTCGACTCGTGGAGCAACGTGGTCAGCTCCGAGCTGGTCGGGGACGGGATCGGCTTCACCACCGTGCACATGCCGCTGGTCCGCACCCCGATGATCGCGCCGACCACGATCTACCGGCAGTTCCCCACGATCTCGCCGGCGCACGCCGCGGACGTGGTGGTGCGAGCGCTGGTAGAGCGGCCGCACGAGGTCAACACCGCGCTGGGCAACCTGGGCGCGGTGGCGCACACGCTGGCCCCGAAGGCGGCCTTCCGGGTGCTTCACCTTGCCTACCAGGTGTTCCCGGACTCCGCCGCGGCCCAGGGGGCGGGACGGGACGTGGAGGTCGGGGACGGGCCCGAGCCGACGCCCCAGCAGCTGCTGCTGGCCAGGCTGCTCAAGGGCGGCCACTGGTAGCCCCGGCGACGGCCGACGACACGGACGAGCGGCCGGGACCGAAACCCTGGGAGACTCCCCGGTCCCGACCGCTCGTGCGTTGAGCCGTACCCGCGCAACGGCCCACGCCAGGTCCAACGACCCACCCCGCCCCGAGGTCACGCCCACAGCCCGGCGTAACGACATCGGAATAGCATCAGGGCCATGCGCGCGGTGGAGCAGGCCAACAGGCTCGCTGAGGTTGTGTACGACGTGCGCGGCCGGCAAGTGCGCGAGGCCACCCGGCTGGAGAGCGCCGGACACCGGCTGCTCCGTCTCAACATCGGCAACCCTGCGCCGTTCGGGTTCGAGGCACCCACCGAGATCCTCGAGGACATGATCCGCGAGCTGCCCACGGCCCAGGGCTACAGCGACTCCCAGGGCATCCTGTCCGCCCGCCGGGCGGTGGTGCAGTACCACGCCTCGAAGGGCGTCGACGGCATCGACGTCGACGACGTGTGGCTGGGCAACGGGGTCTCGGAGCTGATCGCGATGACGCTGCAGGCGCTGCTCGACCCCGGCGACGAGGTGCTGGTCCCGGCGCCGGACTACCCGCTGTGGTCGGCGGTGGTGCGGCTGTGCGACGGGGTGCCGGTGCACTACACCTGCGACGAGTCCGCCGGCTGGCAGCCGGACCTCGACGACGTCGCCGCCAAGATCACCGATCGCACCGTGGCCGTCGTGGTGATCAACCCGAACAACCCGACGGGGGCGGTCTACGACACCGACATCCTCGACGGGTTCCTCGAGCACGCCCGCCGGCACGGGCTGGTGGTGTTCTCCGACGAGATCTACGACCAGATCCTCTACGACGACGCCCAGCACGTCGCCACCGCGTCGCGCTGCGACGACGTGCTGTGCGTGACGTTCAACGGGCTGTCCAAGGCCTACCGGGTCGCCGGGTTCCGGGCCGGCTGGATCGTGGTGTCAGGGCCGACGCACCGGGCGCAGGACTACCTCGAGGGATTGACCGTGCTCGCCAACCTGCGGCTGTGTCCCAACGTGCCTGCCCAGTTCGGCGTGCAGGCCGCCCTCGGCGGTCCGCGCGACATCCGGGAGCTGGTGCTGCCCGGGGGCCGGCTCCGCGAGCAGCGCGACGTCGCCTGGCGGCTGGTCAACGAGATCCCCGGCGTCTCCTGCGTGAAGCCACGCGGGGCGATCTACCTGTTCCCGCGGCTGGATCCGCAGGTGTACGACGTACCCGACGACGAGCAGCTGATCCTCGACCTCTTGCACGGAGAGCACATCATGCTGTCGCACGGCACCGCGTTCAACTGGCCCAGACCCGACCACTTCCGGATCGTCACGCTGCCCCGGGTGGACGACCTGGCCGAGGCGATCCCCCGCATCGGCACCTTCCTCGCCAGCCGGCGGCGCGGCGTCAGCTGAACGGCAGCGGCTCACCGATCATCGAGACGGCGTGCGCGCGCGACGCAGTCATCCGCCGTCGGTGGTGCTGGCGGCACAGCACCTCGTAGCCCACCTCGGGCAGCCCGTCGGCGCTGGCGTCCGCCTCTTCCGTTGCGTCGTCGGTGTCGCCGACGACGATCACGTCGCCCTCGGTGACCATCTCGCCGTTCTCGGTCCGGGCGTTGTGCGTGGCGCGCTTGCCGCACCAGCACAACGCCTCCACCTGCAAGGCATGAACGCGGTCGGCAAGCTCGACCAGGCGTGCCGACCCCTCGAACAGGCCGGTACGGAAGTCGGTGAGGATCCCGAAACAGAACACGTCGATCTGCAGCTCGTCGACCAGGCGCGCCAGTTGGTCGATCTGCGCACGGGTGTAGAACTGCGCCTCGTCGCAGACCAGGTAGTCGACCCGGGCACCGTGGGTGAGCCAGTCCACCACCGACTTCCAGAAGTCGAAGTCGTCGCCGACCTCGATCGCGTCGTGGCGCAGGCCGAGCCGGCTGGACAGGGTCGCCGCTCCGGCCCGGTCGTGGCTGGTGAAGATCCTGCCGATCCGACCGCGCGCGGCGTGGTTGTGGTTGGTCTGCAACGCCAGCGTCGACTTGCCGCTGTCCATGGTCCCGGTGAAGAACTGCAGTTCGGCCACGGGCGGCAATGATGCCATGGCTGGGTCTCGACAGGCCGGCGACGGACAGGCTCGACCGGCGTGACTCAGCAGACGAGCATAGGGATGAGCATCTCGGCCGCGGTGAGCGAGCCGTGCAGTCCCACCAGTCTCGCCTCGTGAGGGAATGCCGTGCTGTGCATCACCGAGAAGTCGTCGCGGCAGGCCACCAGCACGTCACCGATCCGCGGGCGCACGTGCTCGTCGAGGTCGCCGAACCAGCCACGCGCGAGAGCCTCCTCGCGACGTAGCACCTCCGCCCGGGAGCCGAGCCTCTCGCGCCAGGCGGTCAGCACGTCCTCGACGGCGCCGGCCCGGCAGTAGACCTGGCGGAACCGGGCCTCGCCGCCGAGCACCACCACCCCGTCGAGGAGCGCCGGTGCGTCGACGACGTCCAGCCGCGAGTTGGCCGGCGAGTCGACCATGCCATGGTCGGCGACCACCACGATCCGCACCGGCTCGGGCAGCGTGTCCCGGAGCCGTTCGGCGGCGGCGTCGATCATCGACAGCTGCTGCTGCCACTGCGGGGACGCGACCCCGTAGCGGTGTCCGGTCCAGTCGAGGTCGCCGTCGTACATGTAGGTCAGCGACGGTGCGCCGGACCGGTCGGCGGCGGAGGCGACGAGCACCGCGGCCATCCGCTCCCCCACCCGGTCCGCCCCGACGAACTCGGCGCCCCGGTGGGAGGCCACGCTCAGCCCGGAGAACTCGAACTCCCGCTTGTTGACCACGGTCGTGCGCACGCCCTGCTCGGCGAGCCTGCCCAGCGCGGTCGGGTGCGGCTGCCACTCGCGGGGGTCGACCGACTTGCTCCACGCCAGCGCGTTGAGCAAGGTGTCCGTGCCCGGGATCCGTGAGGTGTAGCCGACCACCCCGTGCCGGCCCGGCGCCAGGGCGGTCCCCAGGGACGTCAGGCTGGTCGCGGTCGTCGACGGCACCCCCGCGGTCGCCGGCGCGGCACCGTCCAGAAGCGAGTGCAGGAACGGCGCGTGCGCCGGATGGTCGCGCAGCAGCTCGTAGCCGAGCCCGTCGACCAGGAACACCACGTAGCCCGAAGCCGTCGGCAGCTCCAGGTCCGCCGGGGCCTCTCCCGCCTGGGGTACGCCGAGCGCGCGGGCCACCGCCGGGACCACGTCGCCCAGGCTGCGGTCCGCGTAGCGGGGAGCGACGAAGCTCATCGACGGCTAGTGGGACGCGACGTGCGAGGACGTCCCGGCGGTCCGCGCCGAAAGCGCGTCAGCGAAGCCGAGCAGGTTCACCACGGCCTCCCTTCCGTCGGCGGCCGCGCTGACCCGCAGCGAGAAGTCGTCGGCGCTGAGCATTCCGGTGTACCCGTGGTCGGCCTCGCAGTCGGGGTCCGCGCAGCCGGCCGGCTCCAGGTCGATGCGCCCGACCGCGCCCCAGCCGACGGTGAGCACCGCCTCGTCGGCACCGGCAGGTGGCAGCGGCTGGTCGTCGTACGACGCGGGGTTGGCGACGATGCGCGAGACGACCACGGACCGCACCGCGGCCAGCGTGACCGCCTCCGCCTGCGTCGAGGTGTACGGAGCCGGCAGCAGGTCGTCGGGAGCGTGCTCGTCGGTGTGCGCGAGGATCAGCCGGCTCGGCGTGAGCACGAGCACCGTGACGTGCCGGCGGACCTCGTCGCGTTCGTCGATCGTGGGCTCGTGGTGGACCAGGTAGGAGACCACCGCCTCGCCGGCGACCGCCGCGTTGACCGCGTCGAACACCACGTCCGGGTAGTAGCCTGAGGCATCGATCGCGGCACGGAGGTCCACGGAACGGTCGCTCATGCCGCTCAGTGTGTCACGCTCCGTCGACCCCGACCGACCCGAGGCGCCGGACGAACCAGTCCGACCGCGCGTCGGTGCCGGAGTGCACGGGCTCGACCCGTCCGGTGGCGTTCAGCACGGTCGCTCCGTGCGCCCCCGCCAGCACCAGAGTGAGGTCGAGCGAGCGCACCTTGGGCAGGTCGTTCTTCAGCTGTGCAACCCGCAGCAGCAGGTGCTCGACGGCCGCAGTGTCGACGACCTCGCTGCCCCGGTAGCCGAACAGCAAGGGCGCGGCGCGGATCTCGCGCACCATGTCGGCGGCGTCGCCCGAGTGCATCGGCGGGATCCGGTAGGAGCGGTCCCCGAGCAGCTCTGTTGCCGGCCCGGAGACCCCGAAGGACACCACCGGCCCGAACAGCGGGTCCTCCATCCCGCCCAGCGACACCGGGATGCCGGGCGGGGCGTTGCGCTGGACGACGAAGCCGGCGCGCTCCGGTACGTCGATGAGCGTGTGCATGGTTCGCCACGCATCACGCATCTCATCCTCCGTGTCGATGTTGCGCCACACGTGCGCGAGGTCGGGACGCTGCCGCAGATGCTCCGCGGTCGCCTTCAGCACGACGCCGTCCGGACCGTAGCCGAGCTTCTCGGCGGCGGCGACGGCCTCGTCCTCGCAGGCGACCACGGTGCGCTCCCACAGCTCGATCCCGTAGGCGCCGAGCAGGTCGCGCAGCTCGTCGAAGGTGAGGTCGCGGCCGACCTCGTCGGCGGCGAGCACGCCGGAGACCAGCCGGCGTGCCGTGACGGCGTCCACCTCGTCGGGCGGCACGGGCTCGCCCTGCGGCTTGGCCCGCCAGCCGGCGTACTCGACGACCCGGGCCAGCGCCCGCACGGCGTTCTCCACCGCGGGGTAGGACGGCACCGAGCCGCGCCCAGCGGTGCTCCCGGCCAGGTCCGGCACCCGCAGCAGCTCCGGCACGCCCTCGGTGGCCAGGAACGTCGAGACCAGCGGCTTGTCGGACTGCTCGCCGATCGCGGCGAGCACGTCGGCGACCTCGTCGCCGGTGGTGTTCAGCGGGGGGATGAACACGGCCACCACCGAGTCGACGTCGGGGTCGTCGATCGCCGCGTCCAGGGCCTCCTCGAAGTCCTCCGCGGTGGCGTCGGCGCCGAGCGCGACCGCCTCCTTGACCTGCAGGCCCTCGGCGGCGGCCGCGTCTGCGGCCAGCAGGCCGAGCGCGTCGGAGTTGCCGACCACCGCGACGCGGGGGCCGCGGGGCAACGGTTGGTGGGCGACCAGCTGGGCGACGTCGAACATGTCGTCCAGGGCGTCGACCTGGATCACCCCGGCCTGCCGGAACATCGCGTCCACGGCGGCCTGCGGGGCGAGCATCGAGCGGACAGCGTGGCCCATCGGCACGCCTTGGGTGGTGCGTCCGGACTTCACTGCGATGACCGGCTTACGGCGCGAGACCCGTCGGGCGATGCGGCTGAACTTGCGGGGGTTGCCGATCGACTCCAGATAGAGCAGTACGACCTCGGTGGACTCGTCCTCCTCCCAGTACTGCAACAGGTCGTTGCCGGACACGTCCGCCCGGTTGCCGGCGCTCACGAACGACGACAGGCCGAGGCCGCGACGGGTCACCTTCTCCAGGATCGCCACCCCGAGCGCGCCCGACTGGCAGAAGAAGCCGGCCCGTCCTCGCGGCGGCATCACGGTGGACAGCGAGGCGTTCAGCGAGTGCGTCGCGTCGGTGTTGACGATGCCCAGGGCGTTGGGCCCGATCATCCGCAGGCCGTAGGAGCGCGCCAGTCCGACCAGCCGGCGCTGCCGGGCGCGTCCCTCCGCCCCGGTCTCGGCGAACCCCGACGAGATCACCACCAGGCCGTGCACGCCCTTGGCGGCGCAGTCGAGCACGACGTCCTGCACGGCGTCGGCCGGCACGGCGACGATCGCCACGTCCACCTCGTCGGGGATGTCCCCGACAGCGGCGTAGGACGGCATCCCGGCCACGGACTCCGCCGCCGGGTTCACGACGTACACCCGGCCCTGGTATCCGCCGAGCACCAGGTTGCGCACCAGCAGCTGCCCGATGGTGTCATGCCTGCGGGAGGCGCCGATCACCGCGACGCTGCGCGCCTCGAAGAACATCCGGATCGACTCGGCCTCGGCCCGGTGCTCACGCGACTGCATCACCGACACCGAGGTGTCGGTGGCGTCGATCGGGAACTCCAGACGCATCACGCCGTCCTCGAAGCCGCCGGCCACCCGGTAGCCGGCCTCGCGGAAGATCTGGATCATCCGCTGGTTCTGGGGCAGCACCTCGGCGACGAACCGGTCGACCCCGCGCTCCCGGCCGGCCTGGGCCAGGTGCTCCAGCAGCAGCTGGGCGATCCCGCGGCCCTGGTGGGCGTCCTGGACCAGGAAGGCCACCTCCGCCTCGACGAGGTTGCCCTCCGCAGCGGGCAAATGGGTGGGGTTGGCGGGGGACAAATGGGTGGGGTTGGCGGGGGGCAACCGGTCGAAGCGGCCCACCGCGATGATCCGGGTCGCCACGGTGAGCACCAGCGCGACCCGGTCGTGGTGGTCGACGTGGGTGAACCGCTCGACATCCGCCTCGGACAGCCTCGGCATCGGGGCGAAGAAGCGCAGGTACTTCGACTCGGCGGACACCTGCTCGTAGAACTCGACGAGCCGCTCGCGGTCGTCGGCGATGATCGGACGCAGGTGTGCCACCAGGCCGTCGCGCAGCAGCACGTCGGCCTCCCAGTGCTGGGGGTAAGCGGCCGCCTCGTCCACGTCCGCAATCTATCCGACGGGCCTGTCCGAGCCGCCCGCGTACGGCGTGCCCGCCGCCCGGCTGGTGGTCCCGCACGACACAATGGGCGCCATGGCCAGGTCCGCGAAACCGCCCCCACCGGAGGAGTACGACGAGCACATCGTGGACACCGACGTCGGCGACGAGATGCGCACCAGCTACCTGGAGTACGCCTACTCGGTGATCTACAGCCGTGCGCTGCCCGAGGCGCGCGACGGCCTCAAGCCCGTGCAGCGCCGGATCCTCTACACGATGGCCGACATGAACCTGCGGCCGGACCGAGGGCACGTGAAGAGCGCCCGGGTCGTCGGAGAGGTGATGGGGCGGCTGCACCCGCACGGCGACAGCGCGATCTACGACGCTCTCGTCCGCCAGGCCCAGCCGTGGGCGATGCGCGTGCCGCTGGTGGACGGGCACGGCAACTTCGGCTCGCCGGACGACCCGCCGGCGGCGATGCGCTACTGCCTCGCCGGCGACACCCGGGTGAGGATGGCTGACGGAGCCTCGGTGCGCCTCGACGAACTCGCGAACATCCCCGAGAACTCCGAGGCGGCCGCCGACTTCGAGGTGTTGGACAAGGACGGCAAAGCGGTCCGGGTGAGCAAGGTCTTCAACTCGGGAGTTCACCCCCTCAAGCGGCTTGTGACACGAAGCGGCCACGCGCTGCGGGGTAGCCACAACCACCCCGTGCTCTGCCTGATCCCCGTCGCCGGCGTCCCCGTGTTCCAGTGGTTGCGGCTCGACGAGATCGCGCCGGGCACTGTCGTCTGCCTCGCCCGGAATGCATGGACGACTGCCGTCCCCATGGCGCGCGAGATGATGCTCGGCACCCTTCTCGGCGGCTGGGTGTCGGAGGGTTTCGCTTCCGAGAGCCGGGCAGGGTTCGACAACACCGACGAGGAGTACTTCCGTCTAGTGCTGGAGGCGTACGACGCAGTGGTCGGCGGCCCGCGCTACGTATACACGCGGAAGCTGCGTCGTTCCGGACGTGCCATCCATGAGCTGGATGTCCAGAACCTCGCTCAAGTCCGAGAAAGCCCGCTGACCGAGCTCATCGGCGCGAAGGCGGCCGACAAGCAGGTTCCGGAAGTCGTCTGGCACGGTGGCCCGGGCCTGAAGCGTGCCTTCTTGATGGCACTGTTCGAGGGCGACGGCGGGATCCGGCAGGCCAACGACAAGTCGATGACTGTCCAGTACTCCACCTACAGCGTCGGCCTCGCCGCCGGTCTCCAGGAGCTCCTGCTGGAGTTCGGCGTGCACAGCAATCTGACCCACTACACCCGCGGTGAGTACCGCCTCGTCGTTTCCGGTCTGCACAACATCCACGCCTTCGCAGAGCGCATCGGCTTCCTGACCGCGAAGCGCCGCAGGCTGGAACAGCGGCTGAGAAACATGCCGCGATATAGGCACCGGCTCACCAGGGACTTCGTGCCATACGTGGCCGACTACGTGCGCGACTCACTCGGACCAGGACGCGGCACGGGCAAGACGTGGCTGCTCCAGCACAACTTCGACCGGATGGAGCGCTGGCAGACGGATCGCAGTCTGTTGGTCACGAAGTTCAAGGACGCCGAGACGCTGGCGGTCGTCGCACCGATCATGGACTCGGGTTACCGGTTCGTCGAGGTCGCGTCCGTCGACGACTGCCCGCCCGAGCAGGTGTACTCGTTGAGGGTCGACAGTGAGGACCACTCGTTCCTCGCCGGCGGCTTCGTCAACCACAACACCGAGTGCAGGATGGCGCCCCCGGCGGTGGCGATGACCGCCTCGCTCGACGAGGAGACCGTCGACTTCAAGGCCAACTACGACAGCCGCGAGCTCGAGCCCGTCGTACTCCCCTCGGCCATCCCCAACCTCGTGGTCAACGGCGCGTCCGGGATCGCGGTCGGGATGGCCACCAACATCGCCCCGCACAACCTCGTCGAGGTCGTCCAGGCCCTGCGCCACCTGATCTCCCACCCGGACACCGACCTGGACGGACTGATGCGGTTCATCCCCGGGCCCGACCTGCCGACCGGTGGCAAGATCGTCGGGCTGGAGGGCATCCGCGACGCCTACGAGACCGGTCGAGGCTCGTTCAAGATGCGGGCCAGCGCGCGCGTCGAGGCGGTCACCCCGCGCCGCAAGGGCATCGTGGTCACCGAGCTGCCCTACGGCGTCGGACCGGAGAAGGTGATCGACCGGATCAAGACCCTCGTGCAGACCAAGAAGCTGCAGGGGATCTCCGACGTGAAGGACCTCACCGACCGCGAGAAGGGCATGCGGCTGGTCATCGAGGTCAAGAACGGGTTCGTCCCCGAGACGCTGCTCGAACGGCTCTACCGGCTCACCCCGCTGGAGGACTCCTTCGGCATCAACGCGGTGGCGCTCGTCGACGGCCAGCCCCGCACCCTCGGCCTCAAGCAGTTGCTCGAGGTGTTCCTCGCGCACCGCTACGACGTGGTACGCCGCCGCTCGACGTTCCGCCGCGGCAAGGCCGCCGACCGGCGGCACCTCGTGGAGGGGCTGCTGACCGCGATCCTCGACATCGACGAGGTGATCGCGCTGATCCGTTCCAGCGAGAACACCGAGGACGCCCGTGAGCGGCTGGTGGCGGTCTTCGACCTGACCGAGGTGCAGGCCGGCTACATCCTCGAGATGCCGCTGCGCCGGCTCACGAAGTTCTCCCGGATCGAGCTGGAGAAGGAGAAGAGCGAGCTGGAGAGCGCCATCGCCGAGCTCGACGCGGTGCTGTCCGACGAGACGCTGCTGCGCAGTGTGGTCGGCGACGAGCTCGCCGAGGTCGCCACGACGTACGGCACGCCTCGGCGCACGGTCCTGCTCGAGGCGGCCGGGGTGCCGGCGCGCTCGGCGGCCGGCAGCGAGCTGCCGCTGGAGGTCGCCGACGACCCGTGCTTCGCCTACCTGTCCTCCAGCGGGCTGCTTGCCCGGAGCGCGGACACCTCGGGTCCGGGCGAGGGCGGCGCCCGCGCGAAGCACGACGTGGTCGTCTCCGCGGTGCGCACGACCGCCCGCGGGCAGGTGGTCGTGGTGACCAGCCGCGGCCGCGCGATCCGGCTCGACGTACTCGACCTGCCGGCCCTGCCCGGCACCGCCAGCTCGCCCCACCTGCAGGGGGGCGCCCCGGTCAGCGAGTTCCTCTCGTTGGAGCCCGGCGAGCAGGTCCTCGGGCTGGCCTCGTTGGACCAGTCGGGCCCGGCGCTTGCGCTCGGCACGCGCGCCGGGGTCGTCAAGCGGGTCAACCCGGAGGCGCCGGCGCGGGACTCCTGGGACCTGATCCGGCTGGGCGAGGACGACGAGGTGGTCGGCGCGGTCGACCTGGGATCGCACGGAGCCGATGGCGCGGGCAACGCCGAGCTGTGCTTCATAACCTCCGACGCGCAGCTGCTGCACTTCCCGGCCTCCGGCGTCCGGGCCCAGGGCCGCGGTGGCGGCGGCATCGCGGGGGTCCGGGTCCCGCCCGGCCAGCAGGTGGTCTTCTTCGGCGCAGTCCACCCGGACGAGGGCTCTGTGGTGGTGACCGCCTCGGGGGCGAGCACATCGCTGCCGGGCACCGAACCCGGGGCGGTCAAGGTGACGCCGTTCTCCGAGTACCCCGCCAAGGGCCGAGGCACCGGCGGCGTGCGCTGCCACCGGTTCCTCAAGGGCGAGGACACGCTGATCGTCGCCTGGGCCGGTCCGGCACCGGCGCGAGCGGCAGCCGCCAGCGGCGCTCCGGTCGACCTGCCGGAGGCCACCGGCCGCCGGGACGGATCCGGGACCCCCGGCACGCTGCCGATCGAGGCGGTCGCCGGCCCGGTGGCGAGCCTGCTGGGAGAGGCGGGATGAGCCTCTCCGTGCGGGCGGCACGCATCCTGCTCGCCGTACTCCTCTGCGGCCTGCTGATCGGCCCCTCCGGCTGCTCGCACGACAGCGCGTCCTCGTTGAGCCCCCACCAGGCGCTGGCGACGGCGAAGAAGAAGCTCGACAAGACCTCGGGGGTGCACCTGCACCTGTCCACCGGCAAGCTGCCCTCCGGGGTCGACGGGGTGCTCGACGCCGATGGTGTGGCGACCCACGCCCCGGCGTTCAAGGGCTCGATCAAGGTCGCCGCCAGCGGCATCACCGCCGACGTGGCGGTGGTCGCACTGCAGGGCGTGGTCTACGCCAAGCTGCCGTTCACCACGAAGTTCGTGCCGATCGACCCGCACGACTACGGCGCACCCAATCCTGCGGACCTGATGAGCACCTCCGGTGGGTTGTCGTCGCTGCTCACCTCCGCAACGCACCTGACGAAGGGCGCGCAGCAACGCAACGGCAAGTCCGTGCTCGACAGCTACCACGGCACGGTGCCCGGACGCGCCGTCGCGACCGTGATCCCCAGCGCGGTGCCGTCGGGCAACTTCGACGCGACGTTCAGCATCGACGACCGGCACCGGCTGGTGAGGGCAGTGCTCACCGGCCCGTTCTACGCCAAGGGCGGCGACGTCACGTACACGATCGGCTTCGACGACTACGGCGCACACCCGCACATCAGCAAGCCGTGACCGGTCGGCTGCAGCTCGGGATCGCTGCTGTCGCGGTGGCGTTCGCGGCCGCCGACACCTACGTAGTGGTGCTCGCCCTGCCCGACATGATGGCGGGGGTCGGGCTCTCCATCGACGAGCTCCAGCGGGCGGCGCCGATCGTGTCCGGGTTCCTGCTCGGCTACGTCGCCACGCTTCCGCTGGCCGGCCGGATCGCCGACCTGCGCGGACGCGTCCCGGTCCTGGTCGGCTCGCTGCTGGTGTTCGCGTTCGGCTCGCTGGTCACCGCCGGCTCCTACGACCTGGCCAGCATGGTCGCCGGCCGGTTCCTGCAGGGCGTCGGCGCCGGGGGGCTGGTGCCCGCGACGCTGGCCCTGGTCGCCGATCTGTACCCGCGCGAGCGCCGCGGGGTCCCGCTGGGCGTGGTCGGCGCAGTCCAGGAGCTCGGTAGCGTGCTGGGTCCGTTGTACGGCGCCGCGATCCTCGCCGTCACCACCTGGCAGGTGATCTTCGCGGTCAACGTCGTCGTGGGGGTGGTGCTCGTCCTCGCCCTGCGGGCTTCGGGCTTCCGGGAGGGGCGGCGCGGCCGGACCATCCGCGCTCGCAAGCTCGCGCTCCCGCCAGGCCCGGCCACGACCGCGCCGCCCCTCCCGGCCGCCCCGTCGCCCGCCAGACGCGACGTGCTGGGAGCGACGCTGGGCCTGCTGGCGCTCCTGATCCTGGCGCTGGTGTTGGTGGAGCCGCCGCAGCTGACCGCGCGGGTGAGCGTCGGGTTGGCGTTCGTGCCGGTGGTCGGCGGATCGCGATGGCTGTCGCCGCTGGGCATCGCCTTCGTGGTGCTGGCGGTCGCGTTCTGGATCAGGTGCGCCACCACGCGCCGGCCGCTGGTCGGCGTACGCCGGTGGCCGCAGCTGGCGCGCGAGTCCGACCCGCTCGGCGCCGGCCTGCTCGCGCTCGTGCTCGCGGGCATCGTGATGGCGTTCGCGACCGCCGATCCTCAGGTCTCGGTGTTCTCGCCGGCCGGACCGTGGCTACTACTCGGCTCCGCGCTCGCCGCGGTCGCCTGGGTCTGGCAGCGCCGGCGCAGCCCCGCCCCGCTGGTTCCGCGCGCGACGTTCGCCCACCGCCACGCCCAAGGGTCCCTGCTGGTCAGCTTCCTGACCGGTGCCGCGCTGATCGCCGGACTCGTCGACGTGCCGATCTTCGCGCGGATCACGGTCTCTCCCACCTCCCAGCTCGGGGCCGCCTTGGTGCTCGTGCGGCTTCTCACGGCGATCCCGGTCGGCGCCCTGCTCGGCGGCTGGGCTCTGCGCCGCTGTCCCGCCGGCGTGCTCACTGCGCTCGCGATGGCGCTGACCACTGGCGCGTTCTGGTGGATGTCCACCTGGGGCGCGCACAGCCTGGCGCACCCGGTCGCCACGGTCCCGCTGGTCGCGGCGGGGCTGGGGTTCGGCCTGGCCATCGCGCCGGTCAACGCGGTGCTGCTGGCGAGCACCCCCTCCCACGTGCACGGCGTCGCCAGCGCCCTGCTGGTGGTGGCCCGGATGGTCGGCATGCTGGTCGGGATCAGCGTGCTCACCACCGTAGGGCTGCGCCGCTACTACGCGGTCCAGGCCGGCCTCCCCGCCCCGTCGGAGGTCTGCCACACGGGCACCCAGTGCCCCGCCTACACGGCGATGCTGGAGCAGGCCGGCCTCGCCCAGCTCCAGACCGTCTTCGTCGGCGCGGCGATCTGCGCCGCGCTCGCCGGCGCCGCCGCGCTCGCCATGTTCGGATCCGCAAGGCCCGGCCGGGTGCACGCCGCAGGGTCGACGGACCGCTCCGCTACATTTCCCGGGTGACCGCCTCTGACGCCTTCGAGGACCTGATCGCCGCCAACCGGGACTACCGGGACTCGTTCGCCCATGCCGGGGTGCCCGGCCAGGCGGCGCGCGGAGTCGCCGTTCTGACCTGCATGGACTCCCGGATCGACCCGCTGGCGATCCTCGGCCTGCGGGTCGGCGACGCGAAGGTGCTCCGCAACGCCGGTGGCCGGGTCACCGAGCAGGTGCTCGGCGAGCTGGTGCTGGCCGTCCACCTGCTCGGCGTGGACCGGATCCTGGTCATCCCCCACTCGCGGTGCGCGATGGGCAGCGCCACACAGGACCAGATGCGCGAGCGGGTCGGTGAGTCGGCAGGGGCCGATGCGTCCTGGATGCGCTTCGGCGTCGTTGCGGATCAGCACGCCGCGCTCGTCGACGACGTCGCGACGGTGCGCGCGCATCCGCTGATCCCCGACCGGGTGGCTGTCGGCGGGTTCGTCTACGACGTCGACACAGGTGGGCTGGACCAGCTGGCGTGAGCGCGCACCGTGGTGCAGACCGGCACTGGCGCGGTCGGCCCGGTGAGCCCACAATCTCCGTGTGGCGATCCTCGAGCGGGAGGCGCAGCTGGCCTCCTTGCAGCAGTACGCCTGCGAGGCTCGGGCGGGCGCGGGCCGGCTGGTTCTGGTCGCCGGCGAGGCGGGCGTCGGCAAGTCCACCTTGGTCGAGGAGCTGGAGAGGACCATTCCCGACGCCCGGTGGTGCTGGGGCCGGTGCGACGGGTTGTTCACGCCGCGTCCGCTGGCGCCGCTGTACGACGCGGCCGAGCAGCTCGGCGGTGGGCTGGGTGACCTGTGCACCCGACAGGTTCCTCGCAACGAGCTGTTCACCGCCGTCCTGGAGCGGCTCGGCGACCCGGGTCGGCGCGGATCGCCGACCGCCTTCGTGGTGGAGGATGCCCACTGGGCCGACGAGGCCACGCTCGACCTGCTGGCCTTTCTCGGTCACCGGATCCGCGACACACCCACGTTGCTGATCCTCACCTACCGTGACGACGCCCTCGCGACCGAGCCGCTGCGGCTCGTCCTCGGAGATCTGGCCCGGCTCGGCACCACCCGCCGTGTCGATGTGCCTGCGCTCTCGCGGGAAGCCGTCGCGGCCCTGAGCACCGAGGCAGCGGTGGACGCCGACGAGGTCTACCGGCTCACCGGCGGCAATCCGTTCCTGGTCGGCGAGGTGGTCGCGGCCGCCGCGGGCGAGATTCCGCCATCGGTACGCGACGTCCTGCTGGCGAGGGTCGCGCGGTTGTCCGAGGACGCTCGTGGCCTGCTCGAAGCCGCGGCGTTGATCGGCTGGCGCATCGAACCCTCCCTGCTGGAGCAGGTCGCCGGTGCCCCCACCGAGGTCTGGGACGAGATGCTCGCCTCGGGCGTGCTGACCAGCGAGGGCCGCACCCTCGTCTTCCGCCACGAGATCGCACGGGTTGCGGTGGAGGCCGAGATCCCCGCGCACCGACGAGTCCGGGTGCATGCGGACCTGCTCCGCGCCCTGAGGACCGCCGGAGACACCGACCAGGCCCGGCTCGCCTACCACGCCGAGGGCGCCGGAGACGTCGAGGCGGTGCTGCTGCTGGCTCCACAGGCTGCACGACGGGCGGCGGCCCTGGGCGCTCACCGGGAGGCGGCGCTCCAGTACGAACGCGCGTTGCGGTTCGCAGGCGAGGCGGACCCCGGTCTCGTCGCCGAGCTGAGCGACGGGCTCGGCCGGGAGCTGTCCCTGATGGATCGATGGGACGAAGCGGCGGCGGCCGCCGAGCAGGCGCTCAGCTGGTGGAGGACAGTGGACGACCCGGTCCGGGAGTCCGGGACGCTGGAGTTCCTCTCGCGGGTGATGTGGCGTCTGTGTCGAAGCACTGAGTCGTCGGCCTACGCCGAGGCGGCAGTGGAGTGCGTCGCCGGGCTCGGCCCCTCCGCGGCGCTGGCTCGCGCCCAGCACTCCATGGCCGGCGCCCTCGGCCGCGTGGCCAAGCACGACCGGGCGCTCAACCTCCTCCGCACCACACAGTCGCTCGCCGAGCGGCTCGACCTGCCGGACGTGCTCAGCGACGCGCTCGACACCGAGGCGTGCCTCCTACTGGACATCGGCCAGGACTGGCAGGCGCCGATGCAGCGCGCGCTCGATGTCGCGGTGTCCGGTGCCGCACACGCCCAAGCCGGCCGGGCCTTCGCGAACACCCATGCAATCCTGGTCAACGAGTGCCGCTACGGCGAGGCCGAGCAGTGCTACCTGGACGCATCCCGCTACTGCGAGGAGAACGACCTGGCGACCTACGGCGTCTGCTTGCAGAGCTGGCACGCCGAGGCGCTCTCGGAGCTCGGTCGGTGGGACGAGGCGACCTACATCGCACGCGCCTGTCTGGCCAGGCCGGCGATCTCGCCGGCGAACCGGATGCCGGCGTGGATGACGCTCGGACGTGTGCTCGCCCGGCGCGGCGACCCGGAAGCGTGGTCCCACCTCGACGCGGCTGCCGCCCACGCCTCGACCAGCGAGGACCCGGATTGGATCCGCAAGGCACTTCCACGACGCGCAGAGGCGCACTGGCTGGACGGGGAGCTGGATCTCGCCAGGGCCGATCTGGCGCTCGCGGCCGGGTGCGCGGACGGGAGCGACGGCTGGACCCGCGGCCTGATCGCCCTCTGGCAGCGCCGTCTCGGCATCAAGCGGGCCGGCGAGGGCGCCGAGGCATCCGGCCGGAGCCTGCCCGCGCCGTACCGGCTGTCCCTGGCCGGTCAGTGGTCGGCCGCGGCACGCGCCTGGGAGCGGCTGTCCTGCCCCTACGAGTCCGCCCTCGCGCTCTTCGACTCCGGCGAGCAGGCGGATCTGCGCGAGGCGCTGTCCAGGTTCGAGGCGCTCGGCGCCGAGGCGGCAGTGCGTGCCACCCGCCGTGAGATGCGCCGGCTGGGCTTCAGGTCCGTCTCCACCGGCGCACGCGCCTCCACCCGCGCCCATCCCGCCGGCCTGACCCCGCGCCAGGGCGAGGTGCTCGCGCTGGTCTGCGAGGGCTGCACGAACGAGGAGATCGCCTCCCGGCTGTTCCTGTCGGTGCGGACCGTCGACCACCACGTGTCCGCCGTGCTCGACAAGCTGGGTGTGCCCACCCGCCGGGCCGCCGCCGAGAGTGCCCGGCGCGACGGGCTCGTCGGCGCCTCGAGATAGGCAGTCTGCCGCCCAATCTGGGCAGGATTCACCGATCCCCAGGCATCCTCGCCGCCCTAGGTTCGTCGCGACACCCGGCACACCCGAGCACCTTTCGAGGAGGAACGATGCCGCTCTACATGGACGTCCACAGCATCGACGGCGGGGTCACCGTCGACGACGTGGCCAAGGCCCACATGGCCGACCTCCAGGTCCAGGGCAAGTACGACGTGCGCTACCTGCGCTACTGGGTGGACGAGAGCCAGGGGAAGATCTTCTGCCTCGTCGAAGCCCCTTCCGCGGACGCCTCCACGACCGTGCACCGCGAGGCGCACGGCCTGGTCGCCGACGAGGTCTTCGAGGTCAAGGAGGGATCCTGATGAGGCTCACCAAGGCTGCGGCCGCCGTTGCCGCGGCCGCCATGGCCCTCGCGGTCGCTGCTCCGGGCGCGCTCGCGGGCACCCGCCACGACGTGCGCGTGGCCCGCGCCGCCACCGACGCCTACCACTCGCACGCCGCAGTCATCCAGGCCGGCTACGCGATGTTCAAGGACAAGCGCGGCATCGCCTGCATCGCGATGAAGGGCAGCGGCGGCATGGGCATCCACCTGGTCGACGGCACGCTCGTCGACGGCAAGATCGCGCTGCGCCACCCCGAAGCCGTCGTCTACCGGCTCGGCTACAACGGGCATCTGCGCCTGGCGGCTCTCGAGTACGTCGTGACGGTCTCCGCGTGGCGTGACTCCCACGGACAGGACGCGCCGCGGCCACGTCTCTACGGCCACCGGTTCAACTTCACCCCAGCGGGCAACCGCTTCGGGCTTCCGGCGTACTACTCGCTGCACGCCTGGATCTGGTACGACAACCCGGCCGGGATGTTCTCGATGTGGAACCCGCGGGTGCACTGCCCGCCCGGCGTCTGAGCGGCGGCCTAGGCGTCGAGGGTGTCGGCGTCCACCTCATAAGCGCCCTGCACAAGGAACTCCTTGCGCGGGGCGACCTCCGAGCCCATCAGCAGCTCGAACACCCCCGTAGCCGCCTCGGCGTCGTCGACGGTGATCCGGCGCAGCGTCCGGTGCCGCGGGTCCATGGTGGTCTCCGCGAGCTGGTGGGCATCCATCTCGCCGAGTCCCTTGTACCGCTGCACGGGCTCCTTCCAGCGCACCCCCTTCTTCGACAGCTCGGCCAGCTTCCGCGACAGCTCGGTGTCGGAGTAGGTGTAGACGTACTTGTCCATCCCCTTCTTCGGGTTGGCCAGCTCGATGCGGTGCAGCGGCGGCACCGCGCTGTAGACCCGCCCGGCCTCGATCAGCCCACGCATGTAGGTGAAGAACAGCGTGGTCAGCAGGCACCGGATATGCGCCCCGTCGGAGTCCGCGTCGGCCATGAAGATGATCCGGCCGTAGCGGCGTGCCTCGAGATCGAAGCTGCGCCCCGAGCCGGCGCCGACAACCTGGATGATCGAGGCGCACTCGGCGTTCTTGAGCATGTCGGAGACCGACGCCTTCTGCACGTTGAGGATCTTGCCCCGGATCGGGAGCAGCGCCTGGAACTCCGAGTTGCGGGCCAGCTTCGCGGTGCCCAGCGCCGAGTCGCCCTCGACAATGAAGAGTTCGGACCGCTCGACGTCATTCGAGCGGCAGTCGGCGAGCTTGGAGGGCAGCGCCGAGGACTCCAGGGCACTCTTGCGGCGCTGCGTCTCCCGGTGCTGACGGGCGGCGATCCGGGTCCGGGACGCGTTTGCGACCTTCTCCAGCACCCGCTGAGCCTGCTGCTTGTGCCCCTTCTTGGTCGAGGTCAGGAACCTCCTCAGCTCGCTGGTCACCACCTGACGCACGATCATGCGCGCTTTGGGAGTGCCGAGCACCTCCTTGGTCTGCCCCTCGAACTGGGGCTCGGCCAGGCGGACCGTGACGACGGCGGTGAGACCCTCGAGGACGTCCTCCTTGAGCACGTCGGGCTCGCTGGACTTCAATGTCCGCTTCGCCTTGAGCACCTCGTTGAACGTCTTGGTGACCGCCTGCTCGAAGCCGGTCAGGTGCGTGCCGCCCTTGGGCGTGGCGATCACGTTCACGAACGAGCGGATCTCGGTGTCGTAGCCGGTCCCCCAGCGCAACGCCACGTCGACGGCGAGGTCGCGCTCGACGTCCTGAGGGGTCATGTGGCCGTGGTCGTCCATCAGCGGCACGGTCTCGGTGAACTGGGCGTGGCCCTGCAGCCGCAGGACGTCGGTCACCGGCTCGTCGGCGGCCAGGAAGTCGCAGAACTCGCTGATCCCGCCGTCGTGCTTGAAGCTCTCCACGGCCGGCACCGTGTCCTCCGGGGCCCTCAGGTCGCGGATCTCGAGCTCCAGGCCGGGCACGAGGAACGAGGTCTGCCGAGCCCGGGTGACCAGCTCGTCGAAGGCGAAGGTCGCGTCCTTGGTGAAGATCTGCCGGTCCGGCCAGAACCGGATCCTGGTGCCGGTGACGCCCTTCTTGACCCGCCCGCGCTTGTGCAAGCCCGACCCCCGCGTGAACGCGGCCCCCGGCCCCTCGCCGTCGAACACGCCCGGGGCCCCGCGCTGGAACGACATCGCCTGGGTGACCGGCGGCCGGTCCACCTCGACGTCCAGCCGCGCGGACAGCGCGTTGACCACCGACGCCCCGACCCCGTGCAGGCCGCCGGTGGCGACGTACGAGCCACCGCCGAACTTGCCGCCCGCGTGCAGCTTGGTGAAGACCACCTCGAGGCCCGACAGCCCGGTCTTGCGCTCGGTGTCGACCGGGATGCCGCGTCCGTCGTCGCGCACCTCCACCGAGCCGTCCGGGTGCAGGATCACCTCGATGCGGCCGGCCACACCGGCCAGCGCCTCGTCCACGCCGTTGTCGATGATCTCCCACACGCAGTGCATCAGCCCGCGGGTGTCGGTCGACCCGACGTACATGCCCGGCCGCTTGCGGACCGCTTCGAGGCCTTCGAGCACCAGCAGATGCTGAGCGTTGTACGTGTTGTCGATCGTGGTCCCTCCGGCGGTGCGGCTCGGCAGGCTCGGCACAGCACTCCTCATCCAAGATGTGTACGACGTACGCCTCAATCTACCTGCGACACGCCCGGCCACGCCGATTCGCCACGCCTGCACCGAAACAGGTGCTTCTCGGGTCACGATGTGCGGGTGCACACCGTCGACCAGGTTTCATCTTCTGTGGATTGGCAACCGGAAGAGTACAAGCCGAGGCAGACTGGTAGACGAGCCGCCAGTGGCGGGAGGTGCAGAACAGCGGGTGTGGGGATCCTCACCCTTCGCGGGTCGAATCCACCCCACCCACAGGGAAGCGCGCGACGTGATGGGATGTTGTGTCTGGTGAAGACCGAACGTGGGTTGAACGACACGCTAGGTTGTGCAGGGTTGGCCCCCGCCGCCCCGCCCAAGCACACGGAAGGATTGAGGCCAAAGTGACGACTGCAATTGCCCCAAGTGCACCGTTGACGGCCGTGGACCGGTGTGACCGATGCGGCGCCCAGGCCTACCTGCGCGTGGAGCTCCCCACCGGCGGTGAGCTCCTGTTCTGTGCGCACCACGCGCGCAAGCACGGCGAGAAGCTGCGCGAGATGGCCGTCCGCGTCCACGACGAGACCGGGAAGCTCGTCGAGACCCCCGCGACCGCGTCTGAGGACGAGCGCTAGACACCCGTACGACTTCGCGGGCCCCGGGCACAAGCCCGGGGCCCGCGTGCGTCCCGGAGATACTGAGCCATGACCGTCGTGTTGAGCCTGGTCGCCGCGCTCGCCTACGGGCTGTCGGACTTCACCGGCGGACTCGTGTCGCGGCGCACCTCGGCGTGGTCGGTAGCCGTGGTCGGCTCGTCGACGGCGACGGTGTGCACCGCGGTGATCGCGGCACTCGCCCCGGGGAGTCCGCGCGCGGTCGACTTCGCCTGGGCGGGACTGGCCGGCCTCGGCAGCGGGGCGGGCGCCGGGTTCCTCTACCGCGGCTTCGCAGGCGGCCGGATGGGCGTGGTCGCCCCGGTGTCCGCGGTGGGCGCGGCGGTGATCCCGCTGGTCGTGGGTGTGCTCACCGGCGACCGGCCGACGGCGCTCGCCTGGCTTGGCATCATCGCCGCGCTTCCCGGCATCTGGCTGGTCTCGCGTGAACCGTCCGGCACGGAGCGCTCTCTTCGCGGGGGTACGGCGGCGGGGCTGGTCGACGGCTTGCTGGCCGGAGTGGGCTTCGGGCTGCTGTTCGCGGCGCTCGGCCAGGTGCCGGACACCTCCGGGCTGTGGCCGCTGGCGTTCACCCAGCTGGTCTCGGTGCCCGCAGTCGCATTGCTGGCCACGGTCGCCGGGGGTACCTGGGTCCCCCGCGCACGCGCTGCCTGGTGGGCGATCCTGTGCGGCGCGCTCGGGACCGCTGCCACCGGTGGCTTCCTGCTGGCCACGCAGGCAGGCTCGCTGGCGATCGCCGGGGTGCTGACCTCGCTCTACCCGGCGAGCACCGTGCTGCTGGCGGCGCTGGTGCTGCGCGAGCACGTGCACCGAACCCAGGCGTCCGGACTGGTGCTGTGTGCGGCTGCGGTCGTCCTGGTGGCCGCCGGCTGACCCCGGACGTCATGCCGAACGGGGGTGGTAGCCCACAGTTCGTATGACGTCCGCAGGGGCTCAGTCCAGATAGTCGCGCAACACCTGCGAACGTGACGGGTGGCGCAGCTTCGACATGGTCTTGGACTCGATCTGCCGGATCCGCTCGCGAGTGACGCCGTACACCTTGCCGATCTCGTCGAGGGTCTTCGGCTGCCCGTCGGTCAGCCCGAACCTCATCGAGACCACGCCGGCCTCCCGCTCCGAGAGCGTGTCGAGCACGGCGTGCAACTGCTCCTGCAACAGCGTGAAGCTCACCGCGTCGGCCGGCACGATCGCCTCGGAGTCCTCGATCAGGTCGCCGAACTCCGAGTCGCCGTCCTCACCGAGCGGGGTGTGCAGCGAGATCGGCTCCCGGCCGTACTTCTGCACCTCGACGACCTTCTCCGGCGTCATGTCGAGCTCCTTGGCGAGCTCCTCAGGGGTGGGCTCGCGCCCGAGGTCCTGCAGCATCTGCCGCTGGACGCGGGCGAGCTTGTTGATCACCTCGACCATGTGCACCGGGATGCGGATGGTGCGCGCCTGGTCGGCCATCGCCCGGGTGATCGCCTGCCGGATCCACCAGGTGGCATACGTGGAGAACTTGTAGCCCTTGGTGTAGTCGAACTTCTCGACCGCGCGGATCAAGCCGAGATTGCCCTCCTGGATCAGGTCCAAGAACAGCATCCCGCGGCCGGTGTAGCGCTTGGCGAGGCTGACCACCAGCCGCAGGTTCGCCTCCAGGAGGTGGTTCTTCGCACGGTGACCGTCGTCGGAGATCCACTCGAGCTCCTCGAGCAGCTTGGCGGAGATCTTGCCGCCCTTGCCGAGCTTCTCGTCGGAGAACAGGCCGGCCTCGATCCGCTTGGCCAGCTCGACCTCCATCGCCGCGTTGAGCAGCGGCACCTTGCCGATCTGCTTGAGGTAGTCCTTGACCGGGTCGGCGGTGGCGCCGGCCACCATCACCTGCTGCTCGGGCTCGTCGGACTCGTCGGAGGAGGAGACCACGAAGCCCTGCTTCTCGGCCTCCTTCTCGTCCTCCTTGATCGTGGGGTCCGACGCGAGATCCGCCTCGAACTGCTCGTCGGAGATGTCGGGCAGGACCTTCTTGCCGTCTGGACCGACGACCACCGGGCCGGCCCCGTTGGACGCGGCGTCGACAGAGCCTGCCTTCCTCGTGCCCTTGGCGGTCTTCGACGCGGCCCCCGCCTTCTTCGCCGGAGCCTTCTTGGCGGGGTCCTTCTTGGCGGGGTCCTTCTTGGCCGGCGACTTCTTCGCGGTCTGCTTGCTCGACGCACCCGCCTTCTTGGCGGGCTGCTTGCTCGACGTACCGGATTTCTTCGCGGCGGCCTTCACCGAGGTTCTGGTGGAGCCGGACGCGGCCACGACCCGTTTGCGTGTGGGAGCGCTGCTGTCATCGGCGGGGACCTTACGGGACGTGCTCGAGGACACGAACTTCCTCTCGTACACCAGGCGGCGGGCGCGGCAAGGCCCGCACACGTCAAGAGCCGCAACACTCATTGTGGCACGCCCACGAACAGATCCAAGCCGCGGCCCGCGAAGAAATGAGGAGAGGTGTGCCTACTCGGCGGACTTGACCGCGAGCACCGGGCAGGGCGCGTCGAGCAGCACCCGCTGGGCGTTGCTGCCCAGGATCAGCTTGCCCACCGGGGATCGGCGGCGCAGCCCGATCACGATGAACTCGGCGTTGACGTCGGTGGCGACGCTGATCAGGTCCTCGGCCGGGTCCATGCCGCGGACGAGCTGACGCACCTCGTGCTCGACGCCGGCCTCGCGCAGCGTGGTCCGAACCTGCTCCAGCTGCGCCTCGGAGTCGAGTGCGTCGTCGCGATCGAACTCGCGGCCGCCGCGATGGGAGTTGACCACGACCAGGCGCGCGTCGCGCAGTCGGGCCTCCTCGGCCGCCCGGCGCAGTGCCGCCTGTCCCTCCGGCTTGGGCACGTAGCCCACCACGATCGTTCCCATCGAGCGCCCTCCTGTCCTCGCGTCCTGCGCCGGGTTCGCAGCAGGTCCGGGCCGACGGTATCGCAAGCGGTGCTCCGCAGGCGCCGGCGCGGACCTGTGGAAGACGCGTCGCCAGCGGCGAGGATCCACGGCACCCTGGAGACATGCACGACGTATCCGACGCCCCGCGGGAGCGATCCCTCGAGCGGGTGCTGCGCGAGGAGGTGGGCCGGTTCCGCCAGCGCGAGAGCCGCCGGAAGTTCGACCCGGTCCTGCATGTCGGCCGGCTCGGCGGGACCCGTGACTCGTTCGTGGTACGCCGTGCCGACCTGCCGGCGCTCGACACCGCGTTGCGCACCGAGGTGGTCTACTCGCTGCTGACCCAGTCCGGTCCCGACGACAGGACCGCGTGGCTGACCAGGCCAGGAGTTCCCGAGCCCTGTGACGCCGACTGGGACTGGTTCTCCGCGACGCGCGCGGCGTTCGAGATCAACTCCCGCCCCCTGGACGGCTTCTATGCGATCACCCGCACCGGCTGGCTCGACCTGCGGACCGGCCGGAGCCGGACGTGGGTGCGGCTGCGGCTGTGACTCAGTCCCCGGGGGACGGCCAGGTGTGGACCGGGACGTTCGCGTGCATGTGCTCGCGGTACTCGTTGAGGGTGGCACGCAGCACATCGAGACGCTCCTGGCCTCCGGTGGCCCGCTCATGGAAGCGGGCGGCGAACCAGGAGGCGCCGTTCTGCCCGGTCAGGCAGCGCTGCTCGATCACCCCCAGCAACCGGTCCCGCTCCTCCGCGGGGACGCCCCACTCCTCCAGTCCCGCGTGCGCCATCGGCAGCAGACGGCGTACGACGAGCTCCACCGCGGGCACCTGGCCGACGCCGGGCCAGTACAGCTGCGCGTCGATGCCCTCGCGGGCGGCTTCGTGGAAGTTCTCCTCCGCGGCGCTGAACGACATCTGCGACCACAGCGGGCGCTGGTGCTCGGCGAGCGTGCGGACCAGGCCGAAGTAGAACGCCGCGTTCGCCATCGTGTCCACGACCGTCGGCCCGGACGGGAGCACCCGGTTCTCCACGCGCAGGTGCGGCCGGCCGGCGACCACGTCGTAGACAGGCCGGTTCCAGCGGTAGATGGTGCCGTTGTGCAGCCGCAGCTCGGCCAGCTTCGGGGTGTGCCCGGCCTCGAGCACCTCGATCGGGTCCTCGTCGTCGATGATCGGCAGCAGCGCCGGGAAGTAGCGCACGTTCTCCTCGAACAGGTCGAAGATCGAGGTGACCCATCGCTCCCCGAACCAGACCCGGGGGCGCACACCCTGGGCCTTCAGCTCCTCGCTGCGGGTGTCCGTGGCCTGCTCGAACAGCGGGATCCGGGTCTCCGCCCACAGCTCGCGACCCAGCAGGAACGGCGAGTTGGCGCCGAGCGCCAGCTGCACCCCGGCGACGGCCTGCGAGGCGTTCCAGTACGACGCGAAGTCCTCGGGACTGACCTGGATGTGCAGCTGGGTGCTCGTGCACGCCGCCTCGGGGACGATCGAGTCCGCGGTGGTGCGCAGCCGTTCCGGTCCGGCGATGTCGATGAGGATGTCCTCGCCGCGGGCCGCGAGGATCGCCTCGGACAGCAGCGCGTAGCGGGGGTTCGAGCTCAACGCGGTGGGGCTCATGTGCCCGGACTTCAGGGTGGGCAGGATGCCGATCGTCACCAGGTGTGCGCCGACGCGGCGCGCCTTGGCGTCGGCGTCGTTGAGACTCGCCCGCACCCCTGCCTCGAAACCGGCCAGGCCGCCCTCGTCGAGCCGCTGGGGCGCGACGTTGATCTCCAGGTTGAACTGGCCGAGCTCGGTCTGGAAGTCGGGGTCGGCGATCTCGGCCAGCGCGTCGGCGTTCTTGAACGCCGGGTCGCCGGTGTCGTCGACGAGGTTCAGCTCGATCTCGAGCCCGGTGGTCGGCCGATCGGCCTCGAACGCGGACTCGCGCAGCATCCGGGTGAACACGTCCAGGCAGCGGCGTACCTTCTCGCGGTAGCGGGTGCGGTTCTCGCGGCTGAACTCCTGGTGCGCGACCTCTTCGCCCATGGCAGGCAGCGTAGGGCGCCCCGGGCCCACCTGCCCAGGCCTCAGGGAGGCGGCGCGCCTCTCATCCGGCGAACAACTTCAGCGCCTCGCGGTCCAGGGGCTGCCAGGTCGAGGGAGGGACGGCGTTCTCCAGCGCGTGCGAGAGCAGCGACGCGAGGCTGTAGTCGGGGTCGGAGGCGAAGGCCCGCTCGACCGCGCACCATGCCAGCGCACCGCTGCCGGACAGCCAGGCCGCGAAGCCCAGGAGCGCGGCGGCCGGGGCGAGCAGATCCAGCGGTGAGCGGCGCACCACGTCGCGCCACAGCGCCACGTGCGCGGTGGCGTTGTCACGGCTCATCTCCGCCCAGGCGACGTCGCGCACGTCGACGACGGAGAGCGCCGCGAGCAGCCGGCCCACCTCGGCGGTGTCGAGCCGCTGCTCGTCGTCGAGGAACCGCCGGACCCGGTGGGCGACCCAGTGGCCCTCGGCGACCAGGAAGGCCGAGGTGCCTTGCGGAGCGAGGCCGCCGAGCGGGTGGCGTGCCGACGCGGCGGCGCGGTCAAGGGCATCGGCCGCCAGCTCCTGCACGCGCTCGATCTCGTCGAGGTCGTTGCCCACCAGCGACTCGGCCAGCTCGGCGCGGCTGCGGTAGGTGACCCTGCCGTCCAGCACCGCTTCGGCGGTGAACCGGTGGCCGGACAGGTTGTACGACGTACCGCCCGTTGCACCGCACCCGCAGTCCGACAGGCAGAACCACCGCTCGCCGTCGGCACGGATCGACACGGGAACGTCGACTCCGCTCGCCTGCAGCCGGTCCCGCAGCGAGCGTCCGGCGGAGTCGGCCGCCTCCGTGTCGCTGCTGTAGCAGACCACCACCGCACGGGCGATCCCGTTGCGCTCCGCGATTGCCACCAGGTCGTCGACCACCGTGTCGATGTCCTCGGGCGTCGAGGGCAGGTCGACCCGGGCGTTGACCGGCTGCCCCGGAGGTCGCGGCGCGCCGACGGTCAGGAGCACCAGTGAGTCCTCGGGATGGAATCCGAGCACGTAGGGGACGAGCGCGAGCACGTCGACCGGGCTCTTGGCGCGCAGCGTCTTGGTCTTGCCGGAGGAGCGGTTCTGGGAGGGCTTGGGTCGGTTGCTCATGGCGACGACGATGCCCGAGCGGCGGCGGTTCGGCGAGCAGCAATTTCGCGACCTGTGGATAACCCGGGAGGCGGGGCACAATGCCACCGTGCGCACCGAGCCGACGATCCTCCACGTCGACCTGGACGCCTTCTTCGCCGCCGTGGAGCAGCGCGACAAGCCGTCGCTGCGCGGCAAGCCGGTCGTGGTCGGCGGCGTCGGCGGCCGCGGCGTGGTGGCCACGGCGTCCTACGAGGCCCGCGCCTTCGGCGTGCGCTCGGCGATGTCGACGCGCGAGGCCCGCGCCCGCTGCCCGCACGCGGCATTCCTCACCGGCCGGTTCGGCGCCTACCGGGCGGCCAGCGACCAGGTAATGGGGCTCCTTCGGGAGCTCTCACCTCTGGTCGAGCCGCTGTCGCTGGACGAGGCCTACGTCGACCTGGGGGCGGCCGGCTTGGCCGACGCGGAGCCGGACACGCTCACCGACGTGGCACGGCGGCTCAAGGACGGCATCCAGGAGGCCACCGGAGGTCTGCGGGGCTCGGTCGGGGTGGCCACGTCCAAGCTGGTCGCGAAGATCGCCAGCGACCTGGACAAGCCCGACGGACTGGTGGTCGTCCCCGCCGGCACCGAGCAGGAGCTGCTGCGGCCGCTCGGCGTGGGGGCAATCCCGGGGGTCGGGCCGGCCACCCGTGAGCGTCTGCGCCGGGTGGGAGTGCACACCTGCGCGGATCTGGAACAGATCTCCGCCGACGAGCTGGTGCGGCTGCTGGGGCAGGCGCACGGCAGCGCGCTGTACCGGCTGGTGCGCGCCGACGACGACCGGCCCGTGGTCGCGGAGCGGGAGGCGAAGTCGGTCAGCGTCGAGGGCACCTACGACACCGATCTGGTCGACCGGCGGCTGCTGGAGGGGCTGCTGGAGCGACAGGCCGCCCAGGTCGCCGACCGGCTGAGGGAGGCCAGGCTGTCGGGTCGGACGGTGACGGTCAAGGTGCGGCTGCACGACTTCACCACGCACACCCGCTCGACGACGCTGACCGGGCCCACCGACAACGGGCGTGTGGTGGGCAGGCTGGCCCGGCGACTGCTCGCCGAGGTGGACACCTCCGGCGGCGTACGCCTCCTGGGCGTCGGCGTGTCGGGTCTGGCCGACTGGATCCAGGACGACCTGTTCGACGGGTGGCACGACACGGACGAGGCCGCCGCGGAACCGGACGACGCTGCCGCGGCGGCGGTGGTGCTGGCCGAGGAAGAGCTCGCCGGCGTGCGGAGCAGGCGGCGCTGGGCGCCTGGGATGGACGTCACGCACACCGCCCACGGCCCCGGCTGGGTGTGGGGATCGGGGCTCGGCCGGGTGACGGTGCGCTTCGAGACCGCGGACACGCCCCCCGGTCCGGTGCGCACCTTCCGCGACGACGATCCCGAGCTCACGCCGGGTGGAACGTGAGCGGCTCGCCCGGCCGCAGCTGCGCACAGCGCCACAGGTCGTCGGGGTGCACCACCGCGATCACGGGGTACCCGCCCGTCGTCGGATGGTCGGCGAGGAACACCAGGGGCAGTCCCGAGGCGCGGACCTGGACGGCTCCGAGGACGATGCCCTCGCTGGCCAGCTCCTCATGGCGGCTCCGCACCAGCCGCGGCCCCTGCAGCCGCACGCCGACACGGTTCGACTCCGCCTGCACGGTGTACGTCGCGCGCGTCAGCGTCGTCCAGGCGTCCTCCGCGAACCAGTCCAGGCGGGGGCCGGGCAGCACCCGCAGCCCGGTTCGCCCGGGATCACCATCCTGCCGGACGGCGGCGACGCCGATGGAGGCCGGAGGCTCGGCGGATGCCCCCAGTGGCAGCTCATCGTCGTCGGCAAGCACCGGGGGACCGATGCCGGCAAGGGTGTCGGTGGAGCGCGACCCGAGCACGGGGGCCACGGCGATCCCCCCGGCGACCGCCAGGTAGCTGCGCACGCCCACGGTCGGCGTACCCACCTGCAGCAGCCGGCCGGCCCGCACGGAGACCGGCTCCCCCCAGGCCGCAGCCCTCACGTCGACGGCGACCGGACCCGGCGCGCCCGTGACCGCGACCGTGACGGTCTGGGATGGCCGCACCGACAGCCCACCGAAGGTGACCTCCAACACGGCCGCGTCGGGCGGGTTGCCGACCAGCCGGTTCGCCAGGGCGGCGGCCGGGGCGTCGAGCGCGCCGGCGCGCGGCACCCCCAGGTGCGCCCAGCGAGGCCGGCCGCGGTCCTGCACGGTGCTCATCGGCCCTGCCCGCACCACCTGGAGGGTCCGCTCGGATGCCAGGGCCGTCATCGCGGCACGAACCGCACCCGGGTGCCGGGCGGCAAGGTGGCGGGCGGGTCCCGGTCGACGTCCCACAGTCCGAGGCCGGTGTGCCCGATCAGCTGCCAGCCGCCCGGTGAGGCCGACGGGTAGATGCCGGTGAACTCCCCCGCCAGCCCGACCGACCCTGCCGGCACGCGAGTGCGCGGATCCGGCCGGCGCGGCACGTGCAGGCGCTCGGCGAGACCGGTGCAGTAGGCGAAGCCGGGTGCGAACCCGCAGAACGCCACCGTGAACTCGGTGGCGGAGTGGGCGGCAACCGCCTCCTCGACACTCATCTGCCATCGATCGGCGACCTCGGCCAGGTCGGGCCCGTCGTACACGACGGGCACGTCCACCGACTCGCCTTGCGGGCGGGCGGGAGCGACATCGTCGGGGAACAGCGTCCAGCCGGCGATCTCCTCGGCCAGCGCGTCGCGGTCGGCGACACCGTCGAACAGCACGGTGCGTGCGGCCGGGACGATGTCGAGGACGTCCTCGACGGAGATCCGGTCACGTGCCGTCTCGAACAGCGCAGTGGCGGTCGCGGAGTCGGGGACCTCGACCAGGAGCGCGTCGGTGCCGAGTCGGACCACCCGGTCGATGTGCATCCGGCCAGTCTGCCGCAGACAGAGGTGTGGGGCCCGGTGAAAGTATGAGTTTCACCGAGCCCCACGAGTGGTCGAAGTCATGGTGACGTCTCCGACCGATCGCCCGGCTCCTTCGATCCCGCCAGCCTCGTCACCCGGCTGCCGCGGCGAGTTGCCCCGCCGTCTGGATCGTCGTCTCCGGCTGATCCCGCCTTCCCTTTCGGGAGGGCGTGAGAGATTTCTACTCGGGTTCACGGCGTGCGCGCAACCCCTTGCAGGCAAGAGATTTCGGCAATTCTTCGGCATCGGCGTGTCCTCCACAGAAGGGACCTGCGACTCCACAGATTTCTCCGGATTCTCCACAGAAACATCGCATCCCTGTGGAGGGGTCGGCGCACGGTGACGCCCGACCACGCGCAGGTGCGACCGAGCGCGGCCTAGGATTCAGGTGGGAGTGGACGTGGAGAAACTGGTGATCGACCGGCTGCTGCGCCGGCTGTGCTTCGGACGGGTCGTGGTGACCTACTGGGACGGCGACCGGGTCGCGTATGGACACGACGGTCCTCTCGTGCACGTGCGGGTCAGCGATCCAGCGGTCGTGAGAGCGATGCTGCGCAGCGCCAGCCTCGCGGTCGGCGAGGCCTACGTCGACGGGGCGCTCGAGATCGACGAGGAGGAGCTCGACGCGTTCTTTTGGGTCGTCGCTCGCAACCGCTCGGTCTTCCGCGGGCTCGGCCCGCTACGCCGGCTGCACCGCACCGAGCCCAATCGCCGGGCCGGCCAGCGCAGCCAGATCAGCCGGCACTACGACGTCGGCAATGACTACTACCGGTTGTTCCTCGACGACACCTTGAGCTATTCGTGTGCCTACTTCACCCGCGCTGACGACTCCCTGGAGGTGGCCCAGCGCCACAAGATCGACCACACCTTGGCCAAGCTCAGGGTGCAGCCGGGCCAGCGGCTGCTCGACATCGGCTGCGGTTGGGGGCAGCTGGCCGTCAGCGCCGCGAAGGCCTACGGCGACGTGCGCGCGCTGGGCATCACGCTGAGCAGCGAGCAGCTGGCCGGTGCCCGGGAGCTCGCCGAGAGGGAGGGCGTGGCCGACCGGGTCCGGTTCGAGCTGCTGAACTACTAGGACCTCGTCGAGACCCGCGACCCGGCACTGGCCGGTCAGTACGACCGGGTGGTCAGCGTGGGCATGTTCGAGCACGTGGGCCGCCACCTGCACCGCAACTTCTTCCGTGCCGTGCGCGCCCTGCTGGCCCCGGGCGGCATCGCGGTTCTGAACACCATCACTACCCGGTTCGACGAGCCCGTGGACGCCTGGGTGGACCGCTACATCTTCCCAGGCGGCTACCTGCCGACGGTTGCGAGGATTGAGCGGCTGCTGGCCGAGGAGGGCCTGTGGTCGATGGACCGGGAGAACCTCTGGCGCCATTACGGCCGTACCTGCGCGATCTGGCGCGAGCGCCACCGAGCACACCGGGAGCAGATCGTGGCGATGTACGACGAGCGGTTCTACCGGATACGGGACTTCTGGCTGGCCGGCTCCAAGGCCGGCTTCGACTATGGCGACCTCGGCCTGAGCCAGCTCGTGTTCACCTACGGCAAGCCGACCGAGTGGTCCTGGGCCCGCCGCAGCCTGGACGACGTCTCGATGCCTGCCTGATCGGCATCCCCGGCGTCGACGTCAGGAGTCCGAGCGACGCACCTCGAAGTCGGCGGCTTCCAGGGCGGAGCGGCAGGCACGTGCCGCCGCGACTGCGCCGGGACTGTCGCCGTGCACGCACACCGACTCGAAGCCGCCGGTGCGCGCCATCGCCACCGCGCGGGCGGCGATCTGCCCGGGGTTGTCGATGAGCGCGTCCGGTCGGTCGCGGGACAGCAGCCGGCCGGCGAACTCCCCCTCGGTGTAGCCGCGGTCGGGGAAGCCCTCCCTGCGGGCTGCACGTCCCTGGCCACGTGCGAGCTCGAGGAGCAGCGAGCCGGGCATCCCGAGCACCGGCAGCCGGCCGGAGCCGTCCAGCACCGCTCGGGCCTGCTCTTCGTCGTCGATCACCCGGTGGTAGAGGGCTCCGTGCGGCTTCACGTAGGTCACCGTCGTCCCGGCCGCGGCGGCGATCTCGCCGAGCACCCCCACCTGGTCGGCGACCTGCTCGCGCAGCACGGCGTACTCCACCTCGAGCGGCACCCGGCCGAAGTTCTCCCGGTCGGCGTACGACACCTGCGCACCGACCGCCACCTCGCGCGCCGCCGCCTGCATGCAGACCGTGCGCATCGTGGCCGCGTCACCGGCGTGGTAGCCGCACGCGACGTTCGCGCTGCTCACCACCGCGAGCAGGCCCTCGTCGTCGGTGACGCCCTCGCCGAGGTCCGCGTTCAGGTCGATGCGCACCGCCCTCACCTCCCGCACTCGCCACGGTAGGCCACCGCGGCCGCGAACAGCTCCGCCGACCCGCGGGCAAGTAGGCGCCCACCCGCGGGAAAAGTCCTTCACACGACCGAACGAGGCAGAACTCGGCACCGACGGGGCATATCTCAACGGGTGGGAGGCTGAGAAGTCGCTGAGATCGCCGCCGTTTGGCAACTCCGGCCCGATCTCGCACGTCTGTTCCTACGTAGGACATGTGCAGGACGCCTGCGGGGCGGGAATCCCGGTGCGCCCCCGGTCGTTGTGATGATTACCGGGGCTACTGGTGGGTACCAATGCCCCATCGAATCGAAGGGAGCGCAGGTGGCAACCACTCGCACGCACACTCGTGAGATCGAGGGACGCGACAGCGTCGGGATGTACCTCGACGAGATCGCGCGCACGCCCCTGCTCGACGCCATCACCGAGGTCGAGCTGAGCAAGACGATCGAGGCAGGCCTGCTCGCCCAGCACCTGCTGGCCGAAGGACGCGTAGGCCGAAAGAAGGGTGGCGCACCCAAGTACGCCAGCGTCGACGAGCTGGAGTGGCTGGCCGAGGAGGGCCAGAAGGCCGTCAACCGCTTCGTCGAGGCCAACCTGCGGCTGGTCGTGTCGATCGCCCGCAAGTACGGCCGGTCCCAGATGCCGATGCTCGACCTCGTCCAGGAGGGGAACACCGGACTGATCCGCGCGGTCGAGAAGTTCGACTACGCCAAGGGGTACAAGTTCTCGACCTACGCCACCTGGTGGGTCCGCCAGGCGATAACGCGTGGCATCGCCCAGCAGGCCCGCGTCGTACGCCTGCCCGTGCACGTGGTCGAGGAGCTCAACCAGGTCGGCGCCGCCCGGCGCAGCCTGGAGCGGCAGCTCGGCCGTGAGCCGGAGCCGCACGAGATCGCCCACGAGCTCGACATGGACATCGACCGGGTCATCGACCTGCTCGGCTGGGGTCGCGAGCACGTGAGCCTGGACACGCCGGTGGACGAGGACGGCGACACCTCGCTGGGCGACCTGATCGCCCAGGAGACCGCGCCCGGCCCCGACAGCACGTTCCTCGACGTCGAGTCCCGCGACCGGCTGAACAAGCTGGTCGAACTGCTCGACGACCGTGCCGCGGACATCATCCGCTCGCGTTACGGCCTGGTGGACGGTCGTCAGCACAAGCTCGCCGACATCGGCGCCAAGCACGGCATCTCCGCAGAGCGGGTGCGCCAGCTCGAGCGGGAGGCCCTGCAGAAGCTGCGCAAGATCGCCGACCCCGACCTAGCGGCCTGACAACCCCGATTCGTCCGTGGTCACTCCGCGCGAAACGGACGCGATTTCGCGGACGAATCGGGGGTGAGCTCCGCGAAGACCTCCGCGACCCGGTCGCGGAGGTCTTCTGCCGTCCCGGTGTTGTCGATGACGTACGTCGCCACCGCGAGCCGCTGCTCGCGTGGGGCCTGCGCGGCGATCCGGGCCCGGGCGTCCTCGGGTGTCCAGCCACGCAGCTCGACCATCCGTTCCACCTGCGTCTGCTCGGGCACGTCGACGACGACGACCGCGTCGAAGCGGTCGCCCTGGCCCGTCTCCACCAGGAGCGGGATGTCGTGCACGACCACCGAGCCGGGAGCCGCCGCCCCCTCCAGCTCGGCCGCCCGGGCCCGCACCAGTGGATGCACGATCGCCTCCAGCCGGGCGCGCGCCGACGGGTCGGCGAAGACGATCGCGCCCAGCCGCCCCCGGTCCAGCGACCCGTCGTCGCCGATCACGTCCGGGCCGAACGCGGCGACGACCGCCGCGTACCCGGGCGTGTCCGGCTCGACCACCTCCCGCGCGAGCACGTCGGCGTCGATCACGACCGCGCCCAGGTCGGCGAAGACCGCGGCCACGGCGCTCTTGCCGCTGGCCACTCCCCCGGTCAGTCCGATTCTCACCACCCGCCGAGTATCCCGCACCGACATCGGTAGCGTGTGGGCATGCCCGCTCCCAGCCTGGTCGGCCGCGACGCCGAGCTGGCCCAGGTGCAGCATGCCCTCGCGCAGGTGGTGAGCGGCTCACCGTGCGCCGTGCTCGTCACCGGCCCGACGGGGATCGGGAAGACCCGCCTGGCCCAGGAGGCACGCGACCTGGCAGCAGCGACCGGGTTGGCGACGTTCGAGTCCCGGGCGCATGAGCTGTCCAAGGAGGTGGCCTACGCGCCGGTGGTGGCCGCGTTCGCGCCGATGCTCGACAGGCTCGAGCCGGCGGCACGAGCAGAGCTCGTCGGTGACCTGCCGCAGCTGCGCAGGGTGTTCAGCGGGCTGAGCGGATCCAGTCCTCAGGTGGACGAACCCGACCTGCTGAGGATCGGCGTGCTCGACGCACTGACCCGGATGGTCGACCGGTTGGCACGGCAGCGTCCGCTGATGTGGTCGCTGGACGACGTACATGCCGCGGACGCCGAGACCCGGCTGCTGGTGCTGCACCTGGCGGCGGCACTCCCGGACCGTCCACTGCTGTTGCTGCTCGCGAGCCGGGACGACGAACCCGCCGGCGACCATCTGCACCAGCTGGGCAAGGCGCTGTCCGAGGCGTCGTGGCAGGTCTACCGGCTGGCGCTGTCCCCGCTGGACGACGTGGCCGCGACACAGCTGGCAGAGGGCGTGCTGGGCCAGCCGTTGGGTCCCGACCTGGCGGGGGCGGTCGTCGCCAGGTCGGTCGGCAGGCCGCTGTTCGTCGAGTCGCTGGCCCAGCACCTGCGCGAGGACGATCTCGTCTCCAGCCGTGACGGGGTGCTCACCCGCAGCGAGGTCGCCCTGCCCTTCCCGGACGCGCTCGCGCCCACTCTGCGCGGGCGGCTGTCCGGCCTCGGCCCCGACGAGCCGACCGTGCTGGAGACGCTGGCCGTCGCCGGCGCGCCGTTGGAGACGGCCATGCTGAGCACCGTCACCGGGCTGCCGCACGAGCGTCTGGAAGCGGCGTTGCGCCGCGTCGAGCGCCGGCGTCTCGCGATCTCGGTGGCAGCTGCCTGGGACATCGCCCACGGGCTGCTGCGCGACGCCGTGCTCACCGACCTTCCCGCGGCGACCATCGCCTCCGTGCACGCGCGGCTGTCCGCTGCGCTGCTCGCCGAGGCCCCCGACGACCCGCGCCTGGGCGAGCACGTGCTACGCGCCGGGGCTGTGGTCGCACCGGAGATCGCGGTCCCTGCCTTGACGACGGCGGCACAGCGGGCCCGCCGGGTCGGCGCCCCTGCGGACGCGCGCCGCTACCTGTCCCGGGCGGTGCAGCTGGACCGTTCGACCGATCTGGTCAGCGAGCTCGGCGAGGTGTGCGAGCAGCTCGGCGACCTCTCCGCCGCACGAGAGCTCTGGCAGGAGGCGCTGACGGCGTACGACGCCCAGCAGCGACCGGTCGAGGTGGCGCGGACCAGGCGGATGCTGGGTCTGCTGGAGTGGTCGAACAACGACATCGCGGCAGCCGACGACCAGTTCGCGCAGGCACAGGCGGCCCTGGATGGGCTCGAGCCGGGCCCTGAGCTCGGAGAGCTGCTGCACGTGCAGATGGTCACCGCGAACCGGATTGGGGATCTGGCCGCCCTCGAGCTCACCGGCCGGCGTCTCCAGGAGCTGGCCGAGCGTCTGGGCTCGCCGGCGCTGGCCGTGCGGGCGCACCTCGCCTCCGCGATCTCCGCCTGCGGGCGCACCGACTTCACAGCGATGAACGAGCTGAACGCCCGGGCTCTGGACGCCTCCGCCGAGCTCGACTCCCAAGCCGACGCTGCGCTCGTCCTGCGCGTGCACGACCAGATCTCGGTGGGGGCGGGAGTCGTGTGCGACCTGACGACGCTGCGCCGGCACAGCCTCGAGAGCCTGCGCATCGCCCAGGAGAGCGGCAACCCGACCTGGGAGCCGTGGCCGCGGGCCCGGCTCGCGTTCGTAGACTTCCTGTGCGGCGACCTCGACTCAGCGCTGCGCGGCAGCGCCGAAGTGCTCGGTTTCGCCGACCGTCATCACCAGCCCCGCGGCACGATCAGCGCCTGCGCCGGGCACGCGATGATGCTGGTGCACCGCGGGCGGCTCACGGAGGCTCGAAGCCTCCTTGAGCGCGGACGCGCGCTGGTCGGCACCGCCATGCACGCGGACCGCAACATCTTCTCGCCGGTGGCCCTCGCGGGCACCTGGCTCGGCCTGGCCGAGGGCGACCCCGAGGCCGCCTGCCGCGCCGGCGCATCCCTTGCCGACATGGCCGGCGGCTGGATCCCGTTGCTGACAGCCGCGGTGTACGCCGAAGCGTGCATCGCGGCGGGCGACGACGCGGGCATGGAGGGGGTCATCGACCGGCTGAAGGGCATCGTGGCCTGCCAAAGCGAGCTCCCGGACCGGCTCGCGGACTGGCTGGAGGGGCTGCGCGCGCTCCGCGACGGCCGCATGGAGAACGCCGCACCGCTGCTGGTCGAGGCGCGGTCCGGGTTCCACCGGCTCGGGCTGGCCACGCACGCCGCCTGGGCGCGGCTGCGGGCGGCCCAGGCATTGCGAGAGACGGACGCGGACACCGCCACGACGTATGCGGACGAGGCGTTGACGTTCTTCGAGTCGATGGGCTCTCCGCAGCCGGCGCAACAGGCACGGGAGCTGCTGCGTTCGCTGGGTGTCACCCCGTCGCGCGGGCGCGCTCGCAGCCGGGGCGACGGGCCACTGTCCGCCCGGGAGCTGGAGGTCGCCCGGCTGGTGGCTGCCGGGCTGACCAACGCGGAGGTGGCCACCGAGCTGTTCATCAGTCCGCGGACCGTGTCGACCCACCTGGACCGGATGTACGCGCGGCTGGGCGTCAGCTCGCGGGTCGCGCTCACCCGCTACCTGGCCGACTCCGGCCTCCTCGACGACGTTACGTAGCCCGACCGATACCGCCGCGCGCCCCGACGCGGGACGATGCTGGCCATGACGTCGAACCGGGGCACGCTGCTCACCAGCCTGCGCAACGCCGAATCCCTGGGTCCGGAGCTGGCCGGCCACAAGGCATGGGTGCTCGGTCGCCTGGCGGTCGCGGGGTTCTCGGTGCCCGAGGGACTGGTGCTGACCGCCGACGCCCTCGGACTCGTCCTGGAAGGAGCCGAGCTGGGCGCCGACGCCACTCCGGAGCAGGTGCGGGCGGCCGGATGGCCGCAGACGGTGAAGCTCGCCGTCCAGGAGATCGCCGCGCACTTCGCCGGCACTCCGCTGGCGGTCCGGTCCTCGGCGGCCGAGGAGGACCTCACCGGGGAGTCGTACGCCGGCCAGTACACGACCGAGCTGCGGGTCAGCGGCGAGCACGAGCTCGGCGCTGCGATCCGGGACTGCTGGGCGTCCGCCTTCGGTACGACGGTCCGCGCCTACCGCGGCGAGCCGTCCGCCCCCCGGATCGCCGTCCTCGTCCAACCGATGGTCGACGCGGACGTCGCCGGTGTCGCGTTCACCGCCGACCCGCTCACCGGTGACCACGACGAGGTGCTGGTCTCCGCCGTGCCGGGCACCGCCGAGCAGCTGGCTGGTGGCACGCTGACGCCCGACGAGTGGCGGGTCCGCGACGCCGGCGGCCAGCAGGACACGGCCATCCCGCACGCGGTCAGCCACCAGGCGCTGACCGAGCGGCAGGCCTGTGCCGTGGCTGCGCTAGCCCGCCGGGTTGAGACCGAGCTCGACGGCCCGCAGGACGTCGAGTGGGCGATGGCCGGCCAGCGCCTGCTCCTGCTGCAGGCGCGGCCGATCACCGCGTTGCCCCGGGCGGCCGTGGTCGACCTGCCGCCGGGCACCTGGGTCAAGGAGGTCGAGCGGCACCCCGAGCCGCTCACCGCGTTCGGCGCGTCCCTGGCCGCGCCCATGGTCGCCGCCGGGCTGACCGAGATGGCAGCGTCCTGGGGGGCGCTGGTCGAACGCTTCGACGCCCACCCGGTCGGCGGGGAGCCCTACATGCGGGTCACCCCCGTAGGTGGGGACCGGGCGTCCGGACCGACTCCCCCGTGGTGGCTGTTCGGGGCGCTGGCGAGGGTGGTGCCGCCACTGCGGGCGCGGATGCGCACGGCGCGGCGGATGCTACGTCCCGAGGTGCTGCACGGCGCCCTCGACGACTGGGAGCGGGTGCACCGGCCACGGATCCGTGAGGAGCACGCGCTGCTCGCGGCAGTCGACCTGGCCGGTCTCGACGACGCCGGCCTGGACCAGCACATGGGCCGCGTCCTCGACTTCGCCTCACGCTGCCTGCGGCTGCACTTCTGGCTGATCCCGCCGTACGCCGTACCGGTCTACGACCTGGTCGCGTTCTGCCACCGCCACCTCGACTGGGACGACTCCCGCAGCCTGCTGCTGCTGGCTGGCACCTCCACCTCGACCGTCGAACCACACCGCGAGCTGCGCCGGATCGCCGCCCTGCCTGCCGCCGACGTCGGCACGGAGCTGGCCGGGTGGGTCACGAGGTACGGGGTGCGCTGCGTCAACAACGACCCCGGCTCCCCCACCCTCGCCGAACGCCCCGAGCTGGTGGCAGCGATGCTGCGCGAGGCCGCCGACGACGCCGCGGACGCGAAGGCCACCGCCATCCGTGACGAGACGGTCGCACAGGCACGACTGCTGCTCGCCGACCGGCCGGCCGGCACCCGAGCCCGCTTCGAGACCGTGCTGGAGGAGGCGACCCGGGCCTACCCGCTCCGTGAGGACAGCGCGTTCTGGACCAGCTCGATGACCGGGGGTCTGATGCGGCTGGCGATGGTGGAGGCGGGTCGCCGGTTGACGAGCGACGGGCTGCTGCACGAGCCCGAGGAGGCGGCAAACCTCGACGCGGACACCCTGCGGTCGCTGCTCCGCGGCCCGCGCGACTCCCGGGCTCGCTCACAGGCCCGCGACCTGCTCACCCGCAACCGCGCCGAACGTGTCTGGGCGAGCCGGAACCCCGGTCCGGCGTACCACGGCCCGGCCCCCTCCGAGCCGCCGAGCTTCCGTGGACTGCCTGGCGCCGGGCGACGGCTCAACGACGCGCTGGACTGGTCGCGCAGCGCCAACCAGGGCGGCCCCGCGCCCCACGCCCGCGGCCCTGAAGCGACCCGGGGGGCGACGTTGCTGGGATCGCCCGGCTCGCCCGGGGTGCACCGAGGCCCCGTGCGCGTGGTGCTCGGCGAAGCCGACTTCGCGAGGGTGCGCACCGGCGACGTGCTGGTATGCGCCACTACCGACCCCGCCTGGTCGGTGCTGTTCGGCATCGCCGGCGCCCTGGTCACCGACCGCGGCGGAGTGCTCTCCCATGCGGCGATCGTGGCCCGCGAGTTCGGCATTCCCGCCGTGCTCGCCACCACCCGCGGCACCGAGGTTCTGCGCAACGGACAGCAGGTCACCGTCGACGGCAGCATGGGGCGCGTCGTCCTCGAACCCGCCCCGCCCGACCCCCGTGAGAACAACACGTCCACATTGGAGATGACATGAACGCCCAAACCACCCTCACCAAGACCACCTCTGGGATCTCCCGGGTCCGGGTCGGCGCCGACGTCGCCCAACGATGGCTCTCCGGCCTCGGCCTGGTGCTGTGCGCGCTCCAGGTCGCCTTCGCCGCGCTGGGCTTCTGGGGCGGCTACAACAACGGGGGCAGCAGGCAGGCCACCGAGTCCGCATTCGAAGCGCATGCGATCAACGGCCAGATCCTGGGCGTGATCGCCGTGCTGCTCCTGATCGCCGGTCTGGTCTCGCGCGCGAACCACAAGGCATGGGCGATCCCGCTGGTGCTGGCGATCCTCCTGTGGGCGGTTCAGGGCCTGCTGGTCGGGCTGGCGTTCGATTCGGGCCGCTACTTCGGGTTCCTGCACGCGCTGGACGGCATGGTGATCACCGCCCTGTTCGCCTGGCTGCTCTACGACCGGGTCCAGCACCGCCTGATGTGATTCAGTGGGCACGTGCACGTCGAGATCCGTCAAGGGGACCGGATCGCGCTGCTGGTGGCGGGCTCGACGGCGTACGTCGACCTGGTGATCGGCCTGCTGGCCGCGGGAATGTTCCCGGTGCCGCTGGACCCGGCACTCACTGCGCGGGAACGCGCCGACGTGCTCGCCTACGTCGATCCGCGGCTGGTGGTGGACAGCCAGGAGCAGCTGGCCTCGGTGGTCGCGCACACCCCCGAAAGGTTCCGGCGAGGCCTGCCGCGCTGCCGGCCGATGCACCTGACCAGCGGCACCACGGGTGCCCGCAAGGGCGTGTGGTCGGGCGTCCTCGACGAGCCGGAGGCTGAGGCGCTGCTCGGCGAGGAGCGGGATCTGTGGGGGTTCTGCGAGTCCGACGTGAACCTGGTCCTCTCGCCGCTCTACCACTCGGCTCCACTGCGGTTCGCGATCGGCACCGTGCTGGCCGGCGGGCGGCTGGTGGTGCCCGGCGAGCGGTCCCTGAGGAGCGAACGGAGTGAGCGTCTCGAAGGGTTCGATCCCGCCGTCATCACCGAGACGATCACGCGCGAGCGGCCCACCACCATGTTCTGCGTGCCGACGCACCTCCAGCGGCTGTTCGCACACTGGGACCGGGCCGGCGCGCCCGACCTCGGCAGCTTCCGCCTGGTCGCCCACGCCGGGGCGCCGTGCCCGCCGGCGGTCAAGGAGCGGTTGGTCGAGCTGTTTCCGGACGGGTCGACGTGGGAGTTCTACGGTTCCACCGAGGGCCAGTTCACCGCGTGCCGCAGTGAGGAGCAGCTCACCCGCCCCGGTACCGTCGGGCGCGCACGGCCGGGCCGCGCGCTGTCGACCGACGAGGACGGCACGATCTGGTGCACGGTGCCCGGGCACGCTCGGTTCAACTACTGGAACGCACCCGAGAAGACCGCCGCCGCGTGGCGCAACACCGAGCACGGGTCGGCGTTCACCGTCGGCGACGTGGGTCGCCTGGACGACGACGGCTACCTGTACCTCGACGGCCGTCGCGAGGACCTGGTGATCTCCGGCGGTGTCAACGTCTACCCCGTCGAGGTGGAGAACGCGTTGCGAGGGTGTGCCGGCCTCGAGGACGTCGCGGTGTTCGGCGTATCCGACGAGCAGTGGGGGCAGCGGGTCTGTGCCGTGGTCGTCGGTACGGCGGAGCCGGCGGCGCTGTCGTCGTACGTCCGGGAGCGGCTCTCGCCGGCGAAGCGGCCCAAGGACTACTACCGGCTCGACGAGCTGCCCCGCACCACGACCGGCAAGGTGCGCCGACTGGAGCTACCCGGCCTGCTCGGACTGGAGTGAGGCGGTGCCGCTGAACGTACGGCGGTACTGCCGCGGGCTCACGCCTCGGGCCCGCAGGAAGTGCTGGCGCAACGTCGCGGCGTTGCCGAAGCCGGTGTCGTCGGCGATGCGCTCCACCGCGTGGTCGGTCGACTCGAGCATCAGCTCGGCGCGCAGCACGCGCTGACGCGTGATCCACGCGTGCGGGGTGGTGCCGGTCTCCTCCCGAAAGCGGCGCGCGAAGGTGCGCTCGGACATGTGGGTGCGCCGGGCGAGGGCCGACACCGACAGGTCCTGGCTGAGGTGCTCGACGATCCACGAGAGCACCGGACCGAGGGTTTCCGCGTCGCAGTCGGGCACCGCGGACTTGATGAACTGGGCCTGCCCGCCGTCCCGGTGCGGCGGCACCACCATCCGGCGGGCCACCTTGCTGGCCGACTCGGCGCCGAACTCCTTGCGCCACAGATGCAGGCACGCGTCCAGGCCCGCGGCGGTGCCGGCGCTGGTGATCACCGGATCGGCGTCCACGTAGAGCACCTCGGGCAGCACCCGCGCCCGTGGGAACCGAGCGGCCAGCTCGTCGCTGTAGTGCCAGTGGGTGGTGCACTCGCGGCCGTCCAGCAGGCCCGCTTCGCCGAGCGCGAATGCGCCGGTGCAGACCGACAGCACGCGGGCACCGCGGTCGACGGCGGCGCGCAGCGTGTCGAGAACGTCTTCGGGCACCGGGAGGTCCCGCGGTACGGCGGGGATAGCGACCAGGTCCGCCTCGGCGGCACGTGCCAGATCGTGCTGGACCTGCAAGGAGAACCCGGCAGTGGTGGCGACCGGGCTCGCGTGGGGCGAGCAGAGCGCGAAGTCGAAGACAGGCAGGTCGTCGTCGGAGCGGTCGACCGCCCACGCCTCGCAGAGCACACCGAGCTCGAAGGGGGCCACGCCGTCGTACGCCACGACGGCCACGTTGCGGATCACGGACTCATCGTGCCACAGTTGTGGCGGAAAATCGACGGAAGATGGCATTCCTGCCACTCGTGGCAGGAACAGATCGAGCGAATGATTACTGCCATGGACACTCTGTTGATTCTCATCCTCGCCATCGCCGCCGCTACCGGCCTCGCCTGGGCGGCGCTGTACCTCTACGAGCTCGTCACCGGCGACGGCTACGGCCGCCGCACCCAAGAGCCGCCGCGCAGCCACCCGCGCGACGCGTTCGACCCCCGCCGCGACCGCCACGCCGCCTGACCGACCCACCCATCCCCCACAGTTGAGATCGCCCTCGTTCACCGACGAGATCGGCCTCGTTCCCCTGCCAAGGGAAACGAGGCCGATCTCGACGCGAAACGAGGCGCAACTCAACGGGAAACGAGGCGCAACTCGACGGGTTACTGGTTGCCGGTGAGCTTCTCCCGCAGCGCCTGCAGCGCCTCGTCGGTGGCCAACGAGCCGGAGTCCTGACCGGTGGAGGGCGCTCCGGGCTTCGGGGCCGGCTCGGAGGAGTAGGTCTTGGCCTCGCCGGCCTCGACCTCCGCCTTGGCGGCCTCGGCCTGCTGCTGGCGGTGCGCCTCCCAGCGGGCATGTGCCTGGGCGTACTGCTCCTCCCAGACCGCGCGCTGCTCGTCGTAGCCCTCGAGCCACTCCCCCGTCTCGGGGTCGAAGCCCTCGGGGTAGATGTAGTTGCCCTGCTCGTCGTAGGACGCCGTCATGCCGTACAGCGTCGGGTCGAACTCCTCGGAGTCGGTGGGGACGACGGTCTCGTTGGCCTGCTTGAGCGACAGCGAGATCCGCCGGCGCTCGAGGTCGATGTCGATGATCTTGACCATCACGTCGTCGTTGACCTGCACGACCTGCTCGGGGATCTCCACGTGACGCTCGGCGAGCTCGGAGATGTGCACCAAGCCCTCGATGCCCTCCTCGACCCGCACGAACGAGCCGAACGGCACCAGCTTGGTGACCTTGCCCGGCACGATCTGGCCGATCTGGTGGGTGCGGGCGAAGTGCTGCCAGGGGTCCTCCTGGGTCGCCTTCAGCGACAGCGACACGCGCTCGCGGTCCATGTCGACGTCGAGCACCTCGACGGTGACCTCGTCGCCGACCGCGACGACCTCACTCGGGTGGTCGATGTGCTTCCAGGACAGCTCCGAGACGTGCACCAGGCCGTCGACACCGCCGAGGTCCACGAAGGCCCCGAAGTTCACGATCGATGACACGACGCCCTTGCGGATCTGGCCCTTCTGCAGCTGGGTCAGGAAGCCCTGACGGACCTCGGACTGGGTCTGCTCGAGCCAGGCGCGCCTGGACAGCACCACGTTGTTGCGGTTCTTGTCCAGCTCGATGATCTTGGCCTCGATCTCGCGCCCGACGTACGGCGCAAGGTCGCGCACCCGCCGCATCTCCACCAGCGACGCCGGCAGGAAGCCGCGCAGCCCGATGTCGAGGATGAGGCCGCCCTTGACCACCTCGATGACGGTGCCGGTGACGACGCCGTCCTCCTCCTTGATCTGCTCGATCGTGCCCCAGGCGCGCTCGTACTGGGCGCGCTTCTTGGACAGGATCAGCCGCCCCTCCTTGTCCTCCTTCTGGAGGACGAGCGCCTCGACCTTGTCGCCGACCTCGACCACCTCGTTCGGGTCGACGTCGTGCTTGATCGACAGCTCGCGCGAGGGGATGACACCCTCGGTCTTGTAGCCGATGTCCAGCAGCACCTCGTCACGGTCCACCTTCACGATGGTGCCGTCGACGATGTCGCCGTCGTTGAAGTACTTGATGGTCTCGTCGACGGCGGCGAGGAAGTCTTCCTGCGAGCCGATGTCGTTGACCGCGATCTGCGGTGCCTCGGAGAGAGTGGGGGTCGCGCTGGGGCTGCTCGTCATAGGGGGATGGATTCCTTGGCGGGATAGAGTTGTCGGGACGCGCGAGAAGTCCGGTTTCACTACCGATGAGTTGGTGCCGATCGGCCGCGAGCACGCTCTGCTAGGTCTCAGACGCGGGCAGACTCCTGCGCACCCCACAGGATACGCAGGCGTGGGGGCGCGAGTCCAACTCGGGCTACCGCGTGCAGATGGCCCGAGCGCGCGTTCGCGCGCTGTTGAGTTGCGCCTCGTTCCGCAACGAGGCGCAACTCAACACGGAATGAGGCACAACTGATATGGATGGCCGCTTGTCAAGAGCGCAGGGTGAACTGGTCCAAACCTAGCGGGGGATGCGGCCGTGGGCGTCGGGCTGCTGACGGGTGTGCCGGTGCTGAGGGTCCGGGGCCGCGGCCATGATCGGTGTCGACGTGTCGCGGGACAGACTGAGATGTCCGGTAACCCACGAATCTGAACGGACGAGGCCCTGGCCGCAACCCCTCGCAAGCGAGCGGTGAATGCATACCGTCTCGACTCCCCTACGCCTCCCGGAACCCGTCACAGGGCGGGATCCGGCAGCGTCCGCTGCGCGTCCTCCAACAGCCGGCGGGCTTGGTCGACCATCGAGTCGAGGAGCTCCCCGACAGGGACGATCCGGTCGATGGCCGCGGCGCATTGGCCGGCTGGGAGCAGGCCGTCGTCCACCGCTCCGTCGCGCTGCGCCCGGATCATCGCCTCGTCCTTCCAGGCGGTGAGCTCGGCGTCGCCGACGGCCGGGTCGTCGGCCAGGGCCCGCAGCCGGTGCACGCCCGAGCTGTCCAGCCCGCGCGCGGGTCCGTAGACGCCGGGGAAGATCACGTCGGACCACTCGGTGGCGTCGACGATGCGCTCCTTGTACGCCGGATGCCAGTCGTTCTCCACGGTGGCGATGAAACGTGTGCCCATCGCCACCCCGGCACCACCCATGGCGAGCACCGCCGCGAGGCCGCGTCCGTCGAAGATGCCGCCGGAGACCAGCACGGGTACGTCGACGTCGCCGATCACCTCGGCGGCCAGCACCATGGTGTGGACGGGGCGCTCATGGGTGTGACCGCCCATCTCGTAGCCGGAGGCGATCACGACGTCCGCGCCGCCGGCGACCGCCTTGCGGGCGTGCCGCAATGCTCCGACCTTGGCGATGTGCACCAGGCCCACCTCGTGCAAGCGGCGGGAGTAGTCACCTGCGAATCCCGCCGACGTGGTGATCGCGCAGAGCTGCTGCCCCGCCTTGCCGGACGCCCGGCGCACCGCAATCGCCTCGGCAATGTAGGCCTCGGTCACCGGGAGCACCTCACCGCTGGTGGCATAGCCGACGGGCACGTTGACCGCGAACGGCGCATCGGTCGACGCGGCGACCTTCTCGATCTGCTCACGCAGCAACCTGGCGCCCTCGGCGGGCTGCTTGGTCATCCCCGGCATGCTCACGGTCCCGAGGCCGCCGGCCTCCGAGACCGCTGTGGCCAGAGCACCGGTCTGAAAGGGCCCCATGCCGTCCTGGACGATCGGCAGCCGGATGCCGAGCAGGTCGCACAACCGGGTAGTGGGCGGGTCTTGCTTCACCATCTGATCGCCACCTCTTGTCGACGTACGAAGACTAACCTATATTTTCTAGCCAAGCCTAGGTAGTCCTACCTAGCGTCCTCGATCCAGGTGAGGCGGTCCGCGATGGCGGAGAACTCCGGGCTCGTGCTGGCGGAGCGGCACCCGCTGACCGGGGCGACCGGGCAGGATCCAACAGGCGCCGCCGCCCCACCGTGCGCGGTGCTGCTCCGGCTCAACCGGCCCGACTCGCTCAATCCCCTGGACTCGGACACCGTGCATGCCCTGGCGCACCGCCTTGCCGAGGCCGACGACGATCCGGCCGTCCGCGCGGTGCTCGTGACCGGAGCGGGTCGGGCATTCAGCGCCGGTGGCGACCTGGTGGCCTACCGCACCCTGCAACGCGACCGGGAAGGCTTCCCGGCCTTCCTCGCCGACCTGCACCGCACGTTCGACTCGATCCCTCTGATGCGCAAACCCGTGGTGGCGCTGGTCAACGGGGTGACTGCGGCAGGTGGTCTGGAGCTGGTGCTCGCCTGTGACCTGGCGTATGCCGCGGGTTCGGCGCGGATCGGGGACGCGCACGTGCGATACGGCCAGATGGGCGGGGGTGGCGCGCTCAGCAGACTGCCTCGTGCCATCGGCCCGCGCCGGGCCCGGGAGCTGGTGTTCTCGGGCCGCTACCTCGACGCCGACCGGGCCTGCGAGTGGGGTCTGGTCAACCGGGTGGTGCCCGACGAGGAACTGCTGGAGGCCGGCCTGGAGTTCGCTCGCGAGGTGGCCGCGGCATCGCCGCTGGCGGTGGCCAACGCGAAGCTCGTGATGAACACCGGATGGGACGAGGGCACCGGCCTGGCCCAGTCCCTCCGCGTGGAACGTGAGCGCACCAGCTACTACTGCGTGACCAGCGACGACGCGCCGATCGGGCTGGAGGCCTTCGCAGCAAAGCAGACCCCCCACTATCGAGGTCGGTAGCAACGATGCCCGCACGCCCCGCCTTCTGCGACCGCACCGCGATCGTGGGTGTGGGCGACACCGCGTTCACCCGGGACTCGCAGAGCAGCGTCCTGTCCCTGGCTGCGCAGGCCTGCGACGCCGCGCTCGCCGATGCGGGGCTGACCGGCCGGGACGTGGACGGGATCATCTCCTACAGCCTCGGCGGCGACTCCGAGCACGCCTCCGCGGTGGCCACCGCGCTCGCCGTACCCCGCCTCAGCTGGGTGGCGGATCTCGACATGGGCGGACAAGCGCCCTGCCTGCTGGTGCTCCAGGCGGCAGCGGCGATCCACGCCGGGCTGGCAACCACGGTCCTGATCTACCGCGCCCTCAACGGCCGCAGCGGCGTGCGAGTCGGACGCAACCGCACACCCGGAGCAGGCACGCAGTTCCGCTATCCGGTCGGGCTCACCGCGTGGCCGCAGTACCAGGCGCTGTGGGCCCGACGCTTCCTCGTCGAGACCGGTCAGGACGAGCGGGACCTCGGCGCCGTGGCGGTGACCACCCGGGAGTACGCCGCGCGCAACCCCCACGCCGTACTCCGCACGCCACTCGATCTCGACGGCTACCTCGCCTCACCCTGGCTGACCGAGCCCTTCCGAGTTGCCGACTGCACCACGGAGGTCGACGGTGCCGCAGCGGTGGTCGTGACCGGCGTGGACCGGGCCCGCGACCTGAGCCACCCGCCGGTGCGTGTCACCGGAGGCGCCTACGTGGCCGGAGCACGTCCCGGGCTCGACATCGGCGACGTCTTCTCCTGGGCGGACCTGTCCCGCAACTTCACCGACCACCTCGCGGGACCGCTGTGGGCATCGTCCGGGCTGGGGCCGTCCGACGTCGACGTGGCGGAGATCTACGACTGCTTCACCCACACCGTGCTCATGGGCCTCGAGGGCCTGGGGCTCACCGCGCGCGGCGAGTCCGGCGGGTTCGTCCGCGAGGGCCACACCCGCAGCGACGGCTCACTGCCGACCAACACGCACGGCGGTCTGCTGTGCGAGGGCTACTTGCACGGGATGAACACGCTCACGGAAGCGGTCCGGCAGGTGCGCGGCACTGCCGGGGAGCGGCAGGTGCGCGACGCCGAGGTCGCCGTGGTGACCTCCGGCGCGGTCGTCGACGGCTCCGCGCTGGTGCTCACCCGCGACCGAGGGGGGCGGTGATGCTTCCGCACGTCGAGACCCCGACCGGCCACGGCCTCTTGCCGGTGGAGCCGGACCCGGACACCGCGCCGTACTGGCAGGCGCTCGCGTCCGGCAAATTGATGCTGCCCCACTGCCTGAGCTGCGCACGCGTCTGGTCCCCGCCTTCGGCCACCTGCCCGCACTGTGGCGGCAAGGACCACGACTGGATCGAGCACGACGGACGCGGGCAGGTCTACTCGTGGACCGTCGTGCACCGTGCCCTCGACGACGCGTTCGCCGAGGATGTGCCCTGTGCCATCGCCGTGGTCGAGCTCGACGCCGCCGACGGCGCCCGCCTGGTCGGACGGCTGCTGGCACCGGACAACGCGCCGTCGCCGCCGCCTGTCGCGGCGCAGATGCCGGTGCAGACGGTCACCTACCCGCTGGGCGGCCGTGCTCTCCTCGGATTCCTCCCCGTCTCGGACTCACCCGCTTCGGCACAGAAAGGGGTCCCGTGATGAAGGACTGGACCAGTCACCTCACCCAGTTCGACCAGGACAAGGCGGCGACGTACAAACGACACGCCTGGTGGCCTGACCGCATCCTGGCGAGCTACCTGGACGAGGCGTTCGCACAACGCCCGGAGGGCAATGCCGTCGTCGACCGGCTCGGCACGATGAGCTACGCGGACCTCCACGACACCACCCAGCGGGCGGCCCGGGCGCTTCTCGCTCTCGATGTCGAGCCCGGAGACGTGGTCACCTGTCAGCTGCCGAACTGGCGTGAAGTCCTGGTGATCGCACTGGCCTGCAGCCGGATCGGCGCGGTCTACAACGGCATCGCTCCGATCTTCCGTGAGCGTGACATGACCGTCATGCTGCGCATCGCGGAGTCCAAGCTCCTCGTCGAGCCGGCGCGGTTCCGCTCCTTCGACCAGGCCGGGATGGCCGTTGCGTTGCACGCAGCGGTCGACACCCTGCGCAACGTCGTCGTCATCGGCGATCCGGTCCCTGATGGGACGCTGTCGTGGGAGGACTTCCTCGCCCTCGGCGACCAGGACCGGGAGCTGCCGACCCCGCCCTCCCCCGACTCTGTCGGGCAGCTGGCGTTCACCTCGGGCACCACCGGACAGCCCAAGGGCGTGCTGCACACCCACAACACCGTGCTCGCGGCCACCAAGGCGTTCGTCGACGAGCTCGGGCTCAGCGCGGGCGACACGTTCCACATGGCCTCCACGCTCGGGCACCAGACAGGCTTCCTGTTCGGCGTGCAGATGCCGATCATGACCGGCAGCCCGGTCGTCCTCCAGCAGGCCTGGGACGCCGCCGAGTTCGTCGAGCTGATCGACTCCGAGCACATCACGATGACCAACGGCGCCATCCCCTACCTGTCCGACCTGCTCCACGCGCCGAACTTCGACGGCCACGACACCACCAGTCTGCGCCTGTTCGGCTGCTTCGGCGCCGGGCTGCCCCGTGCGCTGGCCAAGCGGGCCGCCGACCAGCTGCCGGACTGCACCGTGTTCGGCGGCTGGGGCATGACCGAGACCGGGCTGGCGGTGATCAACCCGCCCACGGACACGCTCGACCAGATCTGCGACACCGACGGCCTACCCGTTGCGGGCACCGAGATCCGGGTGCTCACCGAGGACCTGGCCGGCGACGCCGGAGAAGGCGTCGACGGCGAGCTGGTGACCCGCGGACCGCTGCGCCACCTCGGCTTCGTGCAGAAGGAGCTCTCCGAGCAGCTGTTCCTCGACGGCGACTGGTACGTCACCGGGGACCGCGGCCATCTGATCGAAGGCACGCGCTTCGTGATGACCGCCCGCAGCAAGGACATCGTGATCCGCGGCGGGGAGAACATCCCGGTCGCCGAGGTCGAGTCGCTGCTCCTCGAGCACGACGCAGTGCTCTCCGTGGCGGTGGTCGCCGTACCCGACGACCGCCTCGGCGAACGGGCCTGCGCCTGCGTGCTCTGCGAGCCCGGCTCGACCTTCTCCTTCGACGACATGACGGCCTGGCTGCAGGAGAAGAAGCTCACGCCTCAGTACTGGCCGGAGCGGCTCGAGGTGCTCGACGAGTTCCCGACCACGGCGAGCGGCAAGGTGCAGAAGTTCCGGCTGCGCGAGCAGGTGACTACCAGCGCAGACACAGGTGCGCCAGCGCCGGACGCCCGGACCGCGGCAGGTGCATGATGCTGCGGCTGCAGGACATCGCCGGGCTGACGGTGGGCGACGTACTGGCCCGCAATGCGCAGACGTACGGCGACCAGGTGGCGATGGTCTGGCAGGGAGAGGCAGCGACCTGGCATGACCTCGACGCCGCGGTCACCCGGCTGGCTGCGGGTCTGGCCGAGCTCGGGGTGGTGCCCGGCGAGCCGGTGGCGATCTGGCTGCCGAACCGGCCCGAGGTGGTGCACACCTACTTCGCGGTGGCCCGGCTCGGGGCGATCGTGGTTCCCCTCAACCCCGCACTCACCGCGGAGGAAGCCGCGGACCTGCTCGCCGACAGCGGTGCGGTCGCCGTCGTGCTGTCCTCCCAGCACGCCGCGGCACTCCCCCGGCTGACGGGCTCCGAGCGGCCAGCGGCCCTGCGGCACCTGGTCAGCGTCGACGACCTGCCGGGGACCACGCCGTACGCAGAGCTGGCCTCCGGACAGGCGCAGCTCCCCGCGGCGACGGTGAGCTCCGGGGCGCCGGTGGTCATCTACTACACCTCCGGCACCACCGGGAAGCCCAAGGGCGCGATGCACAGCCACTTCAGCGTGCTGGCCACCGCGGTCACCGCGGCCGGGATGATGGACCTGACCAGCGACGACCGGGTACTGCTCTGCACACCGCTCTACCACTCCGCGGCGATGCACACGTTCTTGATGTCGCACCTGCTGGTCGGTGGCAGCTGGGTGGTCACCGGAGGCTTCGACCCACATGAGGTCCTCGAGGTCATCGCACGTGACCGGGTGACGATCTACTTCGGGGTCGTCCCCATGCTGATCGCCACGCTGGCGGTCCCCGACCTGGCCCACCGGGACACCTCGAGCCTTCGCATCGTCTTCACCGGGGCGTCCCCCGTGCCTCAGACGCTCAAGCAGGAGTGCATCGCCGCCTTTCCGCACGCCGACCTCATCGACGGCTACGGCTTCACCGAGTCGGGGCCGTCCGGCACCGCGCTGCACAAGTCCGACGCCCTCGACCACCCAGGATCGGTGGGCAAGCCCTGGCCCTACATCCAGATCGCCGTGCAGGACACCGCGACCGGCGAAGCGGCCCCGCCCGGTGCGACCGGCGAGATCCTGATCCGCAGCCCGGGAGAGATGATCGGCTACCTGCACAGGGCTCAGGCGACCGCGGAGGTGTTCGCCGGCGGCTGGCTGCACACAGGAGACCTGGGACACCTGGACGCGGACGGGTTCTGCTACATCACCGGCCGGGCCAAGGACATGCTGATCCGCGGCGGCGTGAACATCTATCCGCGCGAGATCGAGGAGGTGCTGCACACCCATCCAGCCGTGTCGGAGGCCGCCGTGTTCGGCGTGGAGGACGCGCGCATGGGCGAAGAGGTCATGGCCTGCGTCATCCTCCGTGCCGGTGCGCACGCCACGGCCGAGGAGCTGCTGGCCCACGCCGAGCCGCATCTGGCCCACTTCAAACGCCCGTGCTACGTCCAGGTGGTCGAGGACCTGCCCCGCAACGCGACAGGCAAGGTGCTGAAGTACCGGTTGCGGCAGACCTACCGTGACGAGGACGCTCGCGGGCCGAGGCTGCACCGTCGTCGTGAGGCGTCGGGCGTCGGCACGGGAGCCGAGAGCCTACCGTGAGCCAGCCCACCCCCTCCCCGCCGGCGGCGGGCACCGCCAGGGGGCGGGACGGCCAGGACAATCGGTCGACCAGCCACGTCGGACGCAAACGGCAGCGCCGTACGCAGGAGATCCTGCACACCGCGGCTCTCGCGTTCGCGGAACGTGGTTACGACGGCGCCAACTTCGAGGACATCGCGGCTCGAATGCAGATGCGCGGACCGAGCCTCTACTACTACTTCGGGTCCAAGGAGGAGCTCCTGCGCGCCTGTCTCGACCAGACGGCCGAGGCGGTGACCGGGCGTGCGCACGAGGTCGCCTCCGGTCCGGGCTTCGTGCGCACCCGGTTGCGTCGCCTGTTCGCCGACCAGCTGCTCGTGCAGCTGCGCGACTTTCCGGAGTTCATCGCGCTCTTCTTGCACCTGCAGCTGACCGACCAGCCGCTGCGCGAGCACATCCACCGGCTACGCCGTGCGCACGGCGACGTGTACCGCGCACTGGTCGAGGAGGGCATTGCCGCAGGCGAGCTCGACGACGGCGCGCGTCGCAACCTGCTGCACGCCTTCGGGGCCCTGGCGTACGTCGACGACTGGTACCGGCCAGGCGCCGGGGCGGACGTCGAGGACTTGGCGGATCAGGTCGCCGGCGAGGTCCTCCGGCTGTTCCCTCGCCCCCGCCGGCCACGCCGCCACCCGACCGCTCGTTGACCGGACAGCGGAGCCCCCGCGACGTACGCTCGTCCAAGGACCGATCATCTCACCCGCGAGGACGCCGCCGATGAGCTCGACCGCCACGCGCACCCGTGTGCGCGCGATTCCGGCGTGGCTGGTCGGTGGCGGTGCCATCGCGGTCGCAATGGGCGTGATGAACCTGACCACGTACGGGTTCACGATGCTCGCCGCGCGGCTGCTCGGCCCTGCCGAGTACGGCGCCCTCGCCGCGGTGATGGGCCTGCTGCTGGTGGTCAACGTCGTCTCCCTCGGCTTGCAGGCCACCGGCGCACGACGGGTGGCTGCCGCGCCGCACGACCGGCACCGCATCGAGAGCGAAGTGCTGGCCACGACCTACCGGGCCGCGGCAGGTCTGGGCGTCCTCTGCCTCGTCCTCGTTCCGCTGGTGTCGGCGCTCCTCGAGCTCGACTCCTGGGGCACCGCCGCGCTGATCGCGGCCACCGCGGTGCCGTTGACGGTGATGGGCGGGCTGGCCGGGATCCTTCAGGGCGAGCAGCGCTGGCTGTCACTCGGCGCGATCTACCTCTGCGTCGGCCTCGCCCGCATCGCGCTCGGCGGTGTCGCACTGCTGGTCGCCCCCACCACGTTCAGCGCGATGGTGGGGGTCACCCTGGGCGCGGTCGTTCCTGCGGTGGTCGGCTGGTTCGCTCTTCGGCGTCCCGGGCGGCAGGCCGAGCCGCAGGCGCTCGCCCCGCCTGCCTCGCCTGCCCCGGCTCCCCGCGGAGTGCTGCACGAGACCATGCACAACTCGCACGCCCTGCTCGCGTTCTTCGCGTTGTCCAACGTCGACGTGGTGATCGCGCGCACCGTGCTGCCCGAGCACCAGGCCGGGTTGTACGCCGCCGGGCTGATCCTCGCCAAAGCAGTGCTGTTCCTGCCGCAGTTCGTGGTCGTGGTGGCCTTCCCGTCCATGTCGCGCGCCCCCGGCGCACGGATGCACCTGCGTGGCGTGGGCCTGATCCTCGTGATCGGGGCCGTCACCACCGGTCTGGTTGCCGCGCTGTCCTGGCTCGCGGTGATCTTCGTCGGCGGGACGGAGTACGCCGCGATCCAGGAGCGGCTGTGGGCGTTCGCGGTGCTGGGCACCCTGCTCGCCGCGATCCAGCTGTTGATCTATGGCGTGGTCGCCCGCCAGCACCGTCGCGCGGTGTACGTCGTGTGGGCGGCTCTGGTGCTGATCGCCGCAGCCTCGCCGTGGGTGGCCTCGCCCACGTTCCTGGTCACCGTCGTGATCGGGGTGGATGCGGCCCTGTTCGTCACGCTGCTGCTGAGCAGCACCCGGCGCACGACGAGCGGCTCCCCGCATCCCGTGTGAGAGATGCGGGGAGCCGCGACATGGCCTGGGTCAGGCCGAGGGCGACAGGTCGTCAGCCGCCCGGCTGGGTGACGCCGTTGATCTTCAGCGTGTAGCCGGCGTACTTCTTGCCTGACTCGGTCGGGTCGTCCTGGGTTACCAGCACGGCCACCACGCTCGACTTGCCGAGCGTGCCCCGCAGATCGCCGGTCGACAGCGTTCCGCTGAAGTCCTTGCCCACGGGCAGCTGGACGATGCCAGCCTCGTCGCCGCTGCCCGCGCGGTCGTAGCCGATCACCTGGACCGTCCAGCCGCTGACCGGCGTCGGGTTCACCTGCGTCGCGCTCTGGAACCCGTCCAGCGACGATCCGTCGCTGACCAGCGTGTCATCGACCTTGACGTTGTCGATCCAGTAGCCGGGGTAGACCGCTGCCGCGTCCGTCATGTAGCGGAACGACAGCTCGATCGTCTGGCCGGCGTACTCGGACAGATCGGCAGTCTTGTTCACCCAAGCCGCGCTGCCTTGGGCACCGCCGCTGCCCCCGGTGAAGCCGGGCAGTTCCGCGACAATGTTTCCCTGCGCGGCAGGGGCATGGTCACTGGTGGTGCCGTCGACCGGCAGCGAGGTGTAGGTCTTGCCGCCGTCGGTCGAGACCTGGACGAACCCGAAGTCCCAGCCCTGCTCGATGTCGTACTTGGTGTCGAAGGACAGGGTTGCACCCGAGGAAGGCACGGTCACCTTGGTGACCGCGGCCCGGTCGAGCTCGTTGCCGCTGCCGGAGTAGAGCGCCGCGTTCCCGGCACCGTGGGCGTCGGGGTCGACGGTCCACTGCAGCGGGTCCGGTGCCAGCGTCTTCGCGCCCTGGAACGAGATCGAGTCGATCTGGTCTGCGGACACGAACGCGCCGTACTGGTTGCGGGCCCGCACGTAGTCGGCGCCGTTCGGCGGAGCACCGGGCGTGGAGTACGCCTCGTTGCCGACATCACCAGGGTTTCCGTCGTGGTTGATGTCGAAGTACCTCGCCTGGTAGTTGATCTCCGAGTCGAGCGAGTCCTCGCTGTACGCGGCCGGGTCGCCGCCCTTGAACTTGGCGCCGTTGTCGATCGCGTGGTCGAGCGCCATGGTGGCCGCCCAGCGGTGCACCACTTCCATCGCGGACAGGCTCGACCCCTGGGCGTCCAGGACGTCGTCCAGGCCGGCAAGGCCGTTCGCCGGGTCCTTGTGCAGCGCGCTCATCGCATCCAGCCCGAAGTGGCCGCGGAGGTACTGCATGAAGCTGTACGCCGCGCCGTAGTCGCACAGGATCTCCGGGCCGCCCTGGTCCGACCACTCGGTCAGCGAGTTCTCCGGACCGCCGTACCCCTGGTCCGCCAGCCAGCCGGAGAAACAGGCGATGTGCGAGTCCGCGGTCGGGTCCTTGACGTACGTCGACGGGTCGACGTAGCCGACCAGCGTCTGGGCGAAGTCGGAGAGTCCCTCGTTGACCCAGCTCACCTCGTCGGCGTCGACGTCGTGCTCGAGCAGATGCTGGTACTCGTGGGCGAAGGTGCCCTCGTAGAGGTGCGGACGAGGCGACCCGCTGGCGTACGGGCAGGTGTCCAGCTGCCGGCTGTCGGAGTCGTCCGGCGGGTTGGCCCCGGTGCGGTGCAGCCAGTCGTAGCCGTCGATCGTCATCATGTTGCGGTCCTCGTAGACCGAGTACGCCGGCGCGAAGAACCCGGCGATGTAGGTCTGACCGGCCGGCGTCGACGGGTCGTAGTAGTTCGCGTCCCGCACGTTGTCGATCAGCGTGACGACCCGGTCCCCGGGACCGCTGAAGTCACCACCCAGAAGCGCCTCGGAGCCGTTGCGGGGCTGGAACACCGAGAACGCCTGCGCCTCCTTCGGGTAGATGTTGGTGTCGAACTCGCTCACGAACGAGTCGAGCTGGTCCTGGGTGACGTGCACCTCGCCGCCGCCGAAGACGGTGTTGCGGCAGGAACCCGTGGAGTCGGAAGGGAACTCCAGCCCCTCGTCGTAGATGCCGTCGCCGTTCGAGTCGATCGGGACCTGCTCCGTCTCCTGGTTCTTCCCGTGCCCCGTGGTGACCGTCTTGGTCTTGATCGCGACCCAGATCGCGATGTGGTCACCGGTCGCACGGAGCTGGTACTCCTTGAAGTAGTAGGCCCCCGTCGTGTTGTCCAGCGAGAGCCACTCGCGTACGTCGCCGACCTGCGGACCCGTGGCGGCGAAGGGTTGCACACCTTGTTGTTGCTGCTGCTGCTCCTTCTTGGCTGCGTTGGGGTTCTTGACCTTGGTGAGCTTGCCGTTCTCGACGCGCGGTGGCGCGTGTCGCACGTCTGGCCCGGACGTGTCGTGCTTGGTCGGCTGGTTTCCGTTGCCCGAGTCGGCCGCCGCGCCCGTGACGGGCAAGGCCATCGCCGCAGCGGTCGCCGCAGCGGTCAAGAGACCGAGTGTGGCTCGCGAAAATCCGAGTTTCATCGCGTTCCCCTCTATGTTGAGTTGGCGCGCGAACCCTCGAGACCCGCGCGCGCCGCACTTTTCCAAGAAAGTGCAGACAGCGCAAGAGTGCGGAGTGAACCATTGTTAACTCATGAGTCGCTGGCCGACTCACGAGTCGACCGTCGTCGCCGATCTAGTGCGCGGCTTCGTGCCAGCTGGTGCCGGTGCCGACGGACACGTCGAGCGGCACCGTCAACGTGGCGGCGGCACCCATCTGCCGGCGGACGAGGTCCTCGAGCATGGCGGCCTCGCCGGGGGCGACCTCGAAGACCAGCTCGTCGTGCACCTGCAGCAGCATCCGCGACGTCAGTGCGGCGTCCTTCAGCGCGCGGTCGACACCGAGCATCGCCACCTTGATGATGTCGGCGGCGGATCCCTGGATGGGTGCGTTGAGCGCCATCCGCTCGGCCATCTCGCGGCGCTGCCGGTTGTCGCTGGTCAGGTCGGGCAGGTAGCGGCGGCGGCCCATGATCGTCTCGGTGAAGCCGGTGCGGCGTGCCTCGTCGACGATGCCGGACAGATAGTCCCGCACGCCACCGAAGGTCAAGAAGTACTCGTCCATGAGGCCGCGGGCTTCGGTCGCGTCGATGCCGAGCTGCTGGGAGAGCCCGTAGGCGGACAGCCCGTAGGCAAGGCCGTAGTTCATCGCCTTGATCTTGGCGCGCATCTCCGGCGTCACCTCGCCCGGATCGACCCCGAAGACGCGGGAGGCGGTCATCGCGTGGAAGTCACGGCCGGACCGGAAGGCCTCGATCAGCAGGGCGTCCTCGGACAGGTGGGCCATGATCCGCATCTCGATCTGGCTGTAGTCGGCGGTGAGCAGCGACTCGAACCCGGCGCCGACCACGAAGGCCTCGCGGATCCGGCGTCCCTCCTCGGTGCGGACCGGGATGTTCTGCAGGTTCGGGTCCGTCGACGACAGCCGACCGGTGGCGGCGATGAGCTGGTTGAACGTGGTGTGGATCCGGGTGTCGGAGGCGACGGTCTTGAGCAACCCCTCCACGGTCTGCCGCAACCGGGAGACGTCGCGGTGGCGCAGCAACGCCAGCAGGAACGGATGGTCGGTCTTGACGTAGAGCTGCTGCAGGGCGTCCGCGTCGGTGGTGTAGCCGGTCTTGGTGCGCTTGGTCTTCGGCATCTCGAGCTCGTCGAACAAGACGACCTGCAGCTGCTTGGGTGAGCCGAGGTTGATCTCCTTGCCGATCACCGAGAAAGCCTCGTCGGCAGCCTTCTTCACCTCCCCGGCGAAGTGCGCCTCCAGTGACTCCAGCTGTCCGACGTCGACGGCGACACCGACCCGCTCCATCTGCGCGAGCACGTCCACCAGGGGAAGCTCGACATCGGCGAGCAGGGAGGTGCCGCCGCGTTCCTCGAGCTCGTCGTCGAGAGCGGCGGCCAGGTCGAGCACGGCGCGTGCCTGCAGCATCGCGGACTGTCCCGCCGACTCGTCGCCCACCGAGTCGAAGCTCAGCTGGCCCTCGTCCGCCGGCGCGCTGTCGGACTTCAGCTCGCGCTTGAGATAGCGCAGCGTCAGGTCCGCGAGGTCGTAGGAGCGCTGGTCGGGGCGGGCGAGGTACGCCGACAGCGCCGTGTCCCGCTCGAGTCCGGCAAGCGTCCAACCTCGCGCGGCCATCGCCACCATCGGGCCCTTGGCGTCGTGCAGCACCTTGCGCGCCTGGTCGTCACCCAGCCAGCGAGCGACGACCTCGTCGTCCTCCGGGGTGACCTGCTCGACGTCGAGCCAGGCGGCCGACCCGTCCGGTGCGGCGAGTGCAAAGCCGTACACATCGCCGGAGCCGGCGCGCCAGCTGCCCTGCACGTGCAGGCCGACACGGGTCTCGATCGCCCCATGGGCCTGCAGCCAGCCGGCAAGCTGGCCCGGCTCCAGCCGGCAGCCGTCGAGCTCGAAGCCGCCCTCCTCGATCTCCTCCTCGGACTCCAAGGTGGCGAACAGCCGGTCGCGCAGCACCCGGAACTCGAGGCTGTCGAACAGCGTGTGCACCTCCTGGCGGTCCCAGGGCTGCTTGGCGAGATCCGTGGGGGCCAGGGAAAGGCCGAGGTCGCACACCAGCGCATTGAGGTGGCGGTTGCGGATCACGTCGCCGAGGTGCCCCCGGAGGGCCTCGCCCTTCTTGCCGGTGATCTCGTCGGCACGCGCGATGACGTTGTCGAGACCGTCGTACTGGTTGATCCACTTGGCGGCGTACCCGGCACCGACGCCGGGCACGCCGGGCAGGTTGTCCGACGTCTCGCCGACCAGGGCGGCCAGCTCCGGGTAGCGCCCGGGCGGGACGCCGTACTTCTCCTCGACCGCCTCCGGCGTCATCCGGGACAGCTCGGAGACCCCCCGCATCGGGTAGAGGACGGTCGCGTCGGCGGACACGAGCTGCAGGGAGTCGCGGTCGCCGGTCAGGATCAGCACCTCGAACCCCTCGCCGACAGCCTGCGTGGTCAGCGTGGCGATGATGTCGTCGGCCTCGTAGCCCTCGAGCTGCAGATGCTTGATCCTCAGCGCGTCGAGGACCTCCTGGATCAGCGGCAGCTGGCTGCCGAACTCGTCGGGGGTCTTGTTGCGCTTGGCCTTGTAGTCCGGGTACTCAGCGAGCCGGAAGGTCTGCCGCGACTTGTCGAAGGCCACCCCGACATGGGTGGGCTCCTCGTCGCGCAGCACGTTGATCAGCATCGAGGTGAAGCCGTAGACCGCGTTGGTCGGCTGCCCCGTGGTGGTGGAGAAGTTCTCCACCGGCAGCGCGAAGAAAGCCCGGTAGGCCAGGGAGTGGCCGTCGAGGAGGAGCAACCGGGGACGGTCCATGGTCAGGTCCGGAGGCGCAGCGGGAGGTTCGGCGGCAGGCACGTGGGTGACTCTAACCGGCTGCTCCGACACCCGGGGTCCCGCCAGCGGGGATCAGCCGGCCCCCGGTTGGATCGTCCGGGTGCGCCCCTCCGATCGACGTTGCGAGCGACGCTGTGCCAGCACCGCGCCGATGCTGCGATGGCCGTGAGGCGGCCGTTGCACGGCGCCCACGCGCGCCGCGGTCGGCCGGTCCGCGGGGAGCTTGGCCCGCAGCGTCCCGACGGAGGCGGCGCGGATCACCGCCACCTGCCCCAGTCCCAGCCGGGCCATGAACCGGTTCGCGTCGCGAGAGCTCACCGACGCCGCGGCGAGGACGTGCTCGATGTCCTTCTCCTCGGCCCACGAGACGGTGGCCTCCATCAGCGCATGGCCGACTCCGAGGCGACGATGGCTGTCCAACACGTGCAGGTGCGCGACGTGGACGGCTGCCGCGTCGCCGATGGGTGACAGTGGCGCCCGGATCAGGTGGACCGCGCCGACGGTGCGTTGCCCGATCACCGCGACCAGAAGCCGTTGGTCGGGGTCGGCGGCGATCTGGGCCACCGAGGCCCTGGTGACGTCCGCGGCGTCGACGGCGCTCCGCCCGTCGCCGAGGCGGCCACAGTCGCGCTCGTGGGTGTGCTGTCCGGGTGCCTGGGCCCATACCTCGTAGAGCGCCTCGACGTCCTCCGGGACGGCGTCGCGCACCAGCACCGCATTGCGGGACACGGCACACCTCTTGGTGGTGGGTTCGGGTCGGCGTTCGACCGGCACAGAGGCTACGCCCACGCCAGGTGGGTTGGGTAGGCCGGGACCCGTCCGACTGGGGAAAACCTTGGTTACTGCCCAGTATGTTGCCGCATTGTTGCCTCAGCGGCCCCCGCAGCGGCTCGGTTCCGCCTAGGGTGTTCGTTTGCCGGGGGCGGTGGGGAGCTGTGCGTACGCCGTGGCCACAGGGCTTTGCCCGTGTTCACGGTGTGAGCCAGGTCACCGTGACGCTATAGTCCCCGCCAGCACGCTGCCGTAGCCGAGGCGACAGGAGTCCCATGATCGTCCCCCCTCGACCGACCCTGCGACGGTCCGGATCCTTACCGAGACCCGTGACGCTGATGGCCCTGCTCCTCGCGGCGGTGGCGCTGCTGGTCGGCGGCGGGGCGGCAGGCGCGTCCGGGGCAACCCCGTCACAGGCCGCCTCGAAGACCTGTGTGGAACCGCCACCCCGCAACGACGACACGATCCACTTCCAGGGGTGCATGCTCGACAAACGTGTCGATCCGGCCAAACCGGTCCCGAACGTGAAGATCACCGTCAAGGACTCCTCGGGCAAGGTGGTCGCCTCGGGCACGAGTGACAAGACCGGTGAGTTCGACATCGCACTGCCCGGCAAGTCCATCGACAACCTCGGCAAGACGTTCACGATCCACATCGACACCAAGACGCTTCCGGAGGGCGCGGCCCTGCGCAACCCCAAGCAGGTGTCGCTGAAGGTCCGGCTGAAGCTGGACGCCGACGTCTCGTTGGCCTTCCCGATCGCCAACGACAACACCAACCACACCGGCAAGGTGATCCAAGGCATCCAGCTCGCCATCGGCGGGGTGGTGTTCTCGCTGCTGCTCGCCATGGCCTCGCTCGGCCTGTCGATGATCTTCGGTACGACGGGCCTGGTGAACTTCGCGCACGGCGAGCTGATCACCTTCGGCGCGATGGCGGCGTTCTTCATCGACTCGCTGCCCGGAGACGTGAACCTCGGCGGCATGAACATCACCATGGTCAGTGGCGTCGTCACCGCCGTGGTGCTGTCCACGCTGTTCGGCTGGGCCCAGGACAAGCTGCTGTGGGGGCCGCTGCGCCGCAAGGGCGTGGGCCTGATCGCCGCCATGATCGTCTCGATCGGCTTGTCGATCTTCCTGCGCAACGTCTACCAGTACTTCGCCGGGGCGGCCAACCACAACTACTCGCAGTGGACCAGCCCGCAGCCCTACCAGCTCGGGCCGTTCCTGATGACTCCCAAGGACATCGGGGTCATCGTCTTCTCGGCGATCGTGCTCGTGCTGATCTCGCTGGCGGTGCAGAAGACCAAGATCGGCAAGGCCACCCGCGCGGTCGCCGACAACCCCGCACTCGCCGCCTCCTCGGGCATCAACGTCGACCGGGTGATCTCGGTGGTCTGGACGGTCGGCGCCGGCCTGGCCGGTCTGTCCGGCGTGCTGTTGGGCATGACCCAGGGGTTCGACTACCAGATCGGCTTCAAGATCCTGCTGCTGGTCTTCGCCGCGGTCGTGCTCGGCGGCCTCGGCAGCGTCTGGGGGGCGCTGGTCGGCTCGTTCATCATCGGCATCTTCATCGAGGTGTCCACGTTGTTCATTCCCGCGGAGCTGAAGTTCGTGGGAGCACTCGTCGTACTCATCCTGGTGCTGCTGGTCCGGCCACAAGGACTGCTCGGTCGCCGCGAGCGGGTCGGTTAGGCCGTCAGGGCACGGAGAAGGAGAGACATCAATGGACATCCCGAACCTGATCAGCCAGGCGCTGCAGCAGGGCCTCGGCCCCACCGCCGTCGTCTACGCCCTCGCCGCGATCGGCCTGAACATCAACTTCGGCTACACCGGACTGCTCAACTTCGGCCAGGCGGGGTTCATGGCGGTCGGGGGCTACGTGATGGCCTCGTTCGTGGCCACCTGGAACCTGCCGTTCTGGCTGGCGCTGCTCGCGGGGCTGTTCTTCACGGTGATCCTCGCGCTGATCCTCGGCGTCCCGACGCTGCGGCTGCGCGCGGACTATCTGGCGATCGTCACGATCGCCGCCTCGGAGATCTGCAGATACACGTTCGGATCGGTCACCCTGCTGAAGTACTTCGGCGGGCAGGACGGCTTGATCCACTTCGAGGCCGCCTTCTCGCACGCCAACCCGTTCACCGGGACGATCAATCTCGGGATCGTGTCCTGGCGGCCCTACGACTTCTGGCTGCTGTCCACCGGCTGGGTGCTGGTGGCGATCGGCTGCGTGCTCGTCTACCTGCTGATGCGCAGCCCCTGGGGGCGCGTGCTCAAGGGAATCCGCGAGGACGAGGACGCCGTGCGCAGCCTCGGCAAGAACGTATACCTCTACAAGATGCAGTCGCTGATCCTCGGCGGCCTGTTCGGGGCGCTGGCGGGCTTCTACGTCGCGTTGCAGCACACCAACATGAACCCGACCTGGGTGGCCACCGACACGACGTTCTTCGCCTACACGGTGCTGCTGCTGGGCGGTGCGGCCCGCGTGCTCGGACCGGTGGTCGGCTCGATCATCTTCTGGTTCCTGATCAGCTTCTTGGACCTGGTGTTCTCGGCGATGACCGCGGGTGACAACCCGATCATGCCGACGTGGCTGATGACCAACGAGCAGGCGAGCCTCATGCGGCTGATCGTGATGGGGTTGGCGCTGATGCTGTTGATGATCTACCGACCGCAAGGAATCTTCGGGGACCGAAGGGAGCTGGCCATCGATGCCCGCTGAGACAGTACCCACGCCCACCGTCGACGTATCTGCCGCGCGCGCTGCCCTCGTCGACGCCGCGCACGAACCAGGATCCAGCAAGCCGGACCCGATCGTGGTCGTCGACCACGTCACCAGGGCCTTCGGCGGTCTGCGTGCGGTCGACGTCGAGCACGTGGAGATCCAGCGCGGGGTGATCACCGCTCTCATCGGCCCCAACGGGGCCGGGAAGACGACGTTCTTCAACCTGCTGACCGGCTTCGACAAGCCGCAGACCGGCAGCTGGTCGTTCAACGGCCGGCCGCTGGCCGGCGTGCCCGCCTACCGGGTCGCCCGGATGGGGATGATCCGCACCTTCCAGCTCACCAAGGTGCTCGCGAAGCTGCCGGTGCTGGAGAACATGCGGCTGGGCGCGACCGGCCAGACCGGCGAACACCTGCTGGCCGGGCTCTTCCACGTCTGGGGCGGCCAGGAGAAGCAGGTCACCGAGAAGGCAGACGCGCTGCTCGAGCGCTTCATGCTCGCCGCCAAGCGCGACGACTTCGCCGGCACGTTGTCCGGCGGGCAGCGCAAGCTCCTGGAGATGGCGCGCGCGCTGATGGCCGACCCGGAGCTGGTGATGCTCGACGAGCCGATGGCAGGCGTCAACCCGGCTCTCAAGCAGTCGCTGCTCGATCACGTGAAGTCGCTGCGCGACGAGGGACGCACCGTCCTGTTCGTCGAGCACGACATGGACATGGTCCGGGAGATCTCCGACTGGGTGATCGTGATGGCCCAGGGCCAGGTGATCGCCGAGGGTCCTGCGGACTCGGTGATGGCCGACCAGCGGGTGGTGGACGCCTACCTGGGCTCGCACCACGACCAGGACCTCAGCGTCGAGCTGGAGGAGCAGATCCTCGCCGAGGCGAACGTGGAGGCCGAACGCGAGCAGGAGCACGCCCCAGCCAGGGCAGGGGTGGCGGGGGACGATACCGGCCTGGAGGGTGAGAGCCATGAGTGAGACCGCCGTCGACGCTGTGGACCGCAGCGAGCACCTGAAGGCCGCCGAGGGCTCCGTCCTCAGGGCCGACAACCTGATCGCCGGCTACCTGCCGGGAGTCAACATCCTCAACGGCTCGGATCTCTACTGCAAGGAGAACGAGCTGGTCGGGATCATCGGGCCCAACGGCGCCGGCAAGTCGACTCTGCTCAAGGCGCTGTTCGGCCTGGTCAAGATCACCTCGGGAACGGTGACCCTGAAGGGCCGGGACATCACCAACACGCGCGCGGACGCGCTGGTCACCGCGGGCATCGGCTTCGTGCCGCAGACCAACAACGTGTTCCCCAGCCTGACCATCCAGGAGAACCTGGAGATGGGCGTCTACCAGCGGCCCAAGTCGTTCCGGAAGCGCTTCGAGTTCGTCGGCGAGCTGTTCCCGGCGTTGCTGGACCGTCGCTCGCAGCGCGCCGGCTCGCTGTCCGGCGGCGAGCGCCAGATGGTGGCGATGGGCAGGGCGCTGATGATGGAGCCGTCGGTGCTGCTGCTCGACGAGCCGTCCGCCGGTCTGTCCCCGGTGCTGCAGGACGAGGTGTTCGTGCAGACCAGACGGATCAACCGGGCCGGCGTCTCGGTGATCATGGTCGAGCAGAACGCCCGCCGCTGCCTGCAGATCTGCGACCGCGGCTACGTGCTCGACCAGGGCCGCAACGCCTACACCGCCAGCGGCCGCGACCTGATCAACGACCCGAAGGTGATCCAGCTCTACCTCGGCACCCTCGCCAAGGCCTGACCCGTTGAGCTGGGTCTCGTTCGCAACGAAGTGGGGCCCCCGGTCGTCGACCGGGGGCCCCACTCAACGGATGAGCGATCAGATCACACCGGTGACGTACTTGACGTTGTGGTAGGTGTTGTCTGCGCCGTACTGGAAGATCCCGATGGTCGCCTTGACAGGGCTACCGGTGTCTCCCAGGTCGCAGGGGCCGGACACGCCTTGGTAGTCGATGTCCTTGCCCTGCTTGAGCAGACCCGCGCACTGCTTGAAGCTGGTGCACTGCGTGCCGTCCTTGGAGATCTTGATGATGTCCGGGGCGAACGTAGTCGGGTCGTCGCTGCCGGCCATGGTGGCTGCCAGGGCCACCATCGTGGTCGCGTCGTAGGACTCCGGACCGTAGGTGAAGTCCTTCAGCTTCGGGTTGGTCTGCAGCAGCCGCTTCTTGAACGCCTTGGTCAGCTCCGCGCCCGGGTACGTCGCCTTGACGCCGGTCAGCGTGCCCTTCGGCAGCACACCGGAGTAGTCGGCGGTGTTGCCGTCGGTGAAGTAGATCTGCTGGTCCTGCGGGCCGATGCCCTTGGCGATCATCGTCGGGATGATCTTGGTGGTCTCGTTGAAGCCGATCACGATGACGGCGTCCGGGTGGGTGGCGGCGATCTCGTTCACCTCTGCGGTGAAGTTGGTCGCGTCCGCGGCGTACAGGATCTTCTTGACCACGTCGCCGCCGCCGGCCTTGATGCCCTTGGCTGCCTGCTTGGCCAGCAGCTCGCCGTACGAGTCCTGGCGGGCCAGGATGGCGACGTTGTTGTGTCCGTCGTCGATCACCATGTTCGCGAGGACCGCACCCTGCAGCACGTCGGACGGCGACGTGCGGAAGTACAGGTTGTGCGGGTCGGTCTTCGGGTCGTCGAATGCCGGGGAGGTGTTCGCCGGAGAGAACTCGACCACACCTGCGTCGGTGATCTTGTTGATCACCGACAACGACACGCCGGAGGCAGCCGCGCCGACGATCACGTCGGCGTTGGCGGCGAGCAGCTTGTCGACCTCGGACCCGGCGATGTCGGGGGTGCCGTCACCGGAGTCGGCCTTGTGCTGGACGACCGGCTTCCCGAGCACTCCGCCGGCTGCGTTGATGTCGTTGACGGCGGTGTCCACACCGGCGAACTCCGGCGGGCCGAGGAAGGCGAGGTCACCGGTCTGCGGCAGCAGGGTGCCGACGGTGAGGACGCCATCGCCCTTCTTCACCGCGGTCGGCGAGCTCGATTCGGCGGCAGGAGCCGCGCTCGACTTCTGTTTCGTCGCATTGCCGGTCGTGTTGCTGCCACAGGCAGTCAGCGCCAGCGACGCGGACGCGAGCAGCACTGCAGCGCGCCAGATGCGGGTTGGGCGAGTCATGAAGCCTCCGTCATGAACAGCTCGGGCGGCGTTCCCCCCTCGGGCGCTCCAGCGCCTGGGCACCGCATTGATGTTGGGGAGAACCTAGCGGCAATCCGGGCTCCTGTCGGGTACCTGAGCACAAATAGTCCGCTGGTCGTTGTCATTTCGTGACCTGTACGGTCGCGAACCTCCGATTTCACCCGTGAAACGGCGCGCGGACGGGGCTCTTCCACCAGCCGCGCGGCCACAGCGGCGATCGTCTAGGGTTGGTCCCCGATCAAGCCGGGTTGCTGGAACAGGTAGACAGGGCGGTCTCAAACACCGCTGCCCGCAAGGGCGTGTGGGTTCGACTCCCACACCCGGCACAAGTCGGACCGGTCGTCGCCTACGGGCATGGTCCGCCTGACATCACGGGGAACTGCGATATGCCGGCGCGACCTCGTGCAAGGCGTCGCCCATGCGGTGGATCCGGAGCGCGTTGGTGGAGCCGGCGATCCCCGGGGGGCTGCCGGCGATGATCACCACCAGGTCCCCCTCGGTGACCCGCGAGATCCTCAGCAGATGCTCGTCGACCTGCCGCACCATCTCGTCGGTGTGCTCCACCGGCGGCGCCTTGAACGTCTCGATGCCCCAGGAGAGCGCGAGCTGGGAGCGCACCGCGTCGACCGGGGTGAACGCGAGCATCGGGATCGGGCCGCGGTAGCGGGAGAGCCGGCGAGCGGAGTCTCCGCTCTGGGTGAACGCGACGAGGTACTTCGCGCCGACCCGCTCGGCGACCTCGGCGGCCGCCTTGGCGATCACCCCGCCGCGGGTGCGGGGCTGCCAGTCGATGGCGGTCATCCGGGCGAGCCCGTGGTCCTCGGTGGAGGAGATGATCCGCGCCATCGTCTCGACGGTCTCGACGGGATACCTGCCGACGCTCGTCTCGCCGGACAGCATCACTGCGTCCGCGCCGTCGAGCACCGCGTTGGCGACGTCGGAGGCCTCGGCCCGCGTCGGCCGCGGGGAGGAGATCATCGAGTCCAGCATCTGGGTCGCCACGATCACCGGCTTGGCGTGCCGGCGGGACACGTCGATGACGTGCTTCTGCAGGAACGGCACGTCCTCCAGCGGACACTCCACGCCGAGGTCTCCGCGCGCGACCATGAACCCGTCGAACGCGTCGACGATCGCCTCGATGTTCTCGATCGCCTGCGGCTTCTCGATCTTGGCGATCACCGGCAGCAGCACGTTCTCCTCGCGCATGATCCGGCGCACGTCCTCGACGTCCTCGGCGGAGCGGACGAACGACAGCGCCACGAAGTCGACGGTCAGGTGGAGCGCCCAGCGCAGGTCCTCCTCGTCCTTGGCCGACAGCGCCGGCACCGACACCGCGACGCCGGGCAGGTTGATCCCCTTGTGGTCGCTGATCGGGCCGGGCACCACCACCCGGGTGCGGACGTCGGTGTCGTCGGTGTCGACCACCTCCAGACGGACCCGGCCGTCGTCGATCAGGATCTGGTCGCCCGGCGCGACATCACCCGGAAGACCTTCGTAGGTGGTCGAGCACACCTCGGAGTTGCCGGCGACCTCGCGCGTGGTGATCGTGAACGAGGTGCCCTCCTCGAGCAGACGCGGGCCGTGCTCGACCATGCCGAGCCGGATCTTCGGGCCTTGCAGGTCCGCGACGATGCCCACGCCGTGGCCACTTCGGTCGGAGGCGTCCCGAACCAGCCGGTAGACCCGTTCATGGTCCGTGTGCGAGCCGTGCGACAGGTTCAGCCTCGCCACGTCCATCCCGGCGTCCACGAGTGCGTTGATCCGCTCGGCGCTCTCGGTGGCGGGGCCCAGCGTGCACATGATCTTCGCTCGTCTCACGTGGTGGAACCCTACTCCGGGGAGACTGGATCGTTCCAATTCCCGACATGGGCGGTGCTGATTACCGGGGGATGCCGGAACTTTGCCGCTCCCCACGGGGACCAACCGCGCGGGGAGCGGCAGAAACCCTGCATCCCCTGGTAAACCGCCGGTCGGCAGCAGCCTGCGACAGCCCTCACGGCACGGCCACGACGGTGAGCCCGAGATCGCCGGCAGCCTCCTGCATGCGGGCGTCGTAGGTCGCCACCGCATCCGCACCGATGCGGATGCTGGACACGAGATGCAGGGCGTCGAGTGATCGAAGCGTTTTGCCGGCAAGGATGCCAGCCTCGTAGAAGAGGCTGCGCGGCATGTCGTACAACGACACCGCGTCCAGCACGTCGGTCACCTCGACTTGCGGAAGGTCGTGGCGCACCGCAAAACGACGCATCTCGCACTCCAACAGCACGCTCGAGACCCACGTCGTCTGCGGATCGTCCATCAGACGTGCGAACGCTACCGATTCAGCCTCCTCCACCAACAACTTCACTGCCGCCGAGGTGTCGAGGTACATCGTCGTCAACGGTCGCCACGCAGTTCGTCCAATGTCACCGCGGAGGGTTCGGCGATCGTCCGACGGGACTTGCCCGAGAAGTCGGGACGCCTCTTGGCCGGACGAACGCAGCGCAGATCTGCCCCCGCCTCGGCCGGAACGAGTGTGGCGACCACCTCGCCCCTGTTCGTGACGGCAACCGACTCGCCGTTCTCGATCTCACGAAGCACGGCGCTACTGTTGTTTCGCAGCTCGCGGTGACTGATCGTCCTCATGTAGCAAACGTAGCACACTTCAGGTCAGAGAAATCGCCCCGTGCCGCTGCTCGGACCCTCAACCCTCGCCGCCTCAAGGTCCAGGCTCTCGTAGGTCCGCCGGGTTGGTCGCCAGACGAACGCCTCGGTCGCGCCCCCCGAATTCGCCTTGGCGACTAACTCCGAGAACCGGCCGGTAGCGGTGGGGTTGTCCCTCCCGTTGTCGAGGAACATTGACCAAGTGTCGTCCTCGGCCAGCGGCATCGGCTCGGTCTCGCCAGATCGTAACGTGGCCGCCTCATCGATCTCACGGATGAGCCACGCACTGACTGGATGTGGGCTCCGGCCGGCGGGTTTCTGGTCGCCTTGGTCTCCGGGATTTATGGGACCAGAAGGACCGTAGTGGGTGGGCCTCCGCGTACGGGGCTCTCGGCCGGTCATCCTGTGTGGTAGCCGCTGTCCACGGACTTCTCGAACATGTAGGTGACGGACGTGAAGTCGTAGTAGTTGTTTCCGTCGGCATCATGGGCGATCAGTGACTTCTGGAAGACGTGCCAATATCCCGGGTAAGTGCCCTTCTCCCATGAAACTTCGACAACGTTGGCGTGGTTGTCATAGTCCTTGGAGTAGGACTTGTAGCCGTTCGTCCCCCATGGATGCCAGGTGCCATTCGCTGAGAGGCTGCTCTTGGATGTGCAATCAGTCGTGCCACTGACGACTTCGCCTTCAGTCGTATGGCTTCCATGCAGGAGACTGCCCTCGGCCTCGAGCAGTTTCAGCGACGTGGACGTGGTGAACCCCGGCTTGGTGATCATCTGCGAACCGTTGAGCGAGTGCGTCTGGTTGTAGTGCAGTAGCCGGAGTCTGCCGGGGTGGCCTCGTACGTTGCGGGCGACGGCGCGACCAAGCAGGCTCAATTGCCGGCGCGCTCGCTGGTGGGCATGTTCATTGGTCGCTCCCTGAGCTTGCAGTCGTGGTCACGGCCGCATCATAGTCTGCGGGGCGATGCGGACCTGGAAGTCGTCCTGCTGCATCTACTGGTACTGACGCTGACAGAACAAGCATCGCACCCGTAAGCACAGCAGTGGCCAGCGCCGACATCGACACAATAGAACGAGCATCACCCCGCCCCCCTCCCATGATGTCAATAGTGACGGCAGGACAGATTCTGTGAAGAGCAAGCTGGAAGCTGATTCCTCACACGGCGAGGGGACGCTCCGTGGGCGGGATCGGCGCCGGCAAGGTGGTCGCGCCGCGCAGGTGGGTGTCGACGGCGGCGGCGGCAGAACGGCCTTCGGCGATCGCCCACACGATCAGCGACTGGCCGCGGCCCGCGTCGCCGGCGACGAAGATGCCCGGCCGGGAGGTGGCGTACGCCGTGTCCCTGCGGATGTTGCCCCGTTCGTCGAGGTCGACCGCCAGTTGCGCGACGACTCCGTCCTGCTCCGGGCCGGTGAACCCCATCGCGAACAGCACCAGGTCCGCCGGGATCTCCCGCTCGGTGCCGGGCACGTCGGCGAACTTCCCGTCCTGGAACTCGACCTCGACCAGGCGCAGAGCGCGCACATGACCGGACTCGTCCTCCAGGAACTCCTTGGTGGAGACCGCGTAGGTGCGCTCGCCGCCCTCCTCGTGGGCGGCCGAGGCTCGGAGAATCATCGGGTACGTCGGCCACGGCTGGTGCGCAGGACGGTCCTCGCCCGGCCGGCCCATGATCTCCAGCTGCGTCACCGACGCAGGATGCTGCCGGTGGGCGGTGCCGAGACAGTCGGCGCCGGTGTCGCCGCCGCCGATGATCACCACGTGCTTGCCGGCGGCGGTGATCTGGCCGTCGACGTCTTCGCCGAGCGAGGCCCGGTTGGACTGGGGCAGGTACTCCATAGCCTGATGGATGCCGGCGAGCTCGCGACCCGGGATCGGCAGGTCACGAGGAACCGTCGAGCCGACCGCGAGCACCACGGCGTCGAACCTGGCGGCGAGCTGCGGTCCGGTCACGTCGGTGCCGACCTCGACACCGGTGCGGAACACGGTTCCCTCGCGACGCATCTGGTCCAGCCGGCGGTCGAGGTACCTCTTCTCCATCTTGAACTCGGGGATCCCGTAGCGCAGCAGCCCACCAGGCTTGTCGGCACGCTCGTAGACCGCGACCGTGTGACCGGCGCGGGTGAGCTGCTGGGCGGCGGCCAGTCCGGCGGGGCCGGAGCCGACGACGGCGACGGTGCGTCCGGTCAGCCACTCCGGTGGCTGCGGCCGCACGAACCCGGAGTCCCAGGCCTTGTCCGCGATGGCGACCTCGACGTTCTTGATGGTGACCGGGTCCTGGTTGATCCCGAGCACGCACGCGGTCTCGCACGGCGCAGGGCAGAGCCGGCCGGTGAACTCGGGGAAGTTGTTGGTCGCGTGCAGCCGCTCACTCGCCCCGTCCCAGTCGTCACGCCAGACCAGGTCGTTCCACTCGGGGATGATGTTGCCGAGCGGGCAGCCCTGGTGGCAGAACGGGATGCCGCAGTCCATGCACCGGCCGGCCTGCTCGGCGATGATCGGCAGCAGCGCGCGTCCGGCGCTGTCGGGGTAGACCTCCGCCCAGTCGTTCACCCGCTCCTCGACCGGACGTCGCTGCGCGACCTCACGACCGTGGTTGAGAAAGCCCTTCGGGTCAGCCATGCAACGTCTCCATCATCTTGGTGGCGGCCTCGTCGTCGGAGAGCCCCTCGGCCTCCGCCTCCTGCTTCACCGCGACCACCCGCTTGAAGTCGGTCGGCATCACCTCGGTGAAGCGGCTCACGGCCCCTCGAGGGCCGGCCCAGTCGGCCAACAGGGCCTCGGCGACCGTCGACCCGGTCTCCTCGAGGTGACGGCGTACCAGCCGCGCGAGCTCGTCGGCGGCCGTGCCGTCGACCGGGGCCAGCTCGACCAGCTCGGGGTTGACCCGACGCTCCTCGAGGTCGAGCACGTAGGCAACCCCGCCGGACATGCCGGCGGCGAAGTTGCGTCCAGTCGGGCCGAGCACCACGACCCGTCCCCCGGTCATGTACTCGCATCCGTGGTCGCCGACGCCTTCGACGACCGCGGTGGCGCCGGAGTTGCGCACGCAGAAACGCTCGCCGACCTGGCCACGCAGGAAGATCTCCCCGGAGGTGGCTCCGTAGCCGACCACGTTGCCGGCGATGATCTGCCGTTCGGCGGCGAACGTCGCGGCGCGGTCCGGGCGGACCACCAGACGGCCGCCGGACAGCCCCTTGCCCAGGTAGTCGTTGGCGTCGCCCTCGAGCCGCAACGTGATGCCGGCGGGCACGAACGCGCCGAAGGACTGGCCGGCCGAGCCGGTGAACGTCAGGTCGATCGTGCCGTCGGGCAGGCCCTGTCCGGCGTACCTCTTGGTCACCTCATGGCCGAGGATGGTGCCAACGGTGCGGTTCACGTTGCGGATCTCCAGCTGGGCCCGCACCGGGTCGCCGCGCTCGAGCGCCGGTGCGGCCAGCTCGAGCAGCTGGTTGTCGAGCGCCCGGTCCAGGCCGTGGTCCTGCGAGGTGGTGTGGTGGCGAGCAGCCCCGGGCGGCAGCTCGGGCACGTGCAGGAGCGGGGTCAGGTCGAGACCCGCGGCCTTCCAGTGCCGGACAGCGCGCCCGGCGTCTATCAGCTCGGCGTGCCCGACGGCCTCCTCCAGGCTGCGGAACCCGAGCTCGGCGAGCAGCTCGCGCACCTCCTCGGCGATGAAGCGGAAGAAGTTCACGACGTACTCGGCCTTGCCGGCGTACCGCTCGCGCAGCACCGGGTTCTGGGTGGCGACACCGACCGGGCAGGTGTCCAGGTGGCAGACACGCATCATGATGCAGCCGGAGACCACCAGCGGCGCGGTCGCGAAGCCGAACTCCTCGGCGCCGAGCAGGGCGGCGATCACCACGTCGCGGCCGGTCTTGAGCTGGCCGTCGGTCTGCACCACGATCCGCTCGCGCAGCCCGTTCAGCAACAGCGTCTGCTGCGTCTCCGCGAGCCCGAGCTCCCACGGCCCGCCGGCGTGCTTGAGCGAGGTCAGCGGGGCCGCGCCGGTCCCGCCGTCGTGGCCGGAGATGAGTACGACGTCCGCCTTCGCCTTGGCCACGCCGGCCGCGACCGTGCCGACACCGACCTCGGCGACCAGCTTCACGTGCACACGCGCCTGCGGGTTGGCGTTCTTCAGGTCGTGGATGAGCTGCTTGAGGTCCTCGATCGAGTAGATGTCGTGATGCGGCGGCGGGGAGATCAGCCCGACACCGGGTGTGCTGTGCCGGGTGCCGGCGATCCACGGGTACACCTTGTGGCCCGGCAGCTGGCCGCCCTCCCCCGGCTTGGCTCCCTGAGCCATCTTGATCTGCAGGTCGTCGGCGTTGGTGAGGTACTCCGCGGTCACCCCGAACCGGCCGGAGGCCACCTGCTTGATCGCGCTGCGCCGCTCCGGGTCGTGCAGCCGGTCGGCGTCCTCGCCGCCCTCCCCGGTGTTCGACTTGCCGCCGAGCCGGTTCATCGCGATGGCCAGCGTCTCGTGCGCCTCGGCGCTGATCGAGCCGTAGGACATCGCACCGGTGGAGAACCGCCTGACGATCTCCTCGACCGGCTCCACCTCCTCGATCGGGACCGGGGGACGCACTTGCCCCCCGCCACGCAGCCCGAACAGGCCGCGCAGGGTCATCAGCCGCTCGGACTGCTCGTTGACCCTCGAGGTGTAGGCCTTGAAGACGTCATAGCGCCCGGCCCGGGTGGAGTGCTGGAGTCGGAACACCGACTCGGGGTCGAACAGGTGCGGTTCGCCCTCGCGGCGCCACTGGTACTCCCCGCCGATCTCCAGCCTGCGGTGCGCGGGCGGCAGGCCGTCCACCGGGTAGGCCTTGCGGTGCCTGCGGGCCACCTCCTCGGCGACCACGTCGATGTCGACGCCGCCGAGCTTGCTGGTGGTGCCGGTGAAGTACCGGTCCACCAGCGGCTGGGACAGCCCGACCGCCTCGAAGATCTGCGCACCGGTGTAGGAGGCGACGGTGGACACGCCCATCTTGCTCATCACCTTGAGCACGCCCTTGCCGAGAGCCTTGACCAGGTTGGCCACCGCCTTCTCGGGGTCGAGCGTGACGTAGTAGCCGTCGCGGGCGAGGTCCTCCACGGCCTCCATCGCCAGGTAGGGGTTGACGGCGGCGGCGCCGTAGCCGATCAGCAGCGCGACATGATGGACTTCGCGCACATCTCCTGCTTCCACGAGCAGCCCGACCCTGGTGCGGGTCTTCTCCCGAACCAGGTGGTGGTGCACCGCACCGGTCAGCAGCAGGGTCGGGATCGGGGCCAGATCGGCGGTGGAGTGCCGGTCGGAGAGCACGATGATCCGCGCGCCGTCGGCGATCGCCTCCGACACCTCTGCGCAGATCTCGTCGAGTCTCGCGGCCAGCGCCGCTCCCCCGCCCTCCACGTCGTACAACCCGCGGGAGACGTGCGTGGCGTAGCCGGGAAGGTCGCCGTCGCGGTTGATGTGCCGGATCTTGGCCAAGTCGTCGTTGGTGATCACCGGGAACGGCAGCACCACCTGCCGGCAGGCGGCGGGAGCGGGTTCGAGCAGGTTCGCCTCCGGCCCGATGGTGCCGGCCAGCGAGGTGACCAGCTCTTCGCGGATCGCGTCCAGGGGCGGGTTGGTGACCTGGGCGAACAGCTGCGCGAAGTAGTCGAACAGCAGCCGGGGCCGGTCCGAGAGGGCGGCGATCGGGCTGTCGGTGCCCATCGACCCGATCGGCTCCGCGCCCGTCTTGGCCATCGGGGTCAGCAGGACCCGCTTCTCCTCCTCGGTGTAGCCGAAGATCTGCTGGCGGCGGGTGACCGAGGCATGCGTGTGCACGATGTGCTCGCGCTCGGGCAGGTCGTCGAGATGGATCTTGCCGGCGTGCAGCCACTCGTCGTAGGGGTGCTCGGCGGCCAGCTCGCCCTTGACCTCCTCGTCCTCGATGATCCGGTGCTCCTCGGTGTCGACCAGGAACATCCGCCCCGGCTGCAGCCGTCCCTTGCGGACCACGGTCGCCGGGTCGATGTCGAGAACACCGACCTCGGAGGCGAGCACCACCAGCCCGTCGTCGGTGACCCAGTAGCGGGACGGGCGCAGGCCGTTGCGGTCGAGCACCGCGCCGACCTGGGTGCCGTCGGTGAACACCACGCACGCCGGCCCGTCCCAGGGCTCCATCATCGAGGCGTGGAACTCGTAGAAGGCCCGGCGCGCGGGATCCATCTCCTGGTGGTTCTCCCAGGCTTCCGGGATCATCATGAGTACGGCGTGCGGGAGCGTGCGGCCGGCCAGGTGCAGCAGCTCGAGCACCTCGTCGAACGAGGCAGAGTCCGACGCGCCCGGCGTACACACCGGGAACAGCCGGGTCAGGTCACCTCCGATCAGCTCACTGGACAGCAGCGCCTCGCGGGCGCGCATCCAGTTGCGGTTGCCCATCACGGTGTTGATCTCGCCGTTGTGCGCGATGAAGCGGAACGGGTGCGACAGCGGCCAGCTCGGGAACGTGTTGGTGGAGAACCGGGAGTGCACCACCGCGACGGCCGACTCCATCCGCTCGTCGCGCAGATCGGGGTAGAAGCTGTCGAGCTGCTCGGTGGTGAGCATGCCCTTGTAGACCAGCGTCCGCGACGACAGGGACGGGAAGTAGGCGTCGGTCTCGTGCTCGGCGCGCTTGCGCAGGCAGTACGCCAGCCGCTCCAGTGCCATGCCGACCAGGCGTCCGCTCGAAGCGGTCACGAACAGCTGGGCGAACGACGGGATCACGCTGAGCGCGGTCACCCCCAGGCCCTCCGGGTCGACCGGCAGGTCGCGCCACCCGAGGACGGTCAATCCCTCCTCGGCGGCGATCTCCTCCACCCGGCGCCGGGTCTTGGCGCCCTGGTCCTCGTCGCCGGGCAGGAACGCGGTGCCGACGGCGTAGCTGTGCGGCGCAGGGAGCTCGAAGCCCAGATCCGCCGTGACCTCGCGCAGGAACCGGTCCGGGACACCGAGCAGGATTCCCGCCCCGTCACCGGTCTCCGGCTCCGCGCCGGTGGCGCCGCGGTGCTCGAGGTTGCGCAGCGCGGTGATGGCTTTGGTGACGATGTCGTGGCTGGCGACGCCGGTGAGCGTGGCGACGAACGCGACACCGCAGGCGTCGTGCTCGAAGCGCGGATCGTAGAGCCCCTGGGGTTGCGGTCCCGCCCACAGTCCGGTCTGTGCCAAGGGTGCGGGCGGCGGGAATGCGTGGCCCGGGGCGGGCGGAGGGAACGGCACGGCATCCTCCCTGGGCGGGGCGGTGGGGGACTACATGGGCGGGGCGGTGGGGGACTACATGGGCGGGGCGAGGAACTGTCGGTCAGCAGGTGGTCCCGGCGGGACATGGGTGGTCCCTTGTGGACCCGTGTGCGGGCGTGACGTCGGTGACCCGGTCGGACCCAGGGAACGTCAGGCTACCCCAGAGTACGGCGCGTCCGGCCACCTGACGAGACGCGCATGTCACATGTCGGACATCCCGGGAGACGGCGGCGACTTACCCGCTTCGGGCGTTGGTGGCGTCCGCACCTCGCAGCGCGGCCCCGGAGCGCGTTCGATGCGCTGGTCCAGGGCGACCAAGGGTGCGCCGACGAGCTCGGCGAGCGCGACGTAGCTCGCGTCGTAGACGGAGAGGTTGGCGCGCAGTTCCCACGCGCGCCCCGCCAGGATCTCGTGCGGCCACGACTCGAAATCGAGGTCGCCGAGATCGGCGTGCACCTGGGCGGCCTGGTCGGCGCTCGCCAGTCCGGCGAGTTCATGGCGGCGAAGAACATTGGCGGTTTCGAAGCGCACCAACGCCGGAGCGTCGCAGACGACGCGCTCTCTCACCGCCGGTCCGCGTCACGAGCGCGGAGGATCGACTCCGCGTCCGCTCGTGCCCCGGTCGCCTGCACACGCGCCCGCGCTCGCGCGATCACGTCGTCGACGGGAGGACGCGCCGCCACGTCGACCAACATGCCTCACGGAGGCTCTCCCACCCGGCCAGCGGGAGCTACAGCCCGGCGCGGCCGACGAGGGTGCCGAAGCCGTAGGTGAGTCCGGCGGCGATCCCGCCGAGCAGCATCTGCCGGGCCCCGCCGTACCACCAGGCCCGGTTGGTGACGTTGGTGACGATCGCACCGCACACGAACAGCGCGACCAGAGTCACCACGAGGCCGGGGATCAGCGTGGTGGCGCCGAGCAGGTAGGGCAGCACGGGCACGAACGCGCCGACCGCGAAGGACACGAACGACGAGACCGCCGCCAGCAGCGGCGAGGCCAGGTCGCCCGGATCGACGCCGAGCTCCTCGCGGGCGTGCACCGCGACCGCGATGTCCACGTCCTCGTGGACCTGCCGGGCCATCTCCAGGGCGAGCCGCTCCGAGATGCCCTTCCCGACGTACATCGCGGCGAGCTCGCGGATCTCCCCCTCGGGGTTCGCCTCGATCTCCGCGCGCTCCTTGTCGATCTCGCGCATCGCCGACTCGGACTGGCTGGCCACCGAGGTGTACTCCCCCGCCGCCATCGAGAAGGCACCAGCCGCGAGGCCGGCCAGCCCGGCCAGCACCACCGCGGTGGAGCCGGCCGCGTCACGGGTCCCTCCGGCGACGCCGGCGATCAGCGCGAGGTTCGACACCAGCCCGTCCATCGCCCCGAACACGGCAGGACGCAGCCAGCCCCCGGTGACGTCGGGGTGCTCATGCTCGATGTCCGGTACGTCGGCGCTGGTCGCGTCGGTGCTCATGAAGGGAAAACTAGTCCGAACCGACGACTATTTCACCGAAGGCCAGGCTCACCTGAGCGGTTGCTCACCCTGTGGCGATCAGGACGATCCCGGCCACCACCGCGGCGGCCCCCGCGAGCCGCCGTACCCCTGCGGCCTCACGAAGCAGCCACCAGCCCAGCAGGCTGCCGACCACGATGCTGGTCTCGCGGGCCGGTGCGACCAGAGCGACCGGCGCCAGCCGCATCGCCTGCAGGACCAGCACGTACGAGAGCGGTGAGAGCACGGCCACTGCCAGCACCTCCCAGCGGTACGTCGTCAGCAGTGCGCCCATCTGCGTGCGCCGGGCGGAGGGGGCCGCAGCCGCCAAGGACAGCGGGATCGCCTGCAGGACCAGGCCGATGCAGAAGTACGGCAACGGCGGCACGGCAAGATCGACGACCGCGTGCCGGTCCCACAGCGTGTAGACCGCGATGACCAGGCCGGTGGCGACGCCCCAGGCAGCGCCGGCGGGAACCGAGCGTCTCGTGGGTCCGAGTGTCATCACGAGGACGCCGGCGACCACCGTCACCGCCCCTGCGGCGCCCAGCAGACCTGGGCTCTCCCCGAGCAGGGTCACCGCGACCACGAACGTGATCAGCGGCCCGATGCCGCGGGCCAGCGGGTAGACGAGGTTCAGATCGCCGGCTGCGTAGCCGTGCTGGAGAACGAGGTTGTAGACGACGTGGAGGGCAGCAGAGACCGCCGCCGCAGCCAGCCAGCTCCACTGCGGGCGCTCGCCGCGCGCCAGCACCCAGATCACCCCGACCGGCACCCACAGCGCCATCGACGCGACGACATACAGCGCGACGAACACGACCCGGTCGGCCTCGACGCGCTTGGAGGCGAAGTTCCAGCAGGCGTGGGCGACCGCGGCGGTCAGCACCAGGGCCAGCGCCGCCGGGCCCATCGCGCTCAGCCTTGTTCGGAGAGCGGTCCCGCGCGGGCCTCCGACGGCTCGTGCCCGTCCGCCTCGGAGCCGCTCGCCGCATCCGCGTCGGGACCGGTGTGCTCGTCGGTCGTCGCGGCCTCGTCGTCGGACGCGGGAGCCGGCGCCGGCTCGCGCAGCACGTGCTCCTCACGGCCCGGGTGCAGCCGCTGCGAGACCACGAAGTAGATCAGCGCCGCGAGGAACACCCCGATCGAGGTCCAGTCGTTCAGCCGCAGGCCGAGGACGTGGTTGGCGTGGTCGATGCGGAGGTACTCGATCCAGCCGCGTCCGACCGTGTAGGCCATCACGTAGAGCGCGAATGCGCGGCCGAAGCCGAGCTTGAACCGGCGGTCGGCCCAGATCACCAGCCCGGCCACGCCGAGGTCCCAGATGCACTCGTAGAGGAAGGTGGGCTGGAAGGTGGCGTACTGCTCGTAGCCGGGTGGACGGTACTGCGGGTCGATCTTCAGCCCCCACGGCAGCGTGGTCGGCTTGCCGAACAGCTCCTGGTTGAACCAGTTGCCCCACCGCCCGATCGCCTGGGCGATCACGATCCCCGGCGCGAGCGCGTCCGCCAGCGGAGCGAACTTCACGCCGTACCGACGACACGCGATCCAGGCGCCCAGCGCGCCCAGGGCGATCGCTCCCCAGATGCCCAGGCCGCCCTGCCAGACGTAGAACACCGCGACCGGGTTGCGTCCCTGGGTGAAGTAGAGCTCAGGGTCGGTGATCACGTGGTAGACGCGTCCGCCGACCAGACCGAACGGGACCGCCCAGATCGCGATGTCGCCGATCTGGCCGGCCCTGCCGCCGCGCGCCCGCCAGCGCCGATCGCCGAGCCAGATGGCAACGATGACGCCGAGGATGATGCAGAGCGCGTAGGCGCGGATCGGCAGCGGCCCCAGGTGCCAGACTCCCTGTCCCGGGCTCGGGATGAAGTCGAGGACGGACAGGTCGTTCACGTCGGTCAGGCTACCGCGCACGCCGTACGCCGTCGGCGAGGTCCTCGGCCAGTGCGGCGACCGCGGCCAGTCCGGCCGAGCGGTCGGAGCCGGCGTCGAGCAGCGGGCGCACGAACGCGGACCCGACGATCACGCCGTCCGCGTACGCCCCGACCTCGGCGGCCTGGTCGCCGTCGGAGACCCCGAGGCCGACACCGACCGGCAGATCGGTGACCGCACGGGTGCGCTGCACCAGCGGTCCGGCCAGGTCGCTGGTGGTCGCACGAGCCCCGGTCACCCCCATCACCGCGGCGGCGTAGACGAAACCGCGACAGGCACGGGTGGTGGAGGCGAGTCGCTGGTCGGACGAGGAGGGCGCGACCAGGAAGACCTTGTCCAGGTCGTGGGCGTCGGCGGCGGCCAGCCAGTCCTCGGCCTCCTCCGGGACCAGGTCGGGGGTGATCAGTCCGGTCCCGCCCGCCGAGGCGAGGTCGGCGGCGAACCGGTCCACGCCGTAGCGCTCGACGGGGTTCCAGTAGGTCATCACCAGCACCGGCGCTCCGGTCGCTGCCACCGCCTCCACGGTGCGCAGCACGTCGGTGGTGCGGACATGGTTCTCCAACGCCTGCTGGGCCGCGGCCTGGATGGTGGGACCGTCCATCACCGGGTCGCTGTAGGGCAGGCCGACCTCGATCACGTCGCAGCCGGACTCCACCATGGCGCGCATCGCGTCGATCCCGCCGGCCACGTCCGGGAACCCGGCAGGCAGGTAGCCGACCAGGGCCGCACGGTCCTCGGCGCGTGCCTTCTCGAAGGCGGTCGCCACAGTCCTGCCGGTGGCAGTGCTCATAGGTCGAACCAGTCGACCGCGGTCGACATGTCCTTGTCGCCGCGGCCCGACAGGTTGACCAGGATCGTCGCGCCAGCAGACTCGGCGGCCACCTCGAGGGCACCCGCCACCGCGTGGGCGGACTCGATCGCGGGGATGATCCCCTCGGTGCGCGAGAGCAGCGCGAACGCGTCCATCGCCGCGGTGTCGTCGACGGGCCGGTAGCTGACCCGGCCGGTCGAGGCAAGGTAGGCGTGCTGCGGACCGACGCCTGGATAGTCCAGGCCGGCGGAGATCGAGTGCGACTCCAGGGTCTGTCCGTCCTCGTCCTGAAGCACGAAGGTGCGGGCGCCGTGCAGCACTCCGGCCTGGCCGGCGGTGATCGTGGCGGCGTGCCGCCCGGAGGCGATTCCCTCCCCGCCTGCCTCGAAACCGAACAGCTTCACGTCGGGGTCGTCGAGGAACGCCGTGAACAGTCCGATCGCGTTCGATCCGCCCCCCACGCACGCGGCGGCCGCGTCGGGCAGGGCACCGGTCAGCTCCAGGCACTGGGCGCGGGCCTCGTCGCCGATGCCGCGGCAGAAGTCGCGGACCATGGACGGGAAGGGATGCGGTCCGGCCGCCGTGCCGAAGACGTACGCCGTGTGGTCGACCGACGCGACCCAGTCGCGGATCGCCTCGTTGATCGCGTCCTTCAAGGTGCGCGACCCCGAGGTCACCGGCCGCACCTCGGCACCCAGCAGCCGCATCCGCGCGACGTTGAGGGCCTGCCGCTCGGTGTCCACCTCCCCCATGTAGACCACGCACTCCAGGCCGAGGTACGCGCACGCGGTCGCGGTCGCGACGCCGTGCTGGCCGGCGCCGGTCTCGGCGATCACCCGCCGCTTGCCCATCCGCTTGGTCAGCAGCGCCTGCCCGAGGACGTTGCGGATCTTGTGCGCCCCGGTGTGGTCGAGGTCCTCTCGCTTGAGCAGGATCCGGGCGCCGGCGCGCTCGGAGAGCTTGGTGGCGTCGTAGAGCAGCGACGGGACGCCGGCGTACTCGCGCAGCATCCGGTCGAACTCGGCGGTGAACGCCGGGTCGGCCATCGCATCGCGCCACGCCTCGGTGAGCTCGTCGAGGGCGGCCATCAGGGCTTCTGGCATCATCCGGCCCCCGAACCGGCCGAACCTGCCGTCTGCGAGCGGTGCTCCGGTCTGCGCTGTCATGGCGCTCACCGGGTCTTCAACGCGGGGTGCGCGCCGGCGGCGACCAGGTCCGCGACCGCGGCACGCGGGTTCTCCCCGGTGACGAGCGCCTCCCCGACCAGGACGACGTCGGCGCCGAGCTTCGCGTACTCGAACACGTCGTGCGGGCCGCGCACCCCGGACTCGGCGACGCGGACCACGTCGTCGGGGATCGCGGGGGCAACCCGTCCGAACGTGTCGCGGTCCACCTCGAGGGTGCGCAGGTTGCGGGCGTTGACCCCGATCAGCGTCGCGCCGGCCTGCAGCGCCCGGTCCAGCTCCGGCTCGTCGTGCACCTCGACCAGCGGCGTCAGACCGATGGAGCGCGCCCTGTCCACCAGGCACTCCAACCGCGTCTGGTCGAGCGCCGCCACGATCAGCAGGGCCAGGTCGGCTCCGGCCGCACGCGCCTCCCACAGCTGGTAGGAGGTGAGGATGAAGTCCTTGCGGAGCACGGGTACGTCGACCGCAGCGCGCACAGCGCGCAGGTCGTCGAGGCTTCCCCCGAAGCGGCGGCCCTCGGTGAGCACGCTGATCGTGGCGGCTCCCCCGGCCGCGTAGTCGGCGGCAAGGGCCGCCGGGTCGCCGATCTCGGCCATCGCGCCGCGGCTGGGACTGGACCTCTTCACCTCGGCGATCACGCTGACGCCGGGCGCCCGGTAGGTGGGCATCGGGTCGCGGGCGTCCGGGGCACGCCGGGCGGCCGCCTTGAGCTGGTCGAGGGAGGTCGCCGCCTCGCGCTCGGCAAGGTCACGACGTACACCGTCGAGCAGCTCGTCGAGCACGGACATGGCAACCTCCCGTCAGTCGCGGTCTGCCTTGGTCCGGGTCGTCCCCTGCCACCCCGCCCTGTCGCACAGGGACAGCGTCGACGACAACCCCTAGACTCTCACGCGAACGGTGCGGGCCTCGACGCGCCCACCGTCGAGAAGGACCGAGACCGCCGAGCAGCGCGAGGAACCAGCCGATGAGCTATCCCCCTGGCCCCCCGGAGGGCGAGGAACCGGACCCCCACTCCGAGGCGGACCGACCCTCGGCGCCGCCGCCTCCCCCGCCCGGTCAGCCGTACGGCTACGGAACCGCCGGCTACCCGCCCGGACCCTCCGGCGGGCAGTACCCTCCGCAGCCGCCACCTGGCTACTACGGCCCCGGCGGGGCGTTTCCGGAGACCAACGGCAAGGCGACCGGCGCCTTGGTCACCGGCATTGCGACCTTGGTGCTCTCCTGGTGCTGCGGCGCCGGCATCCTCGGCATCATCGCGGTTCTTCTCGGTGTGCGCGCTCGCAGCGAGATCCGGGACTCCGGCGGCCGTCAGGGCGGCGACGGCATGGCGCTCGCGGGGATCATCACCGGGGCGGTCGCGATCGTCATCGGGGTGCTGGTGGTGATCGCGATCATCATCGTGATCGCCGCGGGACGATACGACATGCCCTCCGGCGGGACCAGGCTGTAGGACTCTGGTGCGCGGGCTCTACGGAGCCAGCCAGGCGCCGACCGGCAGGTTGCGCGCGACTTCGAAGGCCAGTGCGGCGACGCCGAACCCTCCGGCGAGCAGGACCACCTTGCGGCCGGTGAGCCGCCGCGTGACGCCGTGCCAACGGTCGCGCACCCAACGTCCCCAGTAGAAGAGCACCAGCGGCAGCGCGCCGACGAAGAGCAGGTTGCTCGACGCGGCGCCGGAGAGGTCGCCGTTGGTCAGGTCGTTGACCGCGCGCAGACCGCCGCATCCCGGACAGTAGGTGCCGGTCAGCAGCAGCCAGGGGCAGTATCCCCAGCTTCCGCTGCGATGGGGGTCGCGCAGGTGCAGGGCGATGCTGGCCACGAGCACCGCAACGGCGAGCAGAACCGGGCCGCGGACGCGGCGCAGCCGTGAGGGGAGGTACGCCGTGAGCGGTGCTGTGCTCATCGCCGGCTCATCGGGGGGTCGTCAGTCGCCGACAGTGGCGCCCATGCCCATCTTCTGCATGATCTTGCCGACGATGATGCCCACCGGGGCGCAGGCTACGCCCACCCAGAAGACCGGCCAGTTGAACAGGACCAGGCCGACCCCCGCGACGAAAAAGCCGATCAGGACGATGATGACCCCGGTCCACGCCGCTGGGGTGTTGCCATGGTGAGCGGGCATGGGCTGTTGCTCCTCGGTGTAGCGGGCGTGGTCGGGATCATGATAGGCGGCTCGAGGCCCCTTTGTGTCAGGCGGTGGGGTCATGCGGTCGGGTCGTCGCCCTCGTCGAGCGCCTTCCACATCTCCAGGTCGCTGGCCTCGCCGGCCCGCCCCGGCTGATCCGGACCGTCCGCCTCGGCACCCGGCGCGTCGTACCGGCTGCCCATCGCAGGCCACCGCGACCCCCGCACGGCAGCGACACAGAGGGCCGCGGCGGCGACCGCCGTGGCCACCAGCGCGAGGTAGTACCAGCCGGTCAGGTGTGCTGCGGACGCGGCGGACGCTCCCTTGGCGACCGCGCTCGCCGCGGCATCGTCGCGCGCCGTGCCCGCCGAGGTCACCGCGGAGACGAAGGCACCGAGGGCCGCGAGTCCGCCGAGGGCGGCAGCCGCCACGCGCAGGCGTCGGCGCATGACCAGCAGCACACCCCAGGCGGCGAGCGACACCAGCGCCAGCGCGACGACGAGCGGGGCGGCCTCGGAGCCGGCAACGGTGGCCTGCACTGGGACGCCTGCGGCGTCGCCGGTGGCGGACGCCCAGTCCTTGGCTCCCGCGACTGCGGCGAGCGCCGACCCCGCGAGCCCGAGCACCACGGTGGGTGCGAACGAGCGCTCACGCATCGGCGGGCGGTGGGCTCTGCGCGGACGTCGACAGCCGGTCCGCGTCGAAGCAGGAGCGCGTCCCGGTGTGGCAGGCCGGCCCCTCCTGGTCGACACGGATCAGCAGGGTGTCCCCGTCGCAGTCCAGGCGCACCTCACGCACGTGCTGACGGTTGCCCGACGTCTCCCCCTTGACCCAGTACTCGCGACGCGACCGGCTCCAGAACGTCGTACGCCCGCTGCTCAGCGTCCGAGCGAGCGCCTCATCGTCCATCCAGCCCAGCATCAGCACCTCGCCGGTGTCATGCTGCTGCACGACCGCCGGCACCAGGCCGTGCTCGTCGCGCTTGAGGCGGGCGGCGATGTCGGGGTCGAGTGCGCTCACCCGCCCATTGTCCCCGACCCTGTCCAATCCTCACGCGCCGATCGGGTCGGCCCTGCCGCCCGCATGAGGCTTGAGCAGGCGCAGCCCGACGATCCCGGCTCAACCGGAGGTGTCGGCCCCGACCCACCTGTCCGGCGTGGGCAACATGCGGACCTCACGGCTGAGCAGCAGCGGCAACACCGACACCGCTATCAGCGCCGCCGCGGCGAGCATCGCCCGCTGCCCGCCCCACCACTGCAGCAACGCCCCGCCGACGACCGGGCCGGCGGGCATCAGCGCCATCGCCGAGAAGCCGAGCGCCGCGTGGACGCGACCCTGCAGATGGTCGGGGGTGGTGGCGACCAGGTACGACGTGACCGACGCGTTCGCGGCCGGGTTGCCTAGCGTGGCGACCGCGAGCAGCAAGCCGATCAGGATCACGTCGTTCGTGAACGCCATGGGGACCACCGCGACCATGAGCACCAACCCGAGGCCGATCGCCAGCAGGCCGTTCGGGACCCGCCTGATCAATGCGGGCGCCGCGACGGACCCGGCGATCCCCGCGACCGCCGCGATCGTGTCGATCAGTCCGATCGCCGCCGGGTGCACCCCCGCCTTCAGCAGCTTGAGGGTCAGCACCAGGAACAGCAGGTTGCCTGCGAAGTTGGCCACGCACGCGAACGCGACGATCGCCCGGTAGAAGTCTCGCGACATCAAGAACCGCAGCCCCTCGATGATGTCGTGCGACATGCTGCTCACGGACTCGCCTCTGTCGGGCGCCGGCAGCGGCGTACGGATCCGGGTGATCGCGATCGACGAGACCAGATAGCTGGCCGCGTCGACGACGAACGGCACCCATCTAGTCAGCGCGTAGAGGAGCCCACCCAACGGGGGGCCGACCAGCGCCGCGGCGTGCTGACGGGCCTGGTTCTGACTGAATGCCGTCGGCAGCTGCTCCGTGGGAACCACGTTGCGGATCGCCGCCTGCTCCGCGGGACCGAAGAAGCTCGCGACCACACCCGCGAGCAGCGCCACGGCGACCAGCTGCACGAGGGTGAGCACCCCGACCACCATGGCCGCGACCAGACTTGCGTACAAGACCGCAGCGAGCAGGTTCGAGCCGACCATCACCGTCTCGCGGCGCCAGCGGTCGACCATCGCCCCGGCGGGCAGCTTGACGGCCACCTGGCCGAGCGAGTAGGCGGTTCCGGCCAGGGCAGCCTGTGTCGCCGACCCCGTGATCGCGTAGCCAACCAGCGGAAAGACGAAGAAGCTCATCGACGAGCCGACCGCGGAGACCGTCTCGCCGGTCCACAGCGCCATGAAGTCGTGGTTGTGCCACAGCGACGTTTGCCTTTCGTGCGTCGCCGAGGCCTCGGTCGTGGCTCTCGAGTCCGTCGTCACCGCGACAGCGTCACACGGTGGGACTATTTACGCAAGTCTCCTTGCGCATCTGTTCTTGCTAAAGTTCCGCACATGCCCAAGAGGTACGTCGACGCGGACCCACGGATGCTGCGGGCGATCGCCCACCCGCTGCGAGGTGCGCTCATCTACGAACTGCACGCGCGTGGCGCGTCCACCGCGACGGTCCTTGCCGCCGCGGTCGACGCGCCGGTGAACTCGGTGAGCTTCCACCTACGCGAACTCGCCAAGTACGGCTTGATCGAGCGAGCCCCGAACGCCACCGGCGACGGCCGGCAGCGCTGGTGGCAGCCCGCCGGCCGTGAAGGTCTGCACATCGACATGAAGCAGATGTTGCAAACCCGGGAGGGACGCGCCGCCTTCGACGTCTTCCGGCGCTACGGGGCAGGCTGGTGGCACGCCCTCGTGGACCGGTTCTTCGGCCCGCACGAGGAGGGGACGGGAGAGCTGTGGGCGGTCAACGACGTACCTATGCTGCTCACGAAATCCGAAGCCGCGCAGTACGCCGAGGAGATGTACGCCGTGATGCATCGCTGGGTCGAGCACGGTCAGTCGACCCAGCCGCCCGAGGGCGAGCCGCGGCGCACCTACCTCGGCCTCTCGATGCTGATGCCGCACCAGACCGACCTGATCTCCTGACCGACTCATCCCTCCGCCGCCCAGCCGCTCGTCACAACTGCGGGGGGGGGACCGCTCGATGGCACAGGAGACGATCTCGCCCCGCCTGGCCTGGCCTCCGTAGCTGCGGCACGGGTGGCGCCCGAGCCGGTTGTGAGGTCGCACAATCAGGTATGCCTTCAGCGCCAGAGACTGCCCGTGTGGCCCCGATGTACGTCGTTCTTCGTGAGGTCGCGGAGGACACCTGGCAGGTGGTTGCCGAGGTGAAGCGGCCTCCGGGGCTTCCCGCGCGGCGCGGGAGAGCCAAGGCAGTGGAAGGTGCGCTGGGCCGCCCGCCCGCAAAGGACGAGAACTGTGCAGTCATCCCCCGTAGCGAGTGGCGATTGAGTCAGGACTGGTGACCGACGGTCGTGGTCCGTGCCACCGGTGCTTGATCGGGAGTCGCCTGGTCGGACCACCCACGCAGGTCCCTTGACCCGCAGGAACAGCGTCGCGGTTGCAGACGAATCGCCTGGGTTACAGCTGGAGGTGCAGCCGAAGGGCGTCGTCGAGCTGACTCATCAACGCCGCGGGGAGTCGGCCCAGCGATCTGCCGATCCGGTCGACGCTGACCGAACGGACCTGCTCTGTCTGCGCCTTCGAGTCGTGGCGCAACCCGGTCTGCTCCGCGGGCAGGAATGTCTGGAAGGGGTACACCGTCGCGACGTTGCTGGTGACCGGAACGACCGTGAGCACGCCACGCCCGATCCTCGTGGTGGTTGCGTTCGCCCGGTCATTGCTGACGAGGACTGCCGGGCGGCGCTTGTCGGCCTCGCTGCCCCTGGTGGGCTCCAGATCCACGAGGCGAACCTCACCCCTGAGCATCTCGCCGGCCGTCTCCGGTGGTCGACTCCCACGCCTGGGACTCGCCGCTGCGCTCCCACTCGGACCACGCCTCGGCGTAGTCGTCCTCGAGCCCGGGCAGCCGCAACATCGCGATCGCCCGGTGCAGCGCCGCCGACCGCGAGGGCAGACCCGCGCTCCGTGCGTAGTCGTCGAGGAGACTGAGGTCTTCCTCGGGAAGGCTCACCGAAATCTTCATACCCCGATGCTACTACGGTCATACTCCCTCATGAGCGGACCGATAGCCTGTGCGGCGTGACGTTGGCAAGGACAGAGCGAGATGCGTTGTGCGACACGGCACTGCTGGTCGGCGAGGACGAGCCGACGCTGTGCGGCGAGTGGACCGTCAAGGACCTGGTCGTGCATCTCATCCTGCGCGAGTCGAGCCCGGCCTCCCTCGGTCTCGTCGTATCCGCGCTGTCGGGAGCACTCGACGCCGCGTCCCGACGGCTCGCCGCTCGCGACTTCAGTGGGCGGGGCAGCGGGGGACATGCCAGCCTCGTCGAGCGCCTGCGCGGTGGCCCGCCGCGCTACTCTCCATTCGCGATCCCCCGGGTGGACGCCCTGCTGAACGGCCTGGAGTTCTTCGTCCACCACGAGGACATCCGCCGCGCCCAGCCTGCGTGGGCACCTCGGGAGCTGTCCGACCGCGCACAGCAGCAAGTCTGGAAGGGAGTATGCGCCGCAGCCCCCCGGCTGCTGAGGCGCGCCCCGGTCGGCGTACAGCTCGAGTGCGACGACCTACACACGCGCGCCACGGTGCACGCCGCCGAGACCTCCGTGCTGGTGGTCGGAGCGCCGGCGGAGGTCACGATGTTCGTCTTCGGTCGCAAGGCGCATGCCGACGTCGAGCTGCGTGGGCCGGATGACGCCGTCGCGGCACTGCGGAACACGGACCTGGGCGTCTAGCCGTGTCGTCCCTGCAGTTGTTGCCGGCAGTCGACGTGGCCGGCGGGCAGGCCGTCCAGCTCGTCCAGGGCGTGGCCGGCTCGGAGAAGCGTTTCGGTGACCCGGTCGAGGCCGCGCTCAACTGGCAGGAGCGGGGCGCCGAGTGGGTGCACCTGGTCGACCTCGACGCCGCGTTCGGCCGAGGCGGGAACCGTGCACTGCTCGCCCGGATCGTCGGGCAGCTGGACGTCGCAGTGGAGCTGAGCGGCGGAATTCGCGACGACGCCTCGCTGGAAGCGGCGATGTCCACCGGCTGCCGTCGGGTGAACATCGGCACCGCGGCCCTCGAGCACCCGGAGTGGTGCGCCAGGGCGATCGCGGAGTACGGCGACCGGGTGGCGGTCGGCCTCGACGTACGCGGACGCACCCTGGCCGCGCGCGGCTGGACGCGCGACGGCGGCGACCTGTACGACGTACTGGCCAGGCTGGACACCGAAGGCTGCGCCCGTTACGTGGTCACCGACGTCAACAAGGACGGCATGCTGGCCGGCCCGAACCTCGAACTGCTGCACGACGTGTGCGCCGCCACCGACCGGCCGGTCGTCGCGTCCGGCGGCATCACCGAGCTGAGCGATCTCGAAGCCTTGCAGGGCCTGGTGCCCCAAGGCGTGGAGGGAGCGATCATCGGCACCGCCCTGTACGAAGGCCGGTTCAGTCTCGAGGAGGCGCTGGCGCTGACGCGGGGAGACCGCGGATGACGCTGGCGGTCCGGGTGATCCCCTGCCTCGACGTGGACGCCGGCCGGGTGGTCAAGGGCGTCAACTTCGCAGACCTGCGCGACGCCGGCGATCCGGTCGAGATGGCCAGGGTCTACGACGCGGAGGGGGCCGACGAGCTCACGTTCCTGGACATCAGCGCCTCCCATGAGGGCCGTGCGACGATGCTCGACGTGGTCGCCGCGACCGCCGAGCAGGTCTTCATCCCGCTCACCGTCGGGGGCGGGGTCGGGTCGGTCGAGGACGTCGACCGGCTGCTGCGCGCCGGAGCGGACAAGGTGGGCGTGAACACCGCCGCGATCGTGCGGCCGGAACTCGTCGCGGAGATCGCCGACCGGTTCGGCAGTCAGGTGCTGGTGCTGTCGGTGGACGCGCGCCGTGCACCCGACGGCGTCCGCACCGACAGCGGCTTCGAGGTCACCACCCACGGGGGGCGGCGCTCGGCCGGGCTGGACGCGGTCGCCTGGGCGCGAAGAGCCGCCGACCTCGGTGCCGGGGAGATCCTGCTGAACTCGATGGACGCCGACGGGACGCAGGACGGGTTCGACCTGGAGCTGATCCGGCTGGTCCGTCGCGAGGTGTCCATCCCGGTGATCGCCAGCGGGGGCGCCGGCCTGGTCGAGCACTTCCCGCCCGCGGTCGAAGCGGGCGCGGACGCCGTACTCGCCGCCACGGTGTTCCACTTCGGCACCCTGCGCGTCGGCGAGGTCAAGGCCGCGCTCGCCGACGCGGGCCACGCTGTTCGGCAGTCCAACCCCGGCCCCCTCCGCTGACCACGGCTTCACCTACGGCGGCGTGGGCAGGGAGGCGACCCAGTTGCGCAACAGCGCGGCTCCGGCGTCGCCGGACTTCTCCGGGTGGAACTGCGTCGCGCACAGCGGGCCGTTCTCCACCGCCGCCACGAACCGGTCCCCGCCGTGCGTCGCCCAGGTCACGAGCGGCTCGCGGATGTGCCCGTCCGACTGCAGGGCCCAGTCGCGTACGCCGTACGAGTGCACGAAGTAGAACCGCTCCCCCGCGATCCCGTCGAACAGTGTCGACCCGGCCGGCGGCTCCACCGTGTTCCATCCCATGTGGGGTACGACGGGCGAACGCAACCGCTCGACCACACCCGGCCACTCGTCCAGCCCCGGCATGTCCACGCCGTGCTCGACGCCGTGCGCGAAGAGGATCTGCATGCCGACGCAGATCCCGAGCACCGGCCGCCCACCGGCGAGGCGCCGACCGATCACCTCGTGACCCCGGATCGCTCGAACACCCTCGACGCAGGCCGCGAACGCACCGACCCCCGGGACCACGAGCCCGTCCGCGTCCAGGGCGGCCGACCGGTCAGCGGTGAGCGTGACGGTGGCACCTGCGCGTTCCAGGGCGCGCACTGCGGACCGGGTGTTGCCGAAGCCGTAGTCGAGCACGACCACGGAGGGGGTTTCGGCGGATGGGCCGCCGGGTTTCGACAAGCTCAACTGCCGAGTGTTCCCTTGGTGCTGGGCACCCCGGTCTCCCTCGGGTCGAGTGCGATGGCGTCGCGCAGTGCCCGCGCGACCGCCTTGAACTGTGCCTCGGCGAGATGGTGCGGGTCGTGCCCCGAAAGCACCCGCACGTGCAGGGCGATCTGAGCGTGCGCGGACAGCGTCTCGAACACGTGCCGGGTCAGCGAGCCGAGGTAGCCCGGCGCGGATCCCAGCGTGACGAACGCCTGACCGTCGGGCTCGCCTACGTGCACGCAGTAGGGCCGCCCGGAGACGTCCACCGCACACTGCACCAGCGTGTCGTCGAGTGGGACCAGTGCGTCACCGAAGCGCCGGATGCCGGCCTTGTCGCCCAGCGCCTCGCGCAGCGCCTCCCCGAGCACGATCGCGGTGTCCTCGACGGTGTGGTGCGCGTCGACGTGGGTGTCGCCCTCCGAGGCGACGCTGAGGTCGATGAGCGCGTGCCGGGCGAACGAGGCCAGCATGTGGTCGTAGAAGCCGACGCCGGTCGAGATGTCGGTTCCACCTCTACCATCGATGTCGAGCTCGACGACGACCTTGGACTCCTTGGTCTCCCGCTCGATGCGTGCGGTCCTGCTCACCGGTGCACCACCTGCTCTCTCACGTCTTGCGCATGTACGGCGAGCACGTCGCCGAGCGCCTTCTCGAACGCCGCCATCTCCTCCGGTGTGCCGACCGACACCCGAAGCCACCCGTCCGGTCCTACCTCGCGGATCAGCACCCCGCGATCGAGCAGAGCCTGCCATACCGCGTGGCGGTCGGTGAACCTCCCGAACAGCGCGAAGTTCGCGTCGGAGTCGGCGACCTCCAGCCCTTGCCCGCGCAGCCAGGCGACCGCGCGGTCGCGCTCTGCCCGCAGGTCGTCGACTCGCGCGAGCAGCTCATCGGCGTGCCGCAGCGCAGCCAGCGCCACCGCCTGGGTGGTTGCGGACAGGTGGTAGGGCAGCCGGACCACGCGCAGCGCGTCGCAGAACGCCGGGGACGCCGCGACGTAGCCCACTCGTGCGCCCGCGAGCGCGAATGCCTTGCTCATCGTCCGCGTCACGGCCAGGTTCGGGGTGTCCGGCAGCAGTTCCAGGGCGCTCGGCGTGCCGGCCCGGCGGAACTCGGCGTACGCCTCGTCGACGACGAGCACACCGGGGGTCGCGCGAGCGAGCACCGCCACCGTGTCGAGCGGCAGCGCGGTGCCGGTCGGGTTGTTCGGCGAGGGCAGGAGCACGACGCTGGGCTGCTGCTCCTCGATCACCGCGAGCGCGTGGTCCACGTCGAGGCCGAAGTCCTCTTCCCGTTGCCCGACCACCCAGCCGGTCATCGCGTCGCGTGCGTACTCGGGATACATCGAGTACGTCGGCGCGAACGAGCAGGCGACCCGCCCGGGACCGCCGAACGCCTGCAGGATCTGCAGCATCACCTCGTTGGAGCCGTTGGCCGCCCACACCTGCGGGGCCGTCACCCCGTGTTCGAGGTAGCGGGCCAGTGCGTGCCGGAGCTCGGCGAACTCCCGGTCGGGATAGCGGTTCAGCCGGGCAGCCGCCTGCGCCACCGATGCGGCGATGTCGGCGACGACCGCCTCGCTCGGCGGATAGGGGTTCTCGTTGACGTTGAGCTGCACGGGTACGTCGAGCTGCGGCGAGCCGTAGGGCGAGACACCGGCCAGCTCCGCCCGCAGCGGCAGACCCATCAGCGCTCCTCGAGACGGACCCGGATCGCCGCGGCGTGACCGGGCAGGTCCTCGGCCTCGGCGAGCGCGGTCACGTGGTGCGCCACGTCGCGCAGCGCGGGCTCGTCGTACTCCACGACCTGCATGGTGCGCAGGAAGGTCCGCACCGACAGGCCCGAGGAGTGGCACGCGCATCCCCCGGTGGGGAGCACGTGGTTCGACCCGGCGCTGTAGTCGCCGAGGGAGACGGGCGCGTGCGGTCCGACGAACACGGCTCCCGCGTTGCGGACCCGGGCCGCCACCCGCCGGGCGTCGGCGGTGTGGATCTCGAGGTGCTCGGCGGCGTACCCGTCCACGACGGCGAGCCCCTGGTCGAGGTCATCGACCAGCACGGTCGCGGACTGTCGCCCGCCGAGGGCCGCGCGAATGCGTTCCACGTGCTTGGTGGCCGAGACCTGCTTGTCGAGCTCGGCGTCCACGTCGTCGGCGAGGCTCGCCGAGGGGGTCACCAGCACCGAAGCCGCCATCGGGTCGTGCTCGGCCTGGCTGAGCAGGTCCGCAGCGACGTAGGCCGCGTCGGCGGTCTCGTCCGCCAGGATCGCGATCTCGGTCGGACCGGCCTCCGAGTCGATGCCGACGAGTCCCTTGAGCAGCCTCTTGGCCGAGACCGTGTAGATGTTGCCGGGACCGGTGACCAGGTCGACCTTCGCGCACGGGCCGGCACCGTAGGCGAACATCGCGATCGCCTGGGCGCCGCCGACGGCGTACACCTCCTCGACACCGAGCAGCGCGCAGGCGGCCAGGATCGTGGGGTGCGGCAGCCCGGAGTTCGACGCCTGAGGCGAGGAGGCGAGCGCGATCGACGGGACTCCGGCGACCTGGGCGGGCACGACGGTCATCACCACGCTGGACACCAGTGGTGCCACCCCCCCGGGCGCGTAGAGCCCGACACGACCCACCGGCACCATCCTCGTCGTCACGGTCCCCCCCGCGACCACCTGGGTCTGCACCGGCGACGGCAGCTCGGCCTCACAGCTGGTGCGCAGCCTGCTGATCGACTCCTCCAAGCCAGCGCGCACGTCGGGGTCGAGACCCGCGAGCGCCTGCTCGAGCGCGGTCGCCGGAACGGCGATGTCGTCCTGGTGCACCCCGTCGAAGCGCTCGGTGAACTCGGCGATGGCCGGCACGCCCCGCTCGCGGACCGCCTCGCAGATCGGCCGCACCGCCTCGACGGCAGACTCGACGTCGAAGTCGGCACGCGGCACGACGGTGCGGTAGCCGCGTTCGGGGCGCTGTGCGCCTCGCAGGTCGATGCGGCGGATCATGGGCCAAGTCTAGAGGCGCAGCCGCTAGCGTGAAGGCGTGTCCGAAACCACCGAGCGGCTGCCGGTCTTCCCGCTGAACGCCGTCGTCTTCCCCGGTGTGAGCCTGCCGCTCCACGTGTTCGAGGGCCGCTACCGCTCGCTGGTGCACGATCTGCTCGCCGTGGCCGAGGTGGAGGATCGGCGTTTCGGAGTCGTCGCGATCCGCGAGGGGTTCGAGGTCGGGCAGCACGGGATGGCGTCGGTGCACCGCGTCGGCTGTGTGGTGACGCTGGACGACGTACGCCCCTATCCGGACGGCCGGTTCGACATCGAGGTGACCGGGCGTCGCCGGATGCGTATCCAGTCGTTGCAGAGCACTCGGCCGTATCTGGTCGCCGAGGCGGTCGTCGAGCCGGCTGAGCCTGTCGGGCGCGCGGAGTCCTCGGGTGTCGCAGAGGCGGCCGAACGCACGCGCTCGACGTTCGAGGAGTACCGGCGCCGGCTGTCCACGCTGCGAGGCAGCGAGGTGCTCGACGCTCCCCTGCCGGACGAACCCGAGGCGTTGTCCTACGTCCTGGCATCGGTATGCCTACTGACTCTCGCAGAGCGGCAGGCCCTGCTCGAGGCCGAGGACACCCTGCGTCGCCTGCTGATGCTCCACCACGCGCTGTGCGAGGAAATGCGGGCGATGCGCGCGATCGCGTCCCTGCCGGCAACCGAGGTCGCCAGGATGCGCTGGTCGCCGAACTGATGAGGGGTGAGGAACATGGCCGCAAGAGCAGCGGTACGCCGGCCACGACCGCACTGACACGCGCGGGCGTGGCGTTCACCGTCCGCGCCTACGAGCACGACCCCGCGGCCCCGTCCTACGGGCTGGAGGCGGCGCAGGCGCTCGACGCCGACCCGGCGCGGGTGTTCAAGACGCTGCTGGCGCGCAGTGAAGGCACAGCCCCGGCGCTCGTGGTGGCCGTCGTTCCGGTCGAGCAACGCCTGGACCTCAAGGCGCTGGCAGCCGCGGTCGGCTGGAAGCGCGCGACCATGGCCGACCCCGCGGACGCCGAGCGCTCCAGCGGGTACGTCGTGGGCGGCATCTCGCCGATCGGCCAGCGCCGGGCGCTGCCGACCGTCGTCGACCTCTCGGCCCTGGCGCACGACACGGTTCTGGTGTCCGGCGGCCGGCGCGGACTCGACCTCGAGCTCGCCCCCGCGGACCTGGTCCGTATGACCTCCGCTGTCGTGGCGCCGATCAGCCGCAAGGGCGGCGCTCGTGGCTGACGCCGAGTGCGGGCACTACTCCCGCCGCTATACGTCTTCGTGACTGTTGATGTTGATGACGTTGCCGTCTGGTGCACGGACGAGGAACCTTTGTATGCCCCAAGGTTCTGTCGTGAGTGGGTGAACTATCTCGTACCCGCGTTGTTTGGCTTGTTCGTACGCTTCCTCGACCTCACCACCGACGGTGACCGAGATCGCTGCGTTATGCGGAGCTGTGGCATCGCGGGTGACCAGTTGGACGACGGCGTGCCTGTCCGGGGACTGGAACCTGGTGACCCAATCCATGTTGATCTGTTCGTCGCTGAGGCCGAGGTATTCCACGTAGAAGTCGCGAGCTTCGGCGATGTCTGGGACGGTGAGGTCTGCGAAGATGTGAGTGGGCCGCATCCGTGGCTCCTTCTGTCGACCGTGTGGCGCAAAGCATTCTCCTGGGTTGTTCCTCGCCGGTACAGCCTGGCCGTGTCACCGCCTCTGAGCTCACGCCCTCAGCGCGAGCGGAGTCGTTCCAGGATCTGCTCCAGGCAGCGCTCGATCTCGGGATCGCGATCGGCTGCCATGTCCCGCTTCGCGGGTGCTGCTGCGGACTGCACCTGGTTGCCGGCCAGTCGCCTCGCGCGCCAGAGGTTCGGCGCGACGAGGACCTGTCCGGAACCGATGCGGGCGACGTCGAGGCGGCGCAACCGCTCCACCTCGCTGTCTGGTGTGGCGGCGCGGTGGTCCCGCACGACCTCGAGTCGGGTGCGGGTCTCGTCCGGCCCGAGCGGACGGGCCGCGATGCGCAGCAGGGGCTCGGCGAGCAGTTCGGCCTCGAGGGCCTCCCTCAGTGCGGACCCCGATGTCACCCCGGCTGCCGCGGCATCGGCGCCGTAGTCGCCCCGGTGCCAACTCGGCAGCAGGCACAGGGTGAGGGGGCGCAGATAGACACGCACCACCGCGACAAGCACAACCTCCGTGAAGCGTGCGAAGCCCTGAACCCACCGCTGGCGACGGGCACGGGAGTACGCCGCGGCCGACTCGTAGTAGACGAGGGGATCTCGGGCGGCCAGCGCGGTGTCCGCCTCGGCGTAGGCGGTGGTGCCGGACCCGCCGGCAAGACTGAGCCAGTGGACTGTGGTTCCGAATGCCACCGCGGCGATCACCTGGCAGGCACGCGCCGGTCTCGTCTCCCGCGCCAGAGCGCGCGTGAGGACCGCCTCCCGAGCGCCCCCGGACAGCACCGTCCAGACCACCGGGTCGAGAAGCAACTCTCGCCGCCCGGCGAACGACGTGGTCAGCACGGTCGTCGCGGCCAACGGCAACATCCGCACCCGGCGTGGCAGCGGGCGACCCACCTGCTGTGCTGCGGCTCGTAACGACCGGGCGAACGGCGAGTCCTCCCGCCAGGAAAGCTGCTCGCCGCCGAGGCGAGGCAGCCGGGGACGGAACACGATCGCGAGCAGCACGAGCACGACGCCGACGCCGACGATCATCGGATAGGCGGTGTTCGTGACGATCAGCGCGATGCCGCCCACTGCCAGGACGATCGAGACGGCCGGCGCCAGGAGAGCAAGAAGCAGACCGGTCGCGAACAGCAGCTGGGCCGAGAAGGCCCTGCCGTCACGCCGCTGCGCTGGGTCGTGTGCTGTCTGCGCGAGTCGGGTGACGATCCGACTCCACCACCGCGCCCGCACACCGGCTTCCTCCGCGCGCAGGTCCAGGTCGAGTCCCCAGTCGCAGGCGGGGCACCACGTGACGAAGCCGGGCGTGACCGGCACCGGCTCGCCGCACTCGGGGCAGCGCATCTGCTCAGAAGCCATCAGCGACAGGCTAGTGTGCTGGCGGAGCCGAGCTGAAGGAGTGCCGGTTTGATCCTCTCGGAGGTCCGGGACCCTCGCCTGGTCACGATCCGGCGTGGTGGGACTCTCGCGGACTCCGATCACCACCTGCTCGCGTTGTGGGCGGCAACGTGCGCGGAGCACGTCCTCGGCCTGTTCGAGTCGGATCGGCCTGAGGACCTTCGGCCGCGTGAGGCGATCGGGCAAGCCCGCGCCTGGGCGCGTGGCGAGGTCACCATGACCCAGACTCGCACGGCTGGCGGACATGCAATGGGCGCGGCCAGAGATCTGAGTGGCGCAGCACGGCACGCCGCGTACGCGGCCGGCCAGGCCGGCGCGGTCGCACACGTTGCCGCCCACGAGCTCGGTGCGGCCGCCTACGCGATCAAGGCCGCACGTGCGGCCGCGCCGGAAGGCGAGGGCGAGACGGCACGGCGGCTCGAGTGCGAATGGCAGCGTGACCGACTCCCGGCAGCCATCCGCGAGCTCGTCCTTGACGACCAGCGGTTGCGGAACGACATCTGCTGGTCGGTGTTCGACAGCCGAGCGTGCGCCGAAGGCACGATGTCCGGCGTTGCAACACGCGACCGACGCTCGGCGCAGCAGCCTCGCTGGTTCTGCGACGACACGGTCCGAGGCGGTCCTCCGCCCGGCGGCTGGTGATGATCAAGGAACCGACGGGTCTCCGACCCAGTACTTCGGATCGCCGAAGCCGAGATCCGTAACGCCGTACGCCGCCAGCTGGGTGACCGCAAGCAAGCGATGATGCGCCGAGAACGTGAGCAAGGCCTCCCTCGATGAAGTGCCGCAACGACGATCAAGCGGCCCCTTCTCGTCGGCGAGACGATGGAACGGTGACGACCTCATCGGGAGGTCCGAGATAAGGAGGCTTGCGATGACCGACCCGAACTCGCTGCCGGAGAGCGATCCGATCCGGCACGCCACCAAGATCCGCGGCCGGCTGACCGATCTCGCCGAGCACCTGCGCGAAGACGTTCGCAAGGTGGACGATCCGCAGGCCAAGGCGCTCTTCGAGACCGCCGCCGAGGTGCTGCTCGGGCTTCGGCACGCCTTCGAGGACTACGAGTCCGGCGAGGAGGACGCCTGGCTGCGGTCGGCCAGCTGACCGCGGCTCAGGGCCGCTTCTCGCACGAGCTTCGTCGCTCGGCAGCGCAGCTGTCGTGCCCCCGGCCGCCCTTTGCGATGTCGCGCCCCCGGCCGCCGACGAGCAGGTCGTCTCCCCGATGTCCGCGCAGTACGTCGTGACCCCCGCGGCCGCGCAACGTGTCCGCGCGTGCGCCGCCCAGCAAGGTGTCGGCCCGCCTCGAGCCGAGCACCTGCTCGACGGCCTGGAACCGCATCCGCAGCCCCTGCGCGGTTGCCCGTCCGAGGCCGACATCGGCCCGCACCGCGTGGGCGAAGGCCGCGAAACTCAGCAGGTCGCGCCCCTGGCCGCCGTACACGTGCGAGCGCACCATGCCGTAGTCGGGCTGGATCACGTGGAACGAGTCCCGGCCGCGCTCCCCGCGGATGGTGGCGCCGCCCTGCATGATGTCGGCGCGGTCGTCGCCGGTGCCCAGGTCGACGTCGAGCCGGTACGTTCCTCGTCCCGAGGGCACGAAGGTGTCGTCGCCGCGACCGGCGTTGACGAAGCCCTCATCCGCGGTGAGCGTGTCATCGCCTGCGTGCCCGAACACGAAATCGACGCGGTCGCCCCACGACTCAAGTGCGTCGAGGACGTCGGGGCCGTTGCTGCCCAGCAGGACGTCGCCGTACTCGCTGCCCCGGTAGATCTCGAAGTCGGTGAGAACATCGTCGGCGTCACCCTGCGCCGACCCAGCCGGCACGTCGATGGCGACCGGGGTGCGCGACGTCTCGTAGGACACCATGTCGATGCCCTCGCCGCCATCGGCGACGTCGGCACCGCCGCCGCCGAACCCGTCGCCGCTGACCAGCTCCAGCCTGTCGTCGCCCGCCCCGCCGAACAGCTTGTCCGCGCCGTCGGCTCCGGGAACGGGCGTGCCGCCGAGCAAGTCTCCGTAGATGGCGTCGCCGCCGTCGCCTCCGTCGACGAGGTCGTTGCCCAGCTCCCCCACCACGATGTCTGAGTCGCCCTCACCGAAGACCCGGTCGTCGCCGGCACCGCCCCTCATGGCGTCCCGGCCCGGTCCGCCGCATACGACGTCGTTGCCGCCTCGGGCGTCCAAGCGGTCGATCCCCGCGCCCAGCGACACCACGTCGTCGCCAGCGGTGCCGGTCAATACGTCGTCGCCGTCGGTGCCCAGGATCGTCACGCTCAGTCCGTCGCAGGCACCCGGTGGATCCGCCCACGCCCCGGGCACCCCGGCCAGCAGCCCGAGCACCAGCGTGGCTGCTCCGGAGAGCCCAGCGACCCTCATGGCGTTGCGTGTCATCGTGCTCCCCCCCGAGTCGCTCCTCGGCCCCGTAGACCTAGCTGGATCGGTGCAGGCTAGCACTCAGCCGGCGCGGCGGCGCTTGATCTCCTCGTTGACAGCCGGCACGATCTCGTGCAGGTCGCCGATCACCGCGTAGTGCGCGCGCGTCACCATCGGCGCGTCCGGGTCGGTGTTGACCGCCAGGATCGTGTTCGCGCTCGAGCAGCCGGCCCAGTGCTGGATGGCGCCGCTGATCCCGCACGGGATGTAGAGGTCCGGCGCGATCCGGCTGCCGGTCTGCCCGACCTGCTCGTGGTGCGGGCGCCAGCCGAGGCTGGTCACCACGCGTGAGACGCCCAACGACGCGTCCAGCAGCTCCGCGAGCTCCAGCAGGTCGCCGAACCCCTCTGCGCTGCCCGCACCACGACCGGCGCCGACGACGACCTTGGCGGTCTTCAGGCCGCCGGACAGATCCGGCTCGCGGTTCTCGGTGCGCGCGACGCGCGCACGCAGATCCTCCTGGCGTACGTCGACCGGAAGGTCCACTGCCTCGGGTGTCGTCGGCGCCGATGCCGGTTGCGCCTCCACGGCGTGCCCGGCCACGGTCAGCACCGCGATCTCGTCGGGGAGCTGCATCTGCTCCAGCACCGATCCGCCGAGCACCTGACGGGAGACCGTCAGCGGCGACTGCCCGTCCACGGCGACCACGTTGGCGGCCATCGCCACCTCGAGCCGGCAGGCCACGTGAGCCATGACCTCGTTGCCCCGGGGCGTACCGGCAGCAAGCACGACCGACTCGCTCGCCAGGGAGCGGGTTGCCGCCACCACAGCGCCGGCCCAGGCGGCCGCGGCGTATGCCTCGAACGCCTCGCCGCCGACGCGGAGCACCCGCTCGACGCCGTACTCCCCCAGCCGACTGGTCGCGCCTGCACCGTCGCCCGCCTCGACCAGCACGGCGTACACGGGAGCGCCCAGACCGCGCGCGAAGCTCAGCGCCTCCAGCGAGGTCTCGGTGACCGCACCACCGGCGGTCTCCACCCACACGAGCGTCATCGGGTCACTCCCAGCTTCTCGAGCAGGTCCACCACAGCCGGGGCAGCCTCCGGTCCGGACCCGAGCACCTGCACCTGGCTGGGCGGTGCGGGCGGAACGGTGAGCCGGACCCGGCCCGAGCCGACGGGCTCGGCAGACGGCTGCACGGTCTCGATCGGCACCCGCTTGGCCTTCATCCGGCCCGGGATCGAGGGGTAGCGCGGCTCCACGCCGCCCTCCATCACCGTCACCACTGCCGGCAGCGGCATCTCGAACACCTCCGTACTCTCCGGCCCGTCGCCTCGAGCCGTCAGCGTCTCCCCCGACACCTCGACGGTCGAGATGCCGGTGACCACCGGCCAGCCGAGCAGGTGCGCCAGCCGGATGCCGACCTGGAAGTCACCGGTGTCCGCGGCGTCGTTGCCCAGCACCACCAGGTCGTACGGCGTGCCTGCGTCCGAGTGCCGGCGCACCACCTCGGCGACCTCCCGCGCCACGTCTGCGGGCCCGAAGGCGCGCCCGTCCGCCTCGACGTGCACGGCCGCCGTACACCCGACGGCGAGCGCGTCGCGCAGCTGCTCGACGGCCTCGGCGGGCCCCAGGGTGAACACCGTCGCCTCGCCGTCGGTGGCCTGCGCGATCCGCACCGCCATCTCGACGGCGCAGCTCTCGTGCGGGCTGACCGTGTAGCCGACGTAGCGGGCGTCGACGTCCAACTGGTCGTCGGTGAGCAGGATCTCCCCGGCGGTGTCGGGGACGCGTTTGACGCAGACCAGCACGCGTGCCATGTGATCAGCTCCGGATCCGTGCGTTGTCGGGGTCGAACAGCGGGGTCGCGTCGGCAGACCCGACCGTGACGGGGTACAGCTCCTCCATGTAGCCGACCGCGAGCTCCCTGCCCACGGCGGCCTGCTCGGGCGGCAGGTAGGCCATCAGGACGTGCTTGCCCAATGAGGGCGCGGAGCCGGCGGAGGTGACATAGGGGCGTCGCCCGTTCCCGTCGACGAGGGCGCCGCCGTCACGCTTGAGGACCGGCTCGCCGCCGAGCATGAAGCGCTTGGTCCCGGAGCGCGACGTGTGGTCGTCGACGGTCATCGTGCACAGCACGCTCTGCGGCGCCTTCTCCCGCTGCTCGAGGTAGGCCTCCCGCCCGACGAACGGCGCGGACTTGACCTTGGGTCGCATCATGCCCGCCTCGACGACCGTGCGCTCGGAGTCCAGCTCAGCGCCGTAGGCGCGATAGCCCTTCTCCAGCCTCCCGGTGACGTTGTAGACGCCGATGCCGACGGGCACGGCGCCATGTGACCGGCCGGCCTCGAGCACCATGTCCCACAGCCGCGCGCCCTGCTCGATCGGGACGTAGAGCTCCCAGCCCAGCTCGCCGACGTAGGAGATCCGCGACGCCAGCGGCATCAGGGAGTCCACCTCGATCGGCCGGCAGGTGCCGAACTTGAAGCCCTCGTGGGAGACGTCGTCGCCGGTCAGCGACGAGAGGATGTCGCGCGCTCTCGGCCCCCAAAGGCCCAGCGTGGTGTACGCCGAGGTGAGGTCCACGACCGATGCCGTGCCGTCCTTGGGCAGGCGGTCGGTGAACCACATCTTGTCGACCATCCCGCGGCCGCCGCCGGTGACCACCCGGAAGTGGTCGTCGGCCAGGCGCATCACGGTCAGGTCGGCACGGATGCCGCCGCGGTCGTCGAGCACGGACGTGTAGACCACCCGGCCGAGCGCGACGTCGGCCTGGCTGACCACGGTCTGTTGTACGGCGTCCAGGGCACCGGGTCCGACGACGTCGAAGATCGTGAACGCCGAGAGGTCCACCACACCGGCGCGGTCGCGCATCGCGAGGTGCTCGGCGTTGATGATCGGCGACCACCAGCGCGAGTCCCACTCGTGCTCGCGCGGCAGCACCTTCTCGCCGTACTCCTCCAGCAGATCGGCATTCGACTCGTACCACATCGGCCGCTCCCAGCCGGCGCCCTCCACGAACACCGCGCCGAGCTCGCGCTCGCGGGCATGCATGGGTGCGAGCCGCTGGCCGCGGTCGGACAGCCATTGCTCGCCGGGGTGCACGATGCCGTAGGTCTTGTTGAAGCCCTCGCTGGTGCGGGCCCGCACGTGCGAGCGGGTCTGCTGGTGCGGGTAGAACCGGGCGATGTCGGCCCCGCCGAGGTCGATCTCGGGCGAGCCGTCGGTCATCCACTCCGCCATCGCCCGGCCGACGCCGGGGCCTTCCTTGACCCACACCGCCGCGGCCGACCAGACCCCGCGCACCTCCGGGCTCTCGCCGAGGATGGGCGATCCGTCCGGCGTCAGCGACAGCAGCCCGTTGATCGCGTAGCGGATCTCCGCGCCTTCGGAGTCGAACAGCGCCGGCATCAGCTCGTAGGCCTGCTCCAGCTGCGGGTCGAAGTCCTCCGACGTGAACGGCATCTCGGTCGGCGACAGCTTCGCCTGCTCGATCGACGGGATGTCCTCCGGTTCGTGCAGGATCGGCCGGTGCGCGTAGGAGCCGACCTCCATGTCCGCGCCGTGCTGGCGCTCGTAGCAGAACGTGTCGACGTCGCGGACGATCGGGAAGCTGATCTCGCCCTCCCGCTCGGCGAGCACGGGCACCGGCCCGACACTGATCATCTGGTGCACCGCCGGGGTCAGCGGGATGTGCACGCCGGCCATCCGCGCCAGCTTCGGGCTCCACACGCCGCAGGCGATCACCACTGTCTCTGTCGCGATGTCCCCGCCCGTCGTCTTGACGGCCCGGATCCTTCCGCCCTGCACGTCCATGCCGACGACCTCGACCGTGGGTACGACGGTCAGCGCACCTGCCTCGATGGCCTTCTCGCGCATGATCGTGCCTGCGCGCAGCGAGTCGACCACTCCCACCGACGGGGTCCAGAACGCGCCGACGATCATCGCCGGATCCAGGAACGGCACCCGTTCCACCACGTGCTCCGGACCGACGAGCTCTGCCTCGATCCCCCACGCCTTGGCCGAGGACATCCTGCGGCGCAGCTCCTCCATCCGCTCCTCGGTGCGCGCCACCTCGTAGCCGCCGGACTCGGTGAACACCCCCATGTCCTTGTACTGCCGCACGCTGTCCAGGGTCAGGTCGGTGATCTCGCGGGAGTGGTCCACCGGGAAGATGAAGTTCGAGGCATGCCCCGTGGAGCCGCCCGGGTTGGGCAGCGGGCCCTTGTCGATCTGGACGATGTCGCGCCAGCCCAGCCGGGCCAGGTGGTGCACCAGCGAGTTGCCCACGATGCCCGCGCCGATCACCACCACGCGTGCCGAAGCCGGAACCTCTGCCATCTCGCCCTCCGCCGTCCTGGATTGGTGGTCGTGTTGCGTATCACGCACCACACTTCGCAATGAGAAACGCGGATCCAGCATCCGCCACGCAACCGACGGCTGTCAAGGAGCCCCACCCGCCGACCCGCGGGAAAGTAGACGCCGCCCCGCGGGAGGGTCAGCGCCCAGCCGCGGGAAAGTCAGATGAACCAGACTCTCCGTCGTCGAGACGGTGCTCGATCGCCTGCAACCGGTCCAGGATCTCGACCAGCAGGCTCTCGATCCGAGCGAGTCGCTCGGCGTACTCCGGCTTGACGTGCAACCGTGACGGCCCGCGCCCAGGCGGCGCGGCGCCTCGGACGCGTTCGCGCACCTCGGCAGCGTCGACGCCCAGGTGGGAGAGCGCCTCGCCGGCAACGCTGTCGCTCACATCCAGGAGACCCAGCAGAAGGTGCTCTGTGTCGATGTCTTCGTGCTCCAGATCCAGGGCTTCCCGCAACGACAGCTCGAGGACCCTCTTGGCGTTCGGCGTGAAGGGGATGTGACCTGTCGGCGCCTGCTTGCCCTGGCCCACGATCTCCACAACGACCTGACGGACGGCCGCGAGCTCGACGCCGACTGACTGCAGCACAGCCACGGCGACGTCGTGGTCCCGATCGTGGTCCTGGGCAAGGAGGCCGAGAAGGACATGCTCGGTGCCGATGTGGTTGTGGTGCAGATGCCGAGCTTCCTCCTGGGCAACGACTATTACCCGTCGGGCGCTGTCGGAGAACCTCTCGAACACATCGCCAGTCTGCGCCTGTCGGCACTCGACCGCCAGCGTCCGGTCAAGCGCTCTCCCAGCCGAGCCGTCGAGAGACCTCGTCGGCGGCCTCGACGACGAACGGCACCAGCTCCTCGACGCGCGCCCCGGTGACCCGGAAGGACGGCCCGGACACGCTGATCGAGGCGATCACGTCGCCGTGCGCATTCCGCACCGGCGCGGACAGCGCGGTGAGCCCGACCTCGAGCTCGTCGACCGCCACGGCGTAGCCGCGCTCGCGCACCGCCGCCAGCTCCTTGCGCAGCGCAGCACGGCTGGTGATGGTCCGCTCGGTGTACGCCGGCAGCTTCTCGACGTGCCGGTCCACCTCGGCCGCGTCCAGCCCGCTCAGCAGCACCTTGCCGTTCGACGTGGCGTGCAGCGGAATGTGCTGACCCACCCAGTTGTGCGTCTGGAGTGCCGAGCCGCCGCTTGCCTGGTCGAGGTAGAGCGCGGACCGGTCGGAGAGCACCGCCACGTTCACGGTCTCCCCGCTGTCGGCGGCCAGCCGGCGGCACAGCGAGCGCGCCTCGGTCACCACGTCGAGCCGGGCGGTGGTGGCTCCCGCCAGCCGTAGCACCCCGACGCCGAGGCGGTACTTGCCGCGGTCCTCGGTCTGCTCGACGAGTCCGTGCGCCTCGAGAGTGGCGACCAGCCGGAACGCCGTACTCTTGTGCACGCCGAGATCCCCGGCGACGTCGGTCACCCCGACCTCGCCGCGACGGGCCAGGATCTCCAGGATGCCCAGCGCGCGGTCGACGGACTGCACGCCGGCGCCCGATGCGTTGCTCATCGCGCAACCGTAGCGCAGATGGTGTTGCGTATCACAGAATGTGTACTGCGTGACGCAACACTTGCCGCTTGTCTGGAGGACCCGTGAGCACCGCCCCCCGCACCGATCCGTCGTACGTGCTGAGCCTGACCTGTCCGGACCGGCCCGGCATCGTGCACGCGGTGTCCGAGTTCCTCGTGGTCAACGGCGGCAACATCTGGGAGAGCCAGCAGTACGACGACCTCGCGGAGGACCGCTACTTCATGAGGGTGCGGTTCGCCGTCTCGGACCCGCACCTTGGGCTGGATGTGCTGCGCACCGCGTTCGAACCGGTCGCCGAGCGATTCGCGATGGCCTGGGAGATGTGGGACGCGGCCGCGCCGTACCGCACGCTGATCCTGGTCTCGAAGTTCACCCACTGCCTGAACGACCTGCTGTTCCGCTGGTCGAACCAGTCCCTGCAGATCGACGTCGTCGGGGTCGTGTCCAACCACCCCGACTGCGCGCGGCTGGTGGAGTCCTACGACGTGGACTTCCACCACATCCCGGTCACGCGCGACACCAAGCCCGAGGCGGAGGCCAAGCTGCTCTCGCTGGTCGACGAGCTCGACGTCGACCTGGTGGTGCTCGCGCGCTACATGCAGATCCTGTCCGACGACACCTGCAAGCGCCTGGAGGGCAAGGCGATCAACATCCACCACTCGTTCCTGCCGAGTTTCAAGGGCGCCCGTCCCTATCACCAGGCCTTCGACCGCGGGGTGAAGCTGATAGGTGCGACCGCGCACTACGTGACGGCGGACCTCGACGAGGGGCCGATCATCGAGCAGGACGTGGTCCGCGTCGACCACCGATTCGACTCGACCGAGCTGGCGGCCGCCGGCCGCGACGTGGAGGCCCAGGTGCTCTCCCGGGCGGTGCGCTGGCACTGCGAGACCCGGGTGCTGCTTCACGGCACACGTACCGTCGTCTTCCGCTAGCGCCGACACGCAGCAGGTCAGTCGCCGAGCTCGGTCCGCCGGCGTACGACGTACTCCTCCAGCTCGGCGCGGACACCGTCATCCAGCGGCGGCGGCTGGTACTCCTCCAGCGCCTTCTGGTAGATCGTGGTCGCCCGGGCCGCGGCGTCCTCGGCGCCGCCCTTCATCCAGCGCTCGTAGTTCTGCGAGGACGACAGCATCGGCCGGTAGAAGCAGGTGCGGAACCGCTCCATCGTGTGCGCAGCGCCGAGGAAGTGACCGCCGTGCCCGACCTCCTGGTGGGCCTCGAACGCGAGTGTCCCCTCGTCGATCTCCAGCGGCGTGAACTCGACCTGCAGCATCTGCAGCAGCTCGATGTCCATCACGAACTTCTCGAACCCCGCGACCAGGCCGCCCTCCAGCCAACCGGCGGAGTGCATCACCCAGTTCGCGCCGGCCAGGAACGTGGGCAGCATCGTCATCATCGCCTCGTAGCCGGCCTGCGCGTCCGGCACCTGCGAGGACGTGAGCGCGCCGCCGGAGCGGAACGGCAGCCCGAAGTGCCGGGCGATCTGGCCGGTGCACAGCAGACCGAGGCCGGACTCGGGCGTCCCGAACGTCGGCGACCCCGACTGCATGTCGATGGTGGACAGGAACGACCCGAAGATCACCGGGCATCCGGGCCGGATCAGCTGGGACAGTGCGATCCCCGAGAGGGCCTCGGCGATCTGCTGCACCAGGGCGGCCGGGATCGTCACCGGCGACATCGCCCCCATCAGCAGGAACGGCGTCAGCACGACGGGCTGGTTCGCCGAGCTGTACTCGATCTGCGCGTCCAGCATCCGGTCGTCCCAGCGCAGCGGCGAGTTGCAGTTGATCAGCGAGATCGTCACCGGCGTGGTCTCGATCGCGTCCCGGCCGCCGAAGAGGATCTCGCTCATCGCGATGGTGTCGCGGGCGTTGACCCCGGACACGACGTTGCCCATGTAGACCTTGTCGGTCAGCGTCTGCAGGGCCAGGGTCATGTCCAGGTGGCGTGAGTCGAGTGGCGTGTCGTTGGGCTCGCACACGACCCCGCCGGCCGAGTCGAGCGCCGGGTAGAACTGCGAGAGCTGGGTGAACCGGCGGAAGTCGTCGAAGGTCGCGTCCCGGCGTACGTCGCCCTCGCGCACGAACGGCGGACCGTAGACGGCGCCGAACGCCATCGCGTCGCCGCCGATGTGGATGCTGTGGTCGGGGTTGCGGGCCGCCACGTCGAACTCGGACGGCGCCAGCGCCACCTGCTCCAGCACGAAGTCGGGGTCGAGGAACACCGTGCCGTCCTCGACCTTCTGTCCGGCCGCTCGGAACTCCTCGAGCGCTCGCTCGCTGCCGAACTCCACACCGACCTCGGTGACCAGCCGGCGCCACCCCTGGTCCAGCTTCGCCATCGCGTCAGCCGAGAGCACTTCGTAGCGCGGCATCGTGTTGCGGAACATCCCTGACCTCCTTGACCGGGCTTGGCTCGCATCATAACCTCATCATGTGGGAATGATGTTCCACATCATGGGACGGATCTCGACAAGCTCGACCGACGGGTCAAGGAGTACGGCGTGAGCAGCACCAGCGTGCCCGGCACCCAGGCCGTCGACCGGGCCTGCGCGCTGGTGTCCCTGGTGGTGCACGCCGACGAGCCGCTCAGCTTCACCGACCTCGCCGACGAGAGCGGCCTGGCCCGGTCCACCACCTCACGCCTGCTGGCCGCCCTGGAGCGCACCGACCTGCTGCAGCGCGACCACGACGGCGGCTACGTCTCCGGTCCGCTGTTCGCGCTCTACGCCTCACGGCACGACCCGTGGCTGGAAGCCTCGCGGCTGGTCCTCCCCCACCTCCAGCACTTGCGCGACAGCCTCGGCGAGACGGTCAACCTCGGAGTCCCGCAAGGCGACTCGGTGGCGCACGTCGCCCAGGTGGACTCGGAGTTCCTGCTGGCTCCGCGCGACTGGACGCAGGTCACCGTGCCGCCGCACAGCAGCGCGCTGGGCAAGGTGCTCTACGCCCATGGCTGCCTGGCGCTGCCCAGCGACCCGCTCGAGCGGTGCACCGAGCAGACCGTCCCCGACGTGGCGGCGCTGGAACGCGAGCTCGACCGGATCCGCCGTCTGGGCTACGCCTGGGCCGTCGACGAGCTGGAGGTCGGACTGACCGCGGTGGCCGCACCGGTCTACCGGGACCGCGGCGAGGTGATCGCGGCCGTCGGTGTCTCCGGGCCGACCGCGCGGCTGGTGGACGACCTCGGCCGGGTGGGCCGGCTGCTGGTCGAGCACGCAGAACGAATCTCGGCGCTGCTGCGTCGCAGGACACACAAGGAAGGTGCGGCATGACCGGAAACAGCGAGCAGGAGATCCTGCAGGGGCTGTACGACCAGACCCTGGTGGGCAACGGTCCCGAGGTGCTCGACCTGACTCATCGAGCACTGGAGATGGGCATGGAGCCGCAGTCGCTGCTGTTCGACGCGCTGATCCCGTCCCTGGAGGAGGTCGGTGCCCGCTTCGAGCGCGGCGACTTCTTCGTCCCGGAGATGCTCATCGCCGGGCGGGCGATGGCCGGTGCGATGGAGGTGCTGCGTCCGCTCCTTGCCGACACCGGCGTGCAGACCGTCGGCACGTTCCTGATGGGCACGGTCAAGGGCGACGTGCACGACATCGGCAAGAACCTCGTCGACATCATGCTCGAGGGCGCCGGCTTCGAGGTGATCGACCTCGGCGTCCAGGTGCCGCCGGAGAAGTTCGTGGAGAAGATCCAGGAGCACCATCCCGACATCGTCGGCTTCTCGGCGTTCCTGACCACCACGATGCCGATGTTCAAGGCGAACATCAACGCGCTGGAGAAGTCCGGGCTCCGCGACCAGGTCATCGTGATGGTCGGTGGCGCGCCGGTCACCCAGGAGTACGCCGACGCGGTCGGCGCCGACGGCTACGCGCCGGACGCGTCCGCCACCGTGAAGAAGGCCAAGCGGCTCCTCGCGGAGCGCCGGACCAGTGTCGGCGCAGCAGGCACGTCATGAACACCACCACCGGCACTCGACGCGAGACCACGCTTCGCTCGGCGAAGCGCGAGGTGGTGCTGGGACACGACCGCCGGTTCTGCCTGATCGGCGAGCGGATCAACCCCACCGGCCGGCGGATCTTCCAGGAGCAGCTCCGCGCCGGCGACATGTCCGCGATCGAGCGGGACGTGCGCGCCCAGGTCGAGGGCGGCGCGGACGTGCTCGACGTGAACATGGGCGTCCCGCTGACCGACGAGGCGGAGCTGCTGGCCAAGGCGGTCACGATGATCCAGGACCTCACCGACCTCCCGCTGTGCATCGACTCCTCGGTCGTGGAGGCGCTCGAGGCGGGCCTGTCGGCGTACCGCGGGCGCGCACTGGTGAACTCGGTGACCGCGGAGGACGAGCGGATGGAGCAGATCCTGCCGCTGGTCAAGAAGTACGACGCCGCGGTGATCGCCCTGCCCAACGACGCCGAGGAGATCCCGATGGAGGCCGACCGGCGTCTCGAGCTGGTCGGGCACATCGTCGAGGTCGCCACCACCGAGTACGGCATCGCCGCCGACGACATCGTGATCGACCCGCTCGCGATGCCGATCGGCGCCGACACCACCGTCGCGCTGACCACGATGACGACCATGCGCCGCATCCGCGACGAGTACGGCCTGAACATGACCTGCGGCGCCTCGAACGTCTCCTTCGGGATGCCGGACCGAGCGGGACTGGGAGCGGCGTTCCTCCCGATGGCGATGGCCGCCGGGCTGACCAGCGCCATCATGGACGTGCGTACCCCGCAGATCGTGGCGGCGGTCAAGGCCGCCGACGTGCTGCTCGACCACGACGAGTGGGGCGGGGAATGGATCGCCGCGCATCGCAGGAAACAACCCGCCCCGTGACGACGCCATGACAGAGCCCGCCGACGTCGACCTGGAGCACCTGCACCGCGAAGGGCTGATCGCACCGGCCGAGACCGCGGCCCCGGGCTCGCTCGAGGGCACCGGCAGGGTGCGTCTCTCGTTCACCCCGGCCGAGCGCGACGTGCGCGTCCCGCCGGGAGTGAGTGTCTTCGACGCGGCCAGCTGGAACGGCATCGCGATCGACTCCACCTGCGGCGGACATGGCACCTGCAAGAAGTGCAAGGTGCGCATCCTCGAGGGCGGTGTCCCGATCACCGAGCGGGACGCCCGCACGTTCACCGAGGAGCAGCTGCGCGACGGCTGGCGGCTGTCCTGCCTGGCCCAGGCCACGGCAGACCTGGCCGTCGAGGTTCCCCCGCTCACCACCCGGCCGAAGGCGGCCACCGTCGGCGTGGGTCGTCAGGTCATCCTGCGCCCTGCCCTGCAGAAGAGGTACGTCGAGCTCAGCGAACCCACTCTCGCCGACCAGCGACCCGACCTGACCCGGCTCTGCGACGCCGTCGACGACCTGGAGCTCACCGCCGACCTGCACGCGTTGCGTGCCCTGCCCCACACGCTGCGGGCCTCCGACTACAAGGTCACCGCGGTGATCGCGGACGACGTACTCATCGACGTCGAAGCCGGCGACACCACGGCTCGCCGGCACGCGATCGCCTTCGACCTCGGCACCACGACCGTGGTCGCCACGCTGCTCGACCTGGCCACCGGCACACCGATGGCCGTCGACTCGATGCTGAACAAGCAGCAGCCGTTCGGCGGTGACGTGATCACCAGGATCAGCGCCACGATGATGGACCCCGACGCCCTTCCCCGGCTCCGCTCGCTGGCCCAGGAGACGCTGTCGGAGCTGGCCGGCCAGGTGTGCGCCGACGCGGGCGTGGATCCGGGCGAGGTCTACGAGGTCGCGCTGGCGGGCAACGCCTCGATGACCGCACTGGTGCTCGGCATCGACCCGGAGCCGCTCGGAGTAGCGCCGTTCGTGATGTCGGCCTCGCAGCTTCCCGGGCTGCTTGCCGCCGACCTCGGCCTCGACGTGCACCCGAGGGCACGCGCCCTGGTCTTCCCCTCCCTCGGCGCCTATGTCGGCGGGGACATCGTCGCGGGGATGCTCGCCAGCGGGATGGACCGCGACAAGCGGGTGCGGCTGTTCATCGACGTCGGCACCAACTGCGAGCTGGTGCTCTCCGACGGCGAGACGATCGTCTGCACGGCCGCGCCGGCGGGCCCCGCGTTCGAGGGTGGCTCGATCCGGTGCGGGATGCGCGCGGCCGAGGGGGCCATCGAGGTGGTCCGCCTCGGTGAGGACGACGTGAGCCTCCAGGTCATCGGCGAGACGACACCGCACGGGCTCTGCGGCTCGGGACTCGTCGACGGTGTCGCCGAGCTCGTGAGGTGCGGTCTGCTCGACTCGTCCGGCCGGTTCGTCACCGACGAGCAGGCCCGCGAGATCGCCCCGGGCCTCGCCGACCGGCTCACCACCGTCGGTCAGGAACGCGTCTTCGTGCTGCACCGTCCCCTCGACGCACGCACCGCCGCCGACACCGTGTACCTGTCCCAGCGCGACGTCCGCGAGCTCCAGTTCGCCAAGGCCGCGATCGCCACCGGATGGACGCTGCTGCTCGCGGAGCTCGGGCTGGACGTCGAGGACGTGCAGCAGGTGCTGCTGGCCGGCTCGTTCGGCAGCTACCTGTCTCCGGCGGCCGCGGTGCGGATCGGACTGGTGCCGAAGATCCCCGTGCTGCGCATCGTCTCGGCCGGCAACGTCGCCGGCGAAGGCGCCAAGATGTGCCTGCTCAGCGTGCGCGAGCGTGCGGGCGCCACCGCCCTTCTCGAGGAGGTGAACTATGTCGAGCTCTCCGACCGTGCGGACTTCAACGACGCCTTCGTCGACCAGCTCGCCTTCCCCTGAGCCGCGCCGGGCGGCCGTGATCGCCTGCGGGGCGCTGGCCCAGCCCTGCGCGCAGATCGTCGCCGAGCGGGGCTGGCCGGTCGACGTACACCCGCTGCCGCCGCTGCTGCACAACCAACCGGCCCTGATCGCCGGCGAGGTGGACCGGCTGGCCGAGCAGCTGCAGCGCACCCACCCCGTCGTCGCGATCGCGTACGCCGACTGCGGCACCTACGGGGCCCTCGACGAGGTGTGCGCGCGTCGAGGCCTGCGCAGGCTCCCGGGACTGCACTGCTACGACGTGTACGCCGGAGCCGACCGGCTGCGTGCCCTGCTGGAGGACCAGCCGGGCACCTACCTGCTCACCGACTTCCTGGTCCGCTCCTTCGACCGCACGGTGCTCGCCGAGCTGGGCCTGGACGCCCATCCCGAGCTTCGCGACGACTACTTCGGGCACTACTCCCGCGTCGTGTGGCTGGCCCAGCAGCCCGACGACGACCTGCGCGCCCGGGCCCGCCGCGCCGCCGCAGCGATCGGCCTTCCGCTGAGCGTCGTCCCGACCGGGCTGGCCCGGCTCGAGCAGGCGCTACTCGGTCTGCTCGTCGACCGGCCGTGAGCGGGGCACGCTGTCCGAGACCGCCGACAGCCGCGCGAGGTAGGCACGCCGCCACTGCTCGGTCTCGGCGACCTGGTTGAACGTGTAGACGTGCAGGCCCGCCACCAACGAACCCGGCCGCGACAGCACCGACGCGCACTGCTCCAGGAACCGCTCCCCGGTGAATCCGCCCGGGGCAGCCAGCCGGGCCAGGGTCCCCTTGTGCTTGATCAGGAACCTGGTGGAGTCGCCGACCCCGATCCGGGTCGCCATGCTCAGCAGCTTGGCGCGCTCGACCGGCCCCGGCACGCCCAGCAGAACCGGCAGGGTGATCCCCCGCGCGCGCATCCGGTCCAGCCAGATCCGGATCGTGCGCGGATCGAAGTTGAGGTTGCTCACCACGTGGGTGGCGTGCTTGCGCTTGTCCCACATCGACTGAACGGTCAGATCGTCCGGAATGGTCGGGTGGGACTCGGGATAGCCGGTCACGCCGACCTCCGGGAACGGCCGACCCATCGCGGTGAGGTCTTCGAGCAGGTCCAGCGCGCTGGTGTAGTCACCGGCGGGCGGGTCCTGGTCACCGGCGGGCACGAAGACGGTGTCCACCCCGACTGCGCGCAGCCGGTCGCAGATCACAGCGAGCTCCTCACGCCCGCTGACCATGCGTGCCGCGAGGTGCGGCACTACGCGGTAGCCATGCCCGCGCAACCGCTCGGCCAGGGAGAGGGTGGCCTCGAGCCCCTTGGCCGGCGACGCGGTGACCGTCAGGGTCCGCTCGGCCGGAACGTGCGCGAGCAGGGTCTCCTCGATGGACGCGGTGGGCAGCACCTCGTAGCGCGCGGACTCGAGCAGTCCCGCGATGAAGGCCGCGTGCCGCCGAGCCCCCAGGGCCTTGTTGCGCATAAAGCAACCTGTTTCGTGATACGCACTAAGGAGGCCAGGCTATCGCCGTGCAGGGCGCCTCGGCAAGCATCGAACATCGTCTACCGGACAGAGCTTCGCCGGTCCGTCGCCGGCGTCCACAGCATGACCAAGGCGCCGACGAGCGTGCCGATGGGCCAGGACAGGAAGCTGGGGCCGGCGTTGACGCTCAACGAGACCGGCACGTGCGCTCCGACGGGAGCGTGGGCGAGCGCGGCGGTGGTGTCGCCGGGGCCGAGCAGGTAGCCCACCCACGCCATGATGGCCGCCGCGACGACCGCGCCGACGACCAGCATCGCGGAGGTGAACAGCGGGTCCCGGGCACGCCACCAGGCCAGTCCCGCACCGGCGATCAGTCCGCCGATCACGCCGATCACGGCGTACCAGCCGTCGGTGGCGAACCGCTTGGCGAGCTGGGCCTCCCCCATCGCGCCGCCGCTCTTGGTCTCGGTGAAGACCGCCGGGTCGACCAGCAGCCACCACACGAAGGCACCGACGACCCCCAGCACCACGAAGCTGCCGAGGATCGCCGCCGCGTCGCGGCCCGCCGATCCCCGCGACGACGGACGTTCGCCGTCGCCGTCCTCGGAGCCAGCGGTCGGTTCGCTGCTCAACTCACACTCCGGCCGTGCAGTGCGGGCCGAGCAGCGCCTTCAGGTCGGCGTACAGGGCAGGGCCGGGCGCCACTCGCAGCCGGTCGTCCAGCTTGAGCACGGTGGTCGCTGTCCTGGTCATCAGCCTCAACCGTACTTCGCTGACGCCAGGGTGGGTGCCGAGGATGTCCTTCAGCTGCTCGACCACCGGCGGGGTGCAGCGGGTGGACGGCATCGAGATCACCACGGGGCCGGCGGGTCCCTCGGAGACATCGGGGACGCTGACCTCCTGGCCGTGCAGCTCGGGCTGGTCCTTCGACCTGGAGAGCCGGCCACGCACGGTCAGGATCGCGTCCTCGTTGAGCAGGGTGCTCGCCAGCTGGTAGACGCTCGGGAACAGCAGGACGTCGATGGCGCCCTCGAGATCCTCCACGGTCACCATCGCCCAGGCGTCGCCGCGCTTGGTGATCTTGCGCTGCACCGCGGTGGCGAGCCCGCAGATCGTCACCGTGGCACCGTCCGGCCGTTCGTCGTCGGTGAGCAGCTGGCCGATCGTGCAGTCGGCGCTGTGCGCCAGCACGTGCTCGAGCCCGTTCAGGGGATGGTCGGAGACGTAGAGCCCGAGCATCTCGCGCTCGTGGGCGAGCAGCGTCTGCTTGTCCCACTCGGGGATGTCTGGCACTGCGATCGCCATCCCGAACCCGGTCCCGGCGCCGCCGTCGGCGTCGTCGAGCCCCGCGAACAACGAGTCCTGGCCGATCGCCTCGTTCCGCTTGATGTCGACGTACTGGTCCACGACGGACTCGTGCACGGTGACCAGCGCGCGACGCCGGTGCCCGAGCGAGTCGAAGGCGCCGGCCTTGACCAGCGACTCGACCACCCTCTTGTTGCACACCTGGGCGGGCACCTTGTCCATGAAGTCGGTGAAGCCGGTGTAGCGGCCCTGCTCCCGGCGGGCCGAGACGATCGCGTCGACCACGTTGGTCCCCACGTTGCGGATCGCCGACAGCCCGAACCGGATGTCCTCCCCGACCGGGGTGAACGTCGACTCCGACTCGTTCACGTCCGGCGGCAGCACCTGGATCTTCATCCGGCGGCACTCGTTGAGGTAGACCGCCATCTTGTCCTTGTCGTCCTTGACCGAGGTGAGAAGCGCGGCCATGTACTCGGCCGGGTAGTTGGCCTTGAGGTACGCCGTCCAGTAGCCCACCAGCCCGTAGCACTTCGCGTGCGCCTTGTTGAAGGCGTAGTCGGCGAAGGGAACCAGGGTCTCCCACAGCTTGGCGATGGCTGCCTCGGAGAAGCCGCGCTCGCGCATCCCCCGCGAGAACGGCCCGAACTCGGCGTCCAGGATCTCCTTCTTCTTCTTGCCCATCGCCTTGCGCAGCAGGTCGGCCTGACCGAGCGTGTAGCCGGCCACCTTCTGCACGATCGCCATCACGTGCTCCTGGTAGACCAGCAGGCCGTAGGTCTCGCCGAGAATGTCGTCGAGCGACTCACCGAGCTCGGGATGGATCGGCTCGACGGGTTCCCTGCCGGTCTTGCGGCGGGCGTACTTGTTGTGCGAGTCCATCCCCATCGGGCCGGGCCGGTAGAGAGCGTTGACCGCCGCGATGTCGTCGAAGCTGTCCGGCTGGATGCTGCGCAGCAGTGCGCGCATCGGGCCACCGTCGAGCTGGAAGACACCCAGGGTGTCGCCGCGGGCGAGCAGCCGGTAGGTCGCCGGATCGTCCAGCGAGAGCTCCTCGAGGACCACCTTCTGCTGGCGGTTGTTCGCGATGTTCTCCAGCGCGTCGTCGAGGATGGTGAGGTTGCGCAGCCCGAGGAAGTCCATCTTGATCAGGCCGAGCTTCTCGCAGGTCGGGTAGTCGAACTGCGTGATGATCGCGCCGTCCTGCTCCCGGCGCAGGACCGGGATCACGTCCTGCAAGGGAGCGCGGGACATGATGATCCCGGCAGCGTGCACGCCCCACTGGCGCTTGAGCCCTTCGATGCCGATCGCGGTGTCGACGACCTTCTTGACATCCGCGTCGGCGTCGTAGAGCGAGCGGAACTCCGCGCCCTCGGCGTACCGCTTGTGGGTCTGGTCGAAGATGTGCTTGAGCGGGATGTCCTTGCCCATCACCGCGGCGGGCATCGCCTTGGTGATCCGGTCACCCATCGCGAAGGGGTAGCCGAGGATCCGCGAGGAGTCCTTGACCGCCTGCTTGGCCTTGATCGTGCCGTAGGTGACGATCATCGAGACCCGGTCGTCGCCGTACTTCTCGGTGACGTAGCGGATCACCTCGCTGCGGCGGCGCTCGTCGAAGTCGATGTCGAAGTCCGGCATCGAGACCCTGTCGGGGTTGAGGAACCGCTCGAAGATCAGGCCGTGCTCGAGCGGGTCGAGGTCGGTGATCCGCATCGCGTACGCCGCGATCGAGCCCGCGCCCGACCCGCGGCCGGGCCCGACCCGGATCCCGTGGTCCTTGGCCCAGTTGATGAAGTCCGCGACCACCAGGAAGTAGCCGGGGAAGCCCATCTGTGTGATCACGCCGATCTCGTAGTCCGCCCGCTCTCGCACCGCGTCGGTGATCCCCTCGGCGTAGCGCGAGCGCAGCCCCTTCTCGACCTCCTTGACGAACCAGCTGTCCTCGGTCTCGCCCTCGGGCACCGGGAACCGCGGCATGTAGTTGGCGTTCTCGTCGAACTCGACGTTGCAGCGCTCGGCGACCAGCAGCGTGTTGTCGCACGCCTCCGGCAGCCCGTTGCGCTCTCCCCACAGCTCGCGCATCTCGGCGGCCGACTTGATGTAGTAGGAGTCGCCGTCGAGCTTGAATCGCTTGGGGTCGGCCATCGTGCTGCCCGACGACACGCACAGCAGGTGCTCATGGGCCGGCGCGTCCCCGGCATTGGTGTAGTGCGAGTCGTTGGTGGCGATCGGCGGGATGCCGAGATCGCGGGACAGCCGCAGCAGGCCCTCGCGCACCCGCTGCTCGATCGGCAGCCCGTGGTCCATCAGCTCCAGGAAGAAGTTGTCCTTGCCGAAGATGTCCTGGAAGTCCCCTGCCGCGGCCTTCGCCTTCTCGTAGTCGCCGATCCGCAGCCAGGTCTGCACCTCGCCGGAGGGGCACCCGGTGGTGCCGATCAGGCCCCGGGCGTGCTCGGCGAGCAGCTCGCGGTCTGCGCGCGGCTTGTAGAAGAAGCCCTCGATGTAGGAGCGGGAGGAGAGCCGGAACAGGTTGTGCATGCCGGCGGTGTCCTCGGCCAGCAGGGTCATGTGCGTGTAGGCGCCGCCGCCGCTCACGTCGTCCTCGCCGCCGTTGTTCCAGCGGACCCGCTTGCGCTCGAACCGTGAGGTGTTCGGGCTGAGATATGCCTCGATTCCCAAGATCGGCTTGATTCCGGACTTCTTCGCCTTGGTGTAGAACTCATGGGCCCCGAAGAGGTTGCCGTGGTCGGTCATCGCGATGGCGCCCATGCCGAGCTCGGCCGTGCGGTCGAACAGCTCGTCGAGGCGCGCGGCGCCGTCGAGCATGGAGTACTCGGTGTGCACGTGCAGGTGCACGAAGTCCGCCGACGATGCTGCCGACCCTGACGAGGCTGACATGGGAGAGACAACCGCCCCTTTCCGACTCGAGAGCGCACGCGAGCGCTGACCGGTGGCAGGCCCGGCCGACCTTCTGGGGGAAGGCCGTCAGCCTATGACACCGACACCGACCAGCGTGGCAGGACCCACCGACGATTCCCGGGAACCGGGCTCAATGCGCGTCGCGGATCTCGTCGAGCGTGCACTGCAGGTCGGCAGGGTACGGCGAGGAGAACTCGACGTACTCCCCGGACTCCGGATGCTCGAAGCCCAGCCGGCAGGCGTGCAGCCACTGGCGCTCGAGGTGCATCCGGCGGGCCAGCACCGGGTCGGCGCCGTAGGTCAGGTCGCCCAGGCAGGGGTGCTTCAGGGCAGCCATGTGCACGCGGATCTGGTGGGTCCGCCCGGTCTCCAGGTGGATCTCGAGCAGGCTCGCGAAGCGGTGGGCCTCGAGCGTCTCGTAGTGGGTCACGCTCGGCTTGCCGTCGGCCATCACCGTGAAGCGGTGGTCGTGCTTCGGGTGGCGTCCGATCGGCGCCTCTACCGTGCCACGCAACGGGTCGGGATGCCCCTGGACCAGGGCGTGGTAGGTCTTGTCGATCGCACGCCGGCGGAAGGCGTTCTTCAGCACCGAGTAGGCGCGCTCGGACTTGGCGATCACCATCACCCCCGACGTGCCCACGTCGAGACGCTGCACGATCCCCTGACGCTCGGCGGCCCCGCTTGTCGCGATGCCGAATCCCGCCGCCTTCAGGTGCGCGACCACGGTGGGTCCGCTCCACCCTGGGCTGGGGTGGACGGCGACGCCGACCGGCTTGTCGATCACCACGATGGCCGAGTCGTCATGCAGGATCGAGATCCCCTCCACCGCCTCCGGGACGACCGCGACCGGGTCTGGCTCCGCCGGCATCTCCACGTGCAGCATCGCGCCCACCTCGACGCGCTCGGACTTGGCCGGATGATGGCCGTCGACGCTGACGTGGCCCGCGCCGATGAGGTGAACGGCCCGCGAGCGGGAGAAGCCGAACATCCGGGCCAGAGCCGCGTCGACACGTTCGCCGGCCATCCCGTCCGGCACGTGGACGGTGCGGCTCTGCGAGGTCTGCGGCCCCTGTGGCTCACTCACGAGTCCTGCCCACGGGGGTGGCGGCGCCCGTCGACCCGCATGCCCCTGAGGGCCTGGACGATGATCACCGCGGCGGCGACGTTGATGCAGATGTCCGCGACGTTGAAGATCGGCCAGTGAGGCAGGGCCAGGAAGTCGACGACGTGCCCCCGCAGCACGCCTGGCTCCCGGAAGATCCGGTCGGTCAGGTTGCCGAGCACCCCGGCCAGCAGGAATCCGAGACCGATCGCCCAGCCCGTGCTGCCCAGCCGCCGGGCCACCCACAGCACCGCGATCGCGGCGACGATCGCCACGCACGACAGGACCAGGGTGTACGACGTGCCGGTGCTGAACGCTGCTCCGGCGTTGCGGGCGATGTACAGCCTCAGCACGTCGCCGACCACCTGGACCGGCACGCCGGGTGTCAGATGAGCCACCGCCAAGGTCTTGGTGGTCAGGTCGACGGCGTAGCCGAGCACTGCCACGGCCGCGAAGATGCCGAGATAGAACCTGCGAGGCCGACGACATCCGCGATCCGCCCGCTGATCGCGATGAGCGCACTCGTCGTCCGGCCGGCCGCTGGGACTCAGCGACGCTCCTCGCGTTGTTTGCATGACAGGCACAGTGTCGCACGCGGGAAGGCCATCACCCGCATCTTGCCGATCGGCTGACCGCAGCTCTCGCACCGGCCGTAGCTGCCGTCCTCGATCCTGTCGAGGGCACGCTCGATCTGGGCGAGCATCTCCCGGGCGTTGTTGGCCAGGCTCATCTCGTGGTCGCGTTCGAAGGTCGTCGAACCGACGTCGGCCTGGTCGTTGCCCGCGCCGTCGCCGGCGTCGCGCATCAGGTCGTGCAGCTCGACCTCGACCAGGTTGAGCTCCGAACGCAGCCGTGCCCGCTCCTCGCCCAGCCCGGTGCGCACTGCGGCGAGCTCCTTGGCGGTCCAGGGCTTCTCGTCGGCCTTGACCGCCAGCCGGCGATGGGCGGGGCGGCCGGGGGACGACTTGCCGGGGCGGCCGGGGGACGACTTGCCGGGCCTCCGCGAGGTGGGTGCGCTCTTCTTGGCGGCTGCCTTCTTCGTGCTCGCCCTGGTCGAGGCGGACCTGCTCGCGGGCGCCCGTATCGCGGCGGACTTCTTCGTGGCCGCCTTCTTGACCGGCGCCTTCGTGGTGGCGGCGGCCTTCTTGGCGGTGGACTTCTTCGTCGACGTCCGCTTCGCAGGCGCCTTCTTGGCGGTGGCCTTCTTGGCGGTGGTCTTCTTCGCAGGCGCCTTCTTGGCCGTGGCCTTCTTGGCGGTGCTCTTTCTCGTCGGGCTTGTCTTCGCGGGAGCCTTCTTCGCAGCGCTCTTCTTAGCGGGCGCGTTGGCTCGGGAGCTCTTCTTGGCCGGGGTCTTCTTCGCCGAGGCGCGCGAGGCCCCGGTGGGAGTGGCGGTCTTCTTCGTGGTCGCTCGCGCCATCGCCGTACGGTCCCCTTGCCAAGCCGCAGAAATAACGGGCGTGTGGGGTCTGCCACACGCGTGCGCTGAGGATATGCCGCACCTGTGGTCCAGACAACCCGACGCGCGGAAACCCGGATGAGCCCGCGGCACGGACTCTGGCAGACTTGGGGGCACCGCAACGGCGACGACGGGAAGAGTAGCTGCCAGGCACGCCGCCAGCGACCCGGGGACGGTGTGAGCCCGGGAGGTGGTGTCGGCAGCGAAGATCACCCCCGAGCCGCCGGAAGAGCTCCCCACCGGTCTCCGGGAGGGAGGGTAGACCCGGCAGCGGTGAGCGAGAGCGGGTGATCCGGCGCGCCGGATCGCCAAGGAGGGTGGTACCGCGGGAGCGGCCGGCCGCACGGCAGGCGATCTCGTCCCTTCGGCCATGGTCTCGACAGGCTCGACCGCCGAAGGGAAGCGAACGTCGTGAGCGAGTACACCCCCGTCCCCCCTCAGGTGGACCTGCCCGCGCTCGAGCACGAGGTGCTCGACTTCTGGAGGGAGCACCGCACCTTCGAGAAGTCGGTCGAGGTCAACCAGGGGCGGCAGAGCTGGACGTTCTTCGAGGGCCCGCCGACTGCCAACGGGCAGCCCGGCACGCACCATGTCGAGGCCCGCGCCTTCAAGGACGCCTTCCCCCGTTTCAAGACCATGCAGGGCTACCAGGTGAACCGCAAGGGCGGGTGGGACTGTCACGGCCTGCCCGTGGAGCTGGCGGTCGAGAAGGAGCTCGGCTTCTCCGGCAAGCCCGACATCGAGGCCTACGGCATCGCTGCGTTCAACGCCAAGTGCCGGGAGTCGGTGCTGCGGCACGTGGACCTCTGGGAGGCGATGACCGACCGGATGGGCTGCTGGATCGACATGCGGGACCCGTACCGGACCATGGACGCCCCCTACATCGAGTCGGTCTGGTGGGCCCTCAAGCAGATCCACGGCCAGGGCCTGCTGCAGGAGGACTACCGGGTGGCGCCGTACTGTCCGCGCTGCGGCACGGCGCTCTCCGACCATGAGCTCGGTCAGCCCGGCAGCTACGAGACGATCACGGATCCGAGCGTCTTCGTGCGGTTCCCGCTCACGTCCGGACCCTTCGCCGGCGACCCCGACCGGCCGGGCGAGCCGGGCGCGTCGCTGCTGATCTGGACAACGACGCCGTGGACGCTGGTCTCCAACGCCCTGGTCGCCGTCCACCCGGACCTCACCTATGTCACAGCCACCGCCCGCCCTGAGGACGGGCCGCCTCAGCGGGTCGTCGTCGCCGAGGCACTCGTGGAGCAGGTGCTGGGTGAGGGCTGGAGCGTCGCGGACAGGTTCACGGGGTCCGAGATGGCCGGCTGGACCTACCAGCGCCCCTTCGAGCTCGTCGCCTGGCCGGATTCGGACACCGCCGGGAAGCCCGATGATGCGCCGAAGGCGCATTATGTGGTCACCGAGAGCTACGTGAGCGCCGAGGACGGCACGGGACTGGTGCACCAGTCGCCGGCGTTCGGTGAGGACGACTTCGCCTCCTGCCGACGCAACGGTGTCGCCATGCTCAACCCGATCGACTCGCAAGGGCACTTCCACGAGGACATCCCGCTCGTGGGCGGCGAGTTCTTCCGTCACGCGAATGCGGGCCTGGTCGCCGACCTGGAACGACGCGGGCTGCTGTTCCGCCACGTCCCCTACGAGCACAGCTATCCGCACTGCTGGCGCTGTCACACGACGCTGCTGTACTACGCGATGCCGTCGTGGTACATCCGCACCACCCGCCGCAAGGACGCGTTGCTGGCGGAGAACGAGAGCACGAACTGGGTGCCGGACACGATCAAGCACGGCCGGTACGGCGACTGGCTGGAGAACAACGTCGACTGGGCGCTGTCCCGCAGCCGCTACTGGGGCACGCCGCTGCCCATCTGGCGCTGTCAGGCCGGCCACCAGACCTGCGTCGGCTCGCTCGCAGAGCTCTCCGAGCTGACCGGTGCCGACCAGTCCGGGCTCGATCCGCACCGTCCGTACGTCGACGAGGTCGGTTTCGCGTGCCCGTCGTGCGGCGAGGTCTCCACGCGCGTGCCGGAGGTGATCGACGGATGGTTCGACTCCGGGTCGATGCCGTTCGCGCAGTGGGGTTACCCGCACGCACCCGGCTCGGGCGAGCGGCTCGAGCGCGCGTACCCGGCCGACTTCATCTGCGAGGCGATCGACCAGACCCGAGGGTGGTTCTACACGCTGATGACGGTCGGCACGCTGGTGTTCGACGCGTCGTCGTACAAGAACGTGGTGTGCCTCGGGCTCCTGCTGGCCGAGGACGGGCGCAAGATGTCCAAGCATCTCGGCAACATCCTGCTGCCGATCCCGCTGATGGACGAGCACGGCGCCGACGCGGTGCGCTGGTTCATGGTGGCCTCGGGCTCCCCATGGGCTGCCCGCAGGGTCGGCCATCACGCACTGCAGGAGATCGTCCGCAAGGTCCTGCTCACCTACTGGAACACCGTGGCCTTCCACGTGCTGTATGCCCGCGCAGCCGGCTGGACCCCGTCGTCGACGGCAGTCCCCGAGCTCTCCGACCGGCCGGTGCTCGACCGCTGGCTGGCCACGCAGACGGCACTGCTGGTGCGAGACGTGACCACCGCGATGGAGAGCTTCGACACCCAGCGGACCGGTCAGCTGCTGGCCGGGTTCGTCGACGACCTGTCCAACTGGTACGTACGGCGGTCCCGCCGTCGGTTCTGGGAGGGCGATGCAGCTGCGCTGGCCACCCTGCACGACACGCTCAGGACGCTGACCGGGCTGATGGCTCCGATCACGCCGTTCGTCACCGAACGGGTCTGGCAGGACCTGGTGCGCTCCGTGGACGCCGACGCCGCCGAGTCGGTCCATCTGTCCGCCTGGCCGGCAGGGTCGACCGATGTCCTCGACGACCAGCTGTCCTCGCGGGTCGCGCTGGCCCGGCGACTCGTCGAGCTCGGCAGGGCGGCACGGGCCGACGCGAAGGTGCGCACCCGGCAGCCGCTGCGGCGGGCACTGGTCGGATCCGTCGCCTGGGCGGCGCTGGACGACGAGCTGCGCGCGGAGGTGGCCGACGAGCTGAACGTCGGCGCGCTCGAGTCGTTCTCGACATCCTCGAGCGAGCCGGGTGAGGACATGGAGCTCGTCGAGTACGCCGCGAAGGCGAGCTTCCGCGCCCTCGGCCGGCGGTTCGCGCAGCGGACCCCTGCGGTCGCCGCCGCGATCGCCGCCGCCGACGCCGGGGTGCTCGCGGCTTCGCTGGCCCGCTCGGGACGCGCGGAGGTGACCGTGGACGGGGAGACCGTCGAGGTGCTGGCCGAGGAGGTGGTCGTCTCCGAGCATCCCCGCAAGGGCTGGTCGGTGGCCAACGACCAGGGCGAGACGATCGCCCTCGACCTCACGATGACGCCCCAGCTGGTGCGTGCGGGAGTTGCGCGCGAGGTGGTGCGGCTGGTGCAGGAAGCGCGCAAGAACGCCGGCCTGGACGTCAGCGACCGGATCGTGCTCACCTGGTCGGCCGGAGGGCAGACCGCCGAAGCGTTGCGGGAGAACGGCGCGATGGTGGCCGAGGAGGTGCTCGCCGTACAGCTCACCGAGGGCGACCCGCAGGGCACCGTGGTCACCAACCAGGACCTAGGCCTGCGCTTCTCCCTCACACGTTGAGATGTGCCTGGTTCCCCGTTGAGATCTGCCTCGTTCGCCGCGCAACGCGGGAACCAGGCACATCTCAACTTTCCGGCGACTCGTCGCCGAGCAGCGACTTCAGCCGCTTGGGAGCGTGGTCGCCACCCGCGACGATCCCGCCCTCACCGCTGCCGTCCAGTGCGGCCAGCTGCTGCTGGAAGTAGCTCTTCAGACGCGAGCGGTACTCGCGCTCGAACGAACGGAGGTTCTCCACCTCGCCGTTGAGCTTGTCCCGCTCCTTCTCCAGGTCGCCGAACAGCTGCTGACGGCGTTCGGCAGTCTCGGAGTCGAGCATCTGCGAGCGGGTACGCGCGTCGGACTCGAGCCGGTCCGCCTTGGCCTTGCTCTCCGACTCCAGCCTCTCGGACTTCGTGCGTGCCTCGCCGATGATCTTGTCGGCCTGGTTCTTGGCGTCCGCGACGAGCTCGTCGGCGTTGCGCGTGGCGATCTCCAGCAGCCGGGCAGCAGCGCTCGACGCATCGGCGACCGTCGCGACCTTGATCGTCTCGCTGGGTGCCTCGGTGGTGGCGGGAGCAGCCGGTGCGGGCTCCGGCTCCGGCTCCGGCTCCGGCTCGGGAGCCGGCCTCTCCTCCACGACCGGAGCCGGCGGCGCGCCGCCCTGCTGGGCCGCCGACAGCTTGCTACGCAGGTCGTCGTTCTCGCGGGTGAGCCGGGAGAGCTCCGCCTCCACCTCGTCGAGGAACTGGTCGACCTCACCCATGTCGTAGCCCTCACGGAGCCGGACGGGAGTAAAGCGCTTGTTGCTCACGTCCTCAGGCGTCAGCGGCATGACCTCACCCTTTTGTCGTAGTCGTCTGTGTCGTCTGTGTTGTCGGCGGTACGTGCACCCGTACACTGCAAGTCGCGGTTCGTGCACCGCCCACCGTACTCCGAATCTTCGAGGCACCTGCGGGTGGGGCGCGCCGGTTCCGGGCTTGCCGAAGGATACCCGCACCAGCTCTGTTCCGGCACCAGAACGCCCCTCAGCTCGCGAAGGCGAACGCGAGCCGGCCGACAACGCTCATCAGCAGATAGACCACGATCATCACGATCAGGAAGCTGGTGTCCAGGGCGACGCTGCCCAGCCGCAGCGGCGGCACGAAACGGCGTACGAACAAGATCGGCGGGTCGGTGATGGAGTACACCACCTCCAGGACCACCAGCAGGGGGCCGTGCGGGATCCAGGAACGGGCGAAGACCTGCACCCAGTCGACCACGAGCCGCACGAACAGCAGGGCCAGGAACGCCCACAGCGCGAAGTAGATGATGCTCAGAACCAGACCCACGACGGGCGAGTCTAGCTCTGGTTGAAGAAGCCGCCTTCGGCGATGCGCTGCTTGTCCTCGGCCGCCACGGAGACGTTGGGCGGGGAGAGCAGGAACACCTTGTTGGTGACCCGCTCGATGCTCCCGCGGACCCCGAAGATCAGCCCGGCGGCGAAGTCCACGAGCCGCTTGGCATCGGCGTCGTCCATCTCGGAGAGGTTCATGATCACCGGCACGCCGTCGCGGAAGTTCTCACCGATCGTGCGCGCCTCGTTGTAGGTGCGCGGGTGCAACGTGGTGATGCGGGACAGCTCCGCGACGACTCCGGTCGGTCCAGCCGGGGCTCGGCGGCGTTCGGCGATGTTGGCGACCTGCGACCCGCGTGCCGGCTCCGGGCGGCCGTCGGCGCCGTGCCCACGCCCGCCGTGGTGGCCCGCCTGAGCGGCGTGGTCGTCGTACTCGTCGTAGTAGTCCTCGTCATAGCGTTCGGTGTCCTCGAGCAGGCCAAGGTAGACACCCATCTTGCGCATCGCGCTGCCCATGACCAATGCCTCCCGCTACTTCGGCGTCCTCGGATAGGACGCTGCGACGTGCCTGACACTACCCAACGGAAGGCCTCGCTCCGAGCACCGCGCTGCCTATCCGCACGTGTGTCGCGCCCGATTTCACGGCCTCCTCGAGGTCCCCGCTCATCCCCGCAGACATCGTGTTCGCACCCGGCGCGAGGCGGCGCACCTGTGCCGCCACGTCCGCCAGCCGCGCGAAGGCCGCCGCAGGGTCGCCGGCGAGCGGTGCGACGCCCATCACCCCGCCGAGCCGCAGCGCCTCGGCTCCGAGGATGCGCTCGGCCAGCCGAGGCACGTCGGCCGGCGGACATCCGGAACGGCCGCCCCTGCCGGCGCCACCGGTGGGTGGGTCGGGGTCGAGACCAACCTGGATCAGTACGTCGAGCGGGGTTCCGCGCGCCGCCGCTCCGCTGACGAGTCCGGCTATCAGCTTGGGCCGGTCCACCGACTCGACCACGTCGGCGTAGGCGGCCACAGCGGCCGCCTTGTTGCTCTGCAGACCGCCGATGAAGTGCCACACCAGGTCGAGATCTGCACAGTCACGCACCTTCTCCTCTGCTTCCTGGTGGCGGTTCTCCCCGATGTGGCGTACGCCGAGCCCGGCGAGCAGCCGCACGTCGGAGGCGGGGAAGAACTTGGTGACCACCGTGAGGGTCACCTCGTCGGCGGAGCGGCCCGCGGCGCCGCACGCGCGCCGGATCCTCTCCTCGACCCGTGCCAGTCCCGCCGCCACCTGGTCGCGGCGATCGGTGGCGCCGGCTGCGGGCGAGTCGGTCGGCTCGGTCATGGCCGGATCCACACCAGGCCACCAAGGCGTCCGGACGCCGCGCCCTGGCGACGGTAGGAGAACAGGTCGTCGTCCTCACGGGTGCACCGGCGTGCATCGACGATGTCGTCCACTCCGCTCGCGCGAAGCTGTGCCACCACCCCGGCGCCGAGATCGAGCGAGGCGGTCCCCCATGAGGTGGTGGCGCGTGCCTGCGGCACCACGGCGGCCACGTCGTCCCGCATCCCGGCGGGCACCTCGTAGCAGGCGCCGCACACGTGCGGACCGATCCACGCGACGATGTCGGCAGACCGTTCAGGCACGAGCGCACGCAGACGCGTCACCGCGCGCGTGACCACGCCTTCGACCAGGCCGGAGCGACCCGCGTGCACGGCAGCGACGGCAGCCCCGTCGGCCGACAGGGCGGCCAGCAGCACCGGCACGCAGTCGGCGGCGCGCACCAGCAGCACGGTCCCGGGCTCGGTCGTCACCAGAGCGTCGGCGGTCGGCCAGCGTGGCGGACCGGGCGCATGAGGTGTCGAGGACGAGCGGACGGCCTCCGCGGCGCGGTCGTCCTTGCCGCCGACGAGGTGGACGTCGGCACCATGGACCTGCCGCAAGCCGGTCAGCCGGGCCCGCGGGTCCGCATCGGTGAAGGCAGCCACAGCCAGTGCGACATTGCGGTCCACGGCCGACACGTCGTCGCCGACGCCGTAGCCGAGGTTCAACGACGCGTACGGACCGGCACTGACCCCGCCGTGCCGGTCCGTGAACGCGACCTCCGCGCCACCGCGGGCGTCCCGATAGGCGAGCAACGGCTACTTCAGGAAGTCCGGGACGTCCAGGTCGTCGTCGTCGAACTGCACGGGGCGGGGGGCCCGCGGCGCGTGCTGCGCGGCCGGTCGCTCCGGCGCCGGCTCGCTCTGCTTGCCGGCCGTGCTCGCCTGCTCGGCTGCCGGACGACCCGGCTGGCCGGCGCCCTCCGCCGCCGCACCCCGGGTCTCGGCCTGCGACTGCGGAGCCGGCGGCTCCCGTCGCAGCACGGTGCCACTGTCGCGTCGCTTGGGCATCCCTCCGTCGAACCCGGCCGCGATCACCGTGACCCGGACCTCGTCGCCGAGCGCGTCGTCGATGACCGCACCGAAGATGATGTTCGCCTCGGCGTGCGCAGCCTGGGAGACGAGCGCCGCGGCCTCGTTGATCTCGAACAGGCCCAGGTCGGAACCGCCGGCGATCGAGAGCAGCACCCCGTGCGCGCCGTCGATGGAGGCCTCCAGCAGCGGGCTCGACACGGCCATCTCGGAGGCGGCGACGGCGCGGTCCTCGCCACGCGCCGACCCGATGCCCATCAGCGCGGAACCGGCGTTGGCCATCACCGACTTCACGTCCGCGAAGTCCAGGTTGATCAGGCCCGGAGTGGTGATCAGGTCGGTGATGCCCGAGACGCCTTGCAGCAGCACCTGGTCGGCCTGCTTGAACGCGTCGAGCACCGACACGTTGCGGTCGCTGATCGACAGCAGCCGGTCGTTGGGAATCACGATCAGCGTGTCGACCTCGTCGCGGAGCGAGGAGATGCCCTCCTCGGCCTGGTTGGCGCGCCGGCGACCCTCGAACGCGAACGGCCGGGTCACCACGCCGATGGTGAGGGCGCCCAGCGAGCGGGCCATTCGCGCGACCACCGGCGCACCGCCGGTGCCGGTGCCGCCACCCTCGCCTGCGGTGACGAAGACCATGTCGGCCCCCTTGAGGACCTCCTCGATCTCCTCGGCGTGGTCTTCGGCAGCCTTGCCGCCGACCTCGGGGTTGGCGCCGGCGCCCAGACCACGCGTCAGCTCGCGGCCGATGTCCAGCTTGACGTCGGCGTCGCTCATCAGCAGGGCCTGGGCGTCGGTGTTGATCGCGATGAACTCGACGCCCTTGAGGCCGACCTCGATCATCCGGTTGACGGCATTGACTCCACCTCCACCGATACCCACGACCTTGATGACGGCCAGGTAGTTCTGTGGTGCTGCCACGGCGTACGCCTCTCGCTGCTCTGGCTGCCCGCGGAGCCGGCGGACCGGGACGGGCAGACGGGTGTATGTCGGTGGGGAAGTCGCCTTCGGCCGATGAACTCTAACCTTGAAGTAGAGGGTTATAGTTATGTCAACCTCGTGCTTGCGAATGAATGTAGGTGGCCGCAGCACTCCGACCAACGCGACACGCGCACCGACTCACGCCTTTGTGATCTCGGGTGCGGCGACGGCACCACGTCGAGGGGTCAGCGGCGCAGGATCGGCTGGCCGGGGACGCTCAGGTCGTAGAACCGAGGCTTGTGACGCAGGTGCGGGAGCCGGTCGAGCAGTACGCCGAGCACCTCGGCCTTCTGGGCCGACGCGTCGGCACTCCCCCAGAGCACAGTCCGCCCGTGAGCAAGGTGCAACGTGATGGTGTCCACCGAGTGCACCTCGACGAAGTCGACGCGCGAGGCCAGGTCGGTGGGCAGAGCCTGCACCGCACGCGCCGCCTCTGCGAGTGCGTCTGTGGAGGTGCGCCGGCCCGTGCGCACGATCGGCAACGGTGCCGGCCGCGACGAGTAGGTGCGGAACACCACCCCGTTCCGGTCCACGCCGTGCCAGGCCCCGTCGCGCTCGACCACCGCCACCGCATGTCGCTCGCGCACGGCGATGCGCACCTTGTCCGGCCACGACCGGGAGACGTCCACGCTGCGCACGGCGGGAAGCGTGCGCACCCGGTGGGCGATCGCGTGCAGGTCGACGGTGGCCAACGGCTCTCCCAGTGGGACGTCAGCCGCCTCACGGACCTGCTGCACGGACAGCACGTGGGCTCCCTCGACGCGGACACCGGACACGGCCAGCGCGGACGAGAACAAGAACAGCCAGCCGATGAAGCCGACGACCCCGGCCACCAGCACGGCGAGCAGGCCGCCCCGCCAGGCGAGCAGCCTGCGCGCCCACTGCCGCCGGGTGAACCGGCGCCTCGCCAGGGCCACCGTCCGCTCGTCGGCAGCCACCCGGTCCTCGACCTGTGTGGTCCGCTGCGGGCTCACTTTGCGTCCTCCTGCTCGGGGCCCGGGGCCAGCAGGTCGAGCACCTCGGGGCCGATCCGGGTGACGTCGCCGGCCCCGAGCGTGAGCACGACGTCTCCGGGCCGGGCTCGCGCTACCAGGGCCGCGGCGACGGCCGACCGGTCCGGCTCGAAGACCACCTGCTGCGCCGGGAGGGGCACGTGCGAGGCGACCAGCGCGCCGCTCACTTCCGGGTCCGGGTCCTCACGCGCGACGTACACGTCCATCACGACCACCTCGTCGGCCGCGCCCAGCTCGCGGCCCATCGCCGGACCGAAGATGCGGGTGCGCGAGACCAGGTGCGGCTGGAACGCCACCACGACCCGGCCCTCCTCGCCGGCCACCGACCGGGCGGCGGCGAGATCGCCGGCGATCTCGTTGGGATGGTGGGCGTAGCTGTCGTAGACCCGGATCCCGTTCCTCTCCCCCTTGAGCTCCATCCGGCGGCGGGTCCCGCGGAACGCCGCCAGGCCCCCGGCGAGCCCGTCGAAGCCGAAACCGAGACGCAGCCCCGCCGCGAGGGCGACGAGCGCGTCCAGGACGTAGTGGCGCCCCGGGATCTGCAGGGCGACCTCGCCGAGCTGCCGGCCGGCGTCCTCGACCACGAACCGCGAGCCAGCCCCGTGCAGGTCGACCGAGACCGCCCGCACGTCCGCCTCATGCGACTCTCCGACCGCCACTGTGCTCATCGCCCGGGCGCGCGCCGTGTCCGCCAGGTCTGCCGCTCCCGGGTCGTCGACGCAGCAGACCAGAAAGCCGCCGGGTTGGATCCGCTCGACGAAGCGGCCGAACGCCTCGTGGTAGGCGCGCTCGGTCTTCCAGACGTCGAGGTGATCGGCTTCGACGTTGGTGACCAGGGCGGCGAACGGGGAGTAGACCAGGAACGCGCCGTCGCTCTCGTCGGCCTCGGCCACGAACAGCTCACCGGTCCCGTCGTGTGCGTTGGTGCCGGTCTCGCGCAGCTCCCCGCCGATGGCGTACGACGGATCGGCGCCTACGTGCTGCAACGCCACGGTCAGCAGCGCCGTGGCGGTCGTCTTCCCGTGGGTGCCGGCCACCGCGATCGCGCGGCGGCCCTGCATCAGCGACTCCAGCGCGGCCGAGCGGGGCAGCAGCCGCAGCCCCCGCGCACGCGCCTCGAGAACCTCGGGGTTGTCCTCGCGCACCGCGGTGGAGACCACCACGGTGTCCACGTCGCGCACCTGCTCGGCGGCATGCCCCACGAAGCAGCGCGCCCCCGCCGCCTGCAGCGACTCGAGGGCCGCGGAGGTCACGACGTCACTGCCGCTGACGCTGATCCCGCGCTCGAGCATGATCCGGGCGATCGCCGAGAGGCCGGCACCGCCGATGCCCACGAAGTGCACCCGTCCCAGGCGGTCGGCCGGCAGCAGCTCGGCGGGGACCGGCAGCCTCACCGCGCGCCCCCCGCGGCGGAGAGCACCATCCGCGCGAGCGCGTCGTCGGCGTCGCGTGGCACGAGGTCGGCCGCCGCCGCCGACATCGCGTCGAGCCGGGCTCGGTCGGTCGCGAGCCCGGGCACGGTCGCCCGCACCCACTCGGGGGTCAGCGCGCCGTCGGAGACCAGCAGGCCTCCGCCGGCCTCGACGACCGGGCGGGCGTTCAAGGCCTGTTCGCCGTTCCCGATCGGCAGCGGCACGAACACCGCCGGCAACCCGACGGCGGCGACCTCGGTGACCGTGTTCGCACCGGCACGGCACACCACGACGTCGGCGGCCGCGTAGGCGAGGTCCATGCGGTCGACGTAGCCGAGCACGACGTACGGCGGACCATCGGCATCGGCGCTGTCCTGTTGTCTCCGGAAGGCCCGGAGCGCCTCCGTGACGGACGGCTCGCCGTTCGGTCCGGCCACGTGCAGCACCTGAACACCGGCCGCGCGGAAGGCGCCGGCGGCTGCGGAGCACGACTCGTTGAGACGACGAGCCCCCTGGGAGCCACCGGTCACCAGCACGGTGGGCAGGTCGGGGTCGAGGCCGAAGCTGCGGCGTGCCTCGTCCCGCGACGCGGCCCGGTCCAACGTCGAGATGATCCGCCGGATCGGCATTCCCAGGTAGCGGGCGTGCGGCAACGGAGTGTCCGGGAAGCTGGTGGCGACGTGGGTCGTCAGCCGGGCCCCGAGCTTGTTCGCGATCCCGGGCAGCGGGTTTCCCTCATGGACCACGAGCGGCAGCCGGCGCCGCCGAGCGGCGAGGTAGGCGGGCACACAGACATAGCCGCCGAAGCCGGCGACGACGTCGGGCCGCACCGTGTCCAGCACCTTCAGGGCGCTGCGCATCGCCGCTCCGAGCCGCCACGGGGTGCGCGCCAGTTCCATGGACAGCTGACGCGGCAGCGGCACCGGCGGGATCAGCTCCAGGGGGTATCCGGCCTCCGGCACGACGCGTGTCTCGACGCCTCTGGCGGTCCCCAGCGCGGTGACCTGCACCGACTCGTCGAGACGACGAAGCGCGTCCGCGGTGGCCAGCAGCGGCGAGGTGTGTCCTGCGGTCCCCCCACCGGCGAGCAGCACCCTCATCGGGCGCGCCTCGAAGACGTCCTTGCCGTCTTGGCCGCTCCGGCGGTCACTCCCGCGGCCGGCCCCTTCGACAACCCGAGCCGACGACGCCGCCGTGCGCGCAGCGCCGCCTTCGCGCCGGGCTCTGCGCGCGCGAACGACATCAGCAGGCCGAGCGCGACGAGCTCGGGCAGCAGCGACGAGCCGCCGTAGGAGACCAGCGGCAACGGGAGCCCGATCACGGGCAGCAGCGCCAGCACCATGCCGATGTTGACCATCATCTGTGCGGTCAGCCACACCGTGATCCCGGCCGACATGTAGCGGACGAACGGGTCAGGGGTGCGCAGCGCGACCCGGATCCCGGCGTAGGCGATCGTCAGGAACAGCATGAGCACGAGCAGCGTCCCGACCAGTCCGAGCTCCTCCCCGAGGACGGCGAAGATGAAGTCGGTGTGCGCCTCGGGCAGGCTGCCCCACTTCTGCTGGCTCGCGCCGATGCCCTTGCCGAAGATGCCGCCGCTGGACATGGCGAACAGGCCGTGGGCCGACTGCCAGCCGGCGCCCTGATAGTCCTTGAACGGGTCTGTGAAGTTCGTCAGCCGCTGCAGCCGCTCGGCGCTGGTCGTCGCCAGGTAGAGCGCGAGCGCGCCCACGGTGAGCAGCGAGCCGACGAAGAGCCGCATCGGCGCCCCTACCACCCACAGCATGCCCAGCAGGATCGCCATCAGCACCAGCGCGGTCCCGAGGTCGCCGCCGACCAGGACCAGGCCGACGATCGTCGCGCAGACGGGGAGCACCGGGACTAGGGTGTGCCTCCAGTCGCCGAGCAGGCGCTCCTTGCGGGCGTACACGTCGGCGCACCACAAGATCATCGCCAGCTTGGCGACCTCGGCGGGTTGCATGACCACAGGGCCGAGGGCCAGCCAGTTCTGGTTGCCGTTGACCGTCACGCCCATTCCGGTCTGGGTGAGCGCCAGCAGCAGGGTGGACCCCAGCAGGCCGGGCCACGCCAGCACTCTCAACAGCCGGCGCGGCATCCGGGTGGCCACGAACGCGACGGGCAGCGCGAGCAGCACCCAGGTGAGCTGCCGGAAGAACCAGTAGTAGCTGTTGCCGTGGTGCTCGTAGGCATCCACGCTCGACGCGGACAGAACCTCCATCAGACCGATCGCCAGCAGCAGCGTCGAGGAGCCGAGCAGCAGATAGTACGACGTGAGCGGCCGGTCGAGCGTGGCGCGCCCGGCCTGCAACCAGGGGGTGAACACGCCGTGCCGCCGAGGGCTGCCACTCGTCGGCTGTCCCAGCCGATCCTGCGCCGTCGTGGTCACGGGCCAGAGCCTCTCCCGGGCGGGCTCACACCTCCGGCAGCCGGCGTACCGACTCCGCGAAGGCGTCACCGCGCGCAGCGTAGTTCGCGAACATGTCCATGGACGCGCAGCCGGGTGCGAGCAGCACCGTGTCCCCCGGCCTGGCCAGGCCGGCCGCCGCCTCGACGACGCGGTCCATGGCAGAAGTCTCTCCGCCGGGCACCGCGATCACCGGGACATCGGGCGCGTGTCGCGAAAGCGCGGATGCGATCACCTGCTGGTCGCGGCCGAGGAGGACCGCGCCGCGCAACCTGCCACCGACCGAAGCGACCAGCTCGTCGAACGACGCGCCCTTCGCGAGGCCGCCGGCCACCCAGACCACGTGGTCGTAGGCCGACAGCGACGAGGCGGCGGCGTGCGGGTTGGTGGCCTTGGAGTCGTCGACGTAGCGCACCCCTCCCCGGACGCCCACCTCGGCGATCCGGTGGCCGTCGGGGGTGAACGTGCTCAGTCCGTGCCGGACGGCCGCCGCGCCCACTCCGGCGGAGCGGGCGAGGGCAGAGGCGGCAAGCGCGTTGGCGACGAAGTGCGGCGCCGGAGAGGCCAGGTCGGCGACCGTGCAGAGCTCGGCCGCAGCACGCGCCCGCTCGGCGACGAACGCCCGGTCGGCCAGCACACCGTCGACGACGCCGACCATGCCGACTCCCGGCACCCCGAGCGTGAATCCGACCGCGCGAGCGCCCTCGACGACGTCGGCCTCGCGCACCAGTTGTTCGGTGCCCGGGTCCTGGGCGTTGTAGACGCAGGCCTTCTGCACGTCGTGGTAGATCCGGCCCTTGTCCGTGGCGTAGCCGGCCATCCCGCCCTGGTCGGCGTACCAGTCGAGGTGGTCCTCGGCGATGTTGAGCACCGCCGCCGAGTGTGCGGACATGCTGTGCGTGTAGTGGAGCTGGAAGCTCGACAGCTCCACCGCGTAGACGTCGTACGGCGTGGGGTCCATCACCGCCTCGACCAGCGGCAGGCCGACGTTGCCGCAGGCGACCGCCGAGACGCCTTCGGCGTGCAGCACGGACTCGAGCATGCCGACGGTGGTGGTCTTGCCGTTGGTGCCGGTGACGCACAGCCAGGCCCCCGGGTGGTCGAGGTCGCGCAGCCGCCAGGCCAGCTCGACCTCGCCCCACACCGGCGTATCTGCGGCGCCGGCGGCCAGGATCGCCGGAGCCGTCGGCGGGATGCCGGGCGAGGTGACCACGAGGTCTGTTCCCGGCGGCCCCGACGGCAGAGAGTCCGTGCTCCCCTTCCCTATCAGCACGCGGGCGCCGAGGATCTCCAGCAGCCGGGCCTTCTCCGCCTGTGCGTCGGTGGCGGACTCGGCGAGCACGGTCACGGAGGCACCGACGTGCAGCAGGTTGTCTGCAGCGGCGAAGCCCGAGACGCCGAAGCCCAGCACCACCGCACGTACGCCGTCCCACGGGTCGTGCCTGGTCAGCTGCTCCAGTCGCGGACGGGCGACGCTCACGTCGCCCCCACGACCCACTCGGCGTAGAAGATGCCCAGCCCGGCGGCCACGCATATCCCGGTGATGATCCAGAACCTGATCACGATGGTGACCTCGGCCCAGCCCTTGAGCTCGAAGTGATGTTGCAGTGGCGCCATCCGGAATATTCGCTTGCCGCCGCTCAACTTGAAGTACCCGACTTGCAAGATCACCGACATGGTAATGATCACGAACAGGCCGCCCAGGATCGCCAGCAGCAGCTCGGTGCGGGTCAGCACCGCAAACCCGGCCAGCGCCCCGCCCAACGACAGCGAGCCGGTGTCGCCCATGATGATCCTGGCGGGGTTGGCGTTCCACCACAGGAACCCGAAGCAGGCACCGGTGAGCGCCGCCGCGACCGCGGCCAGGTCGAGTGGGTCGCGCACCTCGTAGCACTTGGGCCCCGGACGCAGCGCGCACCACTGGTTGTTCTGCCAGATGTTCACCAGCGTGTAGGCGCCGAACACCATCGTCGAGGCGCCGGTGGCGAGCCCGTCGAGCCCGTCGGTGAGGTTCACCGCGTTGCTGGCCCCGGAGATCATCACCAGGATCAGGATCACGACCAGGAATGTGGGCAAGGTCCAACCGGGGATGTTGCGGATGAACGACACGGCGTGCGAGGCCGGGGTCTGCCCACGGTCGTCGGGCCGGGTCAGCGCGAGCACCCCGAAGATCACCGCGACCAGGGTCTGCCCGCCCATCTTCGCCTTGCTGCGCAGTCCGAGGCTGCGCTGCTTGGCGATCTTGATGTAGTCGTCGAGGAAGCCGACCGTGCCCAGCCCGACAAGCAGGAACAGCAGCAGCAGCGCCGACCAGGAGGGCTGCTCCAGGGTGAGCGCCTTCGCGCAGAAGTAGGCCAGCACCACCGAGCAGATGATCACCATCCCGCCCATCGTGGGAGTGCCGCGCTTGGTGTGGTGGGTGGTCGGCCCGTCCTCGCGGATCAGCTGTCCGTAGCCCCTGGCGGTCAGCATCCTGATGGCGAGACGGCTGCCGAGCAGCGTGAAGACCAGCGACAGTCCGCCGGCGAACAGGATCGCCTTCATGTCAGCCCCCGCCCCGCGCGCCGTCGGCGAGCACCTGCTCGGCGAGCTGTCGCAGGTGCGAGTCTCGTGAGGACTTGAACAGCACCACGTCGTGGGGGGTCAGGTGCTCGCGCAGCCAGGCCAGCGCGGCCCCGGTGTCCGGCACGAACGCCGAGCTTCCCGCCCACGACTGCTCGCGGCACGCCGCCTCGTGGATCGGCCGCGCGCCGTCCCCGACGACGACGAGCTGCTGCACGCCGAGACGCACTGCGCACTCTCCGACCGCGTCGTGCTCGTCGCGGCTGCTGTCGCCGAGCTCGAGCATCTCGCCGAGCACAGCGACGGTACGAGCCGTCGGCCTGCCGCGGCCCAGCACGGCGAGCGTCTCCAGCGCCGCACGCATCGACTCGGGGTTCGCGTTGTAGGCGTCGTTGACCACGATCACGCCGTCGCCGCGTTCGTGCAGCTCCATACGCCACCGCGACGCCGCAGTGGAGCCGTCCAGCACGGCGGCAGCGGCCGGCAGATCGATCCCGCACGCGAGCGCGGCCGCGGCGGCCGCGGCCGCGTTGGCCGCGTTGTGCGCACCCAGCATGCCGAGCCGCACCGGTGCCGCGACGGCGGACGGCTCCCTGGCGGCCAGCATGAAGCCGGGGTATCCGGCGGAGTCGAGGTGTACGTCGAGCAGGCGCACGTCCGCGCCCTCGCCGGTGCCGAAGGTCAGCACCCGGCCGCGGGTGCGGGCGGCCATCGCGGCGACCAGCGGATCGTCGGCGTTGAGCACGGCGACGCCCGCCGGGTCGAGAGCCTCGACGATCTCGCCCTTGGTGCAGGCGATGTTCTCGCGGCTGCCGAACTCCCCCAGGTGCGCCGTACCGACGTTGAGCACCAGAGCGACGTCCGGCCGGGCCACCGTGCACAGCTCGCGGATGTTCCCGAGGTGGCGAGCGCCCATCTCCAGCACCAGGAACTCGGTGTCCGCATCGGCGCGCAGCACGGTCAGCGGCAGCCCGATCTCGTTGTTGGCGTTTCCCCGCGTTGCCACAGTCCGCCCCGCGCCGGCCAGCACGGCGGCCAGCAGGTCCTTGGTGCCGGTCTTGCCCTGCGACCCGGTGAGGGCGACGACGGTCGCGTCCAGCCGGCTCGCGACGTCCCGGGCAAGGCGGGTGAGCCCGGCCGCCGGGTCGGGGACCACCACCGTGGGATGGCCGGTCGGACGAGCGCCGAGCACGGCCGCAGCTCCGGCCCGGACCGCGTCGCCGGCGAAGTCGTGGCCGTCGCGCTGGGCGCCGACCAGCGCCACGAACAGACCGCCGGGCTCGGGTGTCCGGCTGTCCACGAACGCGCCGCCGACGACCTGCACGTCCGTGCCGGAACCGGGTCCGGCGTCGTGGACGACGCCGCCGACCACCTCGGCGACCTCTGCGAGGCTCATCGCGATCATCGTGCGGTCAGCTCCTCGCGCAGCACGGTCCGGTCGTCGAACGGGTACACCATGCCCGCCACCTCCTGGCCGGTCTCGTGTCCCTTGCCGGCCACGACCACGGTGTCACCAGGACCGGCGAGGCCGACGGCGAGCCGGATCGCGGCGCGGCGGTCGCCGACCTCGTGCACCTCGGCACGGTCGTCGCGGGCAACGCCCTTCGCGCCCTCCAGCAGCGCCTTCCGGATCGCGGCGGCGTCCTCGCTGCGCGGATTGTCGTCGGTGACCACCAGGACGTCGCCCAGCCGCGCGGCCACCTCGCCCATCAACGGACGCTTGCCGGTGTCGCGGTCACCGCCTGCACCGAGCACGACGAGCAGCCGGCCTCCGGTCGTCGGGCGCAGTGCCGTGAGCGCGGCGGCCACCGCGTCCGGCTTGTGCGCGTAGTCGACGACCGCAAGGAAGTCCTGCCCGGCGTCGACGCGCTCGAGACGTCCCGGCACCCCGGCCGTGCGTCCCATCGCCGCAGCAACCCCGGCGGCGTCGAGTCCGGCCTCACCCAGCGCGGCGATGGCACACAGGGCGTTGGACACGTTGAACCCTCCCGGGACCGGCACGGCAGCCGCGAGCCGCTCCCCCGACGGCGACACCACCGTGAACGCGGACCCGTCCGGCCGGGCGTCGACCTGCTCGGCGCGCCAGTCCGCCTCGGCGCCGGCCGTCGAGAACGTGCGCACCGGGACCCCCGCCTCCCCGGCGAGGCCGACCAGACGTCGGCCGTGCTCGTCGTCGGCGTTGACGAGCCCGAGCCGGCAGCGGACCGGCGTGAACAAGGACGCCTTCGCGGCGAAGTACTCCTCCTCGGACCCGTGGAAGTCGAGGTGGTCGCGGCCGAGGTTGGTGAAGCACGCCACGTCGAAGACCACGCCGTCGACCCGGCCCATCACCAGCGCGTGGCTGGAGACCTCCATCACGCAGCAGCGCACACCCTGCTCGGCCATCACCGCGAACATCGCGTGCAGCTCCGGGGCCTCCGGCGTGGTGAGCGCGGTCGCCACGTCCACACCGTTGACGCGTGTGCCGATGGTGCCGATCACCGCCGTCGGAACGCCGGCCGCACTCGAGGCAGCCTCCGCGAGGCGCGTGGTGGTGGTCTTCCCCTGGGTGCCGGTGACCGCGACCAGCCGCATGTGCTCGGCCGGCCGGCCGTAGATCCGCGCGGACAGCTCCCCGAGCACCGCCCGCGGCGCTGGTACGACGAGGACGGGGACCCCGGACTCCTCGCAGGCGTCGGCGCCCTCGGGATCGGTGAGCACCGCCACCGCTCCGGCCGCAACGGCCTGAGCAGCGAACGCGGCGCCGTGGGCGGACGCGCCGGGAGGAGCCACGAACAGGTCGCCGGCTTGCACCCGCGACGAGCTGATCGCGGCGCCGTCCACCTGCACGTCGGCGTCGCTGTGCCGGATCTCCACCAGGTCGTCGGCGAGCCACTCGACGATCCTGCCCAGCGCCACACGAGGTGGCGTACGCGGTCTCGTCGCGCTCACTGGTCTCTCACCTGCGGGGCCGGGGGCACGACCGGCAGGGTACAGGCCGGCCGAGGGCACGCTGCGCTCACCAGGTCAGCGGCGGCGTCTTGTCGCGGTGGCCGCTCGGCGCGACGCCGTACTTGGTCAGCGCATAGCTCATCAGCCTCTTGAACACCGGGCCGGCGACCGTGCTTCCGAAGCCGCCGTCGGGCGCGGCGACCACCACATAGACGAGCAGCCGCGGATGGTCGGCGGGCGCGAACCCGACGAACGAGACGGTGTGCTTGCTGCCGTAGCACCCGCATCTGGGATCGACGCGCTCCGCGGTGCCGGTCTTGCCGGCGATGTTGTAACCGGCTATCGCGGTGTTGGGAGCGGTGCCGCCGTCCTTGGTCACCGTCTCCATCATCTTGGTCTCCATGCGGGCCGCGTGCTTGCTGATCACCCGGTGCCGCTGCGAGGTGGCAGAGCCGACCACCCTTCCGTCGTTGAGCCGTGCCTTGCCTTTGACCAGGCTCGGCTCGACGTACACCCCGCCGTTGGCGACCGTGTTGATCGCGGCGGCCATCTGCACGGCGCTGACCGCGACCCCCTGTCCGAAGGCGATGTTGGCCTTGCGGATCGGTCGCCAGGACTTCCACGGAGGCAACGACCCGGCGGTCTCGCCGCGCAGACCCAGACCAGTGGGCTGCCCGAGCCCGAAGTCGTGCAGGTAGGCGTAGAGCCCCTTGTCGCTGATCCGGCGTGCGGCGAGCGCGGCGCCGATGTTCGAGGACCTGGCCAGCACACCGGTCATCGTCAGGTGCCACATGCCGTGCGGCACATCGTCGTGGATGACGCGGTCCTGCACCGGCAGCACTCCCGGGACGCGCAGCCTGGTGCGCGGGGTGACCAGGCCGGCGTCGAGCAGCGCCGAGGTGGTCAGCACCTTCTCCACCGAGCCCGGCTCGTACATCGCCCGCACGGACCGGGCGCCGAGGTCGGACTCCGGGGACCCGGTCGGGTCGTTCGCGTCGAAGGTGGGGTAGTCGGCCAGCGCCAGCAGCTCCCCGGTCCCGGTGTCCATCACCACCGCCGAGCCGGACTCGGCGCCCGAGCCGCGCACGGCGTTGCGCAGGGCCCGCTGGGCGTACCACTGCACGTCCTGGTCGATGGTCAGGGTCAGGTCCTTGCCGGCCTTCGGCTCGACCACGGAGCTGTCTCCGAGCGGGATCCGGTTGCCGCCACCGACCTCGTAGGTGGCCGATCCGGCCCTGCCGGACAGCAGGTCGTCGAAGGTCAGCTCGGTGCCCTCCCCGGCCTGTCCCATCGCATTGGTGAACCCCAGGATGTTCGCCGCCACGTCGTGACCGGGGTAGTCGCGGACCGGGTCGCGGCGTACGTCGATCCCCTTGTAGCCCTTGGCCCGGATCTCGTCGACCACTGCACGCGCCTTGGCGGCGGGGACCCGGCGGTCGATGTACTGGAAGTGGGTGTCGGGCGCCTGCAGCCGGGCTAGCACGTCGAAGTAGTCCACGTGCAGCCGACGCGCCACGATCGTGGCGATCGCAGCCGCGTGCGGAGAGGTCAGGGTCGGGTCTGCGACGATCATCAGCCCGTCCACCGAGTCGGCGAGGGGGATCCCGTTCCGGTCGCGGATCGTGCCTCGCGTGGCGGGGAGCTTGACCGTGACCACCCCCTCGGCACGCGCCTTGGCGACGTACGCCGCCGCGTCGACGCCCTGCAGCTCGAACAACCGCACGGCGAAGACCGAGACCACCATGGCGATCACCAGGAAGCCGATGCGCAGCCGCAGCAGCGAGGTTCCGGGGACCCGGCGCCGCAGCGAACGCCGCCGGCGCTTCCGCTGCGGAACGTGCTGCCGCACCGGTCGGCGGGGTGGGCGTCGGCGCTGGGTCACGGCGGGGCCCCCTCGTGGCGGTCTCGTGGCTGCTGATAACTAGTGAGGCTGATGTGACTGATGTGGTGCTGGCTTCTTTGTACCGGTTCGGTCCGCGTCCTGCGTGGACGCCGCGCCGTGCTTCTCGCGAGGCTGACTGGTCTGGTTCTGCCGTGCCTGCCCGTCCTGGCGACTGTTCTGCTTGTCCTTGTTCTGCTTGTCCTTGTTCTGCGGGGGCTCGACGATCACCGGCGCGGGGCGCAGGTTGCTCGGCTTGGCCCGAGGCGCAGGGCTGACCCGGATGCCGTCCCCGGCCACCGCGGGTGCGGGGTGGCCGAGCACCCTGCCCCCGCCGTGCCCGTCGAGCCGGAGGAAGGCCGGCGCGGGCGGAGGCACCATCCCCAGATGGCGGGCCCGCAAGGCCACCCGCTGCGGGTTGCGCAGCCGCTCGAGCTGCATCTGCAGCGACTGTTGGACCGCGTCCAGCCGCTGCGCGCGCTCCTGGAGCGCGCTCGTGGTGAACGACGCCTGCTGCATCGAGGTGTTCACGTAGAGCAGTCCCGCGACGCCGCCGACCAGCAGCACCGAGACCAGCGCGACGAACGGCACCCGCGGCGGGCGGGCCACACCGCGCGGGACAACGGCCAGCCGGGCCCGCTCGACGGCCTGCTCGGCGATCCGGGGCACCCTTCCCCGGGCGGTGCGGGCGACGCTGGTCATGCTCATCGGTGACTCCCCCCTCCTCGGGTACGACGTGTGTGACGCGTCTGCCGGCGCGCCGTGTCGAGCCGGACGCGTTCGACGGCCCGCATCCGCACCGAGGCTGCGCGCGGGTTCGCGGAGACCTCCTCGGCGGACGCGTGCTCGGCACCCCTGGTGAGCAGTCGGAGCGCGGGCTCGAGTCCCTCGGGGACGACCGGCAGGTCGGGCGGCGCGACGCTGGCGGTGTAGTCGGTGAAGGTCTGCTTGGTGATCCGGTCCTCGAGGGAGTGGTAGGAGAGCACCACGACGCGACCGCCGATCCCGATCGCCTCGATGGCGGCAGGCAGGGCCCGGCGCAGCACGTCGAGCTCGTCGTTGACCTCGATGCGCAACGCCTGGAACGTGCGCTTGGCAGGATGACCGCCGGTGCGCCGCGCCGGTGCCGGGATCGCCTGCCTGACCAGATCGACGAGCCGTGCCGAACCCGTGAACGGCTCGCGCACCCGGGCTCGCACCACGGCGTCGGCGATGCGACGCGCGTAGCGCTCCTCCCCGTAGCTGCGCAGGATCCTGGCCAGCTCCGCCGCCGGATAGGTGTTCAGCACATCCGCGGCGGTGCGCCCGGCCGTGTCGTCCATCCGCATGTCCAGCGGCGCGTCCTCGGCGTAGGCGAAGCCGCGTTCGCGGACGTCGAGCTGCATCGAGGACACGCCCAGGTCGAACAGCACCCCGTCCACGTGCGGGTGGCCGAGCTCGGCGAGGACCCGCGGGATCTCGTCGTAGACGGCGTGCACGAAGCTCACGCGCTCGCCGTACGCCGCCAGCCGGCGTCGGCTGCGGTCCAGGGCGTGCCGGTCCCGGTCCAGGCCGACCACCCGGGCCTGCGGACAGCGCCGGAGCACGGCCTCGGTGTGCCCGCCGAGGCCCAGGGTCGCGTCGACGAAGACGGGGCTGTCAGAGCCGTCAGGGGTGTCAGGGGTGTCAGAGCCGTCCGTGCGGTCGAGCGCCGGGGCCACCAGGGCGAGCACCCGCTCGACCAGCACCGGGACGTGTCCCGGGTCCTGGGGGGAAGAGTCGTTCATCGACCCGCCACGCCGGCGAGTCGGGTCAGCACCAGCAGCGCGAGCGCGAGCCCGGTGGAGGCTGCCGCCGAGAACACCACCACGGCCATCCCGTCCTTGACCTCGTGCCGGACGCGCCGGGCGCGCGGAGCCCGGCGCGCGCGGTCGCGCAGGGAGAGGGTGAGGCTCATCGTGACGACCTCTCATGGCTCTGATCGGGTGGTGCGAAGTGGAGGCGGTTCGCCCGACCAGGTCCGGCGTCCGCTCGCTCCTAGGGAAGTTGCCTTCTGCCGCCGGGGAAGGTGCGGCAGACGACAAGAGGAGCGGACGCGCGACCTGGTCGGGCGACCTGGCCCTGCCTTGTTGAGTTGTGGGTGGCTCACCGACGAGTCGTGCCCGTCTGCGCTCACACGCCCGGGAACACCTCGTCGGCGAGGTTGGCGAACGCGTGCTCCTGCTCGGCGGAGTAGGACGCCCAGGCGGTGGCGTCCCAGATCTCGATCCGGTTCATCGCGCCGATCACGATGCAGTCCCTGGACAGGGACGCGTAGTCGCGCAGCGTCGACGGGATCGTGATCCGACCCTGCTTGTCGGGGGTCTCGTCGGAGGCGCCGGCGAAGAACATCCGCACGTAGTCCCGTGCGGCCTTGTTGGTCATCGATGCCTCACGCAGCCGCTCGGTGACCTTGCCGAACTCCTGCATGGGCAGCACGTTCAGGCACCGCTCCTGTCCACGAGTGACCACGAGTCCCTCCGCTAGCTCGTCCCGGAACTTCGCCGGAAGGAAGATCCGCCCCTTGTCGTCGAGCCGGGGGTTGTAGGTGCCGAAGAACACCGGTACCTACCTCCCCGGATCCGGCACCCCGGCGGGCGCCGGCGGCAGATCCTCCACTGCGCACCACTGTACCCCACTTCACTCCACCGTCAACCATTTTCACCACAACACGCCACCAGCGCTCCACGTGCCGCCACGCAATCCGCGACGGGGGCCGGGCCGTATCCCGTGCAGTGCCGTGCCGGTGGCGGCGCGCGCACAGAACCCGGCGGCGGTCCGGGTTGTCGGGCGGAGCAACACTGGAGGCACGGTGCGGCGTACGGCGCGGTCGACGCGGGTAAAGAAAGTGGCCAGATCACCGGTACGCGTGTGGCCGACGGTGACACCCGGGGGCCGATGAGGTTGACTACTGGGCACACGAACGACCGGGGCACGGCCCCGCGGGCGGGAAGGAAGAGGGCAGCGTGACCTCTGTGCAATATCCGGGGCAGGACCACGGGCAGGAACCGGGACAGGAACCCGGACGCGCTTCGCGGGGATCGGGTGCGCCGGATCTCGACACGCTCGCCCGGGTCTCGGGCCGCATCCGCACCAGCATCGAGAAGGTCATCGAGGGCAAGCCCGAGGTCGTCAGCCTCGCGATCGTGGTGCTGCTCGCCGAGGGGCACCTGTTGATCGAGGACGTGCCTGGCGTCGGCAAGACGATGCTGAGCAAGGCGCTGGCCCGTTCCATCGACTGCACCGTGCGACGCGTCCAGTTCACCCCCGACCTGCTGCCGTCGGACGTCACCGGGGTCTCGGTGTTCAACCAGGACACCCGGGAGTTCGAGTTCCGACCCGGTGGCGTGTTCGCCAACATCGTGGTCGGCGACGAGATCAACCGCGCCTCCCCCAAGACCCAGTCGGCGCTGCTGGAGTGCATGGAGGAGCGCCAGGTCACCGTCGACGGCAAGACGTTCCTGCTCGAGACGCCGTTCATGGTCATCGCGACGCAGAACCCGATCGAGATGGAGGGCACCTACGCCCTGCCGGAGGCGCAGCGGGACCGCTTCATGGCCCGGGTCTCGATGGGCTACCCGGTGGAGTCCGCCGAGATCGCGATGCTGAACTCGCACACCCGCACGAACCCGCTCGACGACCTCGAGCCGGTCACCGACGGCGGGGAGATCCGCAAGCTGATCGACATCGTCGCGTCGGTCTACGTCTCCGAGCCGGTCCAGCGGTACGCCGTCGCGATCACCACCGCGACCCGCAAGTCTCCCGAGCTGATGCTCGGCGCCTCCCCTCGCGCCACCCTGCACCTGGTGCGCGCAGCGAAGGCCTCGGCGGCCATTGCCGGGCGCGACTACGTGATCCCCGACGACGTGCAAGGGCTCGCCGGGCAAGTTCTCGCACACCGCATGCTGCCCACCGTCGAGGCGTCGATGACCGGACGAAGCACCGAGGCCGCACTGGCCCAGCTGGTCGCGAACGTGCCGATGCCCGAGAGCCGTCGCAGCGCCGGCTAGGAGTCAGCGATGCGCGAGGCGATGTCCGCCCTGACCACCCGTGGCCGGGCGTTCCTGGCCGCCGGAGGCACGGCGTTCGTCTGCGCGATCTTCCTCGGCCACGACGAGCTGATCCGGGTCGGCGCGCTGATGCTGCTGCTGCCGCTGGCCACGGCGTACTTCCTGGGGCGTAGCCGCTACCGGCTGGGCCTGGTTCGGACCGTGAGCCCGGCCCAGGTCGCCGCCGGGCAGCAGGCCCGCGTCCAGCTCGACCTGACCAACGACGGGCGGGTGCCGACCGGTCTGCTGCTGCTGGAGGAGCAGCTGCCCTACGTGCTGGGCACGCGTCCGCGTTTCGTGGTGGACAAGATGGGGCCCAAGTGGAAGCGCAGCGTCGGCTACACGATCCGCTCGGACGTGCGCGGGAAGTACGCCGTGGGTCCGATGAAGGTGCGGCTGTCCGACCCCTTCGGCCTCGTCGAGCTCGAACGCACCTTCCAGACGGTCTCGTCGCTGGTGGTCACCCCCCGCGTCACGCCGCTCGGCGTCATCCCGCTCTCGGGAGCGTGGACCGGCTCCGGCGACAACCGGCCGCGCGCCTTCGCCAGCGGCAGTGCGGAGGACGTCACCGTGCGCGAGTACCGCCGTGGCGACGACCTGCGCCGTGTGCACTGGCGCAGCAGCGCGCACGCCGGTGAGCTGATGGTGCGCCGCGAGGAGCAGCCGTGGCAGTCGCGCGCCACCTTGTTCCTCGACAACCGGAAGATCTCCCACCGCGGCAACGGCGCCGCGTCCTCTCTCGAGCACGCAGTGTCGATCGCCGCCTCCGTCGCGGTCCACCTGGTGCAGCGCGGCTTCAGCGTCCGGCTGGTGACCGCCAACGGCGAGGATCCCGGCGGCTCCTGGCACGAGCACGGCGCCCTGGCCACCGAGGCCGGCCCGCTGCTCGAGTCGCTCGCAGTCGTCGAGGAGATCAGGTCTCCGCACATCGACGTGCGCTGGCTGCAGCAGGCGGGCCACTCCGGCCTGCTGCTTGCGGTCCTCGGCGCGGTGGCCGACCACGACCAGCCGGTGTTCACCCGGATGCGGCACTCCGCCTCTACGGCGATGGCCGTCGCACTCGACGTCTCGGGCTGGACCCGGCCCCCCCGCAGCCCCGGCTCGGCCGTTGTCTCGCAGCTGCCAGGCGCCTCGGGCTCGGCGAAGTGGCTGGTCTCGAAGGGCTGGCGGGCCGTCGACGCCGGCCCCGGCGATGCGATCGGCAGCGTCTGGCAGGAGCTCGGCACCTCGGCCGCAAGCCCCGGTGACATCCGGGCCCGCGTCTCCGAGACGGCCCGATGAGCGTCTCGGTACGGCTGGCCGAGCTGCACTGGCCGGGGAGCACGATCCCGTCCCTGCTGGCTGCACTCACCACCTGGGTGACCCTGCTGGCCTGGACTGGTTTCGCGGAGCATCCGAGCGGCTACCTCGTGCCGCTGTTCGGCGGCTGCCTGCTCGTCGCGGTGCTCGGCATGCTGCTGCGCTCAGCCCGCGTCCCGGCGGTGCTGGTCCTCCTCGTGCAGCTGGTGGTGGTCGGTCTGTGGCTGGACCACCTGTGGGCGGCGGGCCCGGCTCTCGGGGGCTGGATCCCGACACCCGACTCGATCCGCGCGGCGCTGGACACCATCGGCGACGGGGTCAGGGCGGCCCAGGCGTACGCCGCGCCGGTGCCCAAGACCGTCCCGCACTTCGACGCGGTGATGGTGCTCGTCGGCATGGGTGCCGCGCTGGTCGTCGACTTCCTGGCCTGCGGAGTCCGGCGCGCCCCGCTCGCCGGGTTGCCGCTGCTGGCGGCGTACACCGCACCGGTCAGCATCCTGGACGGCGGGGTGTCGTGGGTGAAGTTCGTGCTGGCGGCCACCTGCTTCTTCTTCCTGATCGCCGCCAACGAGGCCCAGCGCCTCGCGCACTGGGGGCACCAGCTCTCGGGGTCCCGCCTGTTCGACACCCAGGTGACCAAGGTGAGCACCCAGGCGGTGTGGTCCTCAGCGCGCAAGATCGGCTTCACCGCGACCGGCCTGGCGGTCGTGATCCCCCTGCTCATCCCCACGTTCTCGGGCAGTCTGTTCGGCGGGCACGGCAACGGTCCGGGCGGCAACGGCGACAACGTGACGATCTCCAACCCGATGGTGGACATGAAGCGGGATCTCACCCAGGGCGCCGACCTGAACCTGGTCGACGTGCACACCAAGGCCGACCCGTCCTACCTGCGGCTGACCGTGCTCGACTCGTTCGACGGGACCGCCTGGCGGCCCTCCGGGCGCGACATCCCGGTGGAGAACCGGGCCGAGGGGCTGATCGCGAGTCCTCCGGGCCTGGACGCGAACCTGCCGACGCACACCGTGGTGTACCAGATCCAGGACACCTCGCACTTCGAGTCCCGGTGGCTTGCGACGCCGTACCCCGTCTACTCGATCCACGCACCGGGCGACTGGCGCTACGACGAGAACACGCTGGACTTCATCAGCGCCGCGAACGGCCAGACCGCTGCCGGGCTCGGCTACCGGCTCCAGGCTCTCGAGATCGACTTCACGGCTACGGACCTCGAGGCTGCCGGCCCCGCGCCCGCATCGATCAGCGACCCGGCCACCAAGCTGCCCAAGGACATCCCCGCTTCCGTGCACGCGCTCGCCCGGCGTGTCACCAAGGGGGCGGAGACGCAGTTCGACGAGGCGGTGCGACTGCAGCGCTTCTTCCGGGTCGACGGCGGGTTCACCTACTCGCTCCAGCACGCCGCCGGCGACGGGATGGACGCCCTCGTGCACTTCCTCGGCACCGGCCCCGGCAGCCGGACCGGCTACTGCCAGCAGTTCGCCACCGCGATGGCGTTGATGGGCCGCTCGCTGGGCATCCCCTCGCGCGTCGCGGTCGGGTTCCTGCACCCGCAGCAGGTGGGGCCGGACAACTACGTGTTCAGCACCCACGACCTGCACGCCTGGCCCGAGATGTACTTCGACGGCATCGGCTGGGTGCGCTTCGAGCCGACCCCGCAGTCGCGCTCCGGGTCCGTCCCGCCCTATACGCGTCACGTGAACAAGGCTCAGCCGACCGCGCCGACCTCCTCCGCGGCGGCCCTGCCCAGCAACAACCGGTTCCTGCAACCGTCCACCGGTCCGGATGCGGGAGGGTCTGCCGGCTCCGGCGGCGGCCCGTCCGTGCGGGGCCTCGGCATCGCGGTGCTGGTGGTGCTCGTCCTGGCGCTGCTCACCACCGGCCCCCGGCTCGCGCGCGTCCTGGTCCGTCGGAGGCGCTGGTCGGCGGCCACCGGATCGCGTGCCCGTGCCGAGGCGGCGTGGGCCGAGCTGCGCGACACCGCCACCGACCTCGGGATCGCCTGGGACGACAGCGTCACGCTCCGGACCCGCGCCAGGGACCTGGCCCGCAGCTTCGGCGCGCCGGACGGCACCCAGGACGCGATCTCCCGCTCGGCCCACCGGGGTCCACGGGCCGACCCCGAGGCGACCGCGGCCCTGGACCGGCTGGTGCGCCGCCTCGAGCGCGCGAGGTATGCGCGCACGCCCCCTGAGGACACCGCCGACCTCGTCAACGGCCCGGACATCGCCGGCCGGGGCGCGTCCCCCACCCAGGTGGACGTCGGCCTGTGCGCGCAGGCGCTGCGTGCCGGGTCGAGCCGGAGGATGTGTCTGCGCGCGACGTGGCTTCCCGCGTCGGTGTGGTCCGGCGTGCTCGGTGCCCACCGGGCACGCCGCGGCACCGACGCCCGGTTCGCCGCGCCCGCCGGCGTGGACCACGCGCTGTGAACTGTCAGCGGCCGAACTGGTCGCGACGTCGCCGCCAGCGCTCCTCGAAGCGCTCCATCATCGAGTGCTGCGGGTGCTGGGACTTGCCCCGGGAGGCGCGTTTGCGTGAGCGGCCGCCCTCGATGACGCTGAACGGTCCGTGATGGCTGGACGCGTGCTGCTCAGGCGGGTTGTCCTGGCTGCGCCACGCGGTGAGTGCGACGTACGCCGAGACGAGCATGACCACGAAGCCGACGATGCCGACGACCGTGCTGCGCAGCACGGCGCCGGCCATCAGAACGCCGATGCCCACCAGGAAGAATCCGGCCGCGAGGAATGCCTTGCGGCGTGCATGCGCACGGAGCGTGGTTCCGCGCAACGTCGATGCGAGCTTGGGATCCTCCGCGTCCAGCGCACGTTCCATCTGCTCCAGCAGACGCAACTCTTCTTCCGAGAGCGGCACGGCTACCTCCCGCCTGGTCTTCTTGCTCTTCAGTCTAGGCAGCACCGTGGCCTACTGGTACCCGCGGCCCGAAAATTCATCCGGGCGTTCCGGGCTCGAACCTGCTCAGACGGCGTCGACGGCGACCATCAGCCCGTGCAACGTAGCGGTCACCCGTCGGTGCAGCTGGCTGACCCGGGACTCGGTGATGCCGAGGACCTGGCCGATCTCCGCAAGCGTGAGCGCCTCGAAGTAGTACAAGGCGATGATGATCCGATCCCTCTCGGACAGCTGCCCCACCACCCGCATCAGCGCAGCGCGTACGTCGTCACGCTCGAGCTGGTGGTCGGCGGCGGAGCTCAGCTCGTCGGCGATGTCGAAGTCGTCGAGGTTCGCATGAGCGGTGCCGCTCTGCTTGAGCAGGTCGCGCAGCGACGCCAGGGGGATCCCGGACTCGACGGCCAGCTCGTCGTCGCCCGCCGGCCGGCCGAGGCGCTCCTCGAGCACGAGCTGCGCCCGATGGATCGCACGCAGCTTGTCGCGCACCGACCGGGGCACGAAGTCCATGCTGCGCATGCCGTCGATGATGGCGCCGCGGATCCGGGGCACCGCGAAGGTCTGGAAGCTCAGGCCGCGCTCGGGCTCGAACCGCTCGATGGCGTCGATCAGCCCGAAGATCCCGTCCGAGACGAGGTCATCGGAGTCCACGTTCTCCGGGAGCCGGCCGCGGATCCTGCCCGCGACGTACTTCACCAAGGGGGCGTACTGCACGACCAGCCGGTTGCGCAGCGCCGGGTCGCCTCCGCGCCGGTAGTCCTGCCAGAGCCCCTCGGGGAGCTCGTCGTTGTCCAGGGGGCTCACGCCGGACCACCTATCGGACGGATGTGCGGGTCCTCGAGCGCGACCAGGGCGCTGGCGGGATCGCGTCGGTAGCGCACGATGAGCTCGGCCGTTGCCTCGTCGAGACGGCGGTGGAGAGCACGGCGGTAGTCGGTGAGCTTGGTCTCTGCGTCATGCAGCCGCTGCGTGGCCTCGGCGACGGCGTCGTGGTCGGCGGGGTCCACCTCGCTCATCCACATCTCCTCCAGCGCCGGCAGCTCGGGCAGCGGGTCGGCCGCGGCCACCCGGAGCAGCGCGGAGCGGGAGCGGCCGCTGCCGGTGTCGCCGAGCACCCTGACCAGCTCGTCGAGGTGCAGGGGACGCTCGTGGTCGGCCTCGGCGGCCAGCATGTCCAGCCGGGCGTGCACCAGGCGGCGCCAGTAGGAGACGCGCTCCTCCTCCTGGGTGAGCCGGCCACGATAGCCGCGCAGCTCTGCCAGGCTCAGGTCGGACCAGTCGACGGTGGATGTGCCGACGTCCAAGGACCTCGTGCCGCCCTCGCGTTCGCCGGTCATCTCCCCACTTTCCTGCCGAGCTCGTGTCGTGGTGTGCGGTCCCATTCGATCACTCCTGGGCGCTCAGCGGAGCAGAGTCGCGGACCCGGTACCGTCTTGTGTCCGAAATAGTCCTTCTGTGCCATCAAGTCTCCCCCCTTCAGCAGCCGATGCTCTAGGTGACGGACATGCGGTGGCCGGACATGGGAGGTCGGCTCCGCATCCTGAGAACCCACCATGGGACAGTCAGCCCCCCTGCTGTCCGTGGAGCCGGAGCATCAGCCCCCCGATGCCCGGCAAAGCGGCCCTGCGGCCCGTCTCCCAACGGACCGGAGGGCCGCTTCGTTTTAGCTTCCGGCCCGCAGCAGCGTCGCGGGGCGTACGGCGCCGGCTCCGAATCTCCTGCCCGCCCGGTCGACCGCCCGGTCCGCGTCCGACCAGCCGTGCTCTCGCTCACCGAGCACCAGCTGGCGCTGCACCTGCGCGCGCGGCACCAGCCCGGAGACCCGCACCCCGACCAGCCGGATCCGGGCACGTTGCAGGCCCAGCCCGACGTACAACGCGGCGGCGCTCTGGTAGATCTCCCGGGTCACGTCGGTGCACTCGCCGACCGTCTTGGCCCGGGTGATGGTGGTGAAGTCGGCGAACCGCACCTTGAGTGTCACCGTCCGCCCGGCGACCCCGGCGGCACGCATCCGCGCGGCCACCTTCGCGCAGAGGCGCAGCAGCTCGCGCATCACCAGATCCCGGTCGTCGGTGTCCCGGCCGAAGGTCTCGTCGGCGCCGATGCTCTTGTCCGGCCGGCCGCTTCCGTGGTGCGCCTGCAGGGTGTCCCGGTCCCGGCCCCACGCCAGCTCGTGCAGCATGGCCCCCGTCGCCGGTCCCATCGCGCGCTGCAAGGTGGACAGCGGCGTGTGCGCGACGTCGCCGACGGTGCGCAGCCCCAGCCGGCCCAGCATCGCGGCGGTCTTGTCCCCCACCCCCCACAGCTCACCGACCTCGAGCGGATGCAGGAAGGACGTGACCGCGGCCGGAGGGACCACCTGTACGCCGTCCGGCTTCGCCCGCCTGCCGGCCAGCTTCGCCACTGCCACGGTGGCCGCGACCCCGATCGAGCAGGTGAGGCCCTGCTCGTCGTGGATCCGGGCACGCAGCTGCTCGGCGATGGTGACCGGCGAGCCGAGACGGCGTACCGATCCGGAGACGTCGAGGAACGCCTCCTCCATGGACAGCGCCTCGATGACCGGGGTGACCTGCCGCAGGCACTCCATCACCGAGCGGGACACGGCGTCGTAGGCCGCGAAGTCGGGGGCGAGCACCACGAGCTGCGGGCACAGCCGGCGGGCCCGCGCCATCGGCATCGCCGAGCCGATGCCGAAACGGCGTGCCGGGTAGTTCGCCGACAGGACCACGCCGCGCATCCCCCCGCCGACGACCACCGGCACGTCTTGCAGGCCCGGACGGTCGCGGGTGGCGACCGAGGCGTAGAACGCGTCCATGTCCACGTGCAGCAGGTGGCAGTCCCCTGTTTGCACCGGGTACGCGGAGGCCTGCCCGGGATCGGACACGGGACCGGTCGTGGGACCGGTCACGGCGTGCTACCGACGGACGGCCAGCGCGTGCAGCTGGGTCGCGAGCGCGAGGTACTCCGGGCGGTCGCAGACGGCGCGCTCGAGCTCCACCAGCGCGGCTGCCGCACCGGGTTCGGCATCCACCAGCGAGCTCGGCACCAGGTCGCTGAAGGCCCGCACGGCGTGCAGGGCCCGGATCTCGAACCCGGTGTCGTCGAGGATCCGGCGTACCTCCTCGGCGGTGAACCGGCGTGCGCCGCCGGCACCGCCACGGTCTCCGGTGTCGTCGAGCAGCAGACGGGCCTGGGCGAAGTGGCCGGCCATCGCACGGCCGAGCACGGCCGCATGGCGCTGGTTGACCAGCAGGCTGAGGGTGCCGGCAGGGCGGAGCACGTCGAGGATCGTGCCCAGCGCCGTGCGGGGGTCCTCGACGATCTCGAGCAGGCCGTGGCAGAGCACGACCTCGAATCTGCCGACTCCGTCGTTGTCCCCGCCGGGGGCGAGACTCGCCAGCCCTGCCAGGTCGCCCTGGTGGGCGTGCACCCGCTCGGCCACTCCGCTCTCCTCGGCGCGCCGGGCCAGGATCGCCAGTGCGTCCGGACTCGGGTCGACCACGGTGACCTGGTGACCGAGCTCGGCGACCCGGACCGCGAAACCGCCGGTGCCGCCACCGATGTCGAGCACCGAGAGCCCCGACGATGCCGTGGCGTCGGACATCTCACCGAGCACATCGCGCAGCGCGTCCCACACCACGGCCGTCCGTGCGGCACTGCGCGGGTAACCGGGCTGCCGGGTGCTCGCCATGGCGTCCACCCTAGTGCGGTCATCCGGGGCTCCCCGGCGAGGAGTACCACAGCTTCTTCGGCGCGCTCTTGACGTCCTCGCCGGAGGGCTTGACATCGGAGTACGGCGACATCGCGAACCCGCTGGAGTGCACCAGCACCCGCCGCCCGACGGGTCCGCCCGCTGCCGGTGCCTGCTCCGCCAGCATCGCACGCACAGCCGGCATTCCCCGGGCGCGCCAGGTCTCGTGGAGCGTGGGCAGCGCCCAGCATCCGGTGGCGCGCAGCGAGACGCCTCGCCGGCCGGTGCGTCTCAGCTCTCCGCGGACCAGCAGCAACCAGGAGCCGAACACGGTGGCTGCATAGGGCCCTTGCACGTCCTCGAAGAACGTCGCATCCACCGGCCCGGTCGCGTCGTCGAGGGTCACGAAGATCACCCGCCGGCCGGACCGGATCGGCGGGGTCTGGGTGGCCACCTTGACGCCGGCCACCAGCAGCTCAGCCCTGCTGCGCCGGGTGAGCAGGTCGGCGGAGCGGGTCACGCAGAGCGCCTCGAGGAACTCGGCGTAGAAGTCCATCACGTGCGCGCTCACGTCCAGCCCGAGGATCTCCAGCTCGGCGGCGACGCGTTCGGAGGCGGTCATCTCCGGCAGCCCGGACGGCGACTGCTGGTCGGTGGCAGCGTCCGCGAAGTCCAAGGACAGCTGCGCCGAGGAGCCCCCGGACCGGCGCGCGGCCCGGGAGCGGACGTCGAGGTCGGCCACCGCCAGCAGCAGGTCGCGCCGGGTGGCCCTGCCCCGGCGCACCACTCCGGCACCGGGCCCGTGGAGCCCTTCGATGCCGTGCACGGAGTCGAAACCGCCCGCGAGCACCAGCCGCTCGACCACCGGCCGGGACGCCCGGGCCCGCTCCCAGAAGTCGGCGAGCGAGCCGAACGGACGGTTCGCGACGATCCGGTCCACCTCCGCCTCGCTGATCCCCTTGACCTCCGACAGCGCCAGCCTGATGCCATACCCGACGACCGGACCATCCGGGCCGATCTTCTCGACGACGTACTCCTTCATCGACGTGTTCACGTCCAGCCCGAGCACCGTGACACCGCACTGCCGGGCGTCGTCGAGGATCAGCCGTTTGGGGTACATGCCCGGGTCGTGGGTGAGCACCCCTGCCATGAAGTGCGCCGGCCAGTGCGCCTTCAGCCAGGCGGACTGGTAGGTGGGCAGCGCGAACGCCGCCGCGTGCGCCTTGCAGAAACCGAACGACGCGAACGCCTCGAGCACCTTCCAGACCTGCTCGACCAGTGCCTGGGAGTAGCCGTTGCCCAGCGCCCGTGGGAAGAACCACAGCTTGGCCTGCGCCATCCCCTCCACGTCGCCGAGCGCCCGGCGGGCCTCGTCGGCCTCTGCCAGGGTGCAGCCGGCGAGCGTGGCGATGATCTCGATCACCTGTTCGTGGAAGACCACCACGCCACGGGTCTGCCGCAGGATCGGGCGCAGGTCGTCGTGCAGGTAGTGCGGCATCGCCCAGCCCTGCTTGGCGCGGAGGTACGGCGTGACCATGTCGGACTTGACCGGGCCCGGCCGGAACAGCGAGATGTCGGTGATGATGTCCTCGAAGGACTCGATCCCGGACTTGCCGACCAGCTCGCGCTGGCCCGGGGACTCGATCTGGAAGCAGCCGAGGGTCTTCGCCGCAGAGATCAGCGCGAAGGTCGCCTCGTCGTCGAGCGGCACCTGCCGGCGGTCGTCGAGATCGACCCGCACGTGGTCGACCCGCTCGATCTCGGCGACCGCGTGCGCCATCGAGCTCTGCATCCGCACCCCGAGCACGTCGAGCTTGAGCATCCCGAGGTCCTCCACGTCCTCCTTGTCGAACTGGCTCATCGGGAACCCGGCGGCAGACGCCTCGACCGGCGTCCGGTCCAGCAAGGTGGCGTCGGAGAGCAGCACCCCGCAGGGGTGGACGGCGATGTGCCGCGGCAGCCCGTCGAGGCGTTCGACGAGCCGGAAGAAGAGGTCGAAGGCCGATGTACTCTGCCCTTGAACGAGTCCGAAGGCGCGCAGCTCCGGCAGCTCGCGCAGCGCCGCACGGGCGTCCCTGGCGCGGATGTGCGGGAACGCCTTGGCGATCGTGTCGATCTCGCCCAGCGGCATCCCGAGCGCGGCACCGACGTCGCGCACCGCGTGCCGGACCCGGTAGGTGTCCATCATCGACACGCACACGCACCGCGACTCGCCGTACCGGTCCAGGATCGCCTGGTAGATCTCCAGCCGGCGCGCGGATTCCACGTCGACGTCGATGTCGGGCAGGGCCTGCCGCAGCGGCGAGAGGAAGCGCTCCATCAGCAGGCCGTACCGCAGCGGGTCGACGCCGGAGATGCCGAGCAGGTAGGTGACCAGGCTGCCGGCCCCGGACCCCCGCGCCGCACAGCGCACCCCCCTCTCGCGGATCAGGTCGGTGATGTCGCCGACTGTGAGGAAGTACGACGCGTAGCCGAGCTGGTGGATGATCGCCAGCTCGTCCTCGAGCCGCTCGAGAACCCGTCGGCTCGACTGCCCGTAACGCCACGAGATTCCCGTCTCGCACCGCGCCCGGAGCACCTGGTCGGCGGCGCAGGCAAGAGGTAGCTCCGGGAAGTGCACCTCCCCCATCCCGAGGTCCTCCCGCGGGTCGAGCGCGCACCGGTCGGCCACCGTGCGGGTACCGGCCAGCAGCTCGTGCGCGTCACGGCCGGTGTGCTGGCTCAGCCCGGCGAACCGGCAGATCTCCTCGGCCACCTCGGCCATCTGCTTGCCGGACTTCAAGAACCCCTCCGCGTTGCTCCGGGAGTCCAGGGAGCCTCCTTCGCGGGCTTGCCTGAGGTCTGGCCGAAGATCAGGAGAGCCGAGCGGCACCAGCCGGCGGGCCGCATCGAGCACGTCGACGATCGGCGCGTCGGCGCGGTCGGCGTAGCGGACCGCGTTGGTCAGCACCGCCCGCACGCCCTCCGCGTGGGCGACCCCGGCCATCCGGGCGGCGTGCGGGGAGGATCCGGGGCCGGAGCCGGCCCGGCGGTGGGAGACCACCTCGACCAGCAGGTCGGCACGGTCGACGACCTCCAGCCACGGCCGCAGCACCGCCCGGGCGAGATCGTCGCGGCGGCGGGTGGCTGCCCGGCCGACCTCGGAGTCCGGGCCGAGCAGCACCAGCACGGAGCCGGTGGCCGGGCCGAGGTGCTCGGCGACCAGGTCCAGGGTGCACACCGGGACGCCACGCTCGCCGGACAGGTGGGTGGCCGACACCAGCCGGCACAGGGCGGCCCATCCCCGACGGCCGGAGGCCAGGAAGGTGACCCGCGGCAGCCGGGGCTCGCGGAACGTCCCACCCCGCACCGGGCTCCTGCGATCCGTCTGCGCATCCCCCGCCACCTCACCCACTGAATCGGGAGAGGTGGCGAAGGCGAGGTCGACGCCGAGGATGGGACGCACTCCGGCGGCACGGCAGGCCTTGACGAACCGGACCGCGCCGTAGCAGCCGTCCCGGTCGGTCAGCGCCAGGGTGTCCATCTCGTGGTCGACGGCACGCTCGACGAGCGTGTGCGGATGGCTGGCGCCGTACTGCAGGGAGTATCCGGAGGCGACGTGCAGGTGCACGAACGGGTCGGTCATCGGGTCGACGGGTCAGGCGACGTGGCCGACATGGCCTGCGGTCGGCAGCTGCGCATGGAGCACCGGGTGGCGGGCCAGCCCGAGCGAGGTCTCGACCACCCCGAGGAACCGGTCGGCGTCCCGGACCAGGTCGTCGGCCTCCCGCTCGGTGACCGCCCGGCGCGAGCCGGTCTCGGCGGCAGCCCGCTTGGCCGCACCGGCAGAGAAGAAACCCGCCCACTCGGCCAGCTCCGGAGCGACCTCGGCCAGCAGGGCCCAGGCGTTCTTCTGTCTGCCGCGCCGCCCCGGCGGGGCGGGCGTGGCCCGTGCGGCGAGCAGGGCTGCGGTGGCCCGCAGCGCCGCCACATGGGCGTGGGCGTAGCGCAACGGCACCTCGTCGGTGCCGATCGCCTCGGCCAGCGAGGCGGCCGCCCGCGCGAGGTAGGCGTGGGTGGCCGCTGGCAGCGAGAGCGGGTGACGGATCGCCTGGGTCGTCTGGGTCGTCTGCGTCTGGGTCATGTCCGTCCCCCTCAGTCCACGCACCGGGCGAGCTTCCAGCTGCCGTCGGCCCAGTCGAAGACCAGGTCGAACACGCCGTGCCCGAGCCCGGCCGCCAGCGGGCCGCGAGCGGCCTCCACCCGCCACACCTCCCGCTCGCCGGCCAGGTCCGGCAGGCTGGCACCGCTCATCGCGGCCGCCTCGGGACCGGCCGGGTCGTCGCTGCCGAGCACGGCGTGCACGCCGTGGGACTGCCACCACGGACCGGTCTCCACCCAGTGGGCCACCACGTCGCGCACCTTCCACAGCCTCCCCCGCCACAGGAACTGCTCCGGCCCCTCGGTGCGCCCGCTCGGGCCGTCCACCATCGCCTTGCGCACGTCCACCGGGTCGTCGTACCTACGCATCTGCCACCTCCGGGCTCGTCGGGATAGATTCCCGTCCGCGACCCCCCTCGACCCGGATCCCGGCGGGGGTGGGGTCGAGGTCACCCCCACCGGGTGATCGAACATATGTTCGACACCCAGAACGGTACACCCCTGCGTCGACAGGTCAACCCGCCCGGCCTGGTGGAGTGAGTCGCAGAGGGCACCGGGAAAGAGCCCGCTCTGGGCAGCGATCAAGGGGGCGCCCGGGTTCGGCGATGCCCGCGTTGTGCGTGCCTCCAGGAGATAGCGTGCGTCGGGTGACACGCCCCCCACAGATCCTGGCCGTCTCCGGGGTCCTCGACCCAGGGGTCGGCTACAAGCCGGATGGCGCGCTGCGAAGACATGCCGTCGGGCTCGCCGGCGTGAGTGGCCGGCCCACGAAGGTGTGCTTTGTGCCGACCGCTGCGGGCGATGACCACCGCCACGTCGAGCGGTTCCTTGCAGGCGGAGTGATCCCGGGAGACGACCTGGATCGTTCGGTCCTGACGCTGTTCGACAGGCCGAACGTGCCCGACGTGCGCGGGCACCTGCTCGGCCAGGACGTGATCTGGTGCGGAGGCGGAAGCGTCGTCAACCAGCTGGCCCTGTGGCGCGCCCATCGCCTGGACGAGATCTTCTGGGACTGCTGGCAGTCGGGGGTGGTCCTGGCCGGGCAGAGTGCCGGAAGCCTGTGCTGGCACCAGGGCGGTGTGAGCGACTCCTTCGGCGACAGCCTCGAGGTCGTGACCGACCTGCTCGGCTGGCTGCCGTTCAGCAACGGCGTCCACGGCGACCTCGCCGACCCGCCCCGACGTGCGGCCTACCGGGCTGCCGTCGCTTCGGGGGCCCTGGGCGCGGGGTACGCCACAGAAGACGGCGTCGGCCTTCACTACACCGGTCCCGAACTCACCGAGGCCGTCTCCGCCGTCGACGGCAGCGCGGCCTGGCACGTCGTACCCGACGGCCGTGGCGGTTACAGGGAGACCATGGTCGAACCGCGACAGCTTCCGCTGTCGTGACACACGGTGCTCATGCTTCGGTGAGCAGAACTGGCGACGGTCGTGGGCTGATCCTCTGGATACGATAGAAACGTTCGTCATTCGGCGTGCTATCGCTTCCCTAGAGGTGCGGAATGACCATGATCGAGATTGAGGTTCCTGTCGAACTTGCCGACGACGTCGACGATCTGCGCGGGGCCATTGTCGAGCTGCTCGACGCCGCTGCTAGCGAGACCGATATCAGGATGATGTTCCCCGACGGCCGCGTTCTGATGGTCGAGGCCAAGAAGCACAACCCCAAGCTCAGTACCGGCAGTGGTAAGTCCGCGACCCTGGTCCAGCTTCTTGACCATCTCGTCCGCAACCCTGGCGGGCTGTCTGCGGTTTCGGGGCTGCTGGAGGCACTGACAGTTCGCGAGGGCGTTCTTCGTCACGTCACAGACACCGTGGCCAACCAGCCGGTACCCCTCGGCCCGGCGACCGCCGGAGAGATCGCCCTGGTCGACCAGGGCTGGCGTGGCATCGAGTCCCGCTATGGGGCGCTTGACGCCGGGGGCTATGCCGAGCTCGTGGGCGCGGCCCCGACGTCGAGATCGGTGGCCAGTAAGGCCAAGGCCAGGGGGCTGGTTGGCTACCGTCGCGGCCGCCGAATCCTGTATCCGAGCTTCCAGTTCGGCGAGAGGGGGTTGCGACCGGGATGGCACGATGTTGTCGCGCCGTTGCGGGACGCCGGCTGGGATGACGAGGACATCGTGTTGTGGCTGGCCGCACCACACGGAGCGCTCGGCCGGCGCAGCCCCGTCGAGGCACTCGACGAGGGGGACCAAGATCTCGTTCTCGAGGTTGTCAAGGACGAGACCGCGGGCATCTGGTGAGCGGCCGTTCGGTCCCGGCGCCACCGGATCCGTTCGACCCGTTGTGGGAGCCGCTGCCCGATGACAGTCGCATCTTCAGGGTGCACGAACCTCGGCTCCCCGACGCGACGGCAAACGATGGCACGGCTTTCAACCCCGGGTACGGCTCGCGGCTGCGGTGGTCGTTCTTCGGTGACCCCATCGTGCCCGTGCACTACTCCGCCCCGTCCCCTGAGGCTGCCGTCCACGAGTCGATCCTGCACAACGCGGTTCCACATGCGCACCTGCCAAGAGCCCAGTGGATCCGCAAGGTGCTCACCCCTCTTCGCACGAACCGGGAACTGAGGCTGGCGCAGTTGCATTCCGACGGCTTACGCAGGTCGGGCGTCCACGCGCGCGACCTGACAGACACCGACTCCGACCAATATCCCTTCACGGTGGCGTGGGCGCAGGCTGCCCATGCGGCGGGCGCAGACGGCGTCGTGTGGATGTCGCGGCAGGTCAACAGTGTCCGTGCCTACTGCCTGTTCGGAGACCGAGTGGCACCTGACGATCTCGAGGCACTTCCGGTTGATCCGGAGGCGCGTGTCTTCGCGACCCCGGCAGACAGTGAGTGGCTCTACGACATCGCACTTCGGATGAGGGTCACCGTGCGACCGCTCACCTAGACCCGAATTTGACCTCTTCGATCTCTCCGCCGGTCCAGGCCGTCTCCTTTCGGCCGGCATCGGTACGCTCGCCGGCATGAGCTCCCCCACCAGCGAGGAACACGCCTCCATTGCCCGGTTCCGCACGACGCTCGAGTCGTTGGGCGGTCGCGGCCGCATCGTCGTACTCCCCGACTCGGTGCACACCGCCGCACTCGCCGCCCAGGCGCTCGGCTGCGAGGTCGGCGCGATCGCGAACAGCCTGCTCTTCGACGCCGACGGCTCCCCGGTGCTGATCCTCACCTCGGGAGCCCATCGGGTCGACACCGCGAAGGTCGCCGCCACCCTCGGCGTCGAGCGGCTCGGCCGGGCCACCCCGGAGTTCGTCCGCCAGCACACCGGCCAGGTGATCGGCGGCGTCTCCCCGATCGCGCATCCCGCGCCGGTGCCGACCTACGTGGATCCGACGCTGCGCCGCTACGACGAGATCTGGGCTGCCGCCGGCCACCCCGCGGCGGTGTTCTCCACCAGCTACGACGAGCTCCTGGAGCTCACCGGAGCAGACGAGCTCGCGGTGAACTAGACCGTAGGGTTCGGCCATGGCGCGGGTTGTGGTGGTCGGCGGTGGCTTCGCCGGTACGGCGTCCGCGGCGCGCCTGGCCAAACTCGGCCACGACGTCACCCTGCTCGAGCGACGCGAAGTCCTCGGCGGTGCCGTGGGCTACGTCGAGCGGGACGGCTTCCGCTGGGACGCCGGACCGGCCGGCATCGCGCTTCCGGCGGTGCTGCGCGACCTGTGGCACACGACCGGCCGCCCCCTGGAGCGCGAGCTCGAGCTGGTGTCGCTCGACCCGGTCCGCGAGCACCGTTTCACTGACGGCAGCGTGCTCGCGATGCCGTCCGGTCGCGGCGCCCAGGCGGAGGCCGTCGGCGCCGTCTTCGGCGGCAAGCAGGCACGCCGGTGGCTCGACTACGTGCAGGGCCTTGCCGAGCCGTGGGACCTGCTGCGACGAGCGATGTTCGAGGAGCCGTTCGTCCCCGAGAGCCTCGACGCACCGACGCGGGCGCTGCTGCGCAGCCGCACCACGCTCCGCCGGGCCGTGAGGTCGCTGAGCGACCGGCGGCTCGCGGAGATGGCAGTGCTGCACGCTCAGATGGCCGGTCACGACCCCCGCCACGTGCCCGCATGGGCCGGATTGCACGCCTACGTGGAGCAGACCTTCGGCTGCTGGACGATCCCGGGCGGGATGGGATCGCTGGCCGATGCGCTGGCCCGCCGGCTCGAGCAGCGAGGGGTCACGGTCCACCTGGGCACGACGGCCGGCGACCTGGTCGTCCGTGAGGGGAGTGTCGCGGGGGTGTCGATCGGGGAGGACGTGATGGACGCCGACGTGGTGGTCTGCGCGGTCGACCCTCGGGGGTTGCCCGCACTGGCCGGGTACGTGGCACGGACGCTTCCGGCGCTGCCGCCGGTGGTGTGCCATCTGGGTCTGCCCGGCGAGGTGCCCGCCCTGCCGCGGGAGGTAGTGCTGCACGGCGATCCGCTGCTGGTGCTCCGCACCGACGGACGTGCCCCCGACGGAGGCGCCGCCTGGACGATCCTCGGCCGCGGCAAGGTCGACGACCTGGTCGACGACCTGGCCCGGCGCGGGATCAACGTGCGTCGGCAGGTCGAGGTCCGGGTGGACCGGTCACCGCGCGACATCGTCGAGTCGCTGCACGGTTCGCCGTGCGGAGTGCTCTGGGCCGGGCGACGTACGTTCGCCGAGCGGCTGGGCACCGCGACGCCGATCCCGAACGTGTTCTGTGCCGGCGCCCACCCGGCCGGCCTGTCCGGGCTGCCGTACGTCGGGCTGACGGCCGCGGTGGTCGCCGCTCAGGTCGGCAAGGCCTAGGTTGTGCCGGAGGTTTGGACGTCCCTCGAACTGGTGATCGGTTGTGGTCTAGACCGGTGTGGCTGGTGGTCGGGGGAATGTCGGTGCCTGCTGATTGAGTGGAGGCATGACAGCAGAGCAGGTTCACGGACCGGTCGACGGACCGGCCGATGCTGCTGCCGGTAAACCGTTGGAGGATGCTTCGGCGGTCGAGCTGTTGGATCGGGTCGAGGCGGTCTATGAGCAGCAGATCGCCGGCGACGCGACGCTGTTTGCCTGTGCCCATCGGTTCGCGGTGATCCACTACGGTGCAAGTGCGGTGGCCGAACGGCGCCGCGCGCAGGGTCGTCCGGTGGTGGCCGGGATGGAACGCGGCGTGCAGCTCGGCGGGGCCGGCACACCGTTGGTGGCCGAGTTCGCGCCCGGCGTGCTGGGGGCCCGGATGCAGATGGGGCAGGTCGCGGCCCGCTACTACCTGGCCGACGTGCTCGACGTGTACTACCGGCTGCCACGAATCGCCGCGCGGGTGCAGGCCAGACAGGTGAAGGTCTCCTGGGCACGTCAGGTCGCCAAGGCGACCCGACACCTGTCGGCGGCCGCGGCCGGAGCGGTCGATGCGGCGATGGTCGAATGCGCCGACGGCCGGATCGGCTGGTCGCGGTTCTGTTCCAAGCTCGAGGGGGAGATCGCCGCCGCCGATCCCGAGACGGCTGCCCGCAAGGAGGCCGAAGAGGCGTCCCGCCGGTTCGCCCGCGCCACCCGCGCCGGGCTGGCGGGAATGCGGGGGTTCTACCTGCGGGCCCCGGCGGCGGTGATCATCCGCTTCGACGCCACCGTCGCCTATCTCGCCGAAGCACTGCGCACGCTCGGCGACTCCGACGATGAGGACAACCGCCGGGTCAAGGCGTGTCTGATCCTGGCCAACCCCACCCAGGCCGTCGAGCTGCTCGCCGCCTACACCACAGCCCGCAACAGCACCCCCGGCCAGCATGCTGCCGATCCGGCTGCTCCGCACGAGCCGCACCCTCCGGACTCGCCGCCGGAAGGCAAGGACTCGGACCCGGCGGGCCCGGACGCCTCGGAGCATGTCAAGGGCGAGGTCGCGCCCGAGCCGCCGGAACCCGACGACGAACCGTTGGATCTCGATGAGGAGCCGTGTCCGACCTGCGGCCGCGCTCGGGCTGGTGATCCGGCGCCGTTCACGATGCCGGCCCGGTTCAAGCCCGACCGGCTGCCCGGCTGGCTGACGAAGTGGGCGACCGAAGCCGCCCGAGAGGCCGAGCCGAGCGGGACAAGTCCGACCGGCGGCAAGACCCACCCGTCGTACATACCGGACTGGAACAGACTGCTGCCGCAGGTCACCTGCTACCTGCACATCAGCCGAGACTTCCTCGACCACGAAGACCAACCCGTGGCCAGACTCGAGGGCGAAGGCCCGGTCAGCTACCACTACGTGCGCGAACGACTCGCCCGCTACCAGCACTTCACCATCATCCCGGTAATCGACCTCGCCGGACAGACACCCGTCGACGCCTACGAGATACCCCATCGACATAGACAGGCCGTGCGTCTGCGGACGCCGGCCGACTGCTCCCTGTTCTCCACCCGAGTTGAGTTGCGCCTCCTTGCCGTCTCTGCCCAACTCGAGCCTGGCGCATACGGCAAGGAGGCACAACTCAACTTCCTGGCAGGTTCGCCCACCGGGTCAAGACCCACGGGTCCTGGATACTCAAACAACCCTTCGAAGGCATCTACATCTGGCGCGACCCCTACGGAGCCTTCTACCTCGTCGACCACACCGGCACCCGCAAAACCACCACGGGAAGCACCGTCAGGCCGAGCGGCCGGCCGCTGCCCGACATCGCGATCACCCTCTACGACACCGACGCAGCTATCGAGTACGAGGGCCCAGCACACGCATCGCGCCCCGCCGCCTGAACACGCATCGGCTCAACCCGGTCAGGCTCGCGCTTCGCCCCTCAGCCGACCGGCTGCGCCGGCACCGTCAGCGCGGCGTAGATCTCCCGGGTGGCCCTCGAACGGTTCAGCGTGTAGAAGTGCAGGCCCGGCGCGTCTCCGGCGAGCAATGTGTCGCACAGCTCGGTGGCGATCGCGATGCCCTCGGCGCGTACGGCGGCCGGGTCGTCCTCGAAGCGGCTCACCCGCTCGACCACCTCGGCCGGCAGGGCAGCCCCGGAGAGGGCCGCCATCCGGGTGATCTGCGCGAGATTCGTGATCGGCATGATGCCCGGGATGATCGGGATGTCCACACCGAGCGCGCGGACCCGATCCACCAGCGCGAAGTAGTCGGCGGCTCGGAAGAACAGCTGCGTGATCGCGAAGTCGGCTCCGGCTCTCGCCTTGGCGGCGAGCACCTGCGCGTCCGCCTCGACAGAGGCCGCCGACGGGTGGCTCTCCGGGAACGCCGCGACGCCGACGCAGAACTCGCCCAGCGACTTGACGAGTGAGACGAGCTCGACGGCATAGGTCAGCCCACCCGGATGCGGACTGTACGGCGCGGAGGGCCCCTCGGGCGGGTCGCCGCGCAGCGCCAGGACGTTGCGCACCCCGGCAGCGGCATACGTACCAACCACCCGGCGCAACGTCTCCCGGGAGTGCCCGACGCAGGTCAGGTGTGCCATCGGCGTCATCGAGGTGTCGACGCCGATGCGCTCGGTAATCGCCACCGTGCGGTCCCGGGTCGAGCCGCCAGCGCCGTAGGTCACCGACACGAACGTCGGCGAGAGCGCCTCCAGCTCGCGCAGCGTCGTCCACAGCTGCCGCTCCCCCGCCGCGTCCTTGGGCGGGAAGAACTCGAAGGAGAACGACCGCTCGCCGGCAGCGATCAGCTCCCGGACGGTCTGCGCTCCGCCGGGCATCCGCGAAGGCAGTCCCAAGGCCATAGGACCAGCATAGGAGGCGGCGCGGTCTCAGCCGACAGGCGGACGCACGAGAGGAGCGACACACCGAGTCCACGCGTGGCTTGCACAACCGGCTCTTCCCTCGAGCGCGACGCCAAGTGCGTCACTGAGACGACACGACGCATAGACGGCGCACGCCAGCGATGCAGGTTATGACCTCCGCTGCTCCCACCGAACCCAGACGACATAAGCGGGCCTGCGCAACCAGGAATCCGAAGGCCGACGGTCCGCTCAGCGTAGTCCGGTCGACGCCGCAACGTAACGGGCGAACAAGTTGGGGCGCCTGCAAGCCTCAGGCCCTGGCGGGGAGTTCGGGCAGCTCCAGTGGCGGGCCCTCGCCGCGCAGGAGTACGGCGAACGCGCAGCCGTCCCGGCTGCCGGACCGGCGGCGCAGCACCTCCAGGGATCTCGCGAACGCGTCCTGCTGATGGCGCGCGAACGGACTCCAGCCGTCCCAGAGCACCACGACCCCCTGCTTGTCCCCACAGCCGACCTCGCCGAGCCGGTCCCCGAGCGCGTCCACGCTGGGCGAGCCGTCGGGCAGCGCAAACGCCGCCGAGAACGCCTTGAGGAACGACTGCTCGTCCTCGATGGTCCACCCGTCGACGTAGACGAAGCGCCAACCGGCGTGGTCGACGGCGTGCTCGATGTCGGGCACGTGCGCGGCGCTGTGCCACTGGTAGAGGTCTGGGGGGTTGTGCTCGGCCAGGAGTGCTGCGAGACCGCTCATCTGGAGAACCTCCGGAAGTTCGGATCGGAATGCCAACAGGACAACGGGAACTGAACACGGTCGCCGACTGGACCATCTATGGCACGCGACAGCATCCCGCCAACCCGGGGGGCGCCAGGGGAAAGACGCCGCGTGCCGAGGGCGGTATGCGCGGGGGAGGGTGCCGGTCGAGGCGACCGTGGTGCCGGGGCGCTGGGACGCCCGCATGGCTTTCATCTCCACGACTGTAGCCGCCCGCACCGACCGACGTCACCCCCCGAATGGGAACGGAAGCGGGATCAGAACGCCATCGCCTGGGCCCGCCGCTTGACCTCCGAGCCGCGGTTCTCCCGCAGCGCGTCGATCGGCCTGCCGGGCAGGGTCTCGTCGGGCGTGAAGAGCCAGCGCAGCATCTCCCGGTCGTCGTACCCGCCGTCGTTCAGCACGGTCAGCAACCCCGGCACTCCCTTGACCACCGCACCGTCGTCGATCAGCGCCGCCGGCACCTTCTCCCCCTGGCCGGGCACGGGTACGGCGGCCGCCAGCTGGTGCTCGCGGATCAACTGGCGGACCTTGCTGACGCTCACGTCGAGCCGGTCGGCCGCCTCGGACCAGTCCAGCCAGTGATCGACGAGCCCGGACAGCTCGGCCGACCCGACATCGCCGCGGCGGCGGTCGTTCCTCGTCTCCATCCGTCCACTCTCGCACGAGCCCGGTGTGTCCTCAGCCGACGCCTCCGATCCCCTTCTCGACGCGGCCTCGCAGGGCGGGTAGGTCGCTTGCCAGGCCGGCAAGGATCTGGGCGCCGACGCCGGTGCCCTCCTCGAGGAGCGCGAGGAGCAGGTGCGCGGCGCCCGCCTCGTCGTGATGGCTGTCGGCGGCGCGCAACGCGAGGTCGAGGGTCTTGTGCGTTCGCGGGGTCAGCGGCAGCCGGTCCGGTGGCGACCCGGCACCGCGTCCGACGATCGCAACGGCACGTGCCCGCGCCTCCTCCAGCCCGACCCCGGCCTCTGCCAGCCTGGCCGAGACCCCACTACCTGGCACCGCCAGGCTCAGCAGCAGGTGCTCGGTGCCGATGTAGCGGTGCCCCAGCCCCCTGGCCTCCTGCTCGGCACCCTCGACACAGCGACGCACGCGCGGACCGGCTTCGCGGAGGTACTCCGGTTCGTCGCCCGGGGAATCGGCGTACCTCGGCGAGTGGCGCTTCTGGACCGCCTGCTTGCTGACCCCCATGCACGCGCCGATCTCGGTCCAGGACGCTCCTGCGGCGCGGGCCTCCTGCACGAAGTGGTCGATCAGCTGGTCGCCCAGGTCGGACATCTGCTCGGCGGTGAGCACCGCCGCAGTCAGGTGGGTCAACGGCGAAGTGGCGGTCGGCCGGTGTGCCCGCACCTCGTCGATGAGCGCGTCGAGGCGCATCACGGTCATGCGTCAACCGTAAGTTGACACACAACTGCTGTCAACCTGTGGTTGACGATTTCTCGCGAAAGGTTGACCGATCGCGTCACATGAGCCACATTCGTGTGCACCCGTCTCTCTGTCACCGGCGAAGGGAAGCGTGTGGTGACACCTCAACGGCTGCTGCGCCGAGCCTGTGGGAAAACCGTGACGATCGCCCTCGTCGCGAGCCTGACCGCGTCCGTCGCGGCGCACACTCCTGCCCACGAGCGGCGCGGCCTGTCTGCTCGTCCGGCGACGTCGGCCACCGCGGCGGCCGGGCCCGCGGCGTACCCGACCACGCCGGTGCGGCTGGTGTCGGCGCGCAGCGAAGCCCGCTGGCACCCCGCCAAGGGCCACCGATGGCATGGGCATCCCGGGCGCTGGCTGCGGCCGTACGTCGTGCACCGCGGCGACACCGCGACCGGGCTCGCCGTCCGGTTCCACGCCTGGACCGCCGAGCTGCTCGCCGCCAACCACCTCAAACGCCGCTCCACGCTCTACGTCGGGGACCGGATCGTGATCCCGGTGGTGCTCGCCGCCGCGCGCAAGGCCCGCCCTCACGAGCACCACCGGCGTCACCACGCCGACCACCGGCGTCACCACGCGAAGCACCACAAGCGGCACGCGCATCACTGGCCCGGACCCGCACCGAGCCGGGCCACCGTGCGGCGGATGCTGGTGCGCGCCGCGCACGCCCACGACGTGAACCCGACCCTCGCCCTCGCCATCGGCTGGCACGAGTCCGGGTGGCGCCAGCACGTCGTCTCACCGGCGCACGCGGTGGGCGTCATGCAGGTGATGCCGGCGACCGGCCGCTGGATCTCCGGCTACGCCGACCATCCGCTGAGCCTGCGCCGGCTGCGCGACAACGTCACGGCCGGCGTCCTGCTGATCCACGTGCTGGAGACGATGACCAGCCGCAACCGGTTCGCGATCGCCGCCTACTACCAGGGGCTGGGGTCGATCCGCGCCCACGGGCTGTACAAGTCCACGAAGGCCTACCTGCACACCGTGCGTGCTCTGCAGCACAGGTTTGCCCGCGGGTGGACACCCGGCTGACCCGCCGCCACGCCGCACGCACGGCGCGAGCCCTCTCCGCGCCCGCCGCCTCGTAAAATCGCCTGCGTAGAGTCGGGTCTGGCCAGCGAGGAAATGTGAGGGACCGACGTGGACAGGACTGTCGCCGACCCGATGATCGGTCGGGTGCTCGACGGTCGCTACCTGGTCGGCCCGCGGATAGCGCGGGGCGGCATGGCCACCGTCTACGAGGCCACCGACCGGCGGCTGGACCGGGTCTGCGCGCTGAAGATCATGCACTCCGGGCTCGGCGACGACGCGGAGTTCGCGGCCCGGTTCGTCCGGGAGGCTCGCTCGGCGGCGCGACTGTCCCACCCCCACGTGGTCGGCGTCTTCGACCAGGGCGACGACGACGGCACCGTCTTCCTGGCGATGGAGTACATCCCCGGCCACACCCTGCGCGACGTGATCCGCAAGGAGGCGCCGCTCACCCCGACCAAGGCGCTGGCCCTGATGGACCCGGTGCTGTCGGCGCTGGCCACCGCGCACCAGGCCGGGCTGATCCACCGCGACGTGAAGCCCGAGAACGTGCTGATCGCCGACGACGGGCGGATCAAGGTGGCCGACTTCGGCCTGGCCCGGGCGGTGACCGCCGACACCCAGCACACCGCGACCGGTGGTGTGCTGATCGGCACGGTCTCCTACCTGGCGCCCGAGCTGGTCGTCGAGGGTCGCGCGGACGCACGCTGCGACGTGTACGCCGCCGGCGTGGTGATCTACGAGATGCTCACCGGCCACAAGCCGCACGAGGGCGAGTCGCCGATCCAGATCGCCTACGCCCACGTGCACGAGGACATCCCGCCGCCGTCGCGGATGGTGCCCGGCATCCCGCCGTACGTCGACGCGCTGGTGGCCCGCGCGACCGCACGCGACCGGGACCTGCGCGCCCCGGACGCCCGGGTGCTGCTGCATCAGGTCCGCCGGGTGCGCGCCGCCCTCGACCAGGGCGTGCCCGACGACCCGGACCTGACCGGCGACCTGTCCCCCACCGTGCCGGTGCAGACCCGCGGCCGGGACTCCGACAGGGACGCGCCGGCCGAGCCGGATGACTTCATCGACTACGTCCGCGACGAGGTGCCGACCATCCTCACCGCCGAGCAGGTGGCCGTCGGAGGGCGCACCGACCAGACCTCGGTGCTCAGCGGTCCGCCCCGGCAACCGCCCCCGCAGCGTCGACAGCCTGCGGGAAAGCGCCCGCCCGCAGGACAGTCACGGCAACGGACCCGACGTTCACGGCGCGGCCCGATCCTGCTCGCCGTCGTGCTCCTGGCCGCCGTGCTCGCCGGTGCCGCGGGCTGGTGGTTCGGAGCCGGGCGCTACCAGCGCACCCCCGGGGTCATCGACCTGACCGCCGCGCAGGCCCGCGCCAAGGTGCAGCACGCCGGGCTGCACTTTGCCATCGCGGGGCGCGCGTTCTCCGAGACCGTGCCCGCCGGGTCGGTGGTGCACACCGACCCGAACGGCGGCGAGCGGATCCTGCACGACGGCACCGTGCGCGCGACGATCTCGCGCGGGCCGGAACGCTCCGAGGTGCCGACCATGCGTGGGATGAGCCTCGCCGACGCCAAGACGGCGTTGGCCAAGGTGCACCTCGACCTCGGCGAGGTCACCAGGAAGTACGACGCGCGCGTCGCCAAGGGCGTGGTGATCTCCTCCGACCCGCCGCCGCTCACCGAGCGCAAGCGCGGCGCCCCGGTCGACCTCGTGGTGTCCAAGGGCGCCCGCCCGATCAAGGTCCCAGACTTCACCGGCAAGGACGCCACCGAAGCGCAGAAGAAGCTCGGCGGCCTCGGGTTCGACGTACGCGTGAGCCGCAAGCACGACGACACCGCCCCCGCCGGCACGGTGATCTCCCAGGATCCCCATGGCGGCACGGCCTTCCGCGGCGACACGATCACACTGCTGGTCTCCAAGGGACCGGTGATGGTAGAGGTGCCGAAGGTCGTCGGGATGGGCACCGAGGACGCGAAGACTGCGCTCGAGGCGGCCGGCTTCGAGGTCGCCACCGAGCACTCCACGCTCTACGTCGGGCTCGAGTACGTCGTCGGCCAGGACCCCTCTCCCGGCTCCAAGGCGCCGAAGGGCAGCACGGTCACCCTCTCGCTGGTGTGACCCAACTCGCCGGTCGAGCCTCGTCGAGACCCCGTAGGCTCGCGCGGTGAGCGAGCGCCGTACCTCCCTGCTCGCGTTCCTCGCCCTGCTGTTCATGACCGCGACCTGGGGCTCGACGTTCTTCTTGATCAAGGACCTCCTGGTCCGGGTGCCGGTGCTGGACTTCCTGACGATCCGGTTCGCGATCGCCGCCGCCGCACTCTTCCTGCTGGCACCCCGGGCCCTCGGCAAGGTCTCCCGCGCCGGCCGTCGCCACTCGGTCGTGCTCGGCTGCCTCTACGGCCTCGCCCAGATCCTGCAGACTGCCGGCCTGGCACACACTCCCGCCAGCGTGTCGGGGTTCATCACCGGGCTGTACGTCGTGTGCACCCCGCTCTTCGCGGCGCTGCTCTTGCGCCAGCGGGTGACCCGGTGGACGTGGGGCGCCGTCGTGCTCGCGGTGATCGGTCTCGGCGTGCTCACGCTCGGCGGGTTCAGCATCGGCTTCGGCGAGGCGGTGACGTTCGTGTCCGCGCTGATGTACGCACTGCACATCGTCGCGCTCGGCGCCTGGAGCAGCGCCCGGGAGGCGATCGGGATGACGATCATCCAGCTGGTGGTGATCACGTTGATCTGCCTGGTGGTCACGATCCCGGACGGGCTCGTCCTCCCGCACACCGCCGGGGACTGGGGGTCGCTGGTCTACATGGCGGTGGTGCCCGGCGCGCTGGCACTCGCCGGACAGACCTGGGCACAGGCCCACCTGCCGGCGACCCGGGCGGCGATCATCATGAGCATGGAGCCGGTCTTCGCGGCGCTCTTCGCGGTGCTGCTCGGCGGTGAGGACTTCACCGTGCGGATGGGCGTCGGCGGTCTGCTCGTGGTGACCGCAATGATCGCGGTCGAGGTCGGCCCACGGCGCAAGATCGAGGCGGAGGTCACCCACATCGCCGTCTGACCCCGTCGGCAGCTAGGACGCGGAGAGCAGCTTGGTCAGGACCGTGCGCGCCGTCTCCACGTCGTCGCGCGAAACGTCGAGATGCGTGACCAGCCGCAGGGCGCGCGGCCCGACGGCGGAGACCAGCACGTCGTGGTCGCGCGCGGCGGCCACCACTGCGGGCGCGTCGGAGACCGGTACCACCACGATGTTGGTGTCGACGTCGTCCGGGTCGACACCGCAGGCCTCGGCGAGCAGGCGGGCGTGGGCATGGTCGTCGGCGAGCCGGTCGACGTGGTGGTCGAGCGCGTACAGCCCTGCCGCGGCCAGGATGCCGACCTGCCGCATCCCGCCGCCCATCCGCTTGCGCCACACCCGCGCTTCGTCGATCGCGTCCCGGCTGCCGACCACCAGCGAGCCGACCGGCGCGCCGAGGCCCTTGCTCAGGCACACCGACAGCACGTCCGCGATCTCGCCGTACGCCGTCAGCGGTGCGCCGGCGGCGACATGGGCGTTCCAGATCCGCGCGCCGTCGAGGTGCACGCCGATGCCTCGGGCGTCCGCGAACCGGCGCAGCGCCTCCAGGTCGCCGAGCGGCAGCACTGCCCCGCCACCGAAGTTGTGGGTGTTCTCCACCGACACCGCGCGGGTCGGCACGAAGAACGGCCCCATGTCGGGGGCAAACATCTCCTCCACCGCAGCCAGGTCCAGCTGCCCCCGCGGGGCGGTCCAGGTGCGCATGGTCAGGCCGGTGAACGCGCCGTGCGCACCGAGCTCCGCGCGGGCGATGTGCGCACTGGCGTGGCAGAGCACCTCCTGGCCGACCCCGACCAGGGAGCGCACCGCGAGCACGTTGGCCATCGACCCGGTTGGCGTGAACAGCGCGGCCTGCTTGCCGAACAGCGCGCCGACGCGTTCCTCGAGCGCGAGGACCGTGGGGTCCTCGCCGTAGACGTCGTCCCCGACCTCCGCGGCGGCCATCGCCGCACGCATGTCGGGGGTGGGGCGGGTCACGGTGTCCGAGCGCAGGTCGATCACGGGCCCGATGTTATGACCCTTCCCGGACGTCATAAGAAGCGGTCGCTATAGGCACCGGACGCGATGACGTCCCGGGCGGCGTGGCCTCAGCTGGCGTCGACCGGCGTCTCGGTGCGGCTGCGGAGCATCTCTGCGACCAGGAACGCCAGCTCCAGGCTCTGCACGCGGTTCAGCCGCGGGTCGCACACAGACTCGTAGCGGTGACCGAGGTCGCCCTCGAGCAGCGCCTCTCCCCCGCCGACGCACTCGGTGACGTCGTCCCCGGTGAGCTCGATGTGGATCCCCCCGGGCCAGGTGCCCAGCGCGCGGTGCACGTCGAAGAAGCCCTGCACCTCGGCGATCACGTCGTCGAAGCGGCGGGTCTTGTAGCCCGAGGACGCCTCGAACGTGTTGCCGTGCATGGGGTCGCACACCCAGCCCGCCGTCACGCCGGCGGCGGTCACCTTCTCCACGAGCGCGGGGAGCACGTCGGCGACGCGGCCGGCCCCCATCCGGGTCACGAACGTGAGCCGGCCCGGCTCGTTGTCCGGGTTCAGCCGCCCTGCGAGCGCGATCGCGTCGTCGGGTGTCGTGGTCGGCCCGAGCTTGACCCCGATCGGGTTGCGGATGTGCGAGAGCAGCTCGACGTGCGCGCCGTCGATCTGACGGGTGCGCTCGCCGATCCAGACGAAGTGGCCGGACACGTCGTACGGCGCTTTCGTGCGCGAGTCGATCCGGGTCAGCGCGTGCTCGTACTCCAGGATCAGCGCCTCGTGACTGGAGTGGAAGTCGACGCGGTGGAACTCGTCCGGGTCGGCGCCGATCGCCGCCATGAACGTCAGCGCCCGGTCGATCTCCTTGGCCAGCTTCTCGTAGCGCCGTCCCACCGGGGAGCTGCGCACGAAGTCGGTGTTCCAGGTGTGGACCTGGCGCAGGTCGGCGTACCCGCCGGTGACGAACGCCCGCACGAGGTTCAGCGTGGAGGCAGAGGAGTGGTACACCTCGACGAGCCGCGCGGGATCCGGCGTCCTGGCCGTCTCGCTGAACTCGAAGCCGTTGACGGCGTCGCCGCGGTAGGCGGGCAGGCTCAGTTCACCTTCGCCAGTGACGCGTGTCTCCGTCTCGTTCGAGCGGGGCTTGGCGTACTGGCCGGCGAGCCGTCCCAGCTTCACCACCGGCACGCTGGCGGCATAGGTGAGCACGACCGCCATCTGCAGCAGTACCCGCAGCTTGTTGCGCACGTTGTCGGCGGTGACCCCCTCGAAGGTCTCAGCGCAGTCGCCCCCCTGCAGCAAGAACGCCTCGCCGCGCGCCACGGCGGCGAGCTTGTCCTTCAGCTCGTCGCACTCACCGGCGAAGACCAGCGGCGGCACGCCGCGGAGCCGGGCGACCGCGGCGTCCAGCGCCGACGCATCGGGCCAGGCCGGCTGCTGTGCCGCTCCGCGGGCGCGCAGGCTCGCCAGGTCGGGGATCGGCGTGTGGCTCACCGCCCCAGACTACGTGCTCGCGCCGGCTCGGTTCAGCCAGTCTCACGGGCGGCGGTGCAGCAGCAGCGGGAGTACGCCGTCCGCACCGGCCTCGCGCAACGCGGCCGCGGCGACCGTCACCGGCCACAGCGACGAGGTGGCGTCGACCACGAGCAGGACGGTGCGACCCGCCACGGCCGAGGGGTCGGCCACCGCCAGGCCGTCGCGCCAGAACGCGGCCTCGCTCGGCGAGGGCATCTCCCGCAGGCCCGCGGGCGGGGCCGGCACGGTCATCGACGCGCGGTCCAGCCGCCCCACGCCGGCGAGGTGGTCGGCCACCGACCCGGTGAGCACGCGGAAGCCGGCGGCGGGCAGGTCGACGACCACCTCCGGACGCGCGCGCCACGACGTACGCCATCCGGAGAGCAGCCGCACGCAGGCGTCCAGCACCTCCTCCGCGGCGGGCGCGTCGCGGGCGAACATCGCCGCGACGGCGTCCCGCCACTCGGGCGCGTCGGCGAACACCAATGTCCGGCCCACCTCGGCGGCGAGCTCGGCAGGGATCCTGCCGCGGGTGCCGAAGGCTCCGCCCGGCCACATCTTGCGCGGCTCGAGCAGGTGCACCTCCCCGCGCAGCAGCCGGGTCACCGCTCCCGCCGTCTCCGGCGAGGGCACGGCGGGCAGCCCGTCGGGGAGTGCGCCCCGGCACACCGAGCAGCGGCCGCACGGCTCGGCGGTCGGGTCGTCCAGCGACTCCTGCAGCAGCTCCATCAGGCACCGCTCGCCCCGCGTGTAGGCACGCATGATGTCGGCCTCGCGGCGTCGCACGGCGACCACGCCGTCGTAGTGCGCGGCGTCGAAGCTCCACGCCACCCCGGTGGCACGCCAGCCACCCTCGACGCGCTCGGTGACGCCGTCCACCGCCAGCTGCTTGAGCATCAGCTCCACCCGGCTGCGACGCACCCCCGACTCCGCCTCGACCGCACCCGGCCCCGCCGGCTCCTCCCCCGGACCCGGGAGCACCGCCAGCACCCTCTGAACCTGCTCCGGCACCGGGATCGTGGCCGTGGCGAAGTAGTCCCACACGCCCGCGTCGGCCTCGGAGGGCAGCAGCACGACGTGGGCGTGGTCGAGCTGCCTTCCCGCCCGGCCGACCTGCTGGTAGTAGGACACCGGCGACGGCGGCGCCCCCACGTGCACCACGAAACCCAGGTCGGGCTTGTCGTAGCCCATCCCCAACGCCGAGGTCGCCACCAGCGCCTTGAGCCGGTTGTCGCGCAGCGCGTCCTCCAGGTCGTGGCGCTCCTCGCCGGGCAGCTGGCCGGTGTACGCCGCCACCGGCACCGCCTCGCCGTGCACGTCGCGGATCGCGTCCGCCAACCGGTTCGCGTCGGCGACCGTCAGCGCGTAGACGATCCCCGACCCCGGCAGCCGCGGCAGCGCGTCGACGACCCAGGCGTACCTGTCCAGCGGGCTGAGCCGGGCCACCACGGACAGCTGCAGGCTCGCCCGCGCCAGCGGCCCGCGCAGCACCAACGTGGTAGCGCCCAGCTGGGTGGCGACGTCGTCGGTGACCCGGGCGTTGGCGGTGGCGGTGGTGGCGAGCACCGGCGTCTCCGGGTTGAGCCGCTGCAGCACGTCCGACACCCGGCGGTAGTCGGGCCGGAAGTCGTGCCCCCAGTCGGAGACGGCATGCGCCTCGTCGATGACCAGCAGGCCGAGCCGTCCTGCCAGCCGGTCGAGCACACGACGCCCGAACCCCGGGTTGGCCAGCCGCTCCGGCGAGACCAGGAGTACGTCGAGCCCGTCGCCAGCCAGCTCGTCCTCGATGCGGCTCCACTCATCGACGTTGGAGGAGTTCAGCGTCGCGGCCCGCAGGCCGGCCCGTCCCGCGGCAGCCACCTGGTCCCGCATCAGCGACAGCAGCGGCGAGACCACCAGCGTCGGCCCGGAACCCTCGGCACGGCGGATCGCCGTCGCAGCCCAGTAGACCGCGGACTTGCCCCAGCCGGTGGCCTGCACCACCAGCACCCGGGACCCCGGCTCGCACAGCCCGGTCACGGCCGTGGCCTGATCCTCGCGCAGCCGGGCATCCACGCCGGCAATCGCCGTGATCACCCGCTCGGCGGTCTCGGCGCGCGTCGAGGTCAAGGTGAGCTGTTTCGTCGTACTCGCAGGCATGCCCAACACGGTAGGCGCCCGCACCGACCATCCGGCCATGGACAAGCGCTGGGGCGGACCGGTGATCCGGTCCGCCCCTCGCAGCTGACGTGGTCGACGTGCACGCTCCCCCCGGAACGATGCACCGGCTCCACGCCGCCCTCAGCGAGCATCGGACGATTCCCCCAACGCCGTACCGCTCTCGCAAACCCCGTTGGGGCAACCGTAGGGAGACCACTCCCGGCACTTCTAGACCTGTCGGGCAGCCCATGGCTACGGTTCGGTTGCGGCCCTACGCAGTTCGTGTGCAACCCCTACGCACTTGGGGCTGCGCGCCGGCGCATCCGGGCATTACCATCCGGCCATGGACGGTTTGCTCGGGACCGGCCGGGACGTGCTGGTAGCGCGGGACCACGCGCTGGCCGACCTCGACACCCTCACCCGCCGCTCGCCGGCCGCGCTCCTGACCGGCGAGGCGGGGATCGGCAAGTCGCACCTTGCCCAGGCGTACGCCGCGCGGGTGCGCGGACGAGGGCTGCCCGTGGGTCATGTCATCGCGCTGGCCGCCCTCTCCGAGACCCCGCTCGCGGCGCTGCGGCCGCTGGTCGGGGTCGGCCCCGCTGCGCACCGCGACCCGGTCGCGTGGGCCACCGGCCGGCTGGTTCAGGACCACGCCGCGGGCTTGCTCGTCGTCGACGACGCGGACGCCCTCGACGACACCTCGGCGGCCACCTTGCACCGTGTCACCCAGCTGCCCCGCGCGCAGAACCCCCCGCGGCTGGTGCTGACGCTGCGGCGCGGGCAGGCACTGCCCTCGCCGCTCGAACGGCTGCTCACCGAGGGGACCCTGGAGCAGCTGCGGGTCGGCCCGCTGCCCCGCTACGGCGTCGGACAGTACGCCGAGCGGCTGCTGGACGGCCCGCTGGAGGAGACCGCCGTACACGAGCTGACCGCGCGCTCGGGCGGCAACCCGCTCTTCGTCAGGGAGATCGTGCTGGCCGCGTGGGAGCAGCAGAGCTGGCAGCGCGGCCCGGGCGGCTGGCGGCTGACCGGGCCGGTGAGCACACCGGACCGGATCCAGCCGCTGGTCGACGCCAGGCTCTCGGGACTGCCTGCCCCGGTGCGCCGGCTCGCGGACATGCTCGCCGTCGCCGGCCCGATGCCGTTGGAGGTGCTGATCCCCCTCGGCCTCGTCGGCGCGGTCTCCCACCTGGAGGGCGCCGGCATCGGCCGCGTCTCGGCCGGAGAGGTGGCGTTGAGCCACCCGCTGTTCGCCGAGACACTGCAGATGGGACTGGACACGGCCGCCAGGGCCGACTGGACCCAGCGGCTGCTCGACGTCGCGACCGAGGTCGACCTGCCCGCCGGTCCCACCGTGCGGCTGGTCGCGCTCGCGCTGGACCAGGGCCGCCACATCGACGGCGACCGGCTCACCACCGCGGCCCGGATGGCACTGGCGCTGTTCGACCCGGCCACCGCGCGGGATCTCGCCGACGCGGCGATCCGCGCCGACGACACGCCCGCTGCCGCGGTGCTGGCCGCGCAGGCCCGGGCACTGCTCGGCGACCCGGCGGGGCAGACCGCGCTCGTCGAGCTCTCGGCGGCCTCCGACGAGAGGGTGCGCAACGAGGCCAGGCTCACCCGGGTGCGGCTGGGCATCGCCGCCGAGGACGGCGCAACCACCGCCCTGGAGCTGCTGGAGTCCGCCCCGGCCACGGCGGCGCGCGAGACGATGCGCGCAGTGGCACTGATGCGGCTCAACAGCTGGGTCCAGGCCACCGAGGCCGCAGACGCAGCACTGGGCAGGGCCGAAGGTGCGGCGCAGTGGGTCGACGCGGCCGGGATCGGTGCGCTGCTGCACACCTGGGGCGGCGACCCCGCGCTGGCGGTCCGGCTCACCGAGCGCGGACTGTCCAGCATCGACGCCGGCGTGCTCTGCGGGCCGCACGCGCCGGTGGTGCTCGCCCAGTCAGGCTCGGTCGCGGCCCTGCTGTGCGGGGAGACCGAGACCGCGGACCGGATCGCAGGGTACGGCGGCGACGACCCGGTCGAGTCGCCGTACTTCGCGGCGCACCGGCTGCTGCGCACCGGCGTGCTGGCGTGCCACCGCGGTCACCCGGTCGCGGCCACGTTGCTCGACAGCGCCAGCTCGATGCTGATGGCCGGCGACCCGGTCGAGCTGCGCTCGTGGGCCTACGCGTTCCTGGCCCGTTCGCTGGTGCGGCTCGGCCGGCTCCAGGACGCACAGAACGCCGCGAAGTCCGGGCGCGCGGTCGCCTTCCACGGCCAGGTCGCCCCCGAGGTCGAGCTGCGCGTCTCCGAAGCCTGGGTGGCGGCCGCGGCCGCCGGTCCCGAGGCAACGGGGACGGCGCTGCGGCCGCTGATCGACCTCGCGGACAGCCAGAGCGTCGAGGTCCCAGGCTCGGCCGGACTGATCGGCGTGGACATCGCCCGGCTCGGCGACCTGGAGGAGGCGGGCCGGGTGCTGGCGGACGCGACTGCGAGGTCGGGCAGCCGGGCGCTGCAGAGGGCTACCGACCTGGTCGAGGCAGCGCTCGCCGCCGACCCCGCCCGGGTGTGCGCTGCCGCGCTCGGCGTACAGGAGCTGGGGCTGCACATCTGGGCGGCCGACCTGCTCGCGGTCGCCTCCTGGCACGCTCCGGCGAACCGGCGGGAGCTGCTCCAGGCCCGGGCACAGGTGGCCGCGTCGGCATGCGGCGGACCGGGCACACCGGCGCTGGCGGCCACGTCCGCACCGCTGACCGCTACGCAGCTGAGGGTGGCCGAGCTCGCCTCGCGCGGCTGGAGCAACCGCGAGGTCGGCGAACGTCTCGACATGTCCCCGCGGACGGCGGCCACCCACCTGCACCGTGCCTACAAGCTGCTCGACGTGCACGACCGCGACCAGCTCGCCCGCCTCTTCCCCGCCCGGCCGTCCGACTGAGACGTCTCAGCCGAAGAAGACCTCGGCCTCGGCGTACTCCTCGGGCTGCACGAGCTTCAGCTCACCGGTGCCCTCGACCAGCGGGATCCGGACGATGTCGGAGCCCCGCAGCGCCACCATCTTCCCGAAGTCGCGCTCGGCGACCGCGGTGACCGCATGCAGCCCGAACCGGGTGGCCAGCCACCGGTCGAAGGCGGTCGGCGTCCCGCCGCGCTGGACGTGGCCGAGAACCACCGCACGGGCCTCCTTGCCGGTGCGCTGCTCGATCTCGTTGGCGATCCGGTCGCCGATCCCGCCGAGCCGCACGTGTCCGAACTCGTCCTGCTCGCCGGTCAGCAGCGTCATCCCGCTGTCGTCGGCCGGCAACGCCCCCTCGGACACCACCAGAATCGGCGCGTAGTGGGACTCGAACCGCTTCTCGACGTACCTGCACACCTGCTCGATGTCGAAGGGCTGCTCCGGGATGAGGACCACGTTCGCTCCCCCGGCGATCCCGGCGTGCAGTGCGATCCAGCCGGCGTGCCGGCCCATCACCTCGACCACCAGCACACGGTGGTGGGACTCGGCGGTGGTGTGCAGCCTGTCGATCGCCTCCATCGCGATGTTCACCGCCGTGTCGAAGCCGAAGGTGAAGTCGGTGCCCGAAAGGTCGTTGTCGATGGTCTTGGGTACGCCGACCACGTTCACGCCCGCGTCGGCGAGCTTGGTGGCCACCCCGAGGGTGTCCTCGCCGCCGATCGCGACCAGGGCGTCGATCCCGTTGGCGGCGAGGTTCCGGCGGATCTGGGCGACACCGTCCTCGAGCTGGAACGGGTTGGTCCGAGACGACTTCAAGATCGTGCCGCCCCGCGGCAGGATGCCGCGAACCTGCTCCACCCCGAGCGGCGTGGTGAGGTTCTCCAGCGGCCCGCGCCAGCCGTCCAGGAAGCCCACGAACTCGAACCCGTAGTCGCCGACGCCCTTGCGGACCACCGCCCGGATCACCGCGTTCAGCCCGGGGCAGTCGCCGCCTCCGGTCAGCACTCCGACGCGCATGCTCGCTCTCTCCTCACTGACTCGTTCCGCCTCGAGGACAGGAAACGTCCCACCGCACCCTAGGGCAAGGCTTGGATCGATCCAACCAGCGGAGTCTCAGCTCGTGGTCAGCACGATCTTGCCGCGGGTGTGACCGGTCGAGATCGCCTGGTGCGCCTTGGCCGCCTCCTCCAGGGGGTACGTCGCCGAGACCAGCACGTGCAGGGAGCCCTCTTCGACGGCCCGGACCAGCTCGAACCTCGCGGCGTCCCGGATCTCGGTGCCCGGGTCAGCGCCGGGTCCGCCGCCGATCAGCGTGATCCCGTCGCCGCCGCGGCCGAACGCCGCGATCGACACGATCCGGGTGCGGTCACGCACCAGCTCGAGCGAGACGTCGACGGCCTCGTCGGCGCCCACCAGGTCGAGCGCCGCGTCGACGCCGTCGGGGGCAGCAGCACGGACCCGGTCGGCCAGCCCCTCGCCGTACTCCACCGCCCGTGCACCGAGCCTCCTCACCTCGGCGAGGTTGTCGCCTCCGGCGGTGCCGATGACGTGCGCGCCCCGGATCCCGGCCAGCTGGACGACCATCCGGCCGACCCCGCCGGAGGCGCCGTGCACGAGCACGGTCTCACCTTGGGAGACCGACGCGGCGGTGAGCGCGTGCACCGCGGTGGCGCCGGTGAGGAGCAGGCCGGCGGCCTCCGGGAAGCCCATCGAGGAGGGCTTGGGAACGACCGCGGAAGCATCGACGACCAGGCGCTCGGCGTACGCGCCGGAGACCCGGAACACGATCACCTCGTCGCCGGCGGACACCCGGCCGGCGGGGCCCTCGACACTCCCTTCGCCGCCTCCCACCTCCGCAACGACGCCTGCGGCCTCGAAACCGAGTCGCATCGGCAGACGTGCGGGATCACCGTGCGGGTCGGCGTACATCTTGGCGTCGACCGGGTTGACCCCGGCCGCGCGTACGTCGAGCAGGACCTGGCCGGGGCCCGGCCGCGCGAGCTCCTCGTCGAGCAGCTGGAGCCCCTCCGGACCCCCGAACGCGGTGGCGGCGACGTAACGACTCATGTCCGGCACAACCGCCCTCCCGACGTCGAACATTCCCCTGCTCCCGACCGGGGGCCGCATGCGAGGATGCCGCCCATGACGGGACCGAGCGTGCTGGCGATCGACGCGGGCACCACCGGCGTGCGCGCACTGGCAGTGAGCGAGCAGGGCGTGATCGTCGCGGCCGGCTACCAGGAGTTCGACCAGCACTTCCCCCGGCCCGGCTGGGTCGAGCACTCCCCGGAGGAGATCTGGGAGGCCACCTCGGGGGCGGTCCGCGCCCTGCTCGACCGGCACGACGCGGCGGACCTGACCGCGGTCGGGATCACCAACCAGCGCGAGACCGTGGTGGTCTGGGACCGGGAGACGCTTGCGTCGGCCCGTCCGGCGATCGTCTGGCAGGACCGGCGCACCGCGCCACTGTGCCGGCGGCTGCGCGAGGACGGCCACGAGGACCGGGTGCACGAGCTGACCGGGCTGCGGCTCGACCCGTACTTCTCCGGCACGAAGCTGTGCTGGCTGGCCGAGAACGAGCCGGACACCTGGGCGGCGGTCGAGAACGGCAGGTACGCCGTCGGCACCGTCGACTCCTACCTGGTCGCGCGGATGACCGGGGGGCGCCGCCACGTGACCGACGCGTCGAACGCCTCGCGCACGCTGCTGTTCGGCCTCGCGCAGGGCGGGTGGAACCACGAGCTGTGCGCACTGTTCGGCGTACCCCCTGCCGCGCTGCCGGAAGTGGTGCCCTCATGGGGCACCGTCGGCACCACCGACCCCGAGGACTTCGAAGGACTCGAGCTGCCGATCGCGGGCATTGCCGGGGACCAGCAGGCGGCGCTGTTCGGACAGGCCTGCTTCGCCCCCGGGGACACCAAGTGCACCTACGGCACCGGGTCCTTCGTGGTCACCAACACCGGGGGCGACGTCGTCCGGTCCAAGGCCGGGCTGCTCTCCACGGTGGCCTGGATGTCGCCCGACGGCCAGCTGACCTACGCCCTCGAAGGAGCCATCTTCGTCACCGGTGCGGCCGTGCAGTGGCTGCGTGACGGGCTGGGCATCATCGAGTCTGCCGAGCAGACCGCCGAGCTCGCGGCATCGGTCGACGATGCGGCCGGTGTCGTCTTCGTCCCTGCGCTGACCGGACTCGGCGCACCCGACTGGGACCCGCAGGCCCGCGGACTGATCGCCGGCATCACCAGGGGTACGTCGCGCGCGCACCTGGTGCGCGCCACGCTGGAGGCGATCGCTCATGAGGTGCGCGACGTCGTCGACACCCTGCCCGAGGACACGTCCCCGGACACGCTGACCGTGGACGGCGGTGCCAGCGCCAACGACGTGCTCTGCCAGCTCCAGGCAGACCAGCTCGGCATATCCGTGCAACGTCCGGCGAGCATCGAGACCACCGGCCTCGGCGCCGCCTTCCTCGCCGGCCTCGGCACCGGCGTCTGGGGGTCCACCGACGAGCTCGCACAGACGTGGCGCCTGGACCGCCGGTTCGAGCCTCTGGCCTCCCGCGAGGATGTCGACGCCGCCCACGCGCAGTGGCGCGACGCCGTCGAGCGCGCGAAGGGATGGGCGCGCTGAGCGGTCGAAAGGGCTAGGGTGTCCGAACGCGGAGGTCGCGGCGACCTGCGCGCAACTGGCAATGAGCCGAGCCATCCGGATCAGCCTCTTCGGAGGGGTCGAGATCTCGGGCTGCGACACCCCCGTGTCGACTCGCGCGCTCGCGCTGCTCGGCTACCTGGTCGCCCGTCCCGGGATTCCTCAGCCCCGGGCCCACCTCGCCGAGCTGCTCTGGCCCGAGTCCGACGCCTCCCAGGCGCGCACCAACCTGCGCCGCGAGCTGCACCACCTCCGGGCAGCTCTCGGCGGCACCGGCGCCTTGACCGTCGACCAGACGACGTTGTGCTGGCGCGACGTGCCGGACTGCGTCGTCGACGTACGCGAGTTCGCCCGCGCCACCGCGGACGCGGCGACCGCACTCGCGGGCGGCGACCGTGCGGAGTTCGAGCGGCACTCGACCGCCGCGTTGCGGCTCCACCGCGGGCCGTTCCTGCCCGGCTGCTACGACGACTGGGCGGTCCAGGCGCGAGAGCGGCTGGACCGCGCCTGCATCGAGATGTGCGACCACGGCGTCGGCTTCTGGCGAGGGTACGGCGATCCGGCGGCCGGGCTCGAGCTGGCTCGCCGACGGGTCGGTCTCGCGCCCCTCGAGGAGCCCGGCTACCGGCAGCTGATCGCGCTGCAGCGTGCCTGCGGAGACCGGGCGGGCGCCTTGGCCACCTACCACCGGTGTGCCTCCGTGCTCGAGCAGGAGCTGGGAGTCTCCCCTTCGGCACAGACCCGGCGCGAGCTCGACGCCGTGCTCGCCGAGCCTTCGCACGGCATCCCTCCGGCAGAAGAACCCCGGGAGGATGCCGGTTCGAGCGCCCGGCCGGCGCTGGTCGGCCGCGAGGCCGAGCGCCAGTTGCTGCTGGACGCGTGGAAGGAGGCGGCGACCGGCTGCCGGCTGGTGGTGGTCACCGGCGAGGCCGGTGTCGGCAAGACCCGGCTGGTCGCCGAGGTTGCGCAAGCGATCCGCAGGCAGGACGGGGCGGTGGCCACCGCGCGGTGCTTCGCGGCCACCGCCGGGCTGGCGTTCGCCCCGGTTGCCCAGTGGCTGCGCGCCCCCCACGTGCGGATGGCGGCGGCGCGGCTCGAGCCCCACTGGCGCACGGAGGTGGCCAGGCTGGCGCCCGCCGGCGAGGACGCCCCCGACCCCGGCCGGGCGAAGATCGACGCCTGGCAGCGGCTGCGGTTCTTCGAGGGTCTGGCCCGGGCGGTGGTCGCGGTCGGCAGGCCGATGCTGCTCACCGTCGACGACCTGCAGTGGTGCGACAAGGCCAGCCTGTCCTGGCTGTCGTTCCTGCTCTCGTTCGCCGGCACCTCACCGTTGCTGGTGCTGGCGACGGCCAGAGACGACGAGCCGTCCGGCAGCGACCTGGCGGCGCCGTTGCGGGCGATGCGCGGGTCTGGGCAGGCCACCACCGTCGCGTTGAGCCCGCTCTCGCGGACCGACACCGTCGCGCTCGCCGACGACGTCGCGGGACGCAGGCTCGCAGCGGACGAGCACGCCTTGCTGCACTCCGCAAGCTCGGGCAACCCGTTCTACGTCATCGAGGCGATGCGCGAGGCCGCCGCGTCGGCCGGCCGGGTGCAACCGGCGGACCTGCGCAAGGTGCTCGCGCGCCGGCTGGCGCGGCTCCCCGAGGAGCACACCAACCTGCTCGCACTCGCCTCCGCGGTGGGCCGGGACTTCGGCTTGGACCTGCTCACAGAGGCCGGCGACTTCGACGCCGCGACCGTCGTACGCCTCGTCGACGACCTCTGGCAAAGGCGCATCCTCGACCAGCGCGGGGCGGGCTACGACTTCACGCACGACCTGTTGCGAGAGGCCGCCTACGACGCGGTCACCCCGGCTCGTCGCTGGCTGCTGCACCGACGGCTCGCGCAGGCGCTCGAGCTGCTCTACACCGGCCGCGCGGTCGATGACCGGCAGGTGGCCGCCGACCTCGCCGAACAGTACGACCGGAGCGGTCAGCCGGAGCGGGCGCTGCCGTTCTACGACCGCGCGGCCCGGCAGGCGACGTCGGTGTTCGCCAATGCCGAGGCGGTGCGACTGTGCGAGCGCAGCCTGGACCTGGTCGCCACGATGGCGGCCAGCCGCCAGCGTGACGAGCGCGAGCTCGCGGTCCTCGAGCAGCTGCTGCCGCCACTGAACGCCTGGCGCGGCTACGCCTCCAAGCAGCTCGAGGACCATGAGAGGCGCTGCAACCGGCTCGGCGAGCGCCTCGGCCTCGTCCCGGTGCAGGCGTCGGCGTCGATCGCGCTGTTCACGACCACGTTCGTGCAGGGCGACATCCTCGAGTCCCACGGCTGGGGCGAGCGCGCGCTGCTGCTGTCCGAGGAATGCCCCGACCTGGCCGGCCAGGCACACATGACCTACGCCGGGTCGGGCCTCACGCTGGGCAAGGTCGAGGAGTCCTCCCGGCACTTCGCACTCGCCTGCTCGCTGTCCGGGGAGAGCGACTCGCTGCCGATCGGCACCCGCACCGAGGTGCACGCGCGTGCCTGGTGGGCGCACGCGCTGTGGCTGCTCGGCGACGCCGAGGGCTCCCGGTCGGCGTGCGAACAGGCCGAGCAGGTCGCCCGTGCCATCGACCACCCCTACTCGCTGGCGGTGGCGCTCGCCTACGCCGCGGTCACCCGCCAGATGCACGGCGACCTGGCCGCGCTCGAGCCGACCCTGGCCGAGCTGACCCGGCTCTGCGAGCGCTACGACTTCGCCTACTACCGCCAGTGGTCGGTCGTGCTCACCGGCTGGCTGCGCGGCGGCCCGGCCGGTCTTCGGCAGGCGCGCGAGGGCATCGCGAGGCTGGAGGCCGAGGGGTCGCTGGCGCGGATGCCCTACTGGCTGTGGCTGGTCGCCGACCTGCACCGCGGCGGCGGCGACCTGGCGGCCGCCCGCGCGGTCCTCGACGCGGCGATTGCGTTCGCCGTGCAGCACGACGACCTGTGGTGGCTGCCGGAGGTACGCCGCGCCCGGGCGGCTCTGGGCTCGCGGGACGGCGTTCTTCTCCGCTGAGGCCGCTCCGAACGCTTCACGAACGCCCGCCCTCCTAGGTTCTGGTCCGAACCGACACGGGAGGGAGCCCACGATGACCACCACCACCCCCATGCGCGACACCAGCACGCCGACGGACCCGCCGTACGACGCCCTCGCCACGACCCTGCGCGGCCGGCTGACGCGTCCCGCCGACCCCGACTACGAGCAGGCACGCGCTGTCTACAACGCGATGATCGACAAGCACCCCGCAGCGGTGGCCGCCTGCCGCGACGTCGCGGACGTGATCGCCTGCGTCAAGTTCGCCGCCGAGCACGACGTCGACCTGGCCGTGCGCAGCGGTGCGCACAACGCGGCCGGCTTCGGCACCTGGGACGACGCGCTCGTCATCGACCTGTCGCCGATGCGCAGCACCACCGTCGACCCGGACGCGGGCACGGTCCGCGTCGACGGCGGCTGCACATGGGGCGACGTCGACCACGCCACCGTCGCGCTCGGCATGGCCACCCCGTCGGGGTTCCTGGCCAGCACCGGGGTCGGCGGGCTCACCCTCGGCGGCGGGATCGGCTACCTGACCCGCCGGTTCGGGATGACCGTGGACAACCTGCTCGGCGCCGACGTCGTGCTCGCCGACGGGTCGTTGGTGCGGGCCGACGCCGACCACCACCCCGACCTGTTCTGGGCCTTGCGCGGTGGCGGCGGCAACTTCGGGGTCGTCACGTCGTTCACGTTCCGCTGCCACCGGATCGGCGACGGCGGCACCATCTTCGGCGGTCCGGTCCTCTACGACCTGGCCGACGCGGCCGAGGTGATGCGGTGGTACCGCGACCTGCTGCCGAGCCTGCCCGAGGAGCTCAGCGGCTGGATCGGCCTGCTCACGATCCCTCCCGCGCCGCCGTTCCCCGAGGAGCTGTGGGGACGCAAGTCCTGCGGCATCGTGTGGTGCTACACCGGCCCGCAGGACCGGGCCGAAGCGGTCACCGCGCCCGTGCGCGAGTTCGGTTCACCGCTGCTGGTCGGCATGCACGCGATGCCGTTCGACATGCTGCAGCAGGCCTTCGACGCGCTCTACCCGGCCGGCCTGCAGTGGTACTGGCGGTCGGACTTCTGCACCGAGATCTCCGACGCGGCGATCGCGGTGCACGAGAAGTACGGCGCGCTGCTGCCCACCGGGCACTCGACGATGCACATGTACCCGGTCGGCGGAGCGGCGGCACGTGTCGCCCCCGATGCCACCGCGTTCGCCTACCGCGACGGCGGATGGGCGGCGGTGATCGTCGGCGTCGACCCGGACCCGGTGAACGCGCCAGCCATCTCCCGCTGGGCCCAGGACTACTGGGAGGAGCTGCACCCGCTGTCCGCGGGCGGCGCCTACGTCAACTTCCTGATGGCCGAGGGCTCCGACCGGGTCAAGGCCTCCTACCGGGGCAACTACGACCGGCTCGCCGCGACCAAGCGCCGCTACGACCCGGGCAACCTGTTCCACGTCAACCAGAACATCCCGCCGGACTAGGGCGTGTCCCGCGAATATGAGCCGTCGGGTTCGGTAGACACCGTTGTATGCATGATCGACATGATCTGACCGACGAGCAGTGGGCGTTGCTGGAGCCGCATCTGCCTGGACGCGAGCGGCGGCGTGGCGGCCAGTGGAGGAGTCATCGCCGCGTCATCAACGGGGTGATGTGGCGGACTCGAACCGGGTCGCCGTGGCGTGACCTGCCGGGGTGCTACGGGCCGTGGAAGACCGTCTACAACCGGCATCGCCGCTGGTCAGCGGACGGAACGTGGGAGCGGCTGTTGGCTGCGCTGCGTACTGGGTGCGACCTTCAGGACGGGCCGCGGTGGACGCTGGGAGTCGATGGGACGGTGATCCGGGCGCACCATCACGCGGCCGGTGCGCGTCGCGAACCACCGCGAGATGTCCCACTCGAACGGCTGGTCGGCACCGTGTTGGAGGACACCGCGTCGCCCAGCTGGCACACAGGGGGCGGCATCGAATGACAAGAACCCTCCGGGTGCACCCGACAAACCGGGCGATCGGGAGGCGTTGGGCCGCTCGCGGGGTGGGTTGACCACCAAGATCCACCTCGCCGCGGACTGGCGCTGCCGGCCGATCGCGCGGGTGACCACGGCCGGTCAGCGGCACGACTCGCTGGCCTTCGACGCCGTGATGGCAGACATCTGTATCGCACGTCCGGGTGGTCGTGGACGGCCACGGACCCGCCCGGACGATGTGTTGGCCGACAAGGCGTACTCAAGCCACAAGATCCGGATCTCCTTACGCAGCAGGGGAATCAGAGCCACCATCCCGCAGCCGTCCAACCAGATCAGGGCACGGCAAGCCCGTGGACATCAAGGTGGCCGGCCACCGGCCTTCGACCAGCAGCTCTACAAGCAACGCAACACCGTCGAAAGAGCGATCAACAAACTGCGCGGCACCCGGGCCGTGGCCACCCGCTACGACAAGCGCGACTTCGTCTACCGCGGAACCATCGACGTGGCATCGATCCGGATCTGGCTGCGAGACCCCATCAACACCGATTCACGGGACACGGCCTAGTCCGAACCGAGTGCCTTCCAGTCGGCGCGGGCCTTCTCCAGCGCCTGCCGGGCGGATGCGACCGTGCGCTCGGCGCGGTCGCGGTCCTGTTCGGCCTCTGCGAGCTCCTCCTCGACGTTCTCGGCCTCGTGCTCGAGGGCCGCGGCCCGGCGACGTACCTCCTCCAACTCCGCGGCCAGCTGCAGGCCGCGCGCCTCCAAGGTGGCCACCTGGTCGGCCGCCTCACGCAGCGTGGTCTCGGCCAGCCGAGCATTCGCCTCCGCTTCCGCGATGGCCGCCTGTGCCGCCTTCTCACGAGCGCGACGGTCCCGCTCGGCCCCGTCCTCGTCCGGTACGGCCTTCAGTCCGGTCCGCTCCATCGGCGGACGGGACGGGAGCCCGCTGCGGACCGTCGACCCCAGCGCCTCCGGAACGGCGATCGCCGCGGAGACGTCGACGGGGTCGACACCGGTGGCGGTCAGCGCCTGGACCATCAGCCCCGAGCGGACCGCGGCCGCCGCCTGCTCGTCGACCATCGCGGCGTGCAGGGTCTGCTCGATCTGCGTGGCCGCCGACTCGCTGACCTTGACCCCGAGCTCGGTCCCGAGGCGGCGTGCCTGGCGGGTCACCGCCGAGGTGAGCGCGCGTCGTTGCCGGGTCAGCTCCCGCAGCGCGTCGGCGTCGAGCTCGTCGTGAGCCTGTCGCAACTGTGCGCCCATCTCGAGGAGCTGAGCCATCTGCTCGCCATGGTGCCGCATCAGCTGGTTCACCGCCCAGGCGGAGATGCTCGGCTTGTGCAGGGTCTTGATCCGGCGGGCCAACTCGGCATCCCCGGCTGCGCCGGCCTCCTGGGCGTGAGCGTTGCGGGAATCGGTGAACTCTGCCGGCGGCAGGGAGTACAACTCCTGTGCGATGTCCAGCAGCCGGTCGCCCACCGCAGAAGCCTAGGCCTCCCTCAACGAGTGGGGGCGAGGGTGCGCAGCCGGTCCCGGCGAGCCTGCTCGCGCTCGTCGCGATCCAGCCACTTCCAGCCCACGATCGTCAGCGCCGGGGCGGCGGTGAACATCGCGGCGACCCACAGCAGCGTGCCGGCGGCGTGCTGGTCGGCGAGCGGCCCGGTGCCCCACACGGAGGTCTGGCCGACGTAGAACGGGTACATCACCCGGCCCGCGTCGGCGATCGCCACGCCGAGCAGCGACGGCACCGGCATCATCAAGAACAGGTAGAGCACTCGCGCGGCGTAGCTCATCCGGTGCGGCGCCGGGTCTACGCCGATCGCCGGCCACCACAGCAGCAGTGCGGTCGCCAGGTAGAGCGCGTGCTCGAAGGCGTGGACCCGCTCATGCTCGAGAGCGAGCTCGTAGAAGCCGGTCAGGTGCGTGGCGACCAGCACGACGCTGAACAGTCCCAGCGCGGTCACCGGGTGGGTGAGCCAGCGGACAGGAGCCGATCGGAGTACGGCGACCAGGACGCGCCGCCGCAGCCAGGGCGGATCCGCACGCAGCAGCAGGCTGACCGGGCCGCCGAGCAGCAGCAGCGGAGCCGCCACCATCTGCAGCAGCATGTGCTGGAGCATGTGCATGGACAGCGTCGAGTCCGAGAGCACGTCGGGCGGCCCGTCGAGCGCGAGAAGGAGCACCAGCAGGCCGACGACGAAGCAGGTCGGCCGGCCCCATCGGCTCCTCTGCGCGCGGCCGCCACGGCGACGACGTACCACCGTGCGGTAGCAGCTCAGATAGGCCGCGCCGGCGAGCACCACCAGCGCGGTCGGCACCGGATCGACCGCCCAGGCACTCAGCACGGTAGGCACATGGCCACCTTGACACGGCGCCGCGTGCCTGATTCCCGCCGCAGCCCGGCGGATGCCGGTCCTGACAGTTCTGTCATGTGCGCGCGCGGAGGCTTCCTGACAGAACTCTCATGTTCGCCCGGGGCCGTTCCACCGCGGGCCGGGCAGGCGTACACGTGAACTGAACCTGATGGCTGGCTCACCGAACCAGGTCAGGTCGCACGCCCATCACGGCGCGTCGAGGGACAGGAGGGGTCATGATCGCATCGTCAGGCCGAACCCGAAGCGGGACGGCACGAAGAGCTCTGGTGGCGGGAGCGGCGGTGCTCACCCTCGTCGCCGCGGCCGGTTGCTCGAAGAGCGCAAGCCCCACGCCGAAGAAGAGCTCGGCCCCCGCGCCCACCTCCTCGGCGGCGGCACCGACTTCTTCCGCGGCTGCGACCACGAGCCCGGTGTCGGCGTCGGCGGCGCCGACCTACAACGTGTACGTCACGAACTTCACCTACCACGGGATGCCGTCCACGGTGCCGGCGAACACGCTGTTCCACGTGTCGTTCACCAACAAGGAGAAGTTCCCCATCGACCACGAGTTCGTGGTCGTGAAGATCCCCCAGGGCAAGACCGCCGCCGACATCGTCAACGCCGCCAAGAAGAAGGGCCCGGACAGCGAGGACCAGTGGGTCCACGTCGGAGACTCCGGCGACCCGCTGCCCGTCGGTGGCAGCGCCGTGGTCACCATGGACCTCGCCCCCGGCAACTACCTGGCCGGCTGCTGGCAGACCGGCAAGGCCGGCGGCGGCTCCGGACCGCCCCACGTCGCCATCGGCATGCACACCGAGTTCAAGGCCGTCGCCGGCGCCAGCGCTCCCTCGGCCGCCCCGGCTCCGACCTACAACGTGTCGGTGACCAACTTCACCTACCACGGCATGCCCAAGACCGTGCCCGCCAACACGCTCTTCAACGTCTCGTTCACCAACAAGGAGAAGTTCCCCATCGACCACGAGTTCGTGGTCGTGAAGATCCCCCAGGGCAAGACCGCCCAAGACATCGTCAACGACACCAAGAAGAAGGGCCCGGCGGGTGAGGACGACTGGGTACACGTCGGAGACTCCGGCGACCCGATCCCGGTCGGCGGCTCCGGGGTGGTCACCATGGACCTCGCCCCCGGCAACTACATGGCCGGCTGCTGGCAGACCGGCAAGGCCGGCGGCGGGTCCGGACCGCCCCACGTCACCATCGGCATGCACACCGAGTTCAAGGCCGTCTCCGGCGCCACCGCGCCGTCGGCGACTCCGGCACCCACCTACGACGTGTCGGTCACGAACTTCACCTACCACGGCATGCCCAAGACCGTGCCCGCCAACACGCTCATCCACGTCTCGTTCACCAACAAGGAGAAGTTCCCCATCCTCCACGAGTTCGTGGTCGTGAAGATCCCCCAGGGCAAGACCGCCCAAGACATCGTCAACGACACCAAGAAGAAAGGCCCCAAGGGTGAGGACGACTGGGTACACGTCGGAGACTCCGGCGACCCGATCCCCGTCGGCGGCTCCGGGGTGGTCACCATGGACCTCGCCCCCGGCAACTACATGGCCGGCTGCTGGCAGACCGGCAAGGCCGGCGGCGGCTCCGGACCGCCCCACGTCACCATCGGCATGCACACCGAGTTCACCGCCCAGTGAGCGACAGGTGAGCCGATGACCGACACGCCACGCGCCCATCGGCGCACTCCGTGGCGCCGGGCAGGGCGCCTGCTAGCAGGCTCGGGCCTGCTGCTCGCGATCCTGTTCGGCACCTCGGGGTGCATCATCAAGCCGGGCATCTCGCCGAAGGCGCACGAGGTGCACGACCTCTTCTGGATCATCGCCTACCTGGCGGCACCGGTGTTCTTGTTCGTCGAGGGAATGCTGCTGGTCTGCGTGATCTGGTTCCGCCACAAGCGGAAGAAGGGCGAGGTCGACGACTGGGACGCCGCCGAGCCGGTGCAGGACTACGGCAACAACTACGCACTCGGCGCGTTCTTCGTCGGCCCACTCGTGATCGTGATCATCGGACTCGTCTTCGGCGAGACCATCGTCGGCCACGTGGACGAGGTCGACGCGACTCCGGCGGAGAACCTGGTCGTCACCGGCTTCCAGTGGGAGTGGCAGGCGCAGTACACCAAGGAGAACTTCACCGTCACCGGCAAGACGCTGAAGAAGTACATGACGATGGAGCTACCGGTGAACAAGCCGGCGACGATCACGTTGAAGTCCAAGGACGTGATCCACGAGTTCTACGTGCCCGCCCTGCTGTACATGAAGAACGCCGTGCCCGGGCATCCGAACAAGTTCACGATCAAGCCCACCAAGCTAGGCACCTATCCCAGCCAGTGCGCGCAGTACTGCGGGCTCTACCACTCGCGGATGAAGTTCACCCTCAAGGTCGTGACCCAGAAGCAGTTCGACTCGTGGGTGAGCACGACCAAGCAGGCCGCCGCCAAGCAGACCGAGCAGGCGGCCTCGGCGTGCACCGTCCAGGGCGACGACATCAGCATCACCGCGCACAACATCTCCTGGGACAAGAAGTGCCTGGCCGTCGAGCAGGACAAGCCCTTCGACCTGACGATCATCAACAAGGACGCCGGCGTCGCGCACAACTTCGCGATCTACACCAGCTCTGACCTCAAGAAGGCCAAACGGCTCTACCTGTCGCCGGACGTCACCGGGACGGCGGCCGGGGCCAAGAAGACGTTCACCGGCCCCGCCCTGAAGCCGGGGACCTACTACTTCCAGTGCGACATCCACGGTCCGGCGATGTCGGGCACGCTCAAGGTCGGTCCCGAGCCGAAGGGCACCGACGAGGGCGGCGAGGAGAACGGGAACGACGAAGGAGGCGGGTCATGACCACGGTGGAGACCACCACGCGACCTGCGGCACCCAAGCCGCAGAACCCGGTGATGGCGTGGTTGACCACCACGGATCACAAGAAGATCGGGATCATGTACCTGGTCAACTCGTTCTCGTTCTTCACCATCGCCGGGACACTGGCGATGCTGATGAGGACCCAGCTGATCAAGCCCGAGAACACGTTCCTGAGTCCTCAGGCCTACAACGAGACGTTCACGATCCACGGCACGATCATGATCTTCCTGGTCATCCTGCCGCTGTTCTCCGGATTCGGTAACTACTTCGTGCCGCTGCAGATCGGTGCGCTGGACATGGCGTTCCCACGGGTCAACGCGCTCTCGTTCTGGCTGCTGCCGGTAGGTGGTCTGACGATCCTCTGCGGCTACCTCACCCCGGGCGGCGCCGCCGCGGCCGGCTGGACCAACTACGTGCCGCTGGCGATCCAGGAGGGCGCCGGGGAGGACCTGTGGATCCTCGGCCTGATGATCGTCGGCACGAGCTCGCTGCTCGGCGCGATCAACTTCATCGTCACGGTGCTCCGGCTGCGTGCTCCGGGGATGAGCATGTCGCGGGTGCCGATCTTCACGTGGTCGACGCTGACCACCTCGATCCTGATCGTGCTGGCGCTGCCCTCGCTGACCGCGGCGTTGATCATGCTGTTCACCGACCGGCATCTCGGCACGGTGTTCTTCGACCCCACGCACGGCGGCAGCATCGTCAACTACCTGAACACGTTCTGGTTCTTCGGGCACCCCGAGGTGTACATGCTGATCATGGGCGCCTGGGGGATCACCTCGGAGATCATCCCGGTGTTCAGCAGAAAGCCGCTCTACGGCTACAAGGGCGTGATCCTGGCTCTGATGCTGGTGATGGCGCTGTCGTTCACGGTGTGGGGCCACCACATGTACACCACCGGCCTGGTCGACGACCCGTTCTTCTCGGTGACCACCGAGCTGATCTCCGTGCCCACCGGCGTGCTGTTCTTCAACTGGCTGTTCACGATGTGGCGGGGACGGCTGCGCTTCGAACCACCGATGCTGTTCTCGCTCGGGTTCATCTCGATGTTCGTGGTCGGCGGGATCGACGGGGTGTGGATGGCCTCGCCGGCGATGGACTACGCCGTCCACGACACCTACTTCGTGGTCTCGCACATCCACTACGTGCTCTTCGGCGGCAGCATCTTCGCGATCATGGCCGCGATGTACTACTGGTTCCCGAAGATGACCGGCCGGACACTGGACAGGAAGCTCGGCTACTGGCACTTCTGGCTGCAGTTCATCGGCTTCAACGTGACGTTCTTCCCGATGCACTTCCTCGGCCTGATGGGGATGCCGCGACGTGTGGAGACCTACACCGCCGACACCGGCTGGGGCACGTTGAACCTGATCGAGACGCTGGGCGCCTACACGATCGCCGCCGGCTTCCTGGTCGCGTTCGCGAACCTCGTCATCACCCTGCGCAAGCCACGCACCGCGGTCGACGACCCGTGGAAGGCCAACACGTTGGAGTGGGCGACCACCTCTCCCCCGCCGCCGCACAACTTCGACGCGCTGCCCGACGTGCGCTCCGAGCGGCCCGTGCGCGACCTGCGGCTGGCACTGTCCGGCGCGAGTACGACGCGTCCGCCGGGACCGGCGACCGACACCGAACCCGCCACCCCACCCAGAGAGCTCCCGCGATGACCGCCTACGCCGAATCCGGACCCGAGCGGGCCGCGCAAGCACTGGACCGGCAGTCGGTCAACACCTCCAGAAGCTCGGTGACGGGGATGACGCTGTTCGTCGCCTCCGAGGCGGTCTTCTTCGCCGCCTTCTTCGGGGTGTACGCCGCGTCCTACACCGACGCGAAGGTCTGGCCGCCGCCCGGCCTGACCACGCCGTCGATCCTGCTGCCCACGATCGGCGTGATCCTGCTGATCGTCAGCGGCGCGACGATGGCGGTCGGCGTACGCCGTACCCACCGGGCGGACTACCCGCGGGGGCTGACCACCTGGCTGACCGCGACCACGGTGCTGGGCGTCGTGTTCGGCGTCCTGGTCGCCGAGGGGCTGATCGAGCTGAGCTTCCCGATCGGCCAGGGCATCTACGAGACGCTGTTCTACATGCTGCTCGGCCTGGAGCTCGCACACGTGGTCGGCGGGGTGGCACTTCTCGCCCTCGTCCTGCTGCGTGCCGGCACCGGCGAGCTCGCACTGCGCCGCGACCCGGTCCAGTCCGCCGCCATCTACTGGTTCTTCGTCGTGGTGCTCGGCGTGGTCATCTACGCCGTGCTCTACCTGGCTTCTGGAGGCTGACACCGTGACCCTGATGTCTCGCATCTTCGCCGGGCTCGGCGTGTTCTTGATCATCGACGGGATCCTCTACGGGTTCTTCTCCGGCGACTACGACGGCCTGACGCTGATCGTCATCACGGCGGGCGGCGCGCTGCTGATCGGCAGCTTCCTCGTCCAGGGGGTGCAGCATGCGCGGGCGTCGCTGGCCGCGCACCCCGAAGGGGTCGGCGACGACGAGCCGCACGTCGAGCCGACGATCTGGCCCTTGGTGTTCGCGCTCTCCACGATCGGACTGGTGGTCGGCGCGCTCACCGCCCCCTGGGTGGTCGGCGTCGGCGGCGCCGTGCTGATCGCCTCGCTGGCCGGCTGGTCGCTCGACGTACGCCGGCAGTGGCAGCACCACCACACCGCGGCCGCCCACGCTCAGCCTGGACCACCATTACCGCATCACCCCGGTGGTGAGGCAGGCTAGAGGTAGCGGGGGCCGTGAAGGAGAGTCCTATGGCACACAAGCGACCGATCACCCTGGCCCGCAGCTACGACCAGTGCATCCGCTGCGGCAAGGCCACCACCTGGGGGCGGTCGACCTGCCGCGAGTGCAATCCGGCCGGCCTGCCCGAGCCCAGCCCGAGCCAGTACCACGCCACGGTCTTCGTGACCGTGCTGGTGGTGCTGGTCGCCCTGACCATCATCGGCATGCTCCTGCGATGACGCCCGGTGGTTGAGGTGCGCCCTCGGTGGTTGAGGTGCGAGGCGCTAGCCGAGCCTCGAAACCACCACCGCCGCCGCTCCCGCCTCAGATCCCACCCCGTCCACCTGCTGGGCCTGCTTTTCACGGTCCTGCTCATGTCGCTGGCGCTCAGCGCCGCGCCCGCGCAGGCGCACGCGGTGCTGGTCTCCTCCAACCCGCCTGCAGGGGCGACACTCGGCGCGACCCCGGGCACCGTCACCCTGGTCTACGACGAACCCCTCGAGCCCAAGCTCTCCACCGCCTCGGTGACCTCCCCCAGCGGCAGGAAGTCGACCGCGACGGTCTCCGGCAAGACCATGAAGGTCCGGCTGCTCAGCAACGCGCCCGGCGTCTACCGGGTCGACTGGAAGACCGTCAGCGAGATCGACGGACACACGATCACCGGCCACTTCGAGTTCGGCGTGGGGGTGGCCGCCAGCGCCGGCACCTCTGTCCCGCAGATCAACGGCTTCGACATCGGGTTGGCGGTGCCGCGCGGGATCGAGTACGCGCTGATGCTGCTGGCCTTCGGCGTGGCCGTGCTGCAACGGCTGGCGCCGCGCATCCCGGTGCGGCTGCCGGTGCGCTCGCTGGCACTGGCGCTGCTGGTGGCCGGGCTCGTGGTGGTGGTCGCCGAAGGCGTGGTGGCAGGCGACGTGCTCACCTACCTCGGCAACGGCCTGCCGGGCTGGTCGCGGGCGGCCCGGCTGGTGCTGGAGGCCGGACTGCTGGTGCTCGCCGTGCTCACCCGGCGGCTCTCGCTGACCGTGCTCACCGCCATCGCGGTCGTGGTGGCGGTGGCCGGGCACGGAGCCGACGTCGAGCCGTCCTGGCAGGGCATCGTCGTCAACGCCGCGCACCTGGTCGCCGCCGGCGTGTGGGCCGGCGGGATCATGGCGCTCGCCGTGGTGCGGCTGACCGGCCAGTGGGACCGCGCCGGCCGCCGGCTGCTGCCGCACTTCACGCGGGTCGCGCCGTGGGCGTTCGGGCTCTCGGTCGTGCTCGGCGCGCTGCAGGCCTACCAGCTGCTGGGCAGCCCCGCCCCGCTGACCGGCACCGACTACGGGATCACGCTGCTGGTCAAGGCCGGCGCGATCGCGTTGATGGTGCCCTTGTCGCTGCTCGCCTGGCGACGGCTGCGGATCTCGGTGCGGGAGGAGGCGCTGCTGGCGCTGGTCGCGGTGGCCGCGGCCGCGGCCCTGGCCGCCTACCCGGTGATCCCGAAGGAGGCACGCGAGGCCCTGGAAGACGCCGCGGCCTCTCCCTCATTGTCGACCAAGCCCAAACCCTGGGCCCCGCTCCCCGGCGACCTCACCATGGGAGGCCGCGCAGGGTCGGTGATGACCGCGATGACCCTGCACCCGGGCCGCCCCGGCCGGAACACGATCAAGGTCTACCTGGCCACCCCGGCCACGAAGAAGAGCCGGGCGACCGTCGAGGTCGGTGGCCGGTCCACGACACTGACCAGCTGCGGCCCCCAGTGCCGCACCGGGCACGTGACGGTTCACGGCCCCACGGACCTCGCGATCAAGGTATCCGGCAAGGGCGGCGGGACCGCGCACTACGCCGTACCCGCCCTGCCGGCGCCCGACGCCACCGCCCTCGCGAAGCGGGCCAACCGCGTGATGGACCACCTGCACAGCTACCGGGTGAAGGAGAACCTGTCCGGGGTCCGCTCGGCGTACGCCTTCCGCGTCCCGCACCAGATGTTCCTGCGCACGTTCTACGGCAACGGGCCGCAGGACACCTTGTGGATCGGGCGCGACGTGTACACCCGCGGCCGCCCGTCGGCGCCGTGGAAGCTCAAGTCGCACGGGGTGAAGGTCCCGGTGCCCTACTACGTCTGGGAGCCGTTCCTGCCGTTCGTCGACGCCACCGTGGTCGGCCACACCCGGATGCGCGGAACCGACGTGACGGTGCTGTCCGTGTTCGGCGGGCACGGGGCTGACCCCGAGGCGGTCTGGTTCACGTTGTACGTCGACACCGGCACGGGGCGTGTGCTGCGCTCACGGATGTGGGCGACCAACCACTTCATGGACGACAGGTACCTCGGCGTCAACCAGTCCGTCACGATCCCCAGCCCCGACCAGCCCTGATCCGGCCTTCGGCATCCGCATGACGAACGTGCTCCCCCGGCCCGGGCTACTGATGACGGCGACCGACCCGGCGTGCGCCTCGACGGCGGCCTTCACGATCGCGAGCCCCAGGCCCACCCCCTTGCCCCGGGGGGAGGACAACCGGGCCCATCGGTCGAAGACCACCCGCTGGTCATCCTCGCTCATTCCGGGGCCGGTGTCGGTCACCGACACGTTCACCATGTCGCCGTCGCCCTCGTCGCAGAGGACCGCCACCTCCACCAGGGTGTCCGGCGGAGTGTGCACCAGCGCGTTGGAGATCAGCTCGCCGAGCGCGTCCCGGAACCGGTCGGCGTCCAGCAGGGCGGTCGCCGGCTCGAGCGCCCCCGCGCGCACCCGCGGTTCGGTGCGTGCCCAACGGGCCACGGCGTCGCGGGCGAGCTCGTCGAGGCGGATCTCGCTGAGCGTGACGAAGTCCGCGTTCTCGCTGGCGGCCAGCATCAGCAGCTGATCGGTGATCCTGCGCAGCCGGTTCAGCTCCTCGATGACCACGCGCACGTCGGAGAGCGCCTGCGGTTCCCTGGTGGACAGCACGAGCAGCTCGGCGTGCCCGAGGGCGATCGTCAGCGGCGTGCGCAGGTTGTGGGAGGCGTCCCGCACGAACGCGCTCTCCTGCCGAAGCAGATCGAGGTTGCGCGCGGACACCTGCTCGGTCAGCTCCTTGGCCGCGACAGCACGGCGGACGTAGAGGACCATCACCAAGAACACCACCGCCATCAGCGGGATCTCGGTGAGCTCGTCGGGGCCCTGATCGCCGCCGTGCACGGACACCCCGAGCGCGTACGAGGTGAGCACGATGACCACCGCCAACGCCCACCCGGTGTGCCGTGGGCTCCACACCCGCCAGCCGTAGACCAGGGCCAGCCCGATCCAGATGAAGTGGAACGGCACCGTCGGCCACTTGGGGAACATGAGCATCCCCCAGACGTTGAGGACCACGAAGACCCACCAGACGATCTCCGGGACGTGCGCCCGCACGAAGGCGCCGCCCCCGCCGGTCGAGCCGCCCCCGCCGGTCGAGCCGCCCCCGCCGGTCGAGCCGCCCCCGCCGGTCGAGCCTGTCGAGACCATGTCAGTCAAGGTCGATCCCGTAGCCGACCCCGCGCACGGTCGCGATCGCGTCGGCGCCGAGCTTGGACCGCAACCGGCGCACGTACACGTCGAGGACGTTGGTGTCGGGCGCGAAGTAGAACCCCCACACGCTGGACAGCAGCTGCTCCTTGGACACCGCCGCGCCTGCGTGCCGTATCAGCTCGGCGAGCAGCGTCGACTCCCGGCGGGTCAGCAGGACTGCATCCGTGCCCTGCGACACCTCCTGACGGACCGGATCCAGCGCGAAACGGTGGGAGGTCAGAGTCGTCGCCTGCACGGGCACGCCCCGCATCCGCGCGTGGATGCGCGCCAAGAGCTCTTCGAGCGCGAACGGCTTGCCCAGGTAGTCGACCGCCCCCATGTCCAGGCACTGCACCTTGGAGCGGGTATCGGTGCGGCAGGACAGCACCAGCACGGCCTGCTCCGGTTTGCGTCGCAGCAGTCGCTGCAACACCGACACACCGTCGCTACCGGGCATCACCAGGTCGAGCAGCACCACGTCGTAGTGGCCGCCCAGCGCCATCTTCAGACCGGTCTCGCCGTTGCTGGCCGCGTCGACCTCGAGGCCGTCGGCACGCAGGGCGCGGCTGACGAACCCGACGATGCCGGGCTCGTCGTCCACGACGAGCACACGCCCTGCCGACATGGCCACTTCCCGATGCTGCGCTGATGTTCCCCCCAAGCGGCTCGGGCCCGAGCGCCTCCTCGCTTGTAGCCCCCAATGTAGACCCGACGGGAACGCGTGTCGAGAGTCACAATGGACCACGATGGCAACTGTGATCCCCTCCAGATGGCGCGCGTGTGCGGCGGTCGGCGTGCTGCTCGCGGCGTCCGCCTGCTCTGCGTCGGGGGTCCCGTCTGCGTCCGAGCCGGTGCGCCCGGCGGCCTGCCCGACCGGTGCCGGCACCCCGATCGAGGGCATCCACTCCTCCACGCTGCCGTGCCTGGCCGACGCTTCGGTCGACGTACACCTCTCGGCGGTGCACGGACGTCCCGAGGTGATCAACATCTGGGCGTCCTGGTGCGGACCTTGCCGGCAGGAGATGCCCGCGCTGCAGCGCGTGCACGAGAAGATCGGCAGCCGGGTCGCGTTCGTCGGGGTGGATGTCCGCGACCACCGGAGCAAGGCGTTCGCATTCCTGCGTCAGGCCGGTGTGCACTACCCGCAGGTCTTCGACGTCACGGGCAGCTTCGCTGCCGAGCTGCGGATGTACACCGTCCCGGACACGCTGATCGTCGACCGCTCCGGGCACATCGTGTTCCGGCACGCCGGCCCGCTCACCGCGGACCAGCTCACCCGGGCCCTGGCAGCCCACCTCCCACCCCGTTGAGTTTGGCCTCGTTGCCCGTTGAGTTTGGCCTCGTTCAGGGGGACGCGGTCAGCTGCCCGACGACGATGCGAGGTCCAGGCTGAAGGAGGACGCACCGACGGCGACGTCGACCTTGACCGCCGTGAACTCGACCTGCTCGTGCAACGTGTCGGTGTCGCTACCGTCGTTCTTCGTCTGCACCGACTCGAGGCGCGCGCCGGTCAGGGTGACCTTCTCGTGCCCGGCGCTCGTGCCCGGTGCGTCGAGGTCGATCACCACCTTGTCGAAGTGCGCGCCGGTGGCCGCCCACTCGAACAGGTCCACGGAGGCGGCGTCGACATGCTTGTCGACCACGAACGGGTCGACGGACACCGTGCCGGCCCCTGCGCTACCCGCTCCGGAGAGGTCGGAGTCGAAGGCGACCCCTGCGCTGTAGCTGTCGATCGGGAAGCGCACCGGGCCGCCGTCGGCACCTTCGGCGGGAGTGATCGTCACCGTCCCGACGTCGCGAGCCCGAGGGGTCGGGTCCGACGCGGCGGGTCCGGCGGCTCCGGCCGGTCCGGCAGCCCCTGCCGGTCCGGGCTGGCCCGCAGCCCCGGCCGGCCCGCTGCGGTTCCAGGTCACCGCATGCTGGTGCCGGCCGCATCGGGTGCCCTCCGAGACGATGCGCACCGCACCGTACTTGTTGCCGACGCAGGCGTGCACCGGGTCGCTGAGCGCATCGGAGCCCGCGGAGGCCTGGGCGACGCCGGTCGCTGCCGCCAGCGCGAACAGCGCTCCTCCGGCGATGACGACGACCCAGGTGGACCGGCTCGACGCCGGCAGTCGGACAGCACGCATTTGGTTCCTCCCAGTACGAACCCCGCGACCAGGATGCGGCACGGCGCGAGGCCCCGCCATGGCCCGCTGGGGCGGTTTTTCGAGAGCCGTTCGGGTCCTGGGCACGGCGTACGATGCAGGCATGTCGAGCTGGCTGACCGGGCCGCATCCGGTCTTCGTGGACCTGTCCGTCGGCTAGCGCCCTCGCAGAGCCGACGGGCCCGAGGATCAGCCCGGTTCGTCGTCGAGGCCCTGCTCGATCGCGTAGCGCACCAGCTGCACCCGGTTGTGCAGCTGCAGCTTGCGCAAGGTGTTCTGCACGTGGTTCTGCACGGTGCGGTGGGAGAGCACCAGCCGGTCGGCGATCTGCTTGTACTCCAAGCCCTTGGCCACCAGCCGCAGCACCTCGGTCTCGCGTTCGGTGAGCTGCGGGACGTCTTCGGAGTCGCGCGAGCCGGAAGCCGACGCCGGGCCCTGGCTGAGCCGGCGATACTCCCCGAGCACCAGCCCCGCGAGTCCGGGGGTGAACACGGTGTCCCCGGCGGCGACCCGCCGTACCGCCTCCACCAGCTCCCCGCGGGAGGCGGACTTCACGAGGTAGCCGGTCGCCCCCGCCTTGACCGCCTCCAGGACGTCGGCCTGCTCCCCCGACGCCGACAGGATCAGCACGCGTGCCTGCGGCAGCGCCTGGGCCAGTCGCGCGGTCACCTCGACGCCGTCCGGAGCGGGGATCTGCAGGTCCAAAACCACGACGTCCGGGCGTACGGCGCCGGCTCGCGCGATCGCCTCGGTGCCGGTCGAGGCAGTCGCGACCACCTCGAGGCCGTCGGTCGCATCGAGGTCGCGGGCCACCGCGTCGCGCCACATCGGGTGGTCGTCGACCACCATCACCCGGGTCGGCCTGTCCACGCCGCTGTCGTCCATGCCTGCCATCATCGGCTACCCGTGGCGTCCGGGCGCTGGTAGCGGCCGCGCCGGTGCACCAGCGGCGCCGCGGTCTCGCCGAGCTCGATCCGCTCCAGGGTGCCGTCGAGCAGCAGCGACCAGCCCAGCTCGCGAGGCGGTCCCGCCAGCCTGGCTCCCGCCCACGCGGAGGCGTCTTGGAGCACGGGCCCCCAGGCGGAGTCGCTCCAGCTGCCGAGAGTGAACACTCCGCCGGGCGCCGGGGCGGTCCCGGCGAACGCCTGTGCGAGGCCGTGGTGCCGCCACTCGAGCAGCCCGACGACGAACGCGCCGGTCCGCGCGACGGCGGCGGCCAGCTCGGACTCCGGGTCCACCAGCGCCAGCACGTGCCCTGGGTCTCCGTGCGCGACCATCAGCGACGACACGGTGAGCCCGGCCCGCGCGGCTCCGGCGCCGGCGGTGAGCACGGTGACCGTCCCGCCCAGCCGGCCCCGGAATCGGCGTACCGGATCACGCTCCGGCTCCGGGTCGGCGAACGGGTGCTCGTCGTGGATGGTCACGCAGGCACCCTAGGGCACCCGGACGAGCCGGTGGATGCTTGTAGCGTCGGACTGGCCCGCCCCGACCACGCACATTCCACCCGAACGGATGATTGCCCGATTTGCCCCGGTAGCAGATACTAAGTTCGGGATATTGGAATGGGGATGTATGGGAGAACCTGGGAGGTTCTCCTACTTGAGGCCGGGGACGCCGGAGGATGACGCCTTCCTCTACGACGTCTTCTGCACCAACTGGGAGAACGAGATAGCGGCACTGCCGGACCCCAAGCTGGTCAACCATTTCCTGCGCATCCAGTTCACCGCGCAGGAGGGCCGGCTCGAGGCGAGGTACCCGCAGCTGCGGCGTTACATCGTGCTGCACGACGGCGCGCCCGCGGGGAGGCTGTACCTCCAGCGCGACGCCGACGTGATCCACGCCGTCGAGATGACGATGCTGCCGCACTACCGTTCGCTGGGGATCGGCACGCGGGTCTGCGTGGACATGTTCGCCGAGGCCCGCGACAACGGCCAGACGGTGAGCATGCGGGTCGGACGGCGCAACAGCCGCGCGGTGGATCTGTACGAGTCGCTGGGCTTCCGGCTGGTGGCCACCGACGACATGGACTGCTACTTCGAATGGACCCCTAGAGAGGCGTCGGTCTTCAACGCCGCGGCACTGGCCGACGCCGCCCGCATCTAGTGCCGCACCTCGGCCGTGGCGGTCGGGATCGTCAGCTCCCACTCGGTGCCCTGCCCCGTCGCGGTGGTCAGGCTGGCCTGCCCGCCGAGCTCCGCGACCCGTCCGCTGATCGACTCGGCCACTCCGAGCCGCCCCTCTGCGGCGGCTTCCTCGAGCCTGCCCTCGGCGATCCCGGGTCCGGCATCGCGCACCGTGACGACCACGCTGCCCGGGCACGCCTCGAGCATCACCCACGCGGGCGCCTGCCCCCCCACGTGACGGGCGACGTTCGACAGGCACGCGCGTACGACGTCCGCCACCTCGCCGACCACGTGCGCGGGCAGGTGCACCGGTCCTCCGGGCGTCGAGACGGTGACCGTCCGCGACGCGAGCACGCCGAGCGCCTCGGCCAGGTCGGCCGGCCGCAATCGGTCACGTGGCCGATCGGGTACGTCGTCCCGCTCGGCAGCCGCGTCGGCCTGCACGAGCCCCCGCAGCGCGACCTCCTGCTCCCCGGCCACCCGACCCAGCTCGGCGGCCTCCCCACCCAGCTCGAGGCCCCGGCGCTGGACCAGCGCGAGCACCTGCAGCACCCCGTCGTGGACGGCGCGGGCCAGCCGGGCCCGCTCGCGCATCGTCGCGGCCACCCGCTCCGCCTCGGCCTGGGCGACGCTGGCCTGCTGGACGAGGCCTGCGGCGTACCCGACGATGCCGGCGCCCAGGAGCAGCAGGAAGATGTTGCCCCACACCGTCCCGGTCCGGCTCGTGCGCACGGACAGGTCGACCAGCGACATCAGCACCGCCGCGACGAGGCCGACCGGCCAGCCGCGCGCGACCGCCCAGCACAGCACCGGCACCATCACCCAGAACGACGGCACGGTGGGGGCGTGCGCGTCGAGCATCGCCGAGGTCTCGACGTACGGGGTGCTCAGCAGCACGCCCGCGGCGACGGCGAAGTCGGCGACCAGCAACGGCAGCCCCCGGCGCCGCGGGTCGTCGTAGGCCCAGGTGGCCACCCCGGTCCACGCCGCCATCACGCCGATCATCACCCAGCCGAGGACCGGCCGCGCGAACTCGTGCCAGCGTGCCGCGTCCAGCGCGACCGCGTACACCATGACCACGATCCGCAGCACCGCCAGCGCTCGGAACAGGTTGGTCTGCACCTGCTCGGCGACGGGGTCCAGGCGCGAGGTGTCGCGGCGGGCGAGCCGGCTCGTCGCGGGCATGGTGGCCTCAGGAGGCCTTCGGCAGATGCTTGGCCTGCTCCTTGGCCTGCTCCTTGGCATCGGTGGAGTAGACGTCGACGTACTCCTGGCCGGAGAGCTTCATGATCTCGTACATGATCTCGTCGGTGATCGACCTCAGGATGAACCGGTCGTTCTCCAGCCCCTCGTAGCGCGAGAAGTCCAGCGGGGTCCCGAAACGCACCACCGGTCGCGAGACCGTGCCGAACCTCTTGCCCGGCGGCGCGATCCGGTTCGTGCCGACGACTGCCACCGGGATCACCGGGACCTGGGCCTCGAGCGCGAGGCGGGCAACTCCCGTGCGGCCGCGGTAGAGCCGCCCGTCGTGGGAGCGGGTGCCCTCCGGATAGATGCCGAACAGGCCGCCGGCACCGAGGATCTTCTTGGCCGACGACAGCGCGCCCTCGGCCGCGGTCGCCCCGGCCCGGTCGATCGGCACCTGCCCGGCGCCGGCGAAGAACCTCCGGTAGAACCAGCCCTTCAGGCCGCGCCCGGTGAAGTACTCCGCCTTGGCCACGAACGTGACCCGTCGCGACAGCGTCAGCGGCATGAACAGCCAGTCGGCGTAGGACAGATGGTTGCTGGCCAGGATCGCGGGGCCGGTCTCGGGCACGTGCCGGGCACCCACGCTGTGTGGGCGGAAGACCATCCGCAGCGCGGGCCCGATCAGCACCCACTTGAGCAGCCAGTAGAACACCCGCGCCTCCCTCTCTCCCGATCGTCCTCACCCTAGTCCCCCGCGGCGCAGCATGGGAGACTCCGATGGTGTCCCTCGCCGCCCACGCCGATCCCTTCTTCGCCGCGCCCGAGGCGCGTCTGGAAGGCGGAAGCCCTGTGGGGGTGCTGCTGTGCCACGGGTTCACCGGCTCGCCGGCCTCGGTGGTGCCGTGGGGCCGCTACCTCGCCGAGCAGGGGTACGCCGTGTCGGTGCCCCGCCTGCCCGGCCACGGCACCACCTGGCAGGAGATGAACCGGACCGGCTGGGAGGACTGGCACGGCGAGGTGCAGGACGCGTTCGCGAAGCTGACGGCGATCTGCGACCAGGTCGTGGTCGGCGGACTCTCGATGGGCGGGGCGCTCGCGCTCGCGCTCGCCGGCGAGCACGGCCGGCAGGTGGCCGGGGTCATGGTGGTCAACCCCGCGGTCAACTCCTCCCGCAAGGATGCCAAGCTGCTGCCACTGCTCAAGCACGTGCTGCCGTCGATGCCCGGGATCACCAACGACATCAAGAAGCCCGGCGGCGAGGAGTACGGCTACGACCGGATGCCGCTGCGGGCCACGCACTCGATGATGACCGCCTGGAAGCAGCTGCGGACGGACCTGCCGCGGGTGACCGCACCGCTGCTGCTGTTCCGCTCCAGCCAGGACCACGTCGTCGACCCGTCCTCGGCGCGGATCATCCTCGGCACCGTCTCGTCCCGGGATGTGACCGAGCGCATTGTGGAGAACAGCTACCACGTGGCTACGCTCGACAATGACGCACCGGCGATCTTCGAGGAGTCCGCGGCGTTCGTCCGGCGCGTCACCGCCGGTGGTTGAGGTGCGAGCGAAGCCCCCGGTGGTTGAGGCGCGAGCGAAGCCCCCGGTGGTTGAGGTGCGAGCGAAGCCCCCGGTGGTTGAGGTGCGAGCGAAGCCCCCGGTGGTTGAGGTGCGAGCGAAGCCCCCGGTGGTTGAGGTGCGAGCGAAGCGAGCCTCGAAACCACCGGGACCCCCGGGACCAGCAAGACCAGCAAGACCAGACGAGCCGGGAGCCAGGACGAAGCAGCGATGACCCACGACGACAGTCAGCCCGACGAACCGGGCACCGGCCGGCCCGACCCGGCCGACGACGCGTGGGACGAGGACAAGGTCTGGGCGGAGATCATCGCCAACTATGGCGAGGAGCCGCAGGTCCCCCCGCCGGCACCCGAGCCCGGGCCCTCCCCCGAGCCGGCGCTCGATGCCGATCCGACCAGCGAGCCGTGGGACCCGACCGACTCATGGGAGGACGAGGGTCACTTCATCCCGCCCGAGCCGCCGCCGCTGCCCCATCCCGAGCCGCGCCGGGCGCTGGCCTGGGCAGGGCTGGTCGGCGCGCCCGCCGTACTCCTGGCCGGAGCACTCGCGCACCTGCCCTACCCGGAGTGGCTGACGATGCTGCTCGTGCTGGCGTTCCTCGGCGGATTCGGCTACCTGATCGCCACCATGCCGCGCAACCGCGACGACGGCGACGACGGCGCCGTCCTCTGAGCGCCCGCGGCGCCGCCCACTCCTAGACTGCGGTCACCCGACCACGAACGCCTCGAGGAGAGCCTGTGCAGCCCAGCGAGACCGTCGAGTTCTTCGGACACCTGATCGACACCGGGATCCTCTCCCAAGTGCTCGACGACATCCGGGAGTACGGCGGCGACTACGTCATCGACAACTTCACGGTCGGCCACGACGCCGGCGACCCGTCGCAGGTGAAGATCACGGTCTCCGCCGAGGACGACGAAGCCCTGCAGCGGCTGCTGATGCGGCTGCAGACCCGCGGGGTCAACCAGGTCGATCCCGGCGAAGCCGAGACGAAGACCTGCGAGCAGGACGGCGTCCTCCCGGACTTCTTCTACTCCACCACCAACCTCGACACCCAGGTCCGCCTCGGCGGCCGGTGGGTGCGCGTGGAGAACCCCGAGATGGACTGCGGGCTCATCGTCGAGGAGGGCGACGCAGGCGTCCGGGTCTATACGCTGCCGATGGCCGACGTGAAGGCCGGCATGCGGGTGGTCTGCGGTGCCTCCGGGATCAAGGTCACCATCCCGACCCGGGCCAAGGACGACGAGGTGTTCGGCTTCATGGAGTCCGACGTGTCCAGCGAGAAGCCGCAGGCGGTCCTGGTCCGCCAGGTCGCCGACGGGATGCGCGAGGCCAAGGCGGCGGGCCAGAAGGTGCTGTGGGTCGGCGGGCCCGGGGTCGTGCACACCGGCGCGGCGCCGGCGATGGTCGCGCTGGTCGACGCCGGCTTCGTCGACGTGCTGTTTGCCGGCAACGCCCTGGCCACCCACGACATCGAGGCCGCCCTCTACGGCACCTCGCTGGGCATCGACCTGGCGAAGGGCCGCGGCGTCGAGCACGGCCACGAGCACCACATCCGCGCGCTGAACACGATCCGCAAGGCCGGGTCAATCCGCGACGCGGTCGAGCAGGGCGTGCTCACCGGCGGGATCATGCACGCGCTCGTCGTGCACGACAAGCAGTTCGTGCTGGTCGGGTCGGTCCGCGACGACGGCCCGCTTCCCGACGTGCACACCGACGTGATCGAGGGCCAGCGGGCGATGCGCGCCAGGCTGGAGGGGGTCGGCTTCTGCCTGATGGTGGCCACCATGCTGCACTCGGTGGCTACCGGGAACATCCTGCCGGCCTCGATCCCGCTGGTGTGCGTGGACATCAACCCGGCGACGGTCACCAAGCTCGCCGACCGGGGCTCCTCCCAGGCCCGCGGCATCGTCACCGACGTCGGGCTGTTCCTCGAGCAGCTGGCGGGCGAACTGGTGCCGGACTACCGCAGTCTGCGCTGACCCCGCCTGCGTAGGTCACTTTCCGCCATGTGGCCGGTTATCGTCGCCGGGGTGCGTGCGCCGCGAGCCGTCGGTCACCGGCCATGTATGCACCAGAGCGCGCCAGCGACACGAAGTCCCGGACCTCGTCCAGCACCTCTGCTGGATCCATCTGCTTCGCCGCCGCGCGAGCCCGCTTCCTCACCTCGGGGTCGAGCTCGGCCTCGGATCCTCGCGCGAATCTGCGCCGAGGCTCGGTGGTTGAGGTGCGAGCCGCTAGGCGGGCCTCGAAACCACCGGGCAGCGGCGGGCCGTCACTCGACGCGGAACACCGGGAAGCCGGGTGCGACGGCGAGCATCTCCTCGACGGTCGCATCGGCGGTGAGCCCGTCGAAGAATCGGCCGACCTCCCAGACCCAGCGCTTCAGGTAGGCCCGGATCACCACCGGCTTGTCGGCGTCGGCAAGCTCGGTGACGGTGACCGTCTCGGTCCGCCGGCCGACACGGAGCTCGGCGCTCCCGGCAACCCGGATGTTGCGCACCCACTCGGTCTGCCCGCGCGGTGCCACCAGATACCGGTGCCCTGACACCGTCAGCAGGTTCACCGGCGTGGTCCGCCAAAGCCCGCTCTTGCGGCCCCGGACCGCAAGCACCCGAGAGCCCATCACGGACACTCCCGCGCGCGTCAGGCCGCCGACGAGCCGGTTGAACATCCGGTCCGCGCCGGCCGGCCGGAGGTACCGCTCACCCGGGCCGCCCATCACACCTCTTCCTCTCGCCGCCTTCCTGGTCGCCGAGCGTACCGGCCGGCGCGTCGGGCAGGCGGCGTCACCCTCACTTGGTCAGGTGCGGGTCCTGCGGCGGCACGTAGACGTTGTCCTCCAGCACGTAGTCCGACGCGAGGCACGAGTTGGTGCCGCTGAACTCCATGCCGCCCACGTCGATGAGCGCAGTGCTCACAGTTCCGCAGCCGTTGCCGCGGTAGTCCAGCAGACCGGACAGGGCGTAGATCGTGCCGTGGTACGTCGACCCGCCGTTCCCGCTCAGGAACAGCGACTGGGTGTTCAACCGGTCGTAGACGATCCCCCAGCCCTTGTTCGCACCGTCGTCGGGCGCGTCGATCGTGATCAGGCCGTTGCCCGCGGCGTCCAGCCACCCGCCGTCCTCCCCCGGTGCGTTGCACGCACGCGGCGCGCTCGGCGTACCGCACACGAAGTACAGGGTCACTCCCGCAGACCCGTCCAGACCGGAGCTTCCGGTGAGACTCCACTTGCCGGTGATCACGTAGGTCCCCGGCTCCAGGACGCAGTTCGCGTTCGGGAAGCCGAAGTCGCCGTAGATGCCCGGCCCGTGGTCGGATCCCGTGCCGCACGGGTCGGTCTTGACCGTGAGGCCGGAGTACGTCGGCATCGGCACGCTGGCCAACGGGTCGTCGATCTTGGGCTGGTTGGGCAGCGGGGCGGGGTCGTACCCGCTGCCGTCCGACGGCCCGTCTGCGGTCCCCTCGACGAGGATCTTGCCGTCGGTGGAGACCAGGCCGTTGGGCTTGACGAGCACGTTGCCGTTCAGCGCCACGTTGCCGCCGCTGATCGTGGCGTCGCCGTTCTGCAGCTCGTGGTCACCCCCGCCGACGATGCACAGGCCGCAGTCGGACTTGCCGCCCTGCGTCAGTGTGGCCTGCGCGAGCGCGCCGACGTCGACGTGCGAGACGCCCACGACGTTCGCGAACGGGGTCTGCACTCGTCGCGTCGGCGCGACCACTCGCACCTGCGTCGGCTGTGCCTGCTCGTCGAACGAAATGCATGAGGTGTCACCCGGCACGTGGTAGGGCAGCGCGTCCGGGTCGGTGCAGGACGCCCAGTCCTCGTCGGTGACCTGGTAGTTGTCGGCTGCGTAGCTCTTGGCAGCGGCGACCGCAGCGTCGATGTCGGGCGTGGCCGTCCCGGCGAGATAGAGCGCGTTGGCCGCCGCGAGCGCCGAGGCGTCGGACGCTGCCTGCGCAGCACGCTGCGTTACCCGCGCCTGGCCCAGGTCGACCACCATCGCGGCGATCGTGAAGAAGATGACGGTGAGCACGCCGACGAGCAGCGCGACCGCACCGCCCTCGTCACGTGCTCGGCTGGGGGCTCTCACGAGCACCACGACCAGTCGGCGCCCGGCGGCAGGACCTCCTCACCCCCGGTCTCGGACTGACCCGGCGTGGCGACCTCGATCGACATCCGCGTCTCGGACATGATCAGGCCGCCGTGCGGCAGCGGCACCAACCCCGGCAGCCGGGTCGCGTCGATCATCGCGCAGACCACCACCTCGCGGCCGCGCTGCCAGCCGTCCGGCAGCAGCACCTTGACGTAGGTGTCTCCGGTGTAGGCCGACACGTCGGCCTTGGTCTGGCACACCAGCGCCTTCATGTTCGCGGTCGGGGTCGAGGTGTCGTCATACGTCGCCGTGCACGAGTCCGCGCCGTAGTTGCCGACGACCGCCTGGCGGGCCGCTTCGCGCACGCCCTGCCGCAGGTTCATCGAGTCGTCCAGCCACATGCCGTAGGTGATGATCCCGAACAGCACCGAGAACAGCATCGGGGCGATCAGCGCGAACTCCACCGCCGCCGCGCCGCGCTGGTCGCGGCGCGCACGCAGGATGCCGAAGCTACGCATCAATCCCCACACATAGTTCTAATCGGACAAACCGACCCGCGACTGTAGGGCCACTGCCTCGATGACGCCTAAATGACCCGTTCGGACTACGCGGTGCCCGTCACGACCGCGCACTTGACCGGTTGTGACGTCGATCCAACCGCGCTGGGCGTCACAAGCGTTCACGTGAACCGTTGCGACGGCGAAGCCTGACCGACCGGATCGGCCCTGCTCAGAAGTCCAGCACCGCGAGCACCGGGCGGTGGTCGCTGCCGGCGACCAGCATCTCGTCCGGCACCCCGGGACCCCCGTGGTGGACGACCTCGGCCTGCCCGCGCACGAGCAGTGCGTCGATCCGCTTGGTGGGCTCGTCGGAGGGAAAGGTCCGCCAGCGCTTGGTGCCGTGATCGACGTACCCCGCCGAGACCAGCCGTCGCCAGTTCGGCGCGACGGGTCTCTCGTTCAGGTCGCCACCGACGATGACCGAGCCGCGCAGTCCCGCGGCCACGGAGAGCACGCGCTCCACCTCCCGCTCGCGGCGCCAGGCCTCCAGCGAGAAGTGCGTGCACACCACCCCGACCAGCCGCCCCTCGATGCGCAGCTGCGCCCAGGCCACCCCGCGGCGGGGCGCGAACGACCCGTCGTGGAACGCCACGGAACCGGCCGACTTGACGGCGATGCCACGGCGTACGGCGATCAGGTTCGAGCCGGCCGTCCGGCCGCCGGTGACCAGCCGCATGCCCCAGGCCTGCACGAGCCGCCGGCAGCCCTTGCGCCACAGCAGCGGCAGCTTCGGGGTCTCCTGCACCAGCAGTACGTCGGGGTCGACCTCACGCACCACGTCGTGCAGGGCGGCGCCGCGCTCACCGCCGTTCAGGATGTTGTAAGTCATCACCCGAGCTGAGGGCATGCGGCGATCCTGCCAGCAGGTGGAGTCCCGGGTCTCGGAATTCACTCAGCCGTTCGGGCAAGATCCGCCGCACCGATGAAGCCCGCGTCGGCACCGAGCTCGGCGCGGACGACCGGCGGCAGCGGCCGGAAGCCCCGGCCGACCAGCGCGTGCGCCAGCGACTCGCGCGCCGGGTCGAGCAGCAGGTCGCCCGCTTCGGAGACCCCGCCGCCGATCACGACCAGCTCGGGGTCGAAGCCCGCGCACAGTCCGGCCAGCCCGAGTCCCAGCCAGGACCCGACTTCGCGGAACACCTCGATCGCCGCCTGCTCGCCCGCCTGGGCGGCCTGGGTCACCACGGCTCCGGTGAGCCGGTCCGGGTCGCCGTCGACGAGCTCCCGCAGGCGTACGGCAGCCGGGGAGCGTGCCGTGACCAGCTCGCGGGCTTCGCGCACCAGCGCGTTGCCGGAGGAGTACTGCTCCCAGCAGCCGCGGTTGCCGCACTCGCAGAAGCGCCCTTGCGGCACCACCTGCATGTGGCCGAACTCGCCAGCCATCCCGTGTCCGCCCCGATACACCGACCCGTCCAGGATCAGCGCCCCGCCGATCCCGGTGCCGAGCGTCACGCACAGCACGTGGCGGTGGTCGCGCGCGGCGCCGAACCGCAGCTCGGCCCAGGCCGTCGTGTTCGCGTCGTTGTCAACCAGCACCGGCAGTCCGAGGCGCACCTCGAGCGCCTTCTTGAGCGGCTCGTCGCGCCAGGACAGGTGCGGGGAGAACGCCACCCGCTCCCCCGCGGCGTCGACGAATCCGGCCGCCCCCACTCCAACGGCGCCGACCTCATGGCTGGTTCGCAGCTGGGTCACGGCCTCGATGATGGTCGCCTCGACCACGTCCGGTGCCATGCTGCGGTGCGGGGTCTGCAGGCGTACGCTCCCGAGCACCTCGCCGCTCTCGTCGACCACGCCGGCCAGCACCTTCGTTCCGCCGATGTCCACGCCGATGGCTGGTGTGCTCGTGTCGTTCACAGCGACATCTTGGCGGAGGTGACACGAACGGAACATCTCCCGTCGCCTTCTGGCGTGTCCGGGCTACCCGCTGAATGATCCGTTCGGATCAACTCTGCGCCATACGGTCCGATTCGGTCGAAACCGCCCTTACTCTCGGAGCACGAGTGGCCCGAGGGGAGCAATCATGCCGCGACGTCGACTGGGGGTGCAGATGCAAGCGCGCGCCCGCGCGCGCTCGCAGTCAGGTGCCGTCGCGGTCGAGTTCGCCCTGGTGCTGCCGATTCTGGGCATGCTGATGTTCGGCATCATCACTTTCGGCCTCGCCTACAGCGACAAAGTCGCACTTGCCAACGCGGTCCGTGAGGGTGCGCGCTTCGGAGCGTCGACCGACAACGTGTCCACATGGGGAACTGACGTTGTGCAGCGGACGGTCGACGTCTACGCGAACGCCGACAACCCGCTCAGCGCGAGCTCTGTGTGTGCAGTGCTGATCAGCCATTCCGGTGGGGCCAACACCTTCGAGCAGTCGTCGAGCAGCGCGTGCGAGGTCGCCCCGGGAACAGACACACCGGCTGGACCGGCCCCGGACAATCCATCGAATCCCTCTGACGGCTCCTGCTTCGTGAAGGTGTGGGCAGTCCGCCCGGCCAGCCTCAACTGGCTGGTCACCAGCACCACGGTGGACCTGAACGCCGACTCGGTGGCACTCTACGACAGGACTCCGTCGTGTCCGTGAGGACCAACGCAGCACGTCGTGTCCGGCGTACCCGCGATGAGCATGGCGTGGTGGCTGTGCTTGTCGCGCTGAGCATGGTGGCGCTCTGCATCGCCGCGGCCTTCGTCATCGATGTGGGCAAAGTGCGTGTGGACCAGCAGCAGAACAAGTCGGCAGCGGACTCTGCGGCCATCGCAGGCGTCAACGGACTGGTCGCCAGCGCCGCCAACGGGCTGAACCCGTACACCGGGGTCTGCGAGGCGTTGCAGTACTACGTGGCCAGCAGCGGCATCACCTTCACGAGCAAGACGTGGAGCGACGGGAGCGGAGACCCCTTGCTACCGGATCCGGACGTTGTGTGCTCGAGCCTGACGTCCTATCAGGAGTCCGCGACCTGCCAAGCCGATACCCCAAGCAAGTGGGTCCGCTTCACTGGCGTCTCCACCGACGGCAAGACCACGGTGCGCATCCAGTCCGGTTACGAGGTCAACACCGGCGACTGGGCCGAGGACAGCCTGCCGGCGTTGGCCGCGGACCCGGGTGCCGCGACCTACGGCGGCTGCGACCAGGTCGGGGTCTTGGTCGGTGAGACCCAGCCGACGACGCTCGGCGCTCTCGCGACGACACGGCTCGCTAGTGCTGTCCGCTCGGTGGGTCGCTACCACATCGGTCCCGGCGGCAACGCGCCCGCGATGCTGCTGCTCAAGCGGACCGGTTGCCCTGTCCTGTCGACCGGCTCGAACAGTGGTGGCTCGAGGATCCGGGTCTTCGGAAAGGTCTCAACCGACGGCAGCACGAGCCAGCCGGGCACGATCCACGCCGACTCGAACGGCAGCGGATGCAGCGGCGGCAGCAACGCCAACATCTTCCTGGGCAAGGCAGCTGACGGCATCGTCGCCTTTGGCGATCCGAAGACTGGAGATCCCGGGCAGATCACCTCGGTAGCCGCCGCGAACGGTTTCGGCCAGGGTGTGGGCTACGACGCCGACGCCAACGTCTTCGGGACGACAGCCATCGACGATGCCGGCCTACCCGGAACGGCCACTCCGCCATCCGGGCACGACCTGGTCACCCGCTCACCGGTGGACGATCGCTACTTCACCGCGGTCAAGGGCGCGATCAGCACCGCCGAGTCAACCGTATTCTCAACACTGGACGCCGGCAATGCGGCCGCCAAGGGCTACATCGTGATCAGCAACTGCAGTCCCACTGCCGCCCAGTTGACGGCGAAGGGCGTTACATCGACCAGCAGGGTGTTCGTCGACTGCACCGCCAACAGCGGCTTCACGGGCAGCGCCCCCATAGTCGCCACGACGGTGGTGTTCAACGGCGCGGTCAAGCCGGGCGGCAACCTAGCTCTCCCCAACGCCACCCACGTCTACGTCTTCGGAGACCCCGGCAATGACGCGATGAGCATCGGGAACGGCTCCGGGTTCAGCATGCACGGCAACGGGAACACCGCCTCGAGCGTGTGCTCGAACGCCCAGAGCGGCGCATCAACGGACAAGGCGGTCCTGGTGATCCGCGACGGCGACCTCAAGCAGACCGGGGGCTCGCTTCAGCTGTGCTACACGACCGTGATCGCGATGGGGGGCCAGCCCGACGGCTGCGTCCCCAGCACGAGCGGCACCGCGCCGACGCAAACGCCATGTGCCGGGGACACCGGCGACGGCCAGCTCTCCCAGACTGGCGGGAACGTCGACTGGACCGCGCCGAACGCCCTGGACGCCACCACCGACGTCGACGGAAACCCGCTGCCCGCAGCCGAGACGGCATGGGCGGATCCGGACGGTCCGGAGGATCTCGCCTTCTGGAGCGAGAGCTATGGCGGCAACTCGAACCCGACCTACAACATGAACGGCCAGGGTTTGCTGCACGTGGTCGGCGTCTATATGACCCCGAACGCCGACCCGTTCACCATCGGTGGTGGTGCCGCGCAGACGCTGAGCAACGCGCAGTACATCTCGAGCAGCATCGCCCTCAACGGAGCTGGCACAAGCATCTCGATGACCGTCGACCCCAACGCCGCTGTCACGATCCCACCGCCGGACTTCTTCCTCGTCCGCTGACAACTCCTCAGCCCAGCATCGTCACATCGATGCGGTCGGCGAGGGCCTTGAGCCACTCCGCGTCATTCGGGACCAGGTAGTCGCGCGCCACGTCGTCGACCGGCCGTAGATCGTCCGGCTCGACACGATCGCCGAAGAAGACCTGGGCGCGGTGCCTGTTGAACTGGCGGGCCATCCACACGACACCGTCCAACTCGGTGTTGTCGTGCACCGCCTCGGCCCAGCGCACTGTGTCGACGTACGTCGATACTGGGGTACCCGTCAGGTCGCGTGTATGGAGACCGTACCGACGCAGTCCGTCCGAGTGGAACACCGCCATCTCGAGCGCGCGCTCCGTCCGGAGTGTGGTCATGACCATGCTCTGCCAGTGCCTTGCTGGGATCTCTTCTCCGGGCACCCGATTGTGGAGGATCGCCTCGAAGACCGCTGCCTCTGGCGTCTCACCTGCGTAGAGCATCGGGACGACCGGGACACCGAAGAACGCCCATCGGCTGGCCGGGCCTATTCCGGGGTTGAAAAGATTGCCTGGAGTGCGCTTGCCGTGAAGGGTCTGCGGGTGAACACGGAACAGCGTCGAGCCCTCAGGAAGGAGCTCATGCAGCGGCGCGGGAAAAGGCTCAGGCGGGGATGGGAAGCTCACCACACGGGGCCGGCAGCAGCCTGCTCGACCGCTTCACGGACGGCGTCCGCATCGGAATCGAGCAGGTCGGCCGGGTGTCGCCCGTCAAGCACCCCGACCGGTCCCGCGAACCAGAGCAGCACCTCGTCCTCGGACCATCCTGCGGTAAGCAGTGGTGCTACCAGATCCCGCCATTCACGCCTCACGATCAGACTCTCCCTGCCGGTGAACTGGAATCCCGGATAGACGTTGATGCCTGCACGGCGGCCGGCAAGCAAGCCTTTGCGGCGACGCAGGTTGTAGACGTGCTGTGCGCCAGCCTTCGCCGACGCACCCGTCAAGGCGGCTACCTGCTCGGCGGTGTAGAGGCCATAGCGGCTTTCCATGTCTCGCCATGCGCGGTCGACGCGGCCGATCTGGGCGAGCGTCCCCGGCCCGATCGACCCGCTCTCCTTGGCGAGCGCCTCACTCACTCGCGCGACGCGGGCCTCGCTCTCGAGCAGACGGTCTATGACAGCCTTGGCCCTGCCAGGCTCCACGCCCCGCGGAACGGTGATCGAAATCGCAGTCACGCAACCTCCTGACGATCACGACCACTCTAGCACTTCAACCGCCGCTATCGTCAGTCGATCGAGCCGCTCACCGATGACAGCCTGCTCGACAACTTGGTCGGGACGGTCGGAGCCCGTAGTCGATGATCGCGAACACGAGCGCGAACAGGATCGGCATGACCAACGCGAACTCGACGGCCGCGGCACCCTGTTCCGCAGACTTCGAACCGGTACGTCGGGTCCGGACCGTCATCGTGACCGCCTCCTCCCACCGGCGTCAGGTCACAGCGCGGCACCCGGGCGAAGATTGCCGCCGAGTGCCTGGACCAGCGTGGCAGCGCCTCGCCGTCGGTTGCATCGCCCACTCGGTCGTGGCCTTGTCGCGGCCGGGCTGTCCGTTTCGGACCGTTGGCCCAGAAACGGCCTCACCCGCTCGGGTCCACCGGCTGCGGCCTCCGAGGAGGCACCATGGGAGTCGTGACCACGTCGTCCGAGCAAGTGAGCGGCTTTCCGCTCGTGCTGCCCCGCGGCCGGCCGCTCGTCCACGCAGATCTGGAAGCGACGCCCGATGACGGGCACCGCTACGAGCTGGTCGACGGGACACTCATCGTGAGCCCAGCGCCGCGGCGCCTGCACCAGCGGGCGGTGGTGCAACTGGTCATGCTCCTGAGCGAAGGCTGTCCGGACCATCTCGAGGTCCTCGTCGCGCCATTCGACGTGACGCTGGCCGAGGACACCGTTCTTCAACCGGATGTGCTCGTCTGCCGTCGCGCCGACCTGTCGGACCGCGACCTGCCGGCCGCGCCAGTGCTGGCAGTCGAGGTGCTCTCCCCCAGCACCCGCCGGATCGACCTCACCCTGAAACGCTCTCGTTTCGAGGCAGCGGGCTGCCAGTCGTACTGGGCCGTCGACCCCGACGAACCGTCGATCACCGCCTGGCAGCTGCACAAGGGCGAGTACGTCGAGGTCGCGCACGTCACCGGGGAAGACACGCTCAGCATCAGCGACCCCTATCCGGTGACCATCAGACCGAACGAACTCGTCCGCTGAGCACGCTACGGCCGCCGCGCCAGGTCGGCGGCGCCGATCATCCCCGCCTTGTTCCCGAGCACCGCCGTCCGCATCTCCAGACTCGGCCGGTGCCCGCGCCCGATCAGCCGGGAGTCGAACACCTCGCGTGCGGGACCAAGCAGCAGGTCCCCGGCTTCGGCGACTCCCCCGCCGATGACGACGACTGCCGGATCCAGCACGGCGGCCAGCGAAGCCACACCTTCGCCGACCCAGCGTCCCAATGACTCCATCAGCCCGACCGCGAACGGGTCGCCATCCTGCGCAGTCGACGTGATCAGCGGCCCGTCGATGTCCGAGACCTCGCCCCCTGCGTGCGAGACCAGCACCTGAGCGCCGGGAGCCCCCTCGTCGGCGAGCGAACGCGCACGACGTACCAACGCGGTGCCCGACGCGTACTGCTCCCAGCACCCGCAGTTCCCGCACCCACACTCGAGCCCATCCGGGACGACGCGCATGTGCCCGAGCTCGGCGGCGACCCCGAACCGGCCGCGCAGCAGCTCGCCGTTGAGCACGATCCCGCCACCGACGCCGGTGCCGAGCGTGACCAGCACGAAGTCGTCGACGTCCTCGCCTGCCCCGAAGGTGAACTCGCCCCACGCGGCGGCGTTCGCGTCGTTCTCGATGACCACCGGGATGTCGATGCGCCGCTCCAGGTCGGCGCGCAGCGGCTCGTCGCGCCACGCCAGGTTCGGCGCGAACAGCACCGTCGAGCGGGTCACGTCGATGAACCCGGCCGCTGCGACGCCGACCGCGTCGACCTCATGGGAGGCGCGCAGCTCGGCGACGAGATCCTCGATGGTCTGCTCGATCGCCTCGGTATCGGTCGCGGGCGACTCGCGCCTGGCGGTGGTCAGCACCTGCCCTCTCTCGTCGACCACGCCCCCGGCGATCTTGGTTCCGCCGACGTCGATGCCCACCGTGAAGCCCATCAGCGCTCCTCCTCCCAGTCGGCGTCGAGGTCGATCTTCTGCACCGGCTCGTCACGCCGCTGCGTGCCCTCGGAGGCGGCTGCAGCGAGGATGTCGGCGGCCACCTGCAGCAGCGAGCTGCCAGCGGTCGCGAGTCGATGCCGCATCTCGGGCCGGGTCTCGCGGACGGCGCCGATCAGCTGGCACAGCGGGCAGTACCTGCACTCCGGCCCGTCCGCCGCCACATGCCCGGCCCATTCGTGCGCCGATCCCTGCAGCGCACGCAGCAGCCTCGCCGCCTCCTCGCCGACGCTGCCGACCGGTTCTTGTTCCTCAGTCATGACGCCCCAGAAGGTGGTTGAGGTGCGGAGGAGCCAAGCGCCCGCTCAGGTGGTTGAGGCGCGGAGGAGCGAAGCGGCCCCCGCGGTGGTTGAGGTGCGGAGGAGCCAAGCGCGCCCGTCGGTGGTTGAGGTGCGGAGGAGCGAAGCGGGGGAGCCTCGAAACCCTTGGGTCGGGGATCCTGAGCTTGCGAAGGCGTCTCGAGACCACCTCAACCACCGTCCTTGAACTGGACCCACAACGCCCCGTCCTCGATGCGCGCTCCGACCACGGTGTGCCGCGCCAGCGCAGCCGGCAGGGCCAGCAGCCTCCGGTAGGAGCCCACGGTCACCACGAGCTCCTCTCCGTGCCTGGCCAGGTCGACCTCGGACCTGCCCACGAACGGTAGTGCCAGCCGCAGCGTCGCGCCGCTGCGGGTCCGGGTGACGACCATCGGCGGATTCGCCGACGCCGGTGCGAGCGGATCGTGCTCGCCGTACGCCGTCCGCGCGAGTTCGACCAGCGCGTCCACGCCTACCGGCTCTGCGGGCTGGTACGCCGAGCGCCAGATCGGCACGCCAGGGAAGGACTGCTCCACCTCGGCGAGCACCTTGGCCTGCGCCTCGACCCACTGCAGGCGCCACTGGTCGTAGCCGTCGTCGGGGAAGATCCGGTTCGCGAGCACGCCGTCGACGCGGTAGCCGTACAGCGACAGCGTGGTCAGCGAGCGGCGAGCCTCCGCGATCACGACGGCCTCGGGCGTGAGCACCAGCCGCACGCACGCGTCGGGGCCGGTCAGCAGCTTCTGGACGCCCGCGAGATCGTGGTGCAGCCGTTCGACCGCGTCGAAGACCGGGTCGTGCGGCATCGGCACGCCCGCGGCCTTGGTGAGCACGGGCCGCAGCGCCTTGACGAGGCGGCGCTCGGCGGGGAAGACGCGGTCCATGTACCAGCCGAGCGCCTCCGGCAGCGCCAGCAGCCGCAGCGTCTCCGCGGTGGGCGCGCAGTCGACGATGACCACGTCCCACCGGCCGGACCGCACCTGCGCGGACACCTCCAGCAGCGCGAAGACCTCCTCGGCGCCGGGCAGGACAGTCAGCTCCTCGGCGGTGATCGGATCGACTCCAGCGGCGTCGAGTACGGCGAGAAGGTATGTCTGCATCTCGGCCCAGGACCGTTCGAACCGGCGCTGGGTGTCGACCTGCTGGACAAACAGCCGGTCGGCGACTTGCGTCGGATCGGCGCCGATCGGCTCGCCGAACGCGTCGCCCAGCGAGTGCGCCGCGTCGGTGGAGAGCACCAGGGTGTTCAGGCCACGCCGGGCAGCGAGCGCAGCCGTGCCCGCCGCAGCGGTCGTCTTGCCGACGCCGCCCTTGCCGGTGAACAGCAGGATCCGCACGCCGTACGCCTGCTCAGGGGGCGGGGTGCTGGGGGACGGCAGAGCCCTGGCCGGTCTGGGACTCCACGCGCTTCTTCAGCCCCTTCAGCGCGGTGTCGATGACCACCTTCTCGGCCTTGCGCTTGAGCATGCCGATCATCGGGATCGCGATGTCCACCACAAGGCGGTAGGCAACTTCCGTAGTGCCGTCACCCATGTCGGTCAGCTCGTAGGCGCCATCCATCTGCTTGAGCAGGTTGGACTCGACCAGCGTCCAACTCACGAACTCGTCACCGCGCCAGTCGTAGGCAAGCGTGTAAGTGTCCCGGATCGGGCCGGCGTCCAGGTGAAAGCACACCTGCTCGGGCTTGGCCTCGGTGCCCGTTTCGACCACCTCGGCCTGCTTCACGCCTTGTGCCCACTCGGGGTAGGCATCGAAGTCCGCGATCACGCCCATCACCGCGGCCGGCGGGGCGCTGATCACGATGCTCGAGGTGGTCTGGTCTGCCATGACGGAGTCCTCTGCGCAGGGTCGAGAGTGCGGTCGCCAGAGTAGCCGAGCGGCCTCCCCATCAGCCGAACGGTCAGCCCTGAATGGCCCCCTCGGAGGGTCTTTGTCGGAATTGCTTGGGTACGTGGGCAAAACCGGCTGGGATGAGGCCACGGGTAGTCATGAACCTCCTCGGCGGGGGTACAACTGGGAGGACACGCCGGTGATCATGCGAGCCAGGACGCACTCCGGGCGTCAGCGCGCGGGCCAGGAGTCTGGCGCCGCCGCGGTTGAGTTCGCGATCATCATGCCGATCCTATTCTCACTGGTCTTCGGCATCATCGGCTTCGGGATGATCTTCGCCCAGCAGTTGTCCTTGGGGAACGGCGCACGCCAGGGCTCACGTTTCGGCGTGGTTGACGGACATTCGTGCCAGGACGTCGTCGACGAGACGCAGAATGCCTCCGAGACCGTGAACATGTCAGCCAGCGACGTCGATGTCACGATGAAACTCGGAACGAGTGAGTCGTCGGCGAGTCCCATCTGCGCGAATGCGGCCACGATGTCCACAGACGAGCCGTGCGAGACCAGTGCAGACGGAGACAACCTCTACGTCTACGCGGCCTACGAGAGCCCCGTGACTGTGCCGCTGCTCCCGATGAAGGGGCCGACTTTCCATCTGCAGAGCGTGGGGGTGTTCCGATGCGAGTTCACGACCGCCTCCTGAGTCGGCTAGAGCGGCCTAGAGACGATAGGGGCGCCACCGCGGTGATCGTCGCGATCCTAGCCGTGATGCTGGTCGGGATCGCCTCGTTCACCGTCGACTTCGGACAGGCTTACGTCAGCAAGCGCCAACTCCAGACCGCCACTGACGCAGGTGTCCTCGCGGCAGGTGCCTACTACACAGACAAAGAGGGCACGTGCGCTGAACTGAGCGCAAACACCACCTATACGAACGCCGCACAGGACATTGCGAACAACATCGTCGACCAGAACCTAGGACTCGACCCGTCGGCGCCCGCCACTCCTGATCGTCCGCTATCGGTGACCTGCAACTCCAATGGACAGCTAGTCGTCGGAATGACCGCGACCCGCGCCACGCCGGTGACGCTCGGCGCCATCTACGGCGTCAAATCAATCACGACCGGACGGTCCTCGGAAGCGACCGTCGCACCCGCAGCCTCCGCCCAAGTCAAGCCGTACGCGCTCTGCTCAAGTCAGGCGCAGGGACCCCCCGTCTCTGGCGAGGTATTTCAGGTGGGCGATCCGGGCCAGGCAGGTGGCGGCTCAGACTGCCCGGACAGCGAAACGGGCGGAAACTGGTGGTGGCTCGATTGCCCCGAGGACACCGCGCACAGCGGGACGCCGGACATCATCGCCGAGAACTTGAAGAACGGCTGCAGCGACCCCATCACGATCATTCCTGACCAACCGACGCCGACCCCTCCAGCGGCGGCCGTCCCTCCGACGGACTTGAGCGCGGCCCTCACCGCACACTGCAGCACGGCCGGCGATCGGTCCAGCGACTGCGTGACTGGCGACACGGGAAACAGCAGCCTCAAGAACAAGAAGGTGTACGACGAGTGGCCCGCCCTGTTGGGGAAGAAGATCCTCTTGCCGGTGTTCTGCGGAGCCCCGACCTGCGACCCTGACACGGTCAACGGGACGGGAACACACACGGTCTATCCGGTCTACAAGGTCGCCGCCATGGTGCTATGCGGCTATCACATCTATGACAAGGCGTCCGGCTACTCCGGTTCTGACGAGTGCAACAACACCGTGGACGACCCCGACACGAATCCCAGCGGTTTTGACGCGACGTCCGCTGCCGGGCAGGGCGGTGACGACAGCAAGAAGGTGTGGTTGTACGTGAGGTACACCCACGTGTACGTCAGCAATGACAAGCAATTCACCGATGCCGGTCTCGGCACGGACCAAGACGGCGGGGCCCGTCAGGTCACATTAACGAAGTGACCGGCAGCGGTGTGGTCAGCGACAACGGGTCTCGAGGCTCCTCCGCTTCGCTCCCGCGCACCTCAACCACCAAGGGCGGTAGCCTGCGCTGGTGCGTGAGTACGCCACACCTGCGCCCGTCGAGCTCCCCGCCCAGGGCAGCCTGACCGACGACCTGATCGCGCCCGCGTCCGAGCGGCCGGAGTCGGTCCTCTTCGCCCGCCGGACCGACGACGGCTGGACCGACGTCACCGCCGCCGAGTTCCACACCCAGGTCCGAGATGTGGCCAGGGGACTGATCGCCAGCGGCATCTAGGCTGCCCACCGCGACACATCGTGCGTCGGACTACGAGCGATCCGAAACAGGTGCCGCGTCTGCTCCCCCGCGACGTTCACTCGCGGGGGCAGCGTTCTCGGATGGGTCGTCGATCCGGGTCGAGGTGTGCTGGTGGTCGGAAGTCAGGTCGACCGTCAACAGGGTTGATGGCGATGTCCCAGCCGGTGTTGTGGACCATCGTGTGGTGTCTCGCGCACAGCAGACAGGTGTTCGCCAGGCAGGTGGGTCCGCCGTCGACCCAATGCCGGATGTGGTGGGCGTCGCAGGCGATCGGGGGACGCCGACAACCAGGGAAGCAACAGTGTCGATCCCGCGCGATCAGCGCGAGCCAGAGCGCCAGCGGGACGAGTCGTTGGCTACGGCCGACGTCGAGGATCTGTGAACGGCTGCCGAGCACGATGGGGTAGATGTCGGCGTCGCAGGCCAGGCGGCGTACCGCACTCGCGGAGAGCCTCTCACCGGTGTCGAGCAGGCCGGCACCGACCCGGTTGCGCATAGTGTCGAAGTCGATGGTGATCCCGACGCGGGGCTTCACGCCGTGACAGGCCGGCAGCAGCTTGCTGTCGAGGCCGCGCTGGGCCAGCTCGATCATGGCGTCCCACTGACGCGTGGAGTAGTCGGACTCAGCGGCTGAGGAGGTCCCGCAGCCATCGGTCGCCCCGCTGCTGTCGCTCCCAGCGTCGGCACTCGGGCCGGGACCGGTCAGTGCGCTCAGCGCGGCTTCGAGCACCGCAGCGTCCTCGGCCGATCCGCGACCGCGCACCCTCGCTCCGCCGAGCCTGTCGCGGGTAATGGTGAAGAACCGGTTGAGATGCGCGGCGCGTTCCTGGCGGGACAGCTCACGTTCGCCGCGGGCCGTTGACCCGTCCGGGTCCAAGACCTCGAGCAGCTCGCGGCCCACCGTCTTCAGCTCGGTCGCGTTCAACGTCCCTGCGTGGTCGAGCAGGAACCTCTCCCCCGCGTCGCGGAGCTCCGCATCGACCGGCAGCTTGCGGATGCACCGGCAGATCACCTCGGCATGCTCGGCCGAGATCGACCCTGCAGAGAGCGCCTCCAACGTCGCGGCACGCTCCCCGCAGAGGTCCCGGGCCGTGCGCAGACTGCGACGTCCGCTGCCGGCGTACCCGCCAGCGACAGCGGTGACATAGTCGTGCGCCGCCGCGTACTGCTCATGTTCGTGGGCACGACTCCCCTCGATCTCGTGACAGACAACCGCATCGACGGCGGCCAACACCGAGCGAAGCCTCTCGATCTCCTGCTTGGTGGCCAACAGCTCGGCGGGAGCCTTCGCCGCCCACAACACGTCACCGAGATCCCCGATCGACTCGCGGGCACCAGCGACCACACCTTCAGGAGTGGGCGGCGCCTGTGCGTCGGTCGGTGTTGTCATGAGTCCATGCTCCGATAGACCGCCGACAGTTTTCGAAATCGGTCTAGACCAGTTTCGAACACCACCGCATCGGGAGCCCCGGCAGGTTCGACCGGCTGGGCGGGGATCTCGAGGAGCGGCGCAGGACCGGGCCGCGTGGTGGTTTCGAGGCTCCTCCGCTGCGCTCCCCCGCACCTCAACCACCGAGTCGCTCGCGCTGCGCTCCCCCGCACCTCAACCACCGGGTCACTCGCGCTTCGCTCCCCCGCGCCTCCAACCACCGGAGTCAGGGTGGACCGGCAGGGCGGGCGGTAGCCTGCGCTCGTGCGTGAGTACGTCACTCCCCCGGGTGTCGAGCTGCCGACCAGCGGCAGCCTGACCGACGACCTGATCGCGCACGCGTCCGAGCGGCCGGAGTCGGTCCTGTTCGCCCGCCGGACCGACGACGGCTGGACCGACGTCACCGCAGCCGAGTTCCACACCCAGGTCCGAGACGTGGCCAAGGGCCTGCTCGCCAGCGGCATCGAGGCTGGCGACCGGGTCGCGATCATGTCGCGGACCCGCTACGAGTGGACCCTGCTCGACTACGCGATCTGGTACGCCGGCGCGGTGAGCGTTCCCGTCTACGAGACCTCGACTCCCGAGCAGACTGCCTGGATCCTCGAAGACTCTGGCGCGAGGGCGATCGTCGTCGAGACCTCCGAGCACCTGAGCCGCATCAAGGAGGTCCGTGCCGAGCTGGACGACCTGCACTCCGTCTGGTCGATCGACGACAACGCGATCGGGGTGCTCACCTCGCTCGGGGCCGACGTACCCGACGCCCAGCTCGACGCCCGCCGCGCGGCCGTGGCCCCCGAAGACCTCGCCACGCTGATCTACACCTCCGGCACGACGGGCAAGCCGAAGGGCTGCATGCTCACCCACGGCAACTTCATGGCCGAGGTCGCGACCGCCATCCCCGAGCTCCACGAGCTGTTCGAGTCCCCGGGCGCGTCGACGCTGATGTTCCTGCCGCTGGGCCACGTGTTCGCCCGGATATTGCAGGTCGCCGCGGTCAGGGCCGGCGTACGCCTCGGCCACACCCACGACGTCGCCCATCTGCCCAGCGACCTCGAGACGTTCAGGCCGACATTCGTGCTCGCCGTGCCCCGAGTCTTCGAGAAGGTCTTCAACACCGCGTCCCTGACGGCTGCGATCGACGGGAAGGGGCGCACCTTCGACCGGGCCGCCAATGTCGCGATCGCCTACAGCCGCGCCGTCGACACGGGGAGGCGCAGTCCCGCTCTGCGCGCCCAGCACGCGCTCTTCGACCGGCTCGTCTACGGCCGGCTGCGCGAGTCACTGGGCGGTCAGTGCACGTACGCCGTGTCCGGCGGCGCACCGCTGGGTGAGCGGCTGGGCCACTTCTACCGGGGCATCGGCATCGACATTCTGGAGGGCTACGGCCTCACCGAGACCACCGGCGCGCTCACGGTGAATCTTCCCGGCTCGGCCAAGATCGGATCTGTCGGCCGGCCTCTGCCCGGATGCTCGGTGCGGGTCGCCGAGGACGGCGAGCTGCTCGTGCGCGGCCCCCAGGTGATGCGCGGCTACTGGAGCAACGTCGCAGCCAGCGCTCAAGTCCTTCACGACGGCTGGCTGACGACAGGCGACGTGGGCGAGATCGACGATGAGGGCTACGTCACGATCACCGGGCGCAAGAAGGAGATCCTGGTGACCGCAGGCGGCAAGAACGTCGCGCCGAGCACCCTGGAGGCACGGATCCGCGCCCACCGGCTCGTGGACCAGTGCCTGGTGGTCGGCGACGGCCTTCCCTACATCGCCGCGCTGGTGACCATCGACCGTGCCACGTTCATGGTCTGGGTCGGCCGGCACAACAAGCAGGGCGACGTCCCCGATCTCGTCGACGACCCCGACCTGCGCGCGGAGATCCAGCAGGCGATCGACTCGGCGAACCTGGCCGTCTCCCAGGCAGAGTCCGTACGCCGCTTCGCAATCCTGCCCGACCGGTGGACCGAGGACGGCGGCCAGCTCACGCCGAGCCTCAAGCTGCGCAGGACCGTCGTACTGCGGGAGACGCGCTCCGCGGTCGAGGCTCTCTACGCGCGCTGATGCGCCACATGGGGGACATGTGAGGCGCCAACCTCACGTGAGCACGAGGCGTTGGTGGTCCGGCTGGCAGCGCCGATGCACGTTCCGGATCCCCGACCCGAGGGGGACGTCTACATCGCGGCAACGGCGGCTCGGCGCGGAATGACCGTCGCCACACGCAACGTCGGTGACTTCCAGCCGACCGGAGTGCCGGTCATCAATCCGTGGGAGCCGTGAGCCCATAGCCTCATCGGGCCACCCCTGGCAAGACCAGAATGGTCAAATCATCCGTTTCCGAGACGCGGGGGGCGTGTGTGTAGAACCCTTTGTCGTGGGGCTGGAGGGAAGCCCGCTGGGAGGGCAGCCACAACAGGTGGCATGCGCCCAGAGCCCGACCGACTGAGGAACACACATGGGACGCAGAACCATTCTCTTGATCGTCGCGGTGCTGATCGCAGCACTGGGCAGTGCCCTGGTCTTTCTCTACGTCCGGGGCGCCGACAACCGCGCCACCGAGGCGCAGGCGCCGGTGCAGGTGCTCAAAGCGGTCGCGCAGATCAACGCCGGGGAGACGCTGGCCGCGGCGCAGGCCGCCGGCAAACTCCAGCTCGGCACGGTGCCCAGTTCGCAGGTGCTCACCGGGGCGATGAGCTCGATCGGCTCCAACGGCACCGAGCAGGCGCTGACCACCGTCTACCCCAACGAGCAGATCATCTCCGCGAAGTTCGGGACCCCCGACAACGTCAACACGCTCACGCTGCCCAAGGGCGACATCGCGATCTCGGTGACGATGTCGGACACCGGCCGGGTGGCGGGGTTCATCCGACCCGGTGACAACGTGGCGATCTTCCTGTCCGGATCGGCCGACGGTACAGACGACGTGCGCCTCTTGCTGCCGAAGGTCGAGGTGGCCGCGATCGGCGCCACGACCGTGGCCAAGACCACCACCACGGACACCACCGGCACCCAGACCACCGAGCAGCTGCCCAAGACGCTGTTCACGCTGGCCGTCAACCAGAACGAGGCCGAGAAGATCATGTTCGCGACCAGCCACGGCACGCTGACCTTCGGCTACCTGAACAAGCAGTCCAAGGTCAAGACCGGCCCCGGCGTCTCCGCAACGAACCTCTTCCGGTGATCTGATGCCCCTCATCGTCGAGAGCAACCCGGCAAACGCCGAGCTGTTCACCTCAGTGACCGGCGCTGCATCGCAGGTCGTCCCCAGTCTGGACGAGCTCAAGCAGGTGCTGGCCGGCGCCCAGGACGAGTACGCGATCGTGCTCGGCCCTGGGGTCGACCTGGAGGCTGCCGCCTCATTGGCCGACATGCTCCGGGTCACCAAGCCGTCAACCAGCGTCATCCTGATCCGCCGCCGGGTGGACACCAGCGTGCTCGCCGAGGCACTGAGGTCCGGGATGCGCGAGGTCGTGGAGGAGCGCGACCTGACTGGTCTCGGCTCGGCGGTCACCCGTGCCCGCCAGGTCTGGCAGGCCCTCAACGGCCCGAGTACGTCGCACGAGTTCGGCCCCGTCGGCAAGCTCGTCACCGTGTTCTCCCCCAAGGGAGGGGTGGGCAAGACCACCCTCGCGGTGAACCTGGCGATCGCGCTTTCGAGCGGCGGCAAGAAGGTTTGCCTCGTCGACCTCGACCTCGGCTTCGGGGACATCGCGATCACCCTTCAGCTGCTGCCGGCGCGCACGATCGCGGACGCCGTGCACATGGAGTCCGGGATGGACTTCAGCGTCCTGCAGCCGATGCTCACCCCGCACAAGACGGGGGTGTCCGCACTGGTCGCCCCGGTGCAGCCGGATGCCAAGGACTCGATCCCGGCGGCGCTTGTCGGCAAGGTGCTCGGCATCCTCAAGGGGAACTTCGACTACGTCGTGGTCGACACCTCCCCCGCGTTCGACGAGCACGTGCTGCAGGCCTTCGACGAGACCGACGCGCTGCTCCTGGTCACCACGCTGGACGTGCCGACGCTGAAGAACGTGAAGATCGCGGTGGAGACGCTCGACCTGCTGAACTTCGCCACCAGCAAGCGGCACCTGGTGCTCAACCGGGCCGACGACAAGGTCGGCCTGACCGCCGACAAGGTGGAGAGCACGCTGGCGATGACCATCGAGTCGTCGATCCCGACGAGCTCCCAGGTCGCGAACGCCACCAACGCCGGAGAGCCGATCGTGGCCTCCATGCCCAAGCACCAGGTCAGCCAGGCCGTGCACCGGCTCGCCGGTCTCGTCGCCGGACCGTCCGCAGTCCCGGCGACACCGTCGGCTCCCAGCCACGCCGCGACGGCCCCCAAGTCTCGGGCCGCGGCCCCCAAGCGCGGACTTCTCCGCAGGAACAGTAGGTAGCGATGAGCAGTCTCGCCGACCGGCTGGCCGCCGCCTCGCGCGATCGCGCCAGCAACACCAGCACGATGCCGGACGCGCTTCCGGGTGCGGCCCGCAAGGTCAGCACCAAGGAAGAGGACGACTTCAAGGACCTCAAGTCCCAGGTGCACAACCGGCTGCTCCAGCAGCTCGGCCCGAAGCTGTATGACGCCGACCTGACCCAGTCCGAGCTGGAGCGGATGGTTCGCCAGACGCTACAGGACGCGATGCAGGACGAGGACATCCTGCTCACTCCCACGGACCGGACCAGGATCGCCCAGGAGATCGCCGACGACATCCTCGGCTACGGCCCGATCGAGCCGTTCCTGCGCGACCCGGACCTCACCGAGGTCATGGTCAACGGTCCGGACTCGATCTGGATCGAGCGTTCCGGCAAGCTGCACCAGGTCGAGGGCAGCTTCACCGACGAGGCGCACCTGCGCCGCACGATCGACAAGATCGTCTCGCGCATCGGGCGCCGCGTCGACGAGTCCAGCCCGATGGTCGACGCTCGCCTTCCCGACGGCAGCCGTGTCAACGCGGTGATCCCGCCGCTGGCCATCGACGGCTCGCTGCTGACGATCCGGAAGTTCTCCGCCGACCCGTACACGTCCGACGACCTGGTGGCGTTCGGCACCTACTCGCAACGCACCGCGGACTTCCTCCAGGCCTGCGTCAAGGGCCGGCTGAACGTCATCGTGTCCGGGTCGACCGGTGCCGGCAAGACGACCACGCTGAACGTGCTCAGCTCCTTCATTCCTTCGGACGAGCGCATCGTCACCATCGAGGACGCCGCCGAGCTCCAGCTGCACCAGGCCCACGTGCTGCGCCTGGAGTCCCGCCCCTCCAACATCGAGGGCAAGGGCGCGGTGGACATTCGCGACCTGGTGAAGAACTCGCTGCGTATGCGACCCGACCGCATCGTCGTCGGCGAGGTCCGGGACTCCGCCGCCCTGGACATGCTCCAGGCGATGAACACCGGCCACGACGGCTCGATCACCACCGTGCACTCCAACGGTCCCCGCGACACGCTGGCCCGCATCGAGACGATGGTGCTGATGGCCGGCATGGACCTGCCGATGCGCGCGATCCGCGAGCAGGTCGCCTCCGCGGTCGACCTGATCGTGCACCAGAGCAGATTGCGCGACGGCTCCCGCCGGATCACCCACGTCACCGAGGTGGAGCGGATGGAGGGCGACGTGATCACTCTCCAGGACATCTTCCTCTACGACCACTCGATGGGCTTCGACGAGGAAGGCCGCAGCCTGGGCCGGCTGCGCGCCACCGGCCTGCGCCCGAAGTTCATCGACAAGCTCGCCCACTCCAACGTCAAGGTCGACCCGATGCTGTTCGCGATGGACGGGATGTGACGACCAGGTGATCATGCACGCCAAGTCCGTAGCAGCACGCCTCGGCGTGCTGCTGCTCGCCGTCGCCACGACGGTGGGGCTCGCGGCTCCGGCGTACGCCGCCCAGGGCAGCATCGACCATGTCGAGACCTCCAACGGCGCGATCCAGGTGCTGTACTCGCTGCCCGGCGCGGGCGGCACCCAGCCGGACCTCGGCTCGCTGAAGGTCAGCCTGGAGGGCAAGTCGGTCAAGGCGTCCGCGAAGCTGGCCACCGAGGCCGGGACGACTATCAAGCGCACGACGATCCTGGCGATGGACGTCAGCAACTCGATGGGCAAGAACCACAAGTTCACCGAGGCGCAGCAGGCGGCCGAGGCGTTCTTGAAGGCCGCGCCGAAGGACCTGTACGTCGGCATCGTCACGTTCGCCCACGACGTCACCGTGGCCCAGACTCCCACGTTGGACCGCGCGGCGGCCACCAAGGTGATCCAGAGCCTGACGCTGTCCAACGGCACGCATCTCTACCAGGGGCTGACCACCGCGGCCACCGCCGGAGGAACGTCGGGTGGCCGCAGCATTCTCGTGCTCTCCGACGGGCGCGACACCACCAACACCCCGTTGTCGAAGGCCACCGACGCGATCAAGAAGGCAGGCGTCAAGGTCGACGTGGTCGCCCTCGCCCAGTCCCCGGCCGACGAGGCGCTGCTCCAGCAGATCGCCGACTCCGGCAAGGGCTCGGTGATCGCGGCCAACGACCCGAAGGCGCTGTCCGGCGTGTTCACCAGCGAGGCCCAGCAGCTGGCCAAGCAGCTGCTGATCACGATCACCCCGCCGGCGAGCATGATCGGCTCGGAGGGAAGCCTGGAGGTGTCTGTCGACGCCGGCGGCCAGACCTACACCGACAAGGCCTTCGTGACCGTCGGCAAGGCCGCGGCACCGTCGGCGAGCCCGACGGCGGCTGCGAACACCGCGCCGATCCCGGTGGCCGAGCCGCGGTTCCACATCAGCAAGACGATGATGCTCGGCGGACTCGGCGCCGCCGCGCTCGGCCTGCTGCTGGTGCTGATGTTCGTGTTCGGCGTGTTCGCCCAGGACAAGTCGAAGTCGGTGGAGCACCGGATCGCCGCCTACACCCGCAAGGGGTCGCGGGCCCGCGCAAAGGCTGCCGAGCAGGCAGCCGAGCACGGCACCGGCGTCACGGCACAGGCGGTCGGTGTCGCCGCGAAGGCCCTGGAGGGCAACAAGGGCCTGGAGTCCAAGCTCGATGCCAAGCTCGAAGCCGCCGGGATGGCGATGAAGCCCGCCGAGTGGCTCCTGGCCCACGCCGGCGTCGCCTTCATCACGGGCCTGATCGGGCTCGCGATAGGGGGTGGCAACGTCTTCTTCGCGCTCGGTGGCCTGGTGCTCGGCGCCGTGGCGCCGTGGATCTACCTCGGTCTCAAGGAGAGCCGCCGCACCAAGAACTTCAAGGCCCAGCTCGCCGACACCCTCCAGCTGATGTCCGGCAGCCTGTCGGCCGGTCTCTCCCTGGCGCAGTCGGTGGACACCGTGGTCCGTGAGGGCGCCGACCCGATGGCCGGGGAGTTCCGCCGCGCGATCGTGGAGGCGCGCCTCGGCGTCGACATCGAGGACGCCCTCGACGGAGTCGCGGAGCGCATGCAGAGCGTGGACTTCCACTGGGTCGTGATGGCCATCCGGATCCAGCGCGAGGTCGGCGGCAACCTGTCCGAGCTGCTGCAGAACGTCGCCAACACGATCCGGGAGCGGGAGTACCTCGAGCGTCAGGTGCTTGCCCTCTCCGCCGAAGGACGGCTGTCCGTATGGATCCTGGGCGGCCTGCCTCCCGGGTTCATGGGCTACCTGCTGCTGGCGAACCCGACGTACCTGCACCCGCTGATCAGCTCGCTGATCGGCTTCATCCTGCTCGGTGTGATGACGGTGCTGCTGGTCGTCGGTATCTTCTGGATGAAGAAGCTCGTGAAGGTGGACGTGTGATGGGCATGGCGACGATCATCATGATCGCGGGCATCGCCGCGATCTTCGCGGCGATCCTGCTGGGCTTCACCGCGGTCGGGATGTTCAACAACGAGGCCCGCGGCGTCAGCAAGTCGCTGGCCGTGATGGAGGCGTTCTCAGCTGCCCCCGCGGAGCTGCGCAAGGAGCTCGAGCCGTCGTTCAACGACCGGGTCCTGACTCCCCTGTTGGACCGGACCCTCGAGCTCGGCAAGAAGCTGACCCCCTCCGACAACGCCGACCGGATGCGCACCAAGCTGGAGATCGCCGGCAACCCGGCCGGTTGGACTGTCGACCGGGTGACCAGCATGAAGTTCGTCGGTTTCGTCGGCGGGCTCGTGCTCGCGCTGGTCATCTCGCTGCTGTTCGGCTTCGGGCTAGGCATGATGCTCATCGTGTGCGTCGGGATCGCGATCGCGGGCTACATGGCGCCCAACATGTATCTCTACCAGAAGGGCTACGACCGCACCGACAAGATCCGCCGCGCCCTGCCCGACGCCCTGGACCTGCTGACGATCTCCGTCGAGTCCGGTCTGGGCTTCGACTCCTCGCTGTCCCAGGTGGCCCGCAACACCGAGGGTCCGCTGGCCGAGGAGTTCGCACGGGTGCTGCAGGAGATGCAGATCGGCATGGGCCGCGGACCCGCTCTGCGCGCGCTCGGCGAGCGCACGCACGTCCCCGAGCTGAAGGGCTTCGTCTCGGCGATGGTGCAGGCCGACGCACTGGGCATCCCGGTCGGCCAGGTGCTGCGCGTGCAGTCGCGCGAGATCCGCACCAAGCGCCGCCAGCGCGCGGAGGAGCAGGCCCAGAAGGTGGCGGTGAAGATCCTGATCCCGCTGATCTTCTGCATCCTGCCCTGCCTGTTCATCGCGGTTCTCGGCCCCGCGGCGATCGGCATCTACACCTCGTTCGCCGGGAAGTTTTGAACCGCCTCGCGCGGCTGGGGATCGCGAGCCGGATCTTCTGCGTCGCGGCGATCCTCGGGCTCTCGCTGGCCCTGCTGGACCGGACCTCGCTGCGCGGCATCGTGATCATCGCGGCCGTCGCCGCGCTCGCGATCGCCGCCGACATCAGCCTGCGAGTCTCTCCGGTCTGGGTGACCGTCCCGGAAGGAATCATCGCTGCGGCGGCCATCGGCTTCGCGCTGCCGCACGGCGTGCTGCTGCTTCCGTATCTGGTGGTGCCCGCCATGCTCGCTGGGGTCGTCTCAGGGATGACGCCGGTCGTTGTGGTCATCTGCGGCGAGCTCGTGGCGATGGCCGTGCTGGCCGGTACGGCGGGAGCCGCGGGCGGTCTGGTCAGCGTCTACGAAGTGGCCGCCCCCTGGCTGCTCACCGCGCTCGGAATCGGTGCCGTGGGCGCCTGGCTGCGCAAGCTGGGCCTGGCCCCACGGATGCCTACCGGGGACGACTCCTACGAGTCGGCGCGCCGGCTGCTCACCCAGCTGCGCACCGTGGCCCGGCGACTGTCGTCCGGCCTGGACACCGTGTCGATGTCCTCCCAGCTGCTGATCACCGTCCATCAGCATCTCGCCGACACCCAGTCCAGCGTGTTCGTGCGCACCGAGGGCGGAGTGCTGGCCCCGCTCGGATTCCGCGGATCCAACGCCAAGCAGTCGATGCTCCCGGAGGGACCGCTGGTGGACCGGTGCTGGGCGGAGATGGAGCCGGTGCACGACGTACAGGCGTCCGGATCGGCAGACCGGCGCTACCGCACCGCGCTGCCGATGCGGGTCGGCTCCCGGATGATCGGCGTGGTGATCGCCGACGCCGGCAACCCGCCCAGCGAGAAGGCCCTGCATGCGCTGATGCGCGAGGTCGACGAGCAGTCGCTGCGCATCGACACCGCGCTGGCCTTCGACGAGGTGCGCTCGATCGCGACCATCGAGGAGCGGCAGCGGCTCGCCCGGGAGATCCACGACGGGGTCGCCCAGGAGATCGCCTCGCTCGGCTATGCGGTCGACGACCTCGCCTCGACAGCCAGCACCCCCGAGCAACGCAAGCGACTCCAGTCGCTGCGCGGGGAGCTCTCGCGGGTGGTCAGCGAGCTGCGGCTGTCGATCTTCGACCTGCGCAGCGAGATCTCCGCCGGTCTCGGGTCCGCGCTGTCGGACTACGTCCGCGAGGTCGGCGCGCGCTCCGGGCTGACCGTCCACCTGACGCTCGATGTCGGCACCACCCGGCTGCGCAGCGAGGTGGAGCTCGAGCTGCTGCGGATCGCCCAGGAAGCGATCACGAACGCGCGCAAGCACTCCGAGGCCGAGAACCTGTGGGTGAACTGCCGGATCCGCCCGCCGCTGGCCCGGATCGAGGTCCGTGACGACGGCCGCGGGCTCGGCGCGGCCCGCGACGACTCCTACGGCCTGCGCATCATGCGGGAACGTTCCGAGCGGATCGGCGCCACGCTGGAGATCAGCGACGGCCGCGACACCGCCGGCCCGGACGGTCAATACCACACGGGCACCACTGTCACCGTTACAGTGGGCGCCGAGCATCCGGCCGACCACCATCACCGGCGGAGCCGCGTGCACCACATTCGTTGAGCGACGAAGGGGCGAAGCGAAAGTCATGTCTGCGGCAACCCCCGACCCGACCGCGCAGTCCGTCCACACGGTGCTCTTGGTCGACGACCACGACCTGATCCGTCAGGGGCTTGCCCGCGCCTTCGAGCGCCACGACGACTTCACCGTCGCCGGCGAGGCCCCGAATGTCGCAGGGGGCGTACGCCTGGCCGAGTCGCTGAAGCCGGCCGCGATCGTCACCGACGTGCGTCTTCCCGACGGCACCGGACTCGACCTGGTCCGCAAGCTCCGGGAGACCGACGACGAGGTCGGCATCGTGGTCTTGACGATGTACGCCGGCGACGAGCAGTTGTTCGAGGCACTTGAGGCCGGTGCGTCGGCGTTCGTCGCCAAGGACGCGCCGTCCGACGATGTGGTCGCCGCCGCCCGCCATGCGATCATCTCGCCCCGCTCGTTCACCGCGGCGAACCTCGCCGATGCGATGCGGCGCCGGATGGCGCCCACAGGGCCGCAGCTGTCGCCCCGCGAGTCGGAGGTGCTGCACCTGCTCTCCGAGGGTCTCGGCGTGGCGGCGATCGCCAAGCAGCTCTACGTCAGCGAGTCGACGGCGAAGACGCACATCTCGAAGATCTATGAGAAGCTGGGTGCCGCGAACCGGGCGCAGGCGATCATGAATGCGATCAGAGCAGGACTTCTATCAGACGAATGAGCCGGTCGCACGCGTTTGGGGGAAGTTGACCCGGGCTGACTACTCGAATCCCCCGGTATCTGCCCCAATCGGACATCGGTTTCCCACCGTTCTGCCGATACCGAGAACCCCGTGATTCGGTCACCCTTGAGTGAATGGGATCCATGGATCCATGCCTTAATACACTCTGGGAGATTCCAATGCTTCAGTACATGCAGCGCATCATCAACCACAAGACCGAGGACGGCGCCTCCGCCGTTGAGTACGGTCTGCTCGTCGCCGCGATCGCGGCGGTTATCGTTCTGATCGTGTTCGCCCTCGGCGGCCTGATCAAGAGTGCCTTCTCGAACACCTGCACCCACATCCAGAGCGGTGCAGCTGCCGGAGGGGCCTCACTGAGCACCAACGGCAATTGCAGCTGACCAACACTGTGGCGGGGCGGCCGGGACGCTGGTTCTGGCCGCCCCTCCTCATCAGCAGCATCGCAGGGAGGGCACCATGTTGAGACCTGCACGTGACCAAGCCGGCGCGTCCGCGGTCGAGTACGGGCTGATTGTCGTGGCGATCGCCGCAGTGATCGCGATCGTGGTCTTCGCCCTCGGCGGCCTGGTCCAGCAGCTCTTCGGGTCCAGCTGCACCACCATGCACTCCAAGATCAGCGCCTCGACCTCCTGCACCCCCTAACCGGTTATCGCCACGAGGCCGCGTAGCCGCGCGGCCACGTCGTTCCAGTCGATGCCCTTGCGGTCCGCGCGTAGTTTCGCCCCTGCCCGCGAACCATCGACAGTCTGCTGAATCATCGTCAGCAGCGTGTGGGCGAGCAGGTAACCGTTGTCACCACGGACCACAGCGCCACAATTCGGATCGAGCAGCGCTTCGCGCGCGCCTCCCGAGTCACCGATCACGACCGGAAGCCCACAGGCCTGGGCCTCCAGGAACGCGATCCCGAACGCCTCGGGCTCCAAGCCGAACAGCCGGGTCCGGCACGGCATGGCGAACACATCCCCGGCATCAAAGTAGGCGGGAATCTCGTCCCAGCCGACGCTGCCGGCGAAGGTCACCGACCCCTCCACGCCGACTTGGCGCGTCTGCCGCTCGAGGGCCTGCAAGTAGGGGCCATCGCCTACTAGCAGCAGTCGAGCGCCAGGCAATTTGCGCAGCACCCGCGGCCACGCCCTGACCAGGGTGTCCTGCCCCTTCCGCCTCACCATCCGGGCGACACAGACCACCACCGGCGCATCGGTAGGAATCCCGAGCCGCTCACGCACCTCCGCTCCCCCACAGCCTGGATAGAACCGATCCGTGTCCACCCCGGGTGACAGTCGCTGCATCCGCGCCGCAGCCTCGGCCGACAGCGCTGGTGCGATCCGCTCCCGGCACCACTCACTGACGTAGGTCATGACGTCAGTGGTCTCTCCGATCCGGTGCAGCAACTGACGGGTCACCGGGAGCCGTGCCCACCAGACCTCGTGACCATGGGTCAGCGCGACGACGCGCTGAGCACCCGCACGTCGCAGCCGGGATCCCAGCAGACCAAGAGGAGCGCTGGCTCCGAACATCACTCGATCGCAGCGATGCCTGCGCATGACGTCAACGACTCGGCGCGCCACCGCGGGAGTGGGAAGGAGCATCGACGCTGGGTCCCTGTAGATGGGGAACGGCAACTTCGCGTCGTACTCCAGGTCACCGGGCATCGAGGCGGTGTAGACGACGACCTGCTCGGGCGGCATGCGCTTACACAGCTCGAGAACGAAGGTCTCGATGCCACCGATCCGGGTCGGGAAGTCGTTGGTGATCACGAGGACCCGCCCGGTGGCTGGGTGCGTGCCGGTGGCTGGGTGCGTGCCGGTGGTTGGGTGCGTGCCGGTGGTTGGGTGCGTGCCAGTGGTTGGGTGCGTGCCAGTGGTTGGGTGCGTGCCGGTGGTTGAGGTGCGAGCGGAGCGAGCCTCGAAACCATCCGGCACGTCCTCAACCACCGGCGGCCTTCAGCGAGGCGGGCAGTCCGGCCCGCTGATCCGGCGTTGGGTGCGTCCCCCACCAGAACTGGCTGAGCCCCGGCGGGTCAGGATCCGTCAGCGACTTGATCGTGAGCTGGCGCTGCATGTCGATGAACGTCTTGCCCGCATGCGTGGCATGCAGGGACGCCCGGTCCGCGCGTGCCTCGATGGCTCGACTGACGGCGTTCTCCCCGGGGCTGATCAGGAAGCCACCGGCCGCGACCAGGGCAAGGATCACCGCGACTGCTGCCGGATCATCAGCCCCGATCACGTGCGCACGCCAACGCAGCCAGGTAGTGTCCAGGAGCAGCGCCAGCACGGACACGGCGACGACGGCACCGATCGCCCCCAGCGCGGTCCCGAGCAGCACATCGCGATTCTTCGCGTGCCCGAGCTCATGGGCGATCACCACGCGCGCTTGTGCCGGTGTCAGGTCCTTGAGCAGGTTGTCGTAGATGACGACATGCCGGGTGTCGCCAAAGCCAGACACATAGGCATTGACCGTGGTCGTACGCCGTGACGCGTCGGCCACGACGACACCGGAGATGTGCACACCCTCCCGCTGCGCGAGTGCGAACACCGACTGCCGGAACGGGCCCGGCTTCAACGGCGTGAAGTTGTTGAAGAGCGGCTCGACGACCACCGGATAGAGAAACGAACCGGCGAGCGTCAGGACCAGTGCCGTTCCGCCCGCCCAGGCGAACCAGCTGCGCGGGAACCGGCGCGCGAAGCCGACCACGACGAGCAGCAGGATCGAGGTGATCACCCAGGAGACCAGCAGGTTCTTCAGGTAGTCGGCGCTCCAGCCGGCCAGACTCTGGTTGGTCAGTCCATAACGCAGGTTCTCCGCACGCAACGCCAGATCGAAGCCGAGCATGACCAGGCGACCAATCACCAGCAACGCGAGCGCGCCCAGCGGCACGGCGATCCACCACCAGAACCGGCCGCCGATCCTGCGCACGAGGCGCGCTCCCCAGGAGGTGAAGCCCAGAAGGAGCGCCACCGCGAGGGACACGAAGTACGCCGACCAGCCCAGCCATCGGCGCACCGTGTTGTAGTTGTCGATCTTGGCGATCTCGGGAGGCGACAGCAGCTTCGAGGTCGGCATCGGGCTCAGACGTCCGCCGGGGACCCAGTCCCACGGCACGAAGATGGCTGCAATGACGATGAGCGCGATGGCCGCGACGATCGCTGTCAGCACGGCGGGCCGCCGAGCCAACCCGGGCCGTGCCTGCGCGCTCACGCGGTCCAGACTGTCACGCCTCACTGAGCGAGCTTGGCCAGGTAGCGCTGCCACGCGTGCGTGAACGAGGTCTTGTCCGTGCCGAACACCTTCTCGAAGGCCTGGCGGGTCGAGGAGTCTCGCGCGGACATCCGGTAGAACCTGATCAGCTCGTCCTCGCCGTAGGTCTGCGCCAGCAGCCGGCAGGCCAGCCAGGCTGCCTCGTACGACGCTCCGAGGGCGGTGTTGGAGGTGGCGAAGTCGTGGGCGTTCGGCAGGTGGCTGGGCGGGCCGTCCTTGCGCACCCGGGCGAGGATCTCGCTGCCGGTCACGCTCACCGGCAGGTTGACATGGTCGAGGGCGACGTAGTCGGCGAACCCCTCGATGAGCCAGGTCGGCATGGACGTGGTGACGGCGTTGGTGGCGACGTGTGTCGCCTCGTGGCTGAGCACGATCCGGGATCCGCGCGGTCCCAGGGGGTCGAATACCGGAGGGTTGACGAAGATGTGCACGGGTGCCGTCGAGGACATCGTGCCATCGACGGTCGTCGTGACCGCGGCGATGTCGGCGTACTGCTCTCGGGACGCGCCCAGCGCGCGGTCGAGCTCGGACTCGTCGGCCGGCACCTCGATGACCAGGCTGCCGCGCCAACCGGTGAGAACCTTGTCGACGTCGGCGACCGCGTCCGCGGCGAGGGTTGCGAACCGTCGGATCTTGTTCGTGCCGGCGACCATGACCAGCCAACGGTCGGCGTGCCGCACCTTCACCGGCTGAAGCAGCCACAAGGGCGCGGCGTCGCCGAAGGCACCGCGGGCGGATGCGAACCTAGCGCCGTGGGGAGTCTCGACAAGCGTGAGGCTGACCTCCATGTCGGAGCTGTTCTGGTCGTAGCCGTCGATCCGCCAACGCAAGTCGACCTGACCGACCCACGCCCGGCCGCCGAGAGCCTTCTTGCGGGCGGCGGACAGCGCGTCTGCATCGTCGTCCACGTAGCGCATGCTCAGCCCGACGATGTCCAGCCGCTGCACGTTGGTGTAGATCGCGGACAGTTGATCTGCTGCGCCGTGGTGGCGCGCAGCAAGGGCCACCACCGCTCGCCGGCTGTCCCCGGACAGCGCGTCGGTGAGCCTGCTCAACAGCCGGGTCGCCAGCTGGCTGTGTGTGGCAGCTTGGCTGACGTGGGGGTGCGGACGCGGGAGTACGGCGGTCTGGGGCTTGCGGGTGAGTGTGAAGGCCGCGACAACTGCGGCGATGACCACGAGGGCCAGGCCGATTACCCACCAGCGGCGACGGCCGGCCTTGGCGAGCAGGTCAGCGGATGCGAACCGCACCCGAGTACGGCATCGAGAACACACCGGTGACCCGGACTCCGGTGCTGGGGTTCTCGGCGTTCACGATCTGGCCGTTGCCGATGTAGATGCCGACGTGGCTCACCGGCGAGTAGTAGAACACCAGGTCCCCAGGCGCGAGCTGCCCCTGCGGAACCGAGGGACCAGAACTCATCTGGGCGCTCGAGGAGTGCGGCAGGGCGACGCCAGCCTGCGCCCACGCCATCATGGTCAGGCCGGAGCAGTCGAACGCGTTAGGACCTGTAGCCCCGTAGGAGTAGGCGTCACCGACCTGCGCGAGCGCGTAGCTGACTGCGGCACCCGCCCGGCCGGAGACAGCAACGTTCGCGAAAGGCTGCGGCGCGGTGCGGCTGCTGCGGCTCACGCGCTCGGCCGCGCGCGCCTCGATGATGGCCGACTTCGCCGTCCAGGCCGAGCAGCTCGAGATGCGGAAGACCGCCGCCAAGCGTGAGCTGAAGCGCATCGCAAAGACCAAGCGGACGCTCGCCGAGACCAAGGCCACCATCGACGAGCGCGCCGACGAAGCCAAGG
>DASSKK010000080.1:0-21098 GCA_035690495.1 Nocardioidaceae bacterium | reverse complement strand
CGAGATCACATCACCGGCGTGGATGCTGCCACGCGGCTGAGCAGGCACCTGCAACGCGACATACTTCTCCCCGAACAACGTCTTCGGCACAATCCGCGCCGTCACATTCTCCGGAATCACCGACGCCTTGTCCGGATAGATGCCGAGCGCAAGATCCACACCGCGGCGGGTCACGGTCCGGCCTCTCACCATCCCGACGATGACGCCGCGGATCTTCACGTCGGCGTTCACGGGCAGCTGCAGGCCGGTGCGCGAGGCGCGCAGCGTGACGGTTGCGTAGCGGACGAACGCCTTGCTGAAGATCGCGTAGGTCATCCACACGAGCAGCGCGAACACGACCAGGAACACCACACCGAGCACCCGATGCTCGATCGCGGCCCTCAACGCGCTCGACTGACGTCCCATGAAGCGCTAACCCGCCAACCTCACCGTCGTGGTCGTGCCCCAGATCGCCATCGACAAGAACAGGTCGATGACGTTGATGGCCACGATCGAGGTGCGTACCGCCCGACCGACTGCTACGCCCACGCCCGCCGGGCCGCCGGAGGCGTGGTAGCCGTGGTAGCAGTGGATCAGGATCACGACCACCGCGAAGATGAGCACCTTGCCGAACGACCACAGCACGTCTCCCGGCGGCAGGAACTCGTTGAAGTAGTGGTCATAGGTGCCGGGACTCTGCCCGAAGAACTTGGTCACGGTCAGTCTGGTCGCGAAGTACGACGAGAACAGGCCCACCACGTAGAGCGGGATGATCGCGATCAGGCCGGCGATGATCCTGGTGGTGACCAGGAACGGCAGTGACGGGACCGCCATCACCTCCAGCGCGTCGACCTCCTCGGAGATCCGCATCGCGCCGAGCTGGGCGGTGAAGCCGCAGCCCACCGTGGCGGCCAGCCCGATGCCGGCGACCAGGGGGGCGATCTCGCGGGTGTTGAAGTAGGCCGACACGAACCCCGAGAAGGCCGCGGTGCCGAGTTGGTTCAGGGCGGCGTACCCCTGCAGTCCGACCTCGGTCCCGGTGAAGAAGGTCAGGCCGAGGATCACCCCGACGGTGCCGCCTATCACGGCAAGCGCTCCCGATCCGAGCGCCACCTCGGCGAGCAGCCGGACGATCTCCTTCTTGTAGTGCACGATCGTGCGCGGAGTCGCGGCGAGGGCCCGCACGAAGAACGACAGCTCCTGCCCGAGCTGGTCCAAGGACCTCATCGGTCCCTGGTAGATCGACCTGATCGTGCTGCTGGTGTTCGCCATGTCGACCTGCCTCAGCCTGTCTTCGGGGGGACGATTTGGAAGTACACGGCGCTGAGCATGAAGTTGACGACGAACAGCAACATGAACGTGATCACCACGGACTCGTTGACTGCGTCGCCGACGCCCTTGGGGCCGCCAGCGGCGTTCATGCCCTTGTAGGCGGCCACGACGGCCGCGATGAGCCCGAAGATCAGCGCCTTGATCATCCCCTGCCACAGGTCGGGGAGCTGGGCGAGCGCGGTGAAGCTGGCGAGGTAGGCGCCAGGGGTGCCGTGCTGCAGGACGACGTTGAACACGTAGCCGCCCATCACGCCGACGACGCTGACCAGGCCGTTGAGGAACACCGCGACGAACATGGAGGCGAGCACTCGGGGCACGACCAGGCGCTGGATCGGGTCGATGCCCAGCACCATCATCGCGTCGAGCTCCTCGCGGATCTTGCGCGCCCCGAGGTCGGCGGCGATCGCAGAGCCGCCGGCGCCGGCGATCAGCAGGGCCGTGGCGATGGGAGCCGCCTCGCGCACGACGGCCAGCACTGAGGCCGACCCGGTGAATGACTGGGCACCGAACTGCTTGATCAGCCCACCGACCTCGAGAGCGATCACCGCGCCGAACGGGATGGCGACCAGGGCGGTCGGGATGATGGTGACCGAGGCGATGAACCAGGCCTGCTGGATGAACTCACGGGTCTGGAACGGGCGGCGGAACAGGCCGCGTCCCACGTCGAGGCCGAACGCGAACAGCTTGCCCGCCGTGCCGATGGGGGCAAGCACGTTCGACGAGGTGACAGCGGACATCTCAGGCTCCCGGCGCCATCGACATGGACTCGTCGAACGACCCCGGCGGCGGGGTCACGCCGTTCTCGCGGCACCACTCGCCGGGCGGGCGCTGACTGCGTCGCGCGATCCCGTTCGAAGGCTCGATCTGCATCGGTATGGGCGGGAGCGGTGGCAGCTCCTGCCCCTCCTCGGCCGCCAGCTCGTCGGCGTCCTTCTCCTCCGACATGCCAATCGGGCCGATGCGCTGGGCATTCAGGAACTGCCTGACCACCGGCTCCTCGGACGACAGCAGCATCTCGCGCGGGCCGAACATGGCCAGGTGCTTGTGGTAGAGCAGACCGATGTTGTCCGGGACGGTGCGAGCGGTGTTCACGTCGTGGGTGACGATGAGCATGGTCGCGTCGATCTGCGCGTTCAGGTCGACGATCAGCTGGTTCAAGAACGCTGTGCGGACCGGGTCGAGCCCCGAGTCGGGCTCGTCGAACAACAGGATCTCGGGGTCCAGGACCAGTCCGCGGGCCAAACCGGCGCGTTTGCGCATGCCGCCGGAGATCTCCCCGGGGAGCTTGCCCTCCGACCCGAGCAGCCCCACGAGCTCCATCTTCTCCATCACAATGTCGCGGATCTCGTTCTCGGACCTGTTGGTGTGCTCGCGCAGGGGGAACGCGACGTTGTCGTAGATGGTCATCGACCCGAACATCGCGCCGTCCTGGAAGAGCACTCCGAAAAGCTTTCGGACCTCGTAGAGCTGCTTCTCCGAGCAGGTCGCGATGTCGGTGCCCTCGATCAGGATGCTGCCCCTGTCAGGCTTGAGCAGGCCGATGAGCGCCTTGAGGAACACCGACTTGCCGGTGCCCGAGGGGCCGAGCATCACGCAGATCTCGCCGGCAGGGATCGTCAGGCTCACGTCACCCCAGATCAGCTGCTTGCCGAAGGACTTTGTGAGCCCTTCGACCTTGATCTCGACGCCCACGTGCGCCCTCCCTCTTCCCGGCCCTGCGGTCGTTCTGCCCAGTCCTACCAACGAGTAAACAACCGCGAGGTTACGGTGCGGAGGCGTGCGCGAGACAGGCCCCCACACAGCACGAACGGCGGCCATCCTGGTTCGGATGGCCGCCGTTCGCGGTGCAGAGGCTGCTCGCCTCACGCGGGCTACTTGACGGTGACGCTGGCTCCCGCGCCCTCGAGGGCCTCCTTGGCCTTCTCGGCGGCTTCCTTGTTGACCTTCTCGAGAACCGGCTTGGGGGCGGCCTCCACCAGCTCCTTGGCCTCCTTGAGGCCCAGGCTGGTCAGGGAGCGCACCTCCTTGATCACATTGATCTTCTTGTCGCCGGCCGCCTCGAGGACGACGTCGAACTCGTCCTGCTCGACGGCTGCCTCGGCGGCCTCACCGCCGCCGACGGCACCGGCAGGGGCTGCCACCGCCACGGGCGCCGCGGCGGTCACGCCGAAGGTGTCCTCGAACTGCTTCACGAACTCGCTCAGCTCGAGGAGGGTCATCTCCTTGAATGCGTCGAGCAGCTCGTCGGTGCTGAGCTTCGCCATGGGGGCGTTCCTTCCATTCATCGACGGCGGGCGCCGCCTGGTTTTCTTGGGTGGGGCGGAGGGGGACGAATAGGTGGTGGGTCAGTTGTCGGTGCTGTCGGTGCTGTCAGTGCCCTCGGGTGCGGCGCTGCCCTCGGCGGGCCGCCCCTCCTCGAGCTTGGCCTGCAGCGCCCCGGCGAGCCGGGCCGCCTGGGAGAGCGGAGCGTTGAACAGGCTGGCCGCCTGACTCAGCGACGCGAGCATCGCGCCGGCCATCTTGCCCAGCAGCACCTCGCGGGACTCCAGCTCGGCGAGCTTGGCGATCTGCGCGGCATCGACGGACGCACCGTCCATGTAGCCGCCCTTGATGATCAGCGCCGGGTTCGCCTTGGCGAAGTCACGCAGGCCCTTCGCCGCCTCGACCACATCGCCGTTGATGAACGCGATGGCGGTCGGGCCGGTCAGCAGCGAGTCGAAGCCCTCGACACCCGCCTCGCCGGCCGCGATCTTGGTGAGCGTGTTCTTGACGACGGCGTAGCTCGCGTTCTCGCCGAGCGAGCGACGAAGGTCCTGGAGCTGCTTGACGCTCAGACCTCGGTAGTCGGTCAGCACGGCGCCGGCGGACTCCTGGAACGACTCCACGAGCTGCGCTACGTCGGCGGCCTTGTCTGGTCGCGCCATGGTGTGTCCTTCCGCGGTTTCGCAACGGGAATTGCATGGTCCAAAGACGTGCGGAAGGGCCCTGGAACGCACGAACGCCCCGGCGCAGGGCACGGGGCGCGAGGATCATGGATGATCCTGTCGGTCGAGTGTCACCTGCGCAGGCCGCCCGCATCGCGGGACCTTCAGCCGGGATGCTCGCCTTGACGCTGCGAGTACGCCGACAACCGGCGGTCTCTGGTTTCGCGGCATACTCTACGGGACGCATCACGAGGCGCAAAATCGCGGACTGGGCATGCCCGCCCCGGCTTGCCCCCCGCGATCCGCCGGCGAAAACCTCCGATTCCCGGGCGCGGCGCGCCAGGCAGTGCTGCAATAGGCCGGTGGACCTCTCTTTGGAAACGCTGAGTGGTGTGCTCGAGCAGGCCGACTACCGCGTCAAGGCCGGATCGCACGCCGCGGCGCGGGTGTGGCCGACCGGATTCGAGATGCTCGACATCAACCTGAGCGGCGGCGTCCGCTCCGGGGAGCTGATCTTGCTCGGTGGACCGCAGGGTCTCGGCAAGACCACCTGGGCGCTCCAGGTGGCCCGCAACGTCGCCCGCTCGGGGCGTTCGGTGCTGTTCTTCTCCTACGAGCACGACCTGCCCACTCTGCTGATCCGGCTGGTGGCGATGGAGGCCGGCCTGCTCGGCGTCAGCGAGCCGCCGACGATCAACCGGATCCGGGCCACCTTCGAGGCCGCCGACGGGCTGACAGGCTCCCTCAGCGAGCGTCTGGGACACACCGACGGCGGTGCGAAGGCGCTCGCGGTCGTCCAGGAGTACGCCGACCGGCTCACCATGCACCGTTCCACCGGCAACGCCACCAGCCTGGAGGTCATCGCCGATGCCATAGGGGCGGTCGGCGAGGAGAGCGGGCAACCGCCGCTCGTGGTGGTCGACTACCTCCAGAAGGTGCACGTGCCCGGCGCCACCGACGACTCCGAACGGATCACGACCGTGGTCGAGGGGATGAAGGACCTGGCGCTGGACCACGACGTACCGATCCTCGCCATCGTCGCCTCCGACAAGGAGGGGCTCAACGCCGGCAAGCGGATGCGCGTCAACAACCTGCGCGGCTCGTCGGCGCTCGCCTACGAGGCGGACACGGTGCTGCTGCTGAACAACAAGTACGACGTGGTCGCTCGCCACCACCTGGTCTACAACATCGGCAACGCCGAGCGGTTCCGGCACTGGGCGATCCTGACGATCGAGAAGAACCGGTCTGGGCGGGTCGGCATCGACATAGAGTTCCAGAAGCGCTTCGAGCAGGCGCGCTTCGAGACCGAGGGACGCGCGGTGGCCGAGCAGCTGGTCGACGAGCGGGTGTTCGTCGACTAGTCGCTCGGACGATCTCAGGACTCGTCGGCGGCTACGCTGCGCGTCTTGTTCGGGTCGATGGCGATGCCTGGCCCCATCGTGGTCGAGACGGTGACCTTCTTCACGTAGCGGCCCTTGGACGAGGACGGCTTGAGCCGAAGCACCTCCTCGACCGCGGCCGCATAGTTGTCGGCCAGCTGGGCCTCGGTGAACGACGCCTTTCCGATGATGAAGTGCAGGTTGGCGTGCCGGTCCACGCGGAACTCGATCTTGCCGCCCTTGATGTCGGAGACGGCCTTGGCGACGTCCGGCGTGACGGTGCCCGTCTTGGGGTTCGGCATCAGCCCCCGAGGGCCGAGCACCCGCCCGAGCCGGCCGACCTTGCCCATCATGTCGGGCGTGGCGACCACGGCGTCGAAGTCGAGCCAGCCGCCGTTGACCTTCTCGATCATCTCGTCGCCGCCGACGAAGTCGGCTCCGGCCTCGCGGGCCGCGTCTGCCATCGCGGCGTTGGCGAAGACAAGGACGCGGGCGGTCTTGCCCGTGCCGTGCGGCAGGTTCACCGTGCCGCGGACCATCTGGTCGGCCTTGCGTGGGTCGACCCCGAGGCGCATCGCGACGTCGACGGTCTCGTCGAACTTCCTCTTGCTCGCGGCCTTCGCGATCTTGATCGCCTCGGCCGGGGAGTACAGCGTGTCCTTGTCGATCGACTCGGACGCTGACCGGTAGCTCTTGCTGCGCTGCATGACTGGTTCCTTTCACCAGGTGTGGTCCGGGCGAGCGCCGCCCTGCCACATGTGTTGCTGGGTTGTTGAGTCCCTGTTTCCTAGCTTGTTTCGACGCCCATCGAGCGGGCGGTCCCCTCGACGATCTTCATGGCCTGCTCGACAGTGTTGGCGTTCAGGTCCGGCATCTTGGTCGTGGCGATCTCACGCACCTGGTCCTTGGTCAGCTTGCCGACCTTCTCCTTGTGCGGGACACCCGATCCCTTCTGCAGCCCGGCGGCCTTCTTGATCAGCTCGGCGGCGGGAGGCGTCTTGGTGATGAACGTGAACGAGCGGTCCTCGTAGATGGTGATCTCCACGGGGATGACGTTGCCGCGCATCGCCTCGGTCTCGGCGTTGTACGCCTTGCAGAACTCCATGATGTTCACGCCATGCGGGCCCAGGGCGGTGCCGACCGGCGGCGCGGGGGTGGCCGCACCGGCCTGCAGCTGCACCTTGACCAGCGCGGCGATCTTCTTCTTGGGGGGCATTTCCTCTTCTCTCTCTCGTGGTCATGACGGGAACGGTTCCCTGCCACTTCTCCGTGGGTTCCACTCGGTTCTCCGTGGATCACTCGGTTCTCCGTGGTTCCACTAGGTTTCGAGACGCGTCACGTACTCCCTCGCTTCGCTCGGGCGTACGTCGACGCTCCTCAACCTTTGAGCCCTACTTGACCCTCGCAAGCTCGGGTCAAGAGGCTCAAACCTTCTGGATCTGGCTGAAGCTCAGCTCGACCGGGGTCTCCCGGCCGAAGATCTCGACGAGGGCCTTGACCCGCTGCGACTCTGCGTTGATCTCGGTGATCGTGGCGTGGAGCGTGGCGAACGGTCCGTCGACGACCATGACCGAGTCGGAGACGTCGAAGTCGGCCACCTCGACCTTCTTCTTCGCCGGCGCACCAGGCACCCCGGCCTGCTCGGGCCCGGTCGCCTCGGGAGCCGCCACCGCTGGAGCGAGCATGTCCTCGACCTCCTCGAGGCTCAGCGGGACCGGCTGGTGGCTGTGGCCGACGAAGCCGGTCACCGACGGCGTGTGACGCACCGCGGACCAGGACTCGTCGGTGAGGTCCATCCGCACCAGGACGTAGCCCGGCAAGACGGTGCGCTTGACCATCTTGCGCTGGCCGTTCTTGATCTCCGCGACCTCCTCGGTCGGAACGATCACCTCATGGATGTAGTCCTCCATGTTCAGCGACGTGATCCGGTTCTCCAGGTTGGCCTTCACCCGGTTCTCCATGCCGGAGTAGGTGTGCACCACGAACCAGTCGCCAGGCTTCTCGCGCAGTGCCGCGCGGAACTCCTCGAGGGGGTCGGGCGTCTCGGCGGCCGCCTCGGTGTCGACGGGCTCGGCGGCGGTCTCGGTCGACGCCTCGTGCTCTGGCCCGGCCGAGTCCTCGCCGGGCTCCGCCGGGGTCTCGACAGGCTCGACAGGCTCGACCGCCGGGTCGGGCGTGAGCTCTTCGTCCTGGGGCTGCGACACGGTCTAGGTCACCTTCACTGTCGTCGGGCTGAGTCGGTTGCTGGCGGTCTCATCAGGCCTAGCCGAAGACCTTGAAGACCAACCTTCCGAAGCCGAGGTCGAGACCGGAGACGATGCCCATCACCACGCACACGAAGACCAGCACCACGACGAAGTAGGTGATCAGCTGCTGTTGGCTCGGCCAGACCACCTTGCGCAGCTCGGCCACGACCTGGCGGTAGAAGGTGGCAGGACTGGTACGCCGGCTGCCGGCCTTGGCCATGGAGCGGCTGTCCGCCACGATCGTTCACCTCTCGACTCCGGCCCGCTCGGGCGGGCCATCCGCACAGACTCTCCGCGCGGACCTCGCAGGGCACGAGGGACTTGAACCCCCAACCTTCGGTTTTGGAGACCGACGCTCTGCCAGTTGAGCTAGTGCCCTTCGGCGGCCTCGACGTCAGATTGCGGGCATGACAATCAATGGTGAGATCCACCGACCGTCAAGTGTACGGGGAAGGCCGAGGGGAAGTCGAACCGAGCAGACCGGCTCCCGGACGCCGGTGAGCCCGTCAGCGCGGCAGGTGACAGCATGGTGCCATGACCCAGCCCGATCACGCTTCCAGCCCGGCCCCTGAACGGCGTGTATCCGCACGGATCGGGGGTATCGCCGAGTCCGCCACTCTGGCGGTGGACGCGAAGGCCAAGGCCCTGAAGGCCGCCGGACGGCCGGTGATCGGCTTCGGGGCCGGAGAGCCGGACTTCCCGACCCCGGCGTACATCGTCGAGGCGGCGATCGAGGCGGCCAAGGACCCCCGGAACCACCGTTACTCTCCGGCGGGCGGGCTTCCCGAGCTGAAGCAGGCGATCGCCGAGAAGACGCGGCGTGACTCCGGTTACCTGGTGGAGCCCGCGAACGTGCTGGTCACCAACGGGGGCAAGCATGCGGTCTACAACGCGTTCGCGACGATTCTCGACCCCGGCGACGAGGTGCTGCTGCCTGCGCCGTACTGGACCACCTATCCGGAGGCGATCCGGTTGGCCGGCGGGGTCCCGGTGGCGGTGCTGGCCGACGAGTCGCAGGGCTACAAGGTCACCGTCGAGCAGCTGGAGGCCGCCCGCACCGACCGGACCCGGGCGCTGCTGTTCTGCTCGCCGTCGAACCCGACCGGCTCGGTCGAGTCGCCCGACGAGGTCGGGGCTATCGGTCGCTGGGCCGCCGGGCACGGGCTGTGGGTGCTCACCGACGAGATCTACGAGCACCTCACCTATGACGGAGCGACGACCGCGTCGATGCCAGTAGTGGTGCCAGAGCTCGCAAACCGCTGCATCGTGATCAACGGCGTGGCCAAGACCTACGCGATGACCGGTTGGCGGGTCGGTTGGATGATCGGGCCCGCGGACGTGGTGCGCGCGGCCACCAACCTGCAGTCGCACGCCACCTCGAACGTCAACAACGTCGCCCAGCGCGCCGCGATCGCCGCGCTGAACGGCGACCTCTCGGCGGTGCGGGAGATGCGGGAGGCGTTCGACCGGCGCCGGCGCACGATCGTGCGGATGCTCAACGAGATCCCGGGGGTGGAGTGCCCGGAGCCGACGGGGGCCTTCTACGCCTACCCGTCGGTCAAGGGGCTGCTGGGCAAGCAGGTCGCAGGACGCGCGCCGGAGAGCTCGGCAGAGCTGGCCGAGATCATCCTCGACGAGGTGGAGGTAGCGGTCGTGCCGGGTGAGGCGTTCGGGGCCCCCGGCTACCTGAGGATGTCGTATGCGCTCGGCGACGAGGACCTCTCCGAAGGGGTCGGCCGGATGCAGAAGCTGCTCTGCTGAGTGGTCTCGACCATTCGCGACCTGCGCACATTGCCGAAGGCGCACCTGCACCTTCACTTCACCGGGTCGATGCGGCACCCGACCCTGGTCGAGCTCGCCGCCCGTGACGGGATCACGCTGCCGAACGCCCTCGTCGAGGACTGGCCGCCGCGGCTGTCGGCGACCGACGAGAAGGGCTGGTTCCGGTTCCAGCGGTTGTACGACGTGGCCCGTTCGGTGCTGCGCACGGAGGACGACGTACGCCGTCTGGTGCGGGAGGCCGCCGAGGACGATGTCGCCGACGGCGGCCGGTGGCTGGAGATCCAGGTCGACCCCAGCGGCTACGCCACCCGGTTCGGCGGGATCACTGCGTTCACCGACCTGGTGATCGACGCCGTGCACGACGCACAGGACCTGACCGGGCTCGGCATCGCGGTGGTGATCGCGGCCAACCGCACCCGGCACCCGCTGGATGCGCGCACGCTGGCGCGCCTCGCCGCCCAGTACGCCGGCCGGGGGGTGGTCGGGTTCGGACTGTCCAACGACGAGCGACGCGGCAGCACGCCCGACTTCGCGGCCGCGTTCGCCATCGCCGAGCGTGCCGGCCTGCGGCTCGTGCCGCACGGTGGTGAGCTGCTCGGCGCGGACAGCGTCCGCAGCGCCCTCGACGACCTGCACGCAAACCGGCTCGGGCACGGCGTACGCGCCGTCGAGGACCCGGCGACCCTCGAGCGTGCGGTGGACGCTGGCGTCGCCTTCGAGGTCTGCCCGGTCTCGAACGTGGCGCTCGGCGTCTACACCGACCTGAGCTCGGTGCCGCTGCCGACGCTGCTCGGAGCCGGCGCCACGGTCGCCCTCGGCGCCGACGACCCGCTGCTGTTCGGGCCCCGGCTGGTCGGCCAGTACGCCACCATGCGCGCCGCGCACGACCTGTCCGATGCCCGGATGGCCGAGCTGGCTCGCATGTCGGTGTGCGCGTCCGCGGCCCCCGAGCACGTCAAGCGCGAGATCCTCGCCGACGTCGACGCCTGGCTGGCAGACTAAGCCGCATGTCCTCTCCCACGGGGGGAGCCGAGGAGCCGACAGAGCCCTGGCAGCGCCCCCACCAGTACCCGCCGTACGGCTACCCGCCCCCCGGCTACTACCGGCCCGACCACCCGAAGGCGACGACAGCCCTGGTCGTGGGCATCGTCGGCCTGGTGGTGTGCGGCGGCATCATCTCGCCGTGGGCCTGGATCGAGGGCAGGCGCGCGGTCCGTGAGATCGACGCCTCGGGCGGGGCGTACGGCGGCCGCGGCGTGGCGCAGGCGGGATACATCCTGGGCATCATCGGCACCATCCTGCTCGCCGTGTACGTCCTGGCATTCGTGGCGTGGCTGCTGCTCGTGGTGGTGATGGGCCTCGCGGCGGTCTCCACGTCCCCGTGAGACCGACCCTGCTTCAGGACGGGCCAGGCAACGCGCAGCCGACCAGCGTCGGCTCGTTGACCAGCCACACGCCGTACGCCGCGTGCACGCCCTCGCGGATCTCGGCCGCCAGCGCCAGCAGGTCGGCCGTCGAGGCGGTGCCCCGGTTCGTCAGCGCCAGCGTGTGCTTGCCGGAGATGGCGGCCCGGTCGTTGCCGTAGCCCTTGCCGAAGCCCGCGTGCTCGATCAGCCACGCCGCGCTGACCTTCGTGCGCCGGTCGGGCTGCCGCCAGCGGGGCGCCTCGGCCGGCAGCGTCCCCGCGGCGTCGGCGTCCAGGAGCGGGTTGGTGAAGAACGATCCGGCGCTCCAGGTGTCATGGTCGTCCGGATCGAGCACCATCCCCTTGCCACGGCGCAGCTCGAGCACGGCCTCGCGCACGTCGGCGGCCGGGACGCGGGCTCCTCCGTCCGCTCCGAGCCTGCGCGCGAGCTCGGCGTACTGCAGCGGCGCCCCCAGCGACCCGAGCCGCAGCTGGAACCCGACGGTGAGTACGACGAAACGGTCCGGCTCCCGCTTGAACATGCTCGTGCGGTAGCCGAACCCGCAGTCGGCCGCCGCGAACGTCCGCAGCTCGCCGGCCTTCCGGTCCCAGGTCCGCACCCGGGTGGTCACCTCGGAGACTTCCTGCCCGTAGGCGCCCACGTTCTGCACCGGCGTCGCCCCCACGCTGCCGGGGATGCCGGACAGAGCCTCGATGCCCACCCATCCCTCGGCGACCGCCCTGGCGACCAGCGGGTCCCACGGCTCGCCGGCCGCGACGGTCAGCACCGCTCCCCCGCAGTCGTCGACGTCCACCTCCACGCCGGACGTCTCGACGAGCACGACCGTGCCGGGGAAGCCGTCGTCGGCCACGACGAGGTTGCTGCCGCCCGCGACCAGCAGCATCGGCTCCCCGGACTCGTCTGCCCGGCGGACGGCCCCGACGAGCTCGCCCTCGTCGCGGGCGTGCACGAGCGTGCCGGCGGGCCCTCCGAGCCGCAGCGTGGTCAGCTCGGCCAGCCGCTCAGCCAACGGCCAGCACCGCCTGAGGCCGGCCGAGGACCTTCTCGCCGCCACACGTGACCGTGAGCGCGACGTGCACGCCGTCCTGCTCGACGCCGGTGACGGTGCCGGCCACCTGCACCTGCACGCCCTCGTCGTCGTCGGGGACCACGACCGGCTTGATGAACTTGCAGGCCAGCTCGCGGACCCGGCCCGTCGCGCCGGCCCAGGTGTCGAGCGCGCGGGCGGCCAGCGCCATGGTGTACATGCCGTGCGCGATCACGCCGGGCAGACCCACCGAGCGAGCCACCCGGTCCGACCAATGGAGCGGGTTGCGGTCACCACTGGCACCGGCGTAGCGGACCAGGTCGGCGCGCGTCACCCGGTAGGTCTGCTCCGGCAGCACGTCGCCGCTGGCCAGCACGGTGTCGTCCGGGTTCATTCGCCCTCCCGGTGCACCAGGGTCGCGTAGGCCGTGCACACCGGGGCGTCGTCGCCGTCGACGATCTCGGTGCGGGTGCCGATGATGTCCGCGCCGCCCATGCTGCGCAGGCTGTCGACGGTCAGGGTCGCCCGCAGCGAGTCCCCGGCGTGGACCGGCCGGGTGTAGCTGAACCGCTGCTCGCCGTGCACCACATGATGCAGCTCGATGCCGACCGACGGGTCGGCCATCAGCGCGTTCATCGCGGCGAAGGCGACCACGATCGGGAAGGTGGCAGGCGCGGCAGTGCCGTCGTAGGCCGAGCCGGTGGCAGCCGCGAACTCCCGGACCCGCTCCTCGGTGACCAGGTAGGCCTCGGTCGGCGGGAAGCTGCGGCCGGTCAGCGAGCTGTCGACGGGCATGCGCCGACCAGGATCAGCGGGTCTCGCGGTGCGCGGTGTGCCTGCGGCAGCGCGGGCAGAACTTCTTCAGCTCCATCCGGTCCGGGTCGTTGCGGCGGTTCTTCTTGGTGATGTAGTTGCGTTCCTTGCACTCCACACAGGCCAAGGTGATCTTGGGGCGAACGTCGGAGCTCTTGCTGGCCACGGTGGTGCCTGCCTTCCTCGGCTGAACTGCGGTCTGTCTCTTGGGGAGCGTCTGGTGCTCTGTTGTCTAGCTGAGTAGCGGGGGCGGGATTCGAACCCGCGACACCACGATTATGAGCCGTGTGCTCTAACCACCTGAGCTACCCCGCCACCGGGACGGAGCCCGCCCGACCCGGACGAGACCTTCCCAGAGCCCCTCTACGGAATCGAACCGTAGACCTTCTCCTTACCATGGAGACGCTCTGCCGACTGAGCTAGAGGGGCAAACGACAGGTCAGAATACACAGGTCCCGACACGATCGGGAAATCGACCAACGCCCGGCATGATGGCCCGGTGAGCAGCTTCTACGTCGCCTCCGGGACCGGCTTCGACTCCCTTCCGGGCACGGTCGGCCCGTGGGGTCCGCAAGCCCAGCACGGCGGCCCGCCGGCAGCGCTGCTGACCCGGGCGATCGAGTCGCTGATCTCCGACGGAGACCGGGTCGTGGGGCAGCTGACGATGGAGCTGCTCGGGCCGGTTCCGGTCGGACCACTGCGTGCCGAGGCCGACGTCGTACGTCCCGGGCGGAGCGTGCAGATGTGCCAGGCGACGTTGTACGACGTGACGCGCGACCGCACCTGCGCGACGGCGACCGCCTGGCTGTTTCCCGCACGCGACGACGGCCCTGTCCAGGACCCTTCTCCCCTGCAGCACACGCCGGACGACGGTGTCCCGAAGGAGCCGCCGAGCAGCTGGTCACGCGGCTACATGGACTCCATCGACTGGCGCTGGGTGAAGGGCGCGGTCACGGAGCCGGGGCCGGGGGTGGTGTGGATGCGGCCGAAGGTGGCGCTGGTGGCCGGCGAGCAGGCGAGTCCGCTGCAGCGGCTGATGATCTGCGTCGACTCCGCGTCCGGCGTCTCGGCAGCCCTGGACGCGAACGAGTGGGGGTTCTTGAACACCGAGCTCACCGTGCACGTGCTGCGCCCGCCGGTCGGCGAATGGGTCTGCCTGGACGCCGAGACCACGCTGTCCAGCGGTCGTGTCGGCGTCGCGTCGTCGACGGTGTACGACGAGCACGGGGTGGTCGCGTTCTCGCGTCAGGCGCTGCTCATCGCACAACGCTAGAACCGCCAGACGGCGATGAAGTAGCTGACCCCGAACGGGTCGTCGTTGTAGGTCAGCGACGCCCGCGACGGCTCTCCCTGCCTGAGAGCGACCGCTCCCATCACCCGCAGCCCCGCGGCACCGAACACCATCAGCTCGGACGCGAGCGCGACGTCGAGCCCCGCCAGCGAGGCAGCGTCTCCGGTGTCGAGGGCCTTCGCGAGACTGTCGTCGAAGTCGAAGGCGCGCTCGTCGAGGTAGCCGGGCGCCTTCTCGCCCCGACGTGCGCTTCCATCGCCCAGGATCAACAACAGCACCCGCCCCTCGATCGCGACGATCCGCTCGGCGAGCTCCTGCACCTCGGCGTCCGACGCCTCCCAGGAGACGCCGAGGAACATGCTCGGGCCCGACCAGCCGGCATCGTCGAGCAGGCGTCGCCCGATCCCCAAGGAGAGCGGCAGATCCGGCGCGGAGTCCGCATCGGCCGGCGGAGGGGACGCATGCCCCGGAGATCCGCCGAAGCGGGCCGCGCGGAGCCGGCTCGACTCGTCCCACTGCGCCGTGGTGTCGTCGCCGCCGATCACCACGGCCCGCTCGGCTCCCTCGCACGCTTCGGCGACCGCGGCCACACAGGCGACGCGCAGGTCGGCGCCCGGGTCGGCCCGCCCGGTCAGCTCTCGCAGCAGCAGCGGCGGGTGCGGGCAGAGGACTGCGGCAGTGATCATGCAAGGTCCCTCATGCCAGCCCCCGCACCACCAGTGCGGGTTCCCGATGTCCCCGGATCGAGGCGACCATGTCGAGACTCTGGCGCGTCTGCTCCACCTCGTGCACACGGAACACCCGGGCTCCCTGCCAGGCGCAGACCGCGGTCGCGGCCAGCGTCCCGGTCACCCGTGCGTCGACGGGCAGGTCGAGGGTCTCCCCCACGAAGTCCTTGTTGGACAGCGAGACCAGAACCGGCCAGCCGGTGGCGACCAGCTCGTCCAGCCGGCGGATCAGCTCCAACGAGTGCCAGGTGTTCTTCTCGAAGTCGTGCGCCGGGTCGACCAGCACGCTGTCCCGGTTCACACCGAGCTTCACCGCGCGCTCGGCCAGGGCAACGGTGTCGTGCACAGCCGCGGCGACCACGTCGTCGTACGCCGGCCGGTGCGGAGGGGTGCGCGGCACCGCCCCGTCGGTGTGCGTGCACACCAAGGCCGCGTCGAACTCCGCCGCCACCTCGGCGAGCGCCGGGTCGTGGCCGCCCCACGCATCGTTGAGCACGTCGGCTCCCGCTCGGCAGACCTCGCGTGCGACCTCGGCCCGCCACGTGTCCACGCTGATGACCAGGTCGGGGAACTCCGCACGCACGGACGCCACGAAGCCCGCCGTACGCCGGATCTCCTCCTCGGCGTCCACCTCTTCACCGGGCCCGGCCTTCACACCACCGACGTCGACCAGGTCGGCACCCTCCTCGACCACCCGGTGCACCCGCTCGAGCGCCGCGGCATCCTCGAAGGTGGCGCCGTGGTCGTAGAAGGAGTCCCGGGTCCGGTTCACGATCGCCATCACCAGCAGGTCGGTGTCGGCGAAGCTGTGTCGTCCCAGGGTGAGCACACCGTGAGGCTACCCGGCGCTCACCGGCCACCGGATCCGGCACAAAGACCGCTGGTACCGGAAGAAAGCCCTGCCGACCCGCGAAATCAAATCCCGGAGATGGGTGACAACCGGCCGCGATGAGGTCATCCTGTCCTGCAGGCGCTCGGGAGGCTCCCCGACCCGGAAGCCGGGTGCGGGAAGGCGAAAATCGGAGGAACACGCCCATGAGGAACGTCTACAAGTACCTGGCCTACGCGATCCCGGTGCTCGTCGCCGTCCAGGCCGCCGCGATCGCCCTTGCGGCGTTCGGCCTGTTCAGCTACATGGACGAGCACACGATCACCAAGGGCACCCAGCCGGACACACCCGGTGGCATCGGCTTCATGATCCACGGGATGAACGGCCAGTTCCTGATCCCGCTTGTCGCAATCGTGCTGCTGATCGTCTCCTTCTTCGCGAAGGTCCCGGGCGGTGCCAAGTGGGCGGCGTTCATCCTGCTCGACGTGGTCGTCCAGGTGCTCCTGGCGTTCGTCTCGTTCGGGGCTCCGCAACTGGGCTTCCTGCACGGCCTGAATGCGCTGATCCTGTTCGCGCTCGGTGTCTACGCTGCGCGGCGAGTCGACACAGCGTTGGCCACCGGCCCGGCGGCTGCGCCCATACAGGCTGCGGGCGAGGGCGCACGAGCCTGAGCCCAGGGTGAGGCACAAGGACCGAGTCCGGCTGCTGGCCGCCGTCCTGGCGAGCATCGCGGTCGTCGTTCCGCTCGGCCTGCTGTGGTGGTCGAGCCTGCCGCCGTCGGCGTACTCCGTCATGGACATGGGGTACGCCGACTACGGCGGCGGCCCCCACGACCACGCCATGGGCGCGACGGCAGACGGAAGCGGCGCCGGCGGCACCGTCAGCGTCGCCGACCTGACCGAGCACACGTCGAGGCCGGCCGACGTGCTCGTCCATCTGGTCGCACGCAAGCAGAGCGTGCGGCTCGCAGACGGGCGGCTCATCGACGGATACACGCTCAACGGCAGCACGCCCGGCCCCCAGATCACCGTCACCGTCGGGCAGCTCGTCGAGGTGCACGTGCACAACGAGTCGGTGCCCGACGGGATCACCGTCCACTGGCACGGAGTCGACGTGCCGAACGCGGAGGACGGGGTCGCCGGCGTCACCCAGGACGCGATCCCCGTCGGAGGGGACTTCACCTACCGGTTCGCCGCCCCGCATGTGGGCACCTACTGGTACCACTCTCACCAGGTATCCCACGAACAAGTAGCAGGTGGCCTGTTCGGCGCCCTCGTGGTGCTCCCGAAGCATCCTGAGCGCGACGTGCGCGACTTCACCGCGCTCGCGCACAGCTACGACGGCATCCCGACCGTCAACGGCCGCCCACACGGCACGACGGTCGAGGCGTCGCCCGGCCAGACCGTGAGGGTCCGGCTGGTCAACACCGACAACGTGCCGCTGCTGGCGTGGTCGGATGCGGCGTACCGGCTGGTGGCGGTCGACGGGTACGCCGTCCACGATCCGGGCACTGTCACCGGCAGGACGGTCGAGGTTCCCGCCGGGGGCAGAGCGGACGTACAGGTGACCGCCCCGGCGGACGGGTCGGCGACACGAGTGAACGTAGGCCCCAGCACGTGGCTGACGATCGGCCCCGCCGGGGCGACCTCGCGGCCGGTGCCCGTCCCGGACCGCGCGCTCGACCTGCTCGCCTACGGCACGTCCGCGCCGCTGCCGTTCGACCCCGGCAAGCCGGACCGGCGCTTCGTCTACGACATCGGCCGCAGAGTCGGGCTGATGGACGGCAAGCCCGGCTTCTGGTGGACGGTCAACGGACACCTCTTCCCGGACATGCCGATGTTCGTCGTGCGGCGCCGCGACGTCGTCCTCATCCGCATCTCCAACCACAGTGGCGTCGTCCACCCGATGCACCTGCACGGCCACCACGCCGTGGTGCTGGCTCGCAACGGGGTGAGGTCGACGGGCTCCCCGTGGTGGGTGGACAGCCTCGACGTCGACGACGGCGACAGCTACCAGATCGCGTTCCTCGCCGACAACCCGGGGATCTGGATGGACCACTGCCACAACCTCGAGCACGCGACCCAGGGCCTGGTCACGCACCTGATGTACGAGGGCGTCACCGAGCCGTTCCGCGTCGGCGGGCCGTCCCACAACCATCCGGAGTGAGCCCGGCCCAGATGAACACCGGGTTGGTTGAATGGCTGTATGACCTCGGGAACGTTCGAACGCGACACCGACTACCTCACCACCCGGATCACGGCTGACGGCCGGGAGGGCTACGCCGTGGAACCCGACCGCTACCGGCTCGTGGCGGCGCGCGCCTGCCCGTGGGCCAACCGGGCGATCATCGTGCGCCGTCTGCTGGGCCTGGAGGACGCGCTCAGCATGGGACTGTGCGCTCCGACCCACGACGAGCGGTCGTGGACCTTCGACCTCGACCCCGGAGGACGCGACCCGGTGCTGGGCATCGAGCGGCTCCAGTCGGCGTACTTCGCCCGCGACCCGCACTACCCGAAGGGGATCACGGTGCCTGCCATGGTCGAGGTCGAGTCCGGGAAGGTGGTCACCAACGACTACGCGCAGATCACCTTGGACATGTCCACGCAGTGGGAGGAGTTCCACCGCGAGGGCGCTCCGGATCTGCTGCCGAACCCGGCCCGGTCGGAGATGCACGAAGTGATGGAGCGGGTGTACGGGGACGTGAACAACGGCGTCTACCAGTGCGGCTTCGCATCCTCGCAGGCCGCCTACGAGGACGCCTACGACCGGCTCTTCGCCGCGCTGGACTGGCTCGAGGAGCGGCTGACCGGCCGGCGCTTCCTGATGGGCGATCAGATCACCGAGGCCGACGTACGCCTGTTCACGACACTCGCCCGTTTCGACGCGGTCTACCACGGCCACTTCAAGTGCAACCGCAACAAGCTCACCGAGATGCCGGCGCTCTGGGGCTACGCCCGCGACCTGTTCCAGACACCCGGCTTCGGCGACACCATCGACTTCGCGCAGATCAAGCAGCACTACTACTGCGTGCACACCGGCATCAACCCGACCCGGATCGTGCCGAAGGGACCGGACCTCTCCGGGTGGCTCGGCGAGCACCACCGCGCGCAGCTCGGCGGCCGGCCGTTCGGGGACGGCACCCCGCCCGGGCCGGTGCCCGAGGACGAGAGGATCCCGGCCGGCCACGGCGCCGTCTGACCCGCTCAGGCGACGGCGCGGGCTGCCGCGCGGCCGGCGGTGCGCCCGGAGAACAGGCAGCCGCCGAGGAACGTCCCCTCGAGCGAGTTGTAGCCGTGCATGCCTCCCCCGCCGAACCCGGCGACCTCTCCGGCGGCGTACACCCCGGCGAGCGGCGATCCGCCCTCGCGGAGCACCCGACCATCCAGGTCGGTCTCCAGCCCGCCGAGGGTCTTGCGGGTCAGGATGTGCAGGCGCACCGCGATCAGCGGCCCGTTGCGCGGGTCGAGCAGCTTGTGCGGGCGGGCAACACGGATCAGCCGGTCGCCACGGTAGGAGCGGGCCGACCGCAGCGCCGCGATCTGCAGGTCTTTGGAGAACGGGTTGTCGATCTCCCGGTCGCGCGATTCGATCAGCGCGCGCAGCGGCTCGAGCTCGACCAGGTCGTCGCCGGTGAGCGCGTTCATGCCCTCGACCAGGGCCGGCAGGTCGTCGCGGACCACGAAGTCCTCGCCGTGCTGCTTGAACGCCTCGACGGGTCCCGCGGCTCCGCGGCGCACCCGCTTCAGCAGAAGCGGGATGTCCTTGCCGGTCAGGTCGGGGTTCTGCTCGGAGCCGGAGAGCGCGAACTCCTTCTCGATCACCTTCTGCGTCAGCACGAACCACGAGTAGTCGTAGCCGGTGCGCAGGATCGCGCCGAGCGTGCCGAGGGTGTCGAAGCCGGGCAGGTACGGCGCCGGGAAGCGCTCGCCGGTCGCGGAGAGCCACAGCGACGACGGTCCGGGGAGGATGCGGATGCCGTGGTTGTCCCAGATCGGGTCCCAGTTGCGCAGGCCCTCGGTGTAGTGCCACATCCGGTCGGGGTTGATGATCTCGCCGCCGGCGGCCTCGGTGATGAACTGCATCCGCCCGTCCACGTGCGCCGGCACGCCGGCCACCATGAACTTCGGGGGCCGGCCGAGCCGGTCGACCGGCCACTGCTTGCGGACCTGCTCGTGGTTGCCGCCGATGCCCCCGGAGGTCACGATCACGGCCTGCGCGGCGTACTCGAAGTCGCTGACGACCTCGCGGTTCGAGGCCTTGCCGCGCTCCATGTCGTCGGGCGCCAGCACCGCGCCACGGACGCCGGTGACGACGCCGCCGGACTTCACCAGGTCGTCGACCCGGTGGCGGAAGCCGAAGGTGACCAGGCCGCGGGCGGCCGCCTCGCGCACCCGGCGCTCGAACGGCGCGACCACACCGGGGCCGGTGCCCCAGGTGAGGTGGAAGCGCGGCACGGAGTTGCCGTGGCCACCGGCGCGACCGTCGCCGCGCTCGGCCCAGCCGACGACGGGGAACAGCCGCAGCCCCTGGTCGTGCAGCCACTGCCGCTTCTCGCCGGCCGCGAAGGCGACGTAGGCCTCGGCCCACTTGCGCGGCCAGTGGTCGCACTCGCGGTCGAACTGCGCACTGCCCATCCAGTCCTGGAGCGCGAGGTCGTAGGAGTCCTTGATGCCCATCCGTCGTTGCTCGGGAGAGTCGACGAGGAAGAGGCCGCCCAACGACCAGAACGCCTGACCGCCCAGGCTCTGCTCGGGCTCCTGGTCCAGCAGCAGCACGCGTTTGCCCGCGTCGGCGAGCTCCGCGGTGGCCACGAGCCCGGCCAGGCCGGCTCCCACGACGATGACGTCAGCATCCATGGATCGAGAGTGACACACGCGGGATCTGTCCTACAAGTGACACATCCTGTAAGTGTCCTCACAGCCCGCTACAGTGCGTGCCATGGCGGAGAGGCCCACACGCGAGGCGGCGTACGCCGCGGCGACACGCATCTACCTCGAGGGCCGCCGTCTCGACATGCGCGAGCTCGCCGCCGAGCTCGGCGTCTCCCGCAACACGCTCTACCGCTGGACCGGCGACCGCGAGCAGCTGCTCCAGGACGTGATCTGGTCGCTCAGCGAGTCGGTGATCGACGACATCTGGGCAGCGACGAGCCGGCGGCGCGGGACCAGCCGGCTCGTCGAGGCGCTGCGCCGCTACCTGGTGACGATCGTGGAGTCGCGCGCCTTGCAGGAGTTCCTGCGCAACGAGACCTACGTCGCGCTGCGCCTGCTGACCGCGCAGGGCCCGTTCCAGGACCGCCTCGTCGCCAAGGTGAAGGCGCTGGTGGACCAGGAGGTCGAGC
>DASSKK010000079.1:0-7997 GCA_035690495.1 Nocardioidaceae bacterium | reverse complement strand
GGGGACCTGGCGGCGTTCCGGGCCATGGTGGAGCGCACCGCCGCCGCCACCGGGTGGGGACCGCCGGCGTGGTACGAGACCACGGTGGCGGACCCGGGCCGGGCGATGGCCGAGCAGGCCGCGATCTCCGGCGCCGAGCTGGTGCTGGTCTGCGGCGGGGACGGGACGGTGCGCACGGTGTGCGCCGAGCTCGCCGGCACCGGAGTCACGGTCGGCGTGATCCCCGCAGGCACCGGGAACCTGCTGGCCCGCAACCTCGGACTGCCGCTCTACCTGCCGGCGGCGGTCGAGGTCGCGCTGCGCGGCCAGGACCGGGCCATCGACCTGGTCCGCGTGCACGGCGACGGGCTCGGCGATGACGAGCACTTCCTGGTGATGGCCGGAATGGGGTTCGACGCGGCGATGATGGAAGGGGCCAGCGAGTCGGTCAAGGCCCGCGTCGGCTGGCTTGCCTACCTGGTCTCGGCGCTGCGCAACCTGATGTTCCCCGTCTGGCGGCTGGAGGTCAGCGTCGACGGCGGCGAGTGGACGCAGGCCCGTGCACGCACCGTGGTGATCGGCAACGTCGGCTTCCTGCAGGCGGGGATGCCGCTGCTGCCCGACGCGCGCATCGACGACGGCATTCTCGACGTGGTGATCCTGCACCCCCGCCGCTTCGTGTCCTGGGTCCCGCTGGCGATGCGCGTGCTGGGGCGCCGACGGCGTACCGACGAGTCGTTGAAGCGGATGACCGGACGCAGCGTGAGCGTGCGTGCCCCGCTGGACACCCCCCGGCAGCTGGACGGTGACGCGATCGGCGCCGGACGCGAGCTGCACGCCGAGTGCCTGCACGGGCGGCTGCTGGTCCGCGTGCCCCGCTGAGACCTGCAGACGGGACGGGTCGGCGTCGGATGGGGCGTTTCCGGCGCGAGGGTTCGGGCACATCCCGTACATGGCTGTTCGATCCGTTCGTGTCCCGACCCGTGCCCTCATCGCGACCCTGCTGGCCCTGATCGCCACTCTGGTGCTCGCCTCGTGCGGCCGGTACTACGGCGGACATGCCTCTCCGCCGACCGGCACCTCCAACCGCGAGACGCCGGTGAAGGTCGTCAACACAGTCGTCGTCGTGGACGGCTCGGGCTACGGCACCGTGGCGGCGACCGTGGTGAACCAGTCCACCAAACCGGACCGGATCGTCGATGTCGGGCTGGACACCGACGAGACCCACGTGCCGGTCGCACTCTTCCACAGCGTCGCCCTTCCCGTCCGCCAGAAGGTGCGGCTCGCGAAGACTCACGCCATCCGGGTCAACGCCTACCACGTCAAGGCGGGAGAGGTCGTGCTGCTGAGCATCGGCTTCGCGCACAACGAGTCGTTGAAGTTCCACGTCCCTGTCGAGAAGAACACCGGGCGCTACGCCCACGTCACGATCCCGGCCAGGCACTAGCCTGGACCCGTGAGCATCCCCACCTTCACCTCTTCGGTCCTGTCCCCCCACGAGCGTGGCGTGGAGTTCGGCGAGCACTTCGCCGACCAGGTGAGCGCCACGGTCGCGGCGTACCGACGGTTGTTCGTACGCCGTGCCGGCGGCGGGGACTTCGACGTCGACGCGTGGGCGGACCGCGCCTGGCAGGCCATCTTGGACGTCGCCCCGGCGCAGGAGGACGAGATCGCCGGGATCGCCGCGGGTGCCGGAGTCCCCGTCCGCGACGTGGCCTCGATCAACGCCCGCACCGAGATCCTGGTCGCCGCCGACCCGACGGGGCAGGGCGAGTGCTCCACGGTGGTCGCCCTCCCACCGGACGGTGCGCCGGTCGCGGTGCAGACCTGGGACTGGTACGACGCGATGGCCCCGCACTGGCTGCACTGGACGATCCCGCACCCCGACGGCCGGATCGTGCAGACCGTGACCGAGTTCGGGATGCTCGCCAAGATCGGCGTCAGCTCGACGGGCGTCGGGGTGATGCTGAACATGCTGCACCACGAGAACGACGCGAAGGCGGCCGCCGAGGAGAAGGTGGGCTATCCGGTGCACCTTCTTTCGAGGGCGATCCTCGACTCTGGGCAGTCGCTGGCCGACGCGCTGGCGATCACCGAAGCGGCCTCCACGACCGCCTCGACATCGCTGACCGTGGCCGACCGCGCGGGCGCAGCCGCCTCGATCGAGCTGTTCCCGGGTGGGCCCGGTGTCCTCGAGCCGACCGACGGCCTGCTCGTGCGCACCAACCACTTCGTCTCCGAGACCGGCCGGGACGGCTGCATCGCCGCCGCCATCGGTCCCAGCTCGAGGGTGCGCCGCGACCACCTGCTCGCCGCGCTCACCGGCCGGGTGCCACGCGACGCCGACGCCGTACTCGCGGCGATGCACCACCACGACCCCGACGGAGGGGTGTGCCGGCACTCCGACCCCGACCAGGACCCCGTGCTGCGGCACGGGACGCTGGCCACCGTCGTCCTCGACGTCGACCGCGCCACCCTGACCGCCCGCCGCGGCGGCCCGTGCGGAGCCGGCGTGTCCTAGCCGGCGCGCGCGAACTTGACCGCCTCGTCCTCCTCCGGCGACAGCGCCTGGTCGCAGTGCCACTCGGCGATGTTCTTGGCATAGGTCCGCGCGTCGCTGCGTCCGTGGATCGAGGTCAGCACCACACCGTTGCCGCCGTCGTCGAGCAGCGCCATCGACCACGACAGGTGTCCGCCCATGTCGCCGAACGCGTCGTAGCGGACCACCGCGAGGTGCCGCAACGCGTCCCGGGCCTCCATCCGCAACGCCTGGACCTCCGCGCGCAGGCCGGCCACGTCGGTGGGCAAGCTCTTCTCGGAGCTACGCCGTGCCCGCCGCCGGCTGCCCCTCGAGACGAGCAGCGCGACGGCGAGAGCGACTCCGAGGGCGACGACGGCCAGCACCAGCGCGACGGCCACCACAAGGACGAGAACGTTCATTTGGCGCAGAGCCTAGGAGGCCGCTCAGTCGCCGTTGCGGAGGCGCGCCAACCAGGCCGCGGCGTCGAGGAACTCCTCGTCGGAGGTGCCCACGCGGATGTCCGGGGCGACCCCGTCGTGGCGTTCGTAGGAGCCGAGGAAGCGTACGTCGGCGCAGACCCGGCGCAGCCCCATCAGCGCCTCCCCCACCCGGGCGTCGCCCAGGTGTCCCTCGCAGTCGATCGAGAAGCAGTAGTTGCCCAGCGCCGCCCCGGTCGGACGCGACTCGATGCGGGTCATGTTCACCCCGCGCATGGCGAGCTGGTCGAGGATCTCCATCAGTGCGCCGGGATGGTCCTCGCGCATGAACGCGACGATGGACGTCTTGTCCCGCCCGGTGGGCGGTGGCGGCGGACCGGGCCGGGAGACCAGCACGAACCGGGTCACCGCGTCCGGGTTGTCGCCGATCCCGGTGGCGAGCGTGGCCAGCCGGTAGTGCGTCCCGGCGACCGGCGCGGCGATTGCGGCGTCCCACTCGCAGTCCGGCCGGGTCAGCATGAACGCCGCCTGCGCGGTCGAGGACACGTGCAGGGTCTGGGCGTCCGGCAGGTGCAGGGCCCGCCACCGCCGGGTCTGCGCCGCGGCATGCGGATGTGTCGCCACCCGGCGTACCTCTTCGGCCTTGACGCCCTGACGCGCCAGCAGGCTGAACGCGATCGGCACGGTCATCTCGCGCGTGATCATCAGCGGCTCGCCGGTGGCGAGCTCGTCGAGGGTCACCGGGACCGAGCCCTCCACGGAGTTCTCGATCGGAACCACGGCACCGTCGGCCTCGCCGGTGCGCACCGCAGCCAACGCCAGTGTGACCGTCGAGCACGGTTGCAGCTCGGCCTTCGCCGCCGCGGGCAGGCCTCGCAGCGCCTGCTCGGTGAACGTGCCCTCCGGGCCGAGGTAGGCGTAGCGGGCGGGCGGGATTCCGGGCACGGGCCAACCCTATAGATTCACCGCATGGGCGACCGCATCGGCGACATCAAGGACCTGGGATTCGCGCGCGTGGACATCGATCGAGCCGCCCGAACCGGCGACCCCGAGGTCGTCTACGGCGCCGGGAAGACACCGGAGCAGATCGTCGCCATCCTGCGGGCGCTGCACACCGCCCATCCCGAGCAGGCGGTGCTCGCCACCCGTCTGGGCGACGCCGCGGTCGAAGCCGTGACGAACGCGCTGCCGGACGCGGTCCTCGACGACACGGCGCGCGCGGTCACCCTCGGCAGCCTGCCCGCTCCCCGCGGCCTGGTGACCGTCGTGTCCGCCGGGACCTCCGACGCTCCGGTAGCCGCCGAGGCGGCGCTCACCGCGCAGGTCTACGGCGCCGGCGTGCACCGAGTCGAGGACGTCGGCGTGGCCGGCCTGCACCGGGTCATGGCCGCACGGGAGGACCTGGCGCGCGCCGACTGCCTGATCGTGGTGGCCGGCATGGAAGGGGCGCTGCCCAGCGTGGTCGGCGGCCTGACGGGCGTGCCGCTGGTCGCGGTGCCCACCAGCGTGGGGTACGGCGCATCGCTCGGCGGTGTCGCCGCACTGCTGGGGATGCTCAACTCGTGTGCGCCGGGCGTGGTCGTGGTGAACATCGACAACGGCTACGGCGCCGGCGTGTTCGCCGCCCGGGTGGCCCGCAACACCGATTCGTCCGCGGTTGCCCCGCGTGAACAGGACGCAAATTCGCGGACGAATCGGGGGAGGGAGGGGTGATCGGCTGGGTGGACGCCTCGGCCGGCGCCAGCGGCGACATGCTTCTGGCGGCGCTGGTCGGGGCCGGCGTCTCCATCGACACGCTCCAGGCAGCGGTCACCGCGGTCGCGCCCGAGCGGGTCGAGCTCCAGGTCGAGGACGTGCAGCGGGGTGGCCTCGCCGCCACCCGCTGCCATGTGGAGGTGGCCGACAGCAGGACCCACCGGACCTGGCGTGACATCGAGGGCCTGCTGGAGCAGGCGGCACTGTCCGAGTCGGTGCGCGTGCGCGCCGCCGGCGTCTTCGCCCGGCTGGCCGAGGCCGAGGGAAGGGTGCATGGCATCGATCCCGCCGACGTCTCGTTCCACGAGGTCGGTGCGCTGGACGCGATCGCGGACGTGGTCGGTGTGTGCGCGGGCATCGACGAGCTGGGTCTCGACCGGGTTGTGGTGTCCGCCGTCGCCGTAGGCTCGGGCTGGACCCGTTCCGCGCACGGGCAGCTGCCGGTCCCGCCGCCGGCGGTGGCCGAGCTGCTGCGCGGCGTTCCTTCCTACGCCGGCCCCGAGGGCGCTGCGGGGATGGAGCTGTGCACGCCGACCGGTGCGGCTCTGCTGACCGCCACCGCCACGAGCTACGGACCCCAGCCGGCGATGACCGTCGCGCACGTCGGCGCGGGCGCCGGGAGCAAGGACCCCCCGGGACGCGCGAACGTGCTGCGGCTGTTCGTCGGCGAGCCGGTGGTTTCGAGGTTTCGAGGGGCTCCTCCGCTCCGCTCCTCCGCTCCTCAACCTCCGACGCAGACCGCTCCGCTCCTCCGCTCCTCAACCACCGATGAAGCATTGGTGCTCGAGACCAACGTCGACGACCTGGACCCCCGGCTGTGGCCGAACGTGATCGCCAGCCTGCTGAAGGCGGGAGCGAGCGACGCCTGGCTGACACCGATCCTGATGAAGAAGGGCCGCCCTGCGCACACGCTGTCGGTCCTGGTGCGCACCGACCTCCCCACGGTCGCGGACGCCGTACGCACCGAGATCTTCCGGCAGACCTCCACCATCGGGCTGAGGGAGTCCCTGGTCGCCAAGACCGCATTGGAGCGGCAGGTGCGCACCGTCGATGTGACCGGCGGTCGGGTCCGTGTGAAACTTGCCCTGCACGACGGCGAGGTCGTCAACGTCCAGCCTGAGTACGACGACGTGGCGCGGTTGGCCGCCGCAACCGGCCGGCCGGCCAAGGACGTGCTCGCGGACGCGATCGCCGTGACCAGGACGTTCGACCACGCTCGACCATCAGGCTCCGACACGTAAGGACCGCATGGATCTCGCCGTCATCGCCATCACGTTCGGTGCGATCTTCATCGTCGAGCTTCCCGACAAGACGTTCATCGCGGCGCTCGTGCTGTCCACCCGCTACAAGCCGCTGAGCGTGTGGATCGGGGTGGGGCTGGCGTTCTTGATCCAGACGCTCATCGCAGTCACCGTCGGAACGATCGTCACCGAGCTCGTCCCCGACTGGATCATCCGCCTCGTCACCATGCTGATCTTCCTGATCGGGGCGCTCGTGCTGCTCCGTACCGCGCCGGGCGCAGAGGCGGGCGAGAAGGAGCAGGAGGAGGAGTACACCAAGGCGACCACCGAGGAGCGCTCTGCCTTCAAGGCGGTCGGCGCGTCGTTCCTGGTGCTGTTCGCCGCAGAGTGGGGCGACCTCTCGCAGATCCTCACGATCAACTTCGTGGCCCGCTTCCACGAGCATGTCGAGGTGTTCATCGGCGCCTGGGGGGCGCTGCTCACCGTCTCCGGGCTCGCGGTCCTGGTCGGGCGGGTGCTGCTGCGCTACATGCGGCTCTCCCTGCTGCACTACATCGGGGCTGTCGTCTGCCTCGGGCTCGCGGCCTGGTCGCTCTACGAGATCCTCGCCTGACCGCTCGGCGTACCGATGTCGGTAGGGTGCGGCTATGGCGCAGCACACCCCGCAGCACGGCGCGGACAGCGAGGTAGGCAGGCTCCGCACGGTGATGCTGCACCGGCCCGGACCGGAGCTGAAGCGGCTCACCCCCCGCAACAACGACAAGCTGCTCTTCGACGGGATCCCCTGGGTCGGCCGCGCCCAGGACGAGCACGACGCGTTCGCCCAGGCGCTGCGGGACCGGGATGTCGAGGTGCTCTACCTGATGGACCTGCTCACCGCCACGTTGGAGTCCGAGCAGGCGCGTGAGCACGCGATCGCCGGCGCGATGGCCAGCCTGCACCTCGGCGACACGCTGCGCGGCTACCTCACCGAGGCGCTGCACTCCCAGACTCCGGCGGAGCTCGCGACGTTCCTGACCGCCGGGGTGCGCAACGACGAGGTCCGCGGCGGGCACGGTCTGGTCACCAGCCTGCTGGCCCACGACGACTTCCTGATCGACCCGCTCCCGAACCTGCTGTTCACCCGCGACTCGAGCGTGTGGATCCGTGACAGGGTGGCGATCACCTCTCTGTCGCTTCCGGCCCGCGAGCGCGAGACCCAGCTGACCGAGCTGATCTACTCAGAGCACCCGCGCTTCGCGGGCACGCCGGCCATCCACGGCTGGCAGCGCGAGCACGTCGAGGGCGGTGACGTGCTCCTGCTGGGTCCAGGCGTGATCGCGATCGGGGTCGGCGAGCGTACGACGCCGGCCGGGGCCGAGCGGCTGGCGCGCCAGGTGCTCGCCGCGGACCTGGTGCACACCGTGCTCGCGGTGCCGATCGCCCAGGAGCGCGCCACCATGCACCTGGACACGGTGTGCACGATGGTCGACGTCGACAAGATCGTGATGTACCCCAACGTCGCCGACCGCCTGCAGGCATTCACGGCGACCTGCACGGAGCGCACCGGGCACGAGGGTCCTCACGGGCAGGCAGACGCGGACCTGGTCCTGCAGGTCGGCGCGGCCGAGCCCTTCCTGGTCGCCGCCGCGAAGGCGATGAGCATCGACACGCTGCACCAGATCGACACCGGTCTGGACCCGGTCACCGCCGAGCGCGAGCAGTGGGACGACGGCAACAACACCCTCGCCCTCGCGCCGCGCCTGACCGTCGGATACGAGCGCAACACGGTCACCAACGCCGCGCTGGAGGCCGCCGGGATCGAGGTCATCCGGATCGCCGGCTCCGAGCTCGGCAGCGGTCGCGGCGGCCCGCGGTGCATGTCCTGCCCGATCTCCCGGGATCCGCTACCTGCCCGCTGACAGTCGGCCGCGCTGACAGTCGTCCTGCGGACAGTAGGTCTCTGCCCCGTCTGACGGGGCAGAGACGGAGCGAGCGCAGAACTCCGCCCAGCACAGTCGGGCTCTGCCCCCTCCTGGTGGGCAAAGTCCGACTGCCCGCACCACTACGCTGCGACCTCCCCGT
>DASSKK010000078.1:0-29354 GCA_035690495.1 Nocardioidaceae bacterium | reverse complement strand
GGCGCCACGCTGGCGGTGCGCGCGCTGTCGTACTCCATCGGCGGGGTGCACATCCTCGACGACGTGAGCCTCGACGTGGCCGCCGGCGAGTTCGTCGGGGTGATCGGGCCGAACGGCGCGGGCAAGACCACGCTGTTCAACCTGCTCTCGGGGGTGGTGCTGCCCAGCAGCGGCACGGTGCGGATGGCCGACCGGGACATCACCCGGCTGACGCCGCACAGCCGGGCCACGGCTGGGCTCGGCCGCACGTTCCAGACCTCGAGCGTCTTCCCGGCGCTCAGTGCGGTCGAGAACGTCCGGCTCGCCGCGGAGGCCGGCGCGGGCGCCCGGCTGTGGGGGCCGCCCGCCGGGCGGGGCGGTGAGCTGCTCGCCAGGGCGCGGCACTGTCTCGAGCGGGTCGGCCTGAGCGGCCAGGCCTCGGCACCGGCGGGCTCGCTCTCGCACGGGGAGAAGCGCAAGCTGGAGCTCGCCATCGTGCTGGCCGGCCGGCCGCAGGTGCTGCTGCTCGACGAGCCGATGGCCGGGTTGGGCATGGAGGACGTGCCGGAGGTGGTCGCGCTGATCCGCGACCTGCACGCCGACCAGGGCATCACCGTGCTGATGGTCGAGCACCACATGGAGGTCATCCTCGGCCTGGCCGACCGGATCGCGGTCATGCACCACGGCAGCCTGCTCGCCTGCGACACGCCGGACGCGGTGATGGCCGACCCGGCCGTGCAGTCGGCCTACCTCGGGGAGCCCCTGTGACTGGAGCGCCTGTGGCTGGAGCGCCAGTGGCTGGAGCCGGGGTGACCGCGGAGCCGGTGCTGCGGCTGTCCGACGTACAGGTGCGCATTGCCGGGTCGCAGATCCTGCACGGGGTCTCCTTCGACGTGGCGCCCACCGGCGTCACCGCTCTGCTCGGCCGCAACGGCGTCGGCAAGACCACCACGCTGCTCGCGGTGATGGGGCTGCGACCCCGCACTGGCTCGGTGCGGCTGGACGGGGAGAGCATCGACGGGCTGCCCACGCACCGGATCGTGCAGCGCGGTGTCGGCTACGTCCCGGAGGACCGCGAGGTGTTCTCAGGGCTCACCGTCGCGGAGAACCTGCGGCTCGCCGAGCGGGGCACCGCGGAGCCGAGGTACGACGCGGTGTTCGAGCTGTTCCCGGACCTGCGCCGCCGGCTGCGGCAGCGGGCCGGGACGCTGTCCGGTGGTCAGCAGCAGATGGTCGCGCTGGCCAGGGTGCTGCTCGCCGAGAACCGGCTGCTGCTCGTCGACGAGCCCACCAAGGGGCTCGCCCCGCAGGTGGTGGGCGAGGTCGCGAGGGTGCTGGAACGGGTCGCGCAGACGGTCCCGGTGCTGCTGGTCGAGCAGAACCTCAGTGTGGTCGGCCGGCTGGCCAGGCACGCCGTGGTGCTCAACCAGGGCCGGGTGGTGCACGACGGTGACGCGGCCGCGCTGCTGGACGACGAGGCACTCACCCGGCAGCTGCTCGGGGTGTCCGCGGAGACCGGAGCCGCCCGATGAGCACCGTCATCGTGCTGACCGTGACCGGGCTCGGGCTCGGCGCGCTGTACTTCCTGATCGCCTCCGGCCTCTCGCTGATCTTCGGGCTGATGCGGGTGCTGAACTTCGCGCACGGCGCGGTGCTGGGCGTCGGCGCCTACCTCGGCTGGTGGGCGTCGGTGCACGTGGGAGGTCCGGCGACCGCCCGGATGCTGGTCGCGGTGGTCGCGGGCACGGTCGGCAGCGCGGTGCTGGCCGCGCTCGTGGAGCTGCTGCTGGTGCGACCGCTCTACGAGCGGGAGGTCGCCCAGGTGCTGGTCACCGTCGGCCTGGCGCTGGCGATCGTCGCGCTGCTCAGCGGGATCTGGGGCACCGACCCGAAGGTGTACCCGGTGCCGTCCTGGATGACCGACACCAGCAGCGTCGCCGGAGCGTTGATCCCGCACGGCCGGGTGGTCACCGTGCTGGCCGGGCTGGTGGTGCTCGGGCTGTTCGTGCTGTTCCTGCGCCGCACCCGCTACGGGCTGGTGGTCCGCGCCGGGGTGGAGAACCGGGCGATGGTCACCGCGCTCGGCATCGACGTACGGCGGGCGTTCACGCTGGTGTTCACGCTCGGCGGTGCCGCAGCCGGTCTCGCGGGTGCGCTGGCCGGCGTGTACTTCGGGTCGGTGACCCCCGGGCTCGGCTCGTCACTGCTCATCTACGCGTTCATCGTGGTGGTGATCGGCGGCCTCGGGTCGGTGCCCGGGTCCGCGCTCGCGGCCGCGGTCGTGGGGCTGGTCCAGCAGTTCACCAACTACTACGCGGCCAGCGGGATCGGCGACCTGTCCGTCGTACTGCTGCTCGCGCTGGTGCTGCTGGTGCGGCCGCAGGGTCTGCTGGGGAGGACGCTGTGAGGCGGGCCCGGCTGCTCGGCGGGATCACGCTGGTGGTCGTGCTGGCACTGCTGCCTTTCTCCGCGCTCACCGTCCCGGGCGTGCTGCCAGGCGAGTTCGCCAGCCCCGGAACCCTGCAGCTGCTGGCGATCTGCCTGGTGTTCGCGGCGCTCGCGCTCAGCTACGACCTGCTGTTCGGGTTCACCGGGCTGCTGTCGTTCGGGCACGCGCTTTACTTCGCCGTCGGTGTCTACGTGATGGCCATCGCGCTCGGCGTCTGGCACTGGGCACCGGCGCCGGCGGTGCTGCTCGCGCTGGGCTGCGGACTGGTGCTCTCCGCGCTGGCCGGCGCGGTCAGCCTCCGCGTGCGCGGCATCGCCTTCGCCATGGTCACGCTCGCCTTCGCGCAGGCCGGCTCGGTGCTGGTGGTGCAGGACCCGCTGCGCGTCACCGGCGGTGAGCAGGGGCTGGGCCTGGACGTGTCCCGGCTGCCCGAGGCGCTCGTCGGCGTTGTGAACACCCGCAACGTGTACTGGCTCGCCCTCGCCCTCGCGGTCGTGGTCTACCTCGTGGTCCGGCTGACCACCACGTCGGCGGCCGGTCACGTGTGGGCGGCGATCCGTGAGAACGAGCAGCGCATCGCGGTGCTCGGGGTGCGCAGCTACACGTTCAAGCTTCTCGCGTTCGTGACCGGCTCGACGCTGGCGACGCTGTGCGGGGTGGTGTACGTGCTGCTGGTCGGCGGAGCCACCGCGGACGTCACCACTCCGGAGTTCACCCTGGCGCTGCTGGTGATGGTGGTCCTCGGCGGCACCGGGGTGCGCTGGGGCGCGATGCTGGGCGGATTCGCCTACACGCTGCTCGACCAGCGGCTCGGCGCGCTCGCCGGCTCCGACACCGTCGCGGCGCTGCCCGCGGTCGCGCGCGTCCCGCTGTCCCAGCCGCTGTTCATCCTCGGCGTGCTGTTCGTGCTGGTGGTGCTGTTCCTGCCCGGCGGGGTCGCCTCCCTGGTCCGGCCGGGCGGCCGGCCGGTGCGCTCGTGGGTCCGGCTCCCGGCCAGAAAGCGGGCCAGCGCATGAGTGCGCCCCTGCTCCTCGGCGACTGGCCGGCGCACGGTGCCCGGCACGGCGCGGGCCGGGTCGCGGTCCAGGACGGCGCCGCCCGGCTCAGCTACGCCGACCTCGAGGAACGGTCGGCCCGGCTCTCGGAACGGCTGCGTGCCGCCGGGCTCGGGCGCGGGGACCGGCTCGCCACCGTGACCGCGAACAGCGCCGACCACGTCGTGGCCTTCTTCGCCTGTGCGAAGGCCGGGCTGGTGCTCGTGCCGCTGTCCTGGCGGGCGGGTACGACGGAGCTCGCGGCCATGCTCGAGGACGCCCGGCCGGCGCTCGTCGCCACGGACACCAGCCACCGGACCGCCGTGCGTCAGGCAGGTGCTCTGCTCGACGACCCGCCGCCGAGCGTGCTGCTCGGGGCCGAGGAACTCGAGGACGACCTGCCGGACCTGCGGTCCCGTGCGGAGGGCGGGACCGGCCAGCTGAGCCTCGAGGACCCCGTGCTGCTGCTCTACAGCTCCGGCAGCACCGGAGCCCCGAAGGGGATCCTGCTCAGCCACGCGAACTGCTGGTGGACCAACCGGTCGCTGGACGGGCGGATCGCGATGACCCCCGAGGACGTGGTGCTGGTCGTGCTGCCGCAGTTCCACGTCGCGGCCTGGAACGTCCAGCCGCTGCTGGCCTGGCTGACCGGTGCGCGGGTGGTCGTGGAGCCGGCGTTCGACCCCGACACGGTCCTGGCGCGCGTCGCCGAGGAGCGGGTGACCGTAACGATGGGCGTCCCCACGTCGTACCAGATGCTCGCGGAGCGCCCCGGGTTCGCCGGGACCGACCTGTCCAGCCTCCGCCTGCCCCTTGTCGGCGGCGCGCCCACCTCGGACCGGCTGCTGGCGACCTGGACCGGGTGTGGGCTGCCGCTGGTGGCCGGCTACGGGCTCACCGAGGCCGGCCCCAACGTGCTGTGCCAGGCGGAGCCGGGCGGTGGCATGCTCCCCTATCCCGAGGTCGAGGTGGCGCTCCGCGACCCGGTCACCGGACGGCCCGCCGAGGGCGACCGGGGTGAGCTGGTGGTCCGCGGGCCGAACGTGTTCATGGGCTACTGGGGCAGGCCGGAGGAGACCGCGCGTGCGCTCGCCGGCGGCTGGCTGGTCACCGGCGACATCGCGGAGCGCGGCTCGGATGGCGGCTACCGGCTGGTCGGCCGGTCGACCACGATGTACATCAGCGGCGGGGAGAACGTCTACCCCGGCGAGGTGGAGCAGGCGCTGCTCCGCGACCCCGACGTCGCCGCCGCAGCGGTGGTCGGTGTCCCGGACGAGCAGTGGGGCGAGGTCGGCGTCGCCTTCGTGGTGCCCCGGGCAGGCGCGGCCCTCGACCCCGAGCGGGTCCGGGCCGGGGTCCGCCAGCACCTGGCCGGCTTCAAGGTGCCGCGGCGTGTCGTCGTCGACGACGCGCTGCCGCTGACCGGGTCGGGCAAGATCGACCGGCCGGCGCTGCGTGACGGGCTGGAGAACCGGAAGGGGGAGCAGCGATGAGCAACCAGGACCGGGTGCCGCGCACCGACCGCGGCAGCAACACCCGGCGGCGGCTGCTGGAGGCGGCCGAGCGGGTGTTCGCGGAGCGCGGTTACCACGACGCTTCCATCGTCAAGATCACCGAGGCCGCCGGGGTCGCCCAGGGCACGTTCTACATCTACTTCTCCGGCAAGCAGGAGATCTTCGACGAGCTGGTGATCGACCTCAACCACCGGGTGCGACAGGCGATGGCCGAGGCGAGCTCGCAGGGCACCACCCGCTCCGACGCCGAGCGCCGCGGGTTCGAGGCGTTCTTCCGCTTCACCGGGGAGCACCCGGCGCTGTACCGGATCATCAGGCAGGCCGAGTTCGTCTCGCCGCACACGTTGAGGCTGCACTACGAGCGGATCGTCGAGGGGTACGTCGAGGGGCTCACCCGGGCGCGTGGCGCCGGCGAGGTCGCCGACCTGGACCCTGACGTCGTCGCCTGGGCGTTGATGGGGACCGGCGAGCTGATCGGGATGCGCTACGTGCTGTGGGACGAGCGGCACACCATCCCCGACCACGTGTTCGAGGAGACGATGCGGTTCGTGAGACGTGGTCTGGGCAGTGGGAACGACGACCAACAGGAGGACGCATGACGGGAATGTCGGAGCCAGACCTGGCCGGCAAGCGGGCCCTGGTCACCGGCGGTGCCAGCGGCATCGGGCTGGCGTGCGCGCGACGTCTCGCCGCCGCTGGCGCAGCCGTGACCGTCGCCGACCTCGACGAGGAGGCGGCGGGCAAGGCCGCGGCCGAGGTGGGCGGTGAGGCCTGGACGGTCGACCTTGCCGACCTGGGCGCGCTGGACGGCCCCGGCGGGGGTGGGCCGGAAGGACACAGCCTCGACGTGGACGTGCTGGTCAACAACGCCGGCATCCAGCACGTCGCCCCGATCGAGGAGTTCCCGCCCGAGCGGTTCAGCCTGATCCTGCGGCTGATGCTCGAGTCGCCGTTCCGGCTGGTGCGTGCCGCGCTGCCGCACATGTACTCCTCCGGCTGGGGACGAGTGGTGAACATCTCCTCCGCGCACGGGCTGGTCGCCTCGCCGTACAAGTCGGCCTACGTCGCCGCCAAGCATGGCCTCGAGGGCCTGTCGAAGGTGATTGCGCTCGAGGCAGGCGGGAAGGGCGTGACGTCGAACTGCGTCAGTCCCGGCTACGTGCGCACGCCGCTCGTGGAGACGCAGATCGCCGACCAGGCGCGGATGCACGGCATCGACGAGTCCGAGGTGGTGGACAAGGTGATGGTCGCCGAGTGCGCGGTCAAGCGGCTGGTCGAACCGGCCGAGGTCGCCGAGATGGTGGCCTACCTGTGCTCCCCGGCCGGCTCGTTCATCACAGGCACCTCGGTGTCGATCGACGGAGGGTGGACCGCACGATGAGCTACGAGACCTTGGACGTCCCGGTGGACGGCGGCAGCCTGCGGGTGGGCCGCTGGACGGCCTCCGACCCGCAGGCACCGGTCGTGCTGGCCGCGCACGGGGTGACCGCCAACCACCGGTGCTGGGCCCTGGTCGCCGAGCAGAACCAAGTGAGCATCCTCGCACCGGACCTGCGCGGACGCGGGCGCAGCGCCGAGCTGGACGGTGCGGCGGGGATCTCGCGTCATGCCGCCGACCTGCTGGCGGTGGTCGACGCGGCCGGCCAGGACCGCGTCGCGCTCGCCGGGCACTCGATGGGCGGCTTCGTGGTCAGCGAGTTCGCTCGACGGCACCCGGACCGGGTGGCCGGCGTCGTCCTCATCGACGGGGGGCTGCCGCTGCCGGCGGTCCCCGAGGGCGTCACACCCGAGCAGGCGCTGGCCGCGACGATCGGACCCGCAGCGGACCGGCTGACGATGACGTTCGCGAGCCGTGCGGCGTACCTCGACTTCTGGCGCGACCACCCGGCGGTCGGCCCTGCCTGGTCACCGGCGATCGAGGACTACCTCACCTACGACCTCGTCGGCGACCCGCCCGAGTGCCGCTCGTGCGTGTCGCTGGAGGCGGTCACCGACGACTCGCGGGACCTGCTGGACCCGGCCATGGTCGAGACTGCGGCGCGAGCCCTGCCCGCGGGCTCGGTGTTCCTGCGCGCGCCGGCGGGCCTGCTGGCCGAACCCGGCGGCCTCTACCCGCCGGACCTGTTCGCGGCCCACCGCGAGAGCTATCCCGAGCTCGACCTGCGGGAGGTGGAGGACGTCAACCACTACACGGTCGTGCTCGGCGACGGGGCCAAGACCGTGTCGGAGACCCTGCAAGAGGTGGCCGGCCGATGACCGAGGCGAGGCATGGCAGCCCCGCGATGGCAGGGATCGAGACGATGTTCGTCCCCAGCGGCGACCCGACGCGCGCCGACACATTCGTCCGGCACGACGGCCGGTCGGCCGGCGCCCCGGTGCTGTTCGTGCACGGGAACGTGTCCGACTCGGTGTTCTGGGAGGAGACGATGCTGGCCCTGCCGGCAGGTGTGCGAGGGCTGGCGGCCGACCTCCGTGGCTTCGGCGGCACCGAGCCGTTGCCGATCGACGCCACGAGGGGCTTGCGGGACTTCTCCGACGACCTGGCCGCCCTGCTCGACGCTCTCGAGATCGATGCGGTGCACCTGGCGGGCTGGAGCATGGGCGGAGGTGTGGTCATGCGCCTGCTGATCGACCATCCGTCGAGGGTGGCCAGCCTGACACTGGTGAACCCGGTCTCGCCGTACGGCTTCGGAGGCACTCGCGCCGACGGCTCACTGCTCGCCCCCGACGGTGCCGGGTCCGGCGGGGGTACGGCGAACCCGGAGTTCGTGGCCCGCATCGCGGCGCACGACTCCGCCGGGACCGACGCGGCCTCCCCGCGCGGGGTGATGAACACCTTCTACTTCGCGTCGGTTCCGGACGGGGTCCGTGACGAGGCATTCGTGGAGTCGATGCTCTCCACCCGGATCGGCACCGACTTCTACCCGGGGGACCAAGTGCCGTCCGAGACCTGGCCGGGCACGGCGCCCGGCGGCCGCGGGGTGCTCAACACGATGGCCCCGACGCACTGCAATCTGACCGGCATCGTGGACGCCGACCCGAAGCCGCCCGTGCTGTGGGTGCACGGCTCCGCGGATCAGATCGTGTCCGACGCCTCGATGTTCGACCTGGCCGTGCTCGGCCGGCTCGGCGCGATCCCCGGCTGGCCGGGCGAGGACGTCGTACCCCCGCAGCCGATGGTGTCCCAGACCCGGGACGTGCTGGACCGCTACCGCTCCGACGGCGGCCGGGTCGAGGAGGTGGTCGTCGAGGGCGCCGGGCACTCCCCGCACATCGAGAGACCCGACGAGTTCCGCGCCGCCCTTTTCGGCTTCCTCACCGCCTCTGCCTAGGCGGGCGGTGGGAGGATTGCACCGTGAGACTCGAACGCAAGCACTCCCTCCTGCTGCTCGGGGTCGCCGCCTGGAACCTGGCCAGCTACACGACCTTCGCGAAGAACCTCGCCAAGGCCCATGCCCGCGGCGAGGACCGGCCGACCGGCTACTGGATCGCTCACAGCGGACTGATCGCGGTCAACCTGTCGATCGCCGGCGTGCTCGCTCGACTGGGCATCCGTTCCTTGCGCGCGAGCTAGGGCTCACACGAAGTCGGGGAAGGTCGGCGCGGGGAGCGGGCCGGCGTCGCGGTCGCGTGCGGCCTCGTAGCCGGCGCCGATCTCGAGCAGGGTGGCCTCGCTGTGCGCCGTTCCCCAGAACGACACGGCCACCGGCAGCCCGGCGGCCAGGCCGCTCGGCACAGTCAGCAGCGGGTAGCCGGCGATCGCGGTCGGTGAGGTGCACGACCCGGAGTGCGCTTCGGGGTTGACGAGGTCGATCGGGCAGGCCGGTGCGTACGACGGGGTCACCAGCGCGTCGAGGTCGTGCGTCCGCAGGACCGCGTCGATGCCGTCGTCGCGGGCGGCCTTCAGGCAGCGAGCCCGCGCCTCGGCGTACTCGCTGCTGGTGTCGGACGGCCCGGCCAGCGACCGCTCGAACAGCGACTGGCCGAAGTGCCGCATCTCCTCGCTGGCGTGGGCCTCGTTGAACCCCACGACCTCCTCCAGGGTGCGCGGTCCGTCGCCGGACCTGGTGGTCAGGTAGCGCGCGAGCCCGGAGCGGAGCTCGGCGAGGATCACGGTGAGCTCGTCCTCCCCCGCGAAGTCGCTCAGCGCGTCGAGGTCGGTGTTGTCGACGATCGTGGCGCCCTGGGCGGCCAGCAGCGTCACCGCCCGCTCGGCTGCCGCGTCCGCATGCGCGCTGTAGCCCCAGTAGTCCCTGCGCGGAACTCCGATCCGCTTTCCCTCCAGCCGGCCGGGTACGGCGTGCGAGGCGAGCTGGGCGCCGTTGCCGGCGAGCACGTCGAGCAGCGCGGCCGTGTCTGCGACGGTGAGCGCGAACGGCCCTGGGGAGTCCTGCGAACGGGCCACCGGCACGACGCCCTCCGTCGGGACGAGGCCGACGGTCGGCTTGAAGCCCACGCATCCGTTGAAGGCCGCAGGGGAGGTGATCGAGCCGTCGGTCTCGGTGCCGATCGAGAACGGAGTCAGCCGGGCGGCGACCGCAGCGCCGCTGCCCGAGCTCGACCCTCCCGCCGACCGGTTGAGCCCGTAGGGATTGCGGGTCAGGCCGCCATAGGCGCTCCAGCCCGAGGTGGACGCACCGTCGCGGATGTTCGCCCACTCGCTGAGGTTGGCCTTCCCGAGAATCACCATCCCGGCGTCGTGCAGCCGGTCGACCAGGGTTGCGTCGCGATCCGGAGCGGGTTGTCCGGCCAGGGCGAGCGAGCCCGCCGTGGTGATCAGGTCGGCGGTGTCGATGTTGTCCTTGACCAGCACCGGTCGCCCGTGCAGCGGGCCGCGAAGCCGGCCGGCCGACCGCTCGGCGTCCAGCGCGCGTGCCCGCTCGCGTGCGGCCGGGTTCGGCGTGCACACGCAGGCTATCCGGTCGTCGACCTCGTCGATGCGCGAAAGCAATGCGTCCAGCTCCTGCTCGGAGCCGGCAACCGTCGACACGCTCACGCGGTGATCCTGCCATGGGCGGCTCACCGACAGGGCGCGGGTCGGCACCGCACAGGGCGCGGGTCGGCGGGCTGGGTAGGCTCGGTGGGTGCTCACGATCGACCAGGCCACGCGGGACGCGATCGTCGCCCACGCCAAGGCCGACCATCCCGACGAGGCATGCGGGGTCGTTGCCGGACCGGCTGGGTCGGACCGCCCGGAGCGGTTCGTGGCGATGGTCAATGCCGCGCGGTCGCCGACCTTCTACGAGTTCGACCCCACCGATCTGCTGGAGCTCTACAAGCAGATGGACGGTCGCGACGAGGAGCCGATCGTCGTCTACCACTCCCACACCGCGACCGAGGCCTATCCGAGCCGCACCGACATCAGCCTGGCGATGGAGCCGGGTGCCCACTATGTGCTGGTCAGCACACGCGAACACGGGAATAGTGAGGGCCCTGTGGAGTTCAGGTCTTACAGAATCGTCGACGGCGAGGTGACCGAGGAAGAGGTCACGGTCGTCCCCGAGCTCCCCGAGCCAGCCGCAAGGAGTACGCACTGATGGCAGTCGAGGTCCGCATCCCCACGATCCTGCGCACCTACACCGACGGAGAGAAGTCCGTCGCCGGCGAGGGCGCCACGTTGTCGGAGGTGATCGAGCACCTCGAGGGCAACCACCCGGGCATCAAGGAGCGCCTGTTGGACCGGGAAGAAGGATCCCCGGTCCTGCGCCGGTTCATCAACGTCTACGTCAACGACGAGGACGTCAGGTTCACCGGTGGCCTCGGTACGTCGGTCAGCGACGGCGACCAGGTCGTCGTGCTGCCGGCCGTCGCCGGCGGCTGAGTCGAACCCGCCTTCGGATGCGCTACGACTCGCTGCTCGACTCCGTCGGGGGTACGCCGCTGGTCGGCCTGCCACACCTGTCCCCGAGCCCGGACGTGCGCCTGTGGGCGAAGCTCGAGGACCAGAACCCGACCGGCTCGGTCAAGGACCGCGCCGCGCTGAAGATGATCGAGGTCGCCGAGAAGGACGGCACGCTGCGCCCGGGTTGCACGATCTTGGAGCCCACGTCGGGCAACACCGGAATCTCGCTGGCGATGGCCGCGAGACTCAAGGGCTACCGGCTGGTCTGCGTGATGCCGGAGAACACCTCCGCCGAGCGCAAGCAGCTGCTCGCCATGTGGGGTGCCGAGACCGTCTCGTCCCCGGCTCAGGGCGGCTCCAACCAGGCGGTGCGGGTCGCCAAGCAGGTTGCCGCCGAGCACCCGGACTGGGTGATGCTCTACCAGTACGGCAACCCCGCGAACGCCCTCGCGCACTACGAGGGAACCGCCCCGGAGGTCCTGGCGGACCTGCCGACCGTGACCCACTTCGTCGCCGGGCTCGGCACCACCGGCACGCTGATGGGCGCCGGCCGGTTCTTCCGCGAGAACAAGCCCGAGGTGCGGATCGTGGCCGCCGAGCCCCGCTACGGCGAGCTCGTCTACGGGCTGCGCAACCTCGACGAGGGCTTCGTCCCCGAGCTGTACGACGAAACGCTGGTCGACTCCAGGTTCTCGGTCGGCCCGCGAGACGCCGTACGCCGGGTCCGGGAGCTGCTCGACGCCGAGGGGATCTTCGCCGGCATCTCGACCGGGGCGATCCTGCACGCCGCACTCGGCCAGGCGGCCGCCGCGGTGACGGCGGGGGAGCGAGCCGACATCGTGTTCGTGGTCGCCGACGGCGGCTGGAAGTACCTCTCCACCGGCGCCTACGAGGGCACCGTCGACGAGGCCGAGGAGCGCCTCGAGGGCCAGCTCTGGGCCTGATCGAGCCGTCCCGTCTGCTGCCTCGATGACGCCGGGCGTGTCTCGGGGTTAGTCTGAGCCTGTTCTTCCCCGCCGACCCCATCCCGCCGTGACCCCGTGGAGCCCAGGTGCGCGAGATCGTCGTGTTCAGCGGCAGTGCCCATCGTCCCCTTGCCACGTCGATCTGTGACGCGCTCGGCGTACGCCTCTCGGCCGTCGAGATCACGCGTTTCAGCAACGACTGCCTGCAGGCGCAGCTGCAGACCAACTGCCGCCAGCGCGACGTCTACATCGTCCAGCCGCTGGTCCCGCCCACGCAGGAGCACCTGATGGAGCTGCTGCTGATGATCGACGCTGCCAAGGGCGCCTCGGCGGCGCAGATCACCGCGGTGATCCCCTTCTACGCCTATGCCCGTTCGGACAAGAAGGACGCCTCCCGGCTGTCGCTCGGCGGACGGCTGGTCGCCGACATGCTGGCGACCGCCGGCGTGCACAGGGTGCTCACGATGACTCTGCACGCGCCGCAGGTGCACGGCTTCTTCTCGGTGCCCGTCGACCACCTCACCGCCCTCGGCGTGCTGGCCGAGCACTTCCGGGAGGGCGACCTCACCGATACCGTCGTCGTCTCCCCGGACCTCGGGAACGCGAAGTCGGCGACCCAGTTCTCCCGGCTGCTCGGCCTGCCGGTCGCGGCCGGCAGCAAGCAGCGGATCGCCGACGACCAGGTGGTGATCGACGCGATCGTCGGCGACGTCGCCGGCAAGCGAGCGCTGATCCTCGACGACGAGATCGCCACCGGCGGGTCGATCCTGGAGCTGCTCGACAAGCTCGAGGACCTCGGCTGCACCGGCGCGTCCGTGGCGTGCACCCACGGCCTGTTCGTCGGCAAAGCGGTCCAGCGGCTGCGCGACCACCCGATGGTCGACGAGGTCGTCACCACAGACACGGTGCCCGGTCCTCCCGACTGGCCGGAACTGCAGGTGCGGTCGGTCGCCGAGCTCTTCGCGGAGGCGATCTCCCGGGTGCACGCCGGGGAGTCGGTGAGCTCGCTGTTCGACGGCGTCGACCCCACCCTCGGCCCGCCTCAGCCCAAGCTGCCCTTCTGACCTCACGCAACGGGGCCCATCTCAACGGGCAACGGGGCCCATCTCAACGGGGCATGGGATTGTTGGTGCGTGCTCTACCAGGTCATGCATGCCACGGTGCCGCCGGTGGCCAGGGCGGTGTGGCGTCCACTGATCGAGGGCGTCGAGCATGTGCCGCCCAACGGACCGGTGATCGTGGCCAGCAACCACCTGTCGTTCGTGGACAGCCTGGTCATCCCGATCGTCGCGCCACGCCGGGTGGTGTTCCTGGCCAAGGAGTCCTACTTCACCGGCACCGGGCTGAAGGGGGCCGCCCAGCGCGCGTGGTTCACCGCGCTGGGGATGATCCCCGTCGACCGCGACGACACGAAGTCGGCCCTCGCCTCGCTCGACATCGCTCTGGAGGTGCTCGGCCGCGGTGAGGCGTTCGGCATCTACCCCGAGGGCACCCGCTCGCGCGACGGGAGGCTCTATCGCGGCCGCACCGGTGTCGCGCACCTGGCGCTGACCTCCGGCGCGCCCGTCGTGCCGGTGGGAATGCGCGGCACGCAGAACCTTCAGCCGGTCGGATCGCACCGGTGGCGCCTCGCACACGTCGAGGTGCGGTTCGGCGCTCCGATGCGGTTCGCCGGGGAGTACGACGGGGTGCCGGCCGGTCGGGCCCGCCGGGAGGTCACCGACCGGATCATGGACGCGATCGCCGGGCTGTCCGGCCAGCCGCGCGCCGACTCCTACAACGACCGGCCGCAGACCATCGACTGAGCTTGAGGAAGGGCGACCCGGTCGGAGCCGGCCCGTCCCGTCAACGCAGCGTCGTGTGCGGGTGCACGGGGAGCAGTAGCGGCCGGCGCGGCGGCTGGGTGAAGTCGAAGTCGTAGGTCAGGTCGCCGAGCATCGGGTTGTTCTCGCGGACGTCGGGGCGCCGGTCCGGCCGTCCGTCGGTGGCCGGGTCCAGCCGCTGGCCGTGCAGGAAGTCGTCCTCGATGAACTTGATGTAGGCGTCGAACGAGAGCGTCTGGTGGTCGACGTACCCGCGCCGCGCGTACGGGCTGATCACCATCGCCGGCACCCGGAACCCGAAGCCGTTCGCGTCCACGTGCGGCGGTGCGACGTGGTCGTAGAAGCCGCCCCAGTCGTCCCAAGCCAGGAAGATCGCGGTGGACTTCCAGTCCGGGCCGCGCATGACGTCGTTGATCAGCCGGGTCACGTAGGACTGGCCGGCGCTCACTCTGCTTGGCGGGTGCTCGCTGACCGCGCCGGACGGGATCACCCAGCTGACCGCGGGCAGCCGGCCACGCCGGGCCTGGTGCAGGAAGTTCCGGGTGGGTTGGATGTTCTTCAGCTGGTGGTCCTCGCGGACAGTGACGAAGTTCGGCAGCGGATTCCAGATTCCCGGGGTGGCGACCCGCTGCTGGATGTGGCGGCAGGTCACCGCCTCGTCGTTGCGGCAGTCCGGCTCCACGCCGGGCTTGACGTAGTAGCCCCAGCTCACGCCGTTCTCGTGCAACAGGTAGGTCAGGTCCGTCCACGCGTAGAGCGGCTTGTCGTCGAGCGGGTAGGTGCCGTCGCCGATGTAGCCGTCCAGCGGCCGCGCGCCGATGTCGCGGTCGAGGTTGGTGCAGCTCATCGGGTCGCGGCTGGTGCAGTGCGCCGCCCACTCCGAGACCTGCCACAGGTGCTCGGGCAGGCTCCAGGTGCCGATCGGCTCGAACATGTGGTCCTGCAGCACGAAGTGCTCGGCGTAGGCCCAGTAGTTCGGGATGTCGCTGCGGGTGTGGTAGCCGAGCACGTCGTTGCCGTTGCCGTGCGCGCAGGCGGGGTTGTCCGGGTCAGCGCAGGAGTTCAGCGCTGCTCGGGCCTCCCGGAGGAAGCCGTCCATCCGGCCGTGGTCGTAGTCGCCCTTGAAAGCCAGGCTGCCGTGCGGGCCGCCGCCGTTGACGTCATGGTGGTCCGCGAACAGATGATGACAGGGCTGCCCGTGTCCCACCGGCAGGCAGGCCACGCTCTGGCCGTGCCGCATCGGGAAGCCGTCGGCGCCGGGGAACCGGCCGAAGTACTCGTCGAAGGACCGGTTCTCCTGCATGATCATCACGACGTGCTTGATCTTGTGGATGCCGGCGTTGGTGTTGACGGGGTTGGTCCAGTGCCGTGCCGAGCGTGGCGCGAGCCGGCTGCCCGGCCAGGGAGCGTGCGCGGCGGCACGCTGCGCGGCGCGCATCGCCGCGCGGTCGCCTCCGGCCGCGTTCCCCGGCGCCACCGCTGTCTCGCAGCCGGCCAGCACCGCCGAGGCGGTGAGAAGGCCCAGAGCGACCCGGAAGGGACCGGAGCGATGGTTGCTGCGCACAGGCACATCCTGACAACGCAGCCCAAGCAAGCGCGAGAGGTGTAACCGGATCGTCACGGACCCGCGACGTGATGTGCGTCGCTCACGCCCCGATCGGCGCCGTGCAGCCACTAGCCTGGTCCGGTGGCAGACGCGCCGATCGGCATCTTCGACTCCGGCTTCGGTGGACTCACCGTGGCTCGGGCGGTGCTCGACCAGCTGCCGCACGAGCCGGTGCTCTACCTCGGCGACACCGCCCGCCAGCCCTACGGGCCGCAGCCGATCGCCGACGTTCGCGAGTACGCCCTGGAGTGCCTCGACCACCTGGTCGACCAGGGTGTCAAGGCACTGGTGATCGCCTGCAACTCCGCCAGCGCGGCGGTGCTCCGCGACGCCCGCGAGCGCTACCCGGTGCCGGTCGTGGAGGTGATCCACCCCGCCACCAGGCGCGCCGTCGCCGCAAGCCGCAGCGGCCGGATCGGCGTGATCTGCACCCGCGCGACCGCCGAGTCGATGGCCTACGAGGACGCGTTCACCGCCGCGCCCCACGTCGAGCTCTCCACCCGGGCGTGCCCGCGGTTCGTGGACTTCGTCGAGGCCGGGACCACCAGCGGACCCGAGCTGCTGGCCGTCGCCCACGAGTACCTCGACCCGCTGACCGCCGACGGTGTCGACACGCTGATCCTCGGATGCACCCACTACCCGCTGCTCACCGGTGTCATCGCGTTCGTGATGGGTGACCAGGTGACTCTGGTCTCCAGCGCGGAGGAGACCGCCAAGGACGTCTACAGCCTCTTGGTGCGACTCGGCCTCGAGCGCGACCCGGCACTGCCCCCTCCGACCCACAGGTTCCTGACGACCGGCCTGCCGGAGGACTTCGCCCGGATCGGCCGGCGTTTCCTCGGGCCCGAGCTGGAGTCGGTGCACCAGTTCGCGCAGGCGGCGTCCTGGGCGGTCCGGTGAGCGTCGCGATGAAGCTCACCGTCGTCGGATGTGCGGGCTCGTACGCGGGTCCCGACTCCCCGGCGAGCTGCTATCTGCTCGAGGCCGCCGACCCGGTCACCCCCGCGCGGACCTGGCGGGTGCTGTTGGACCTGGGCAGCGGCGCGTTCGGGGTCCTGCACCGCTTCGTCGACCCGCGCAGCCTCGACGCGGTGCTGTTCAGCCACCTGCACCCGGACCACTACTTCGACATCAGCGGGCTGTACGTGGTGTGGAAGTACCACCCCGAGGGCCCCAGCGCGCCGATCCCTGTGTGGGGTCCGCCGGGGGTCGAGGCGCAGGTGGTCCGGGCCTACGGGCTGGACCCGCGTTCCGGGATGCGCGAGGAGTTCGACTTCCACGAGTACGACGGTTCCGTCGAGATCGGGCCGTTCACCATCCACGCCACCCCGGTGGCCCACCCGGTTCCGGCGTACGGCCTGCGCGTGGAGTGCGGCGGTCGGGTGCTGGCCTACTCCGGTGACACCGGCCCGTCGCCGGCGCTCGCCGAGCTCGCCAAGGACGCGGACCTGCTGCTGTGCGAGGCGGCGTTCTGCGAGGGCGGCGACAACCCGTCGGACCTGCATCTGACCGGACGTGAGGCCGGCATCGCCGCCACCGAGGCGGGCGCGGCGCGGCTCGTGCTCACCCACATCCCGGCCTGGCACGACAAAGCGATCGCCCTCGCCGAGGCACGGAACGCCTACGACGGCCCCACCGAGATGGCCGCCACGGGCGCGACGTACACCCTCTGACCGCGAAAGCGGCCCGTTAGGCTTCGGCACATGTCACGAGCAGACGGTCGCGCCAATGACGAGCTCCGCCCGATCACGATCACCCGAGGCTGGCTGGACCACGCGGCCGGCTCGGTGCTGGTCGAGTTCGGCCGCACCCGCGTGCTGTGCGCGGCGTCGGCCTCCGAGGGTGTGCCGCGGTGGCGCAAGGGCTCCGGGCTCGGCTGGGTGACCGCCGAGTACGCGATGCTGCCCGCCTCCACGAACACCCGCTCCGACCGCGAGTCGGTGAAGGGCCGGATCGGCGGACGCACCCACGAGATCTCCCGGCTGGTCGGCCGGTCGCTGCGCGCGATCGTCGACTACAAGGCGCTCGGCGAGAACACCATCGTGCTCGACTGCGACGTGCTCCAGGCCGACGGCGGCACCCGAACGGCCGCGATCACGGGAGCGTACGTCGCGCTCGCCGACGCCTGCGCACACCTGGCCAGCAAGGGCGTGCTGCCCGGGGAGCCGCTGACCGGGTCTGTCGCCGCGGTGTCGGTCGGCGTGATCGACGGCGAGCCACGGCTCGACCTGCCCTACGAGGAGGACGTGCGCGCCGAGACCGACATGAACGTGGTGATGACCGGCGACCAGAGGTTCGTCGAGGTCCAGGGCACCGCCGAGGGCGAGCCGTTCGACCGGGAGACGCTGGATGCGCTGCTGCGCCTGGCCGAGAAGGGCTGCACCGAGCTGACCGGGATGCAGCGCAACGCCCGCGCCGGTGGTTGAGGTGCGGGCGGAGGCCGGGACCGGTGGTTGAGGTGCGAGCGGAGGCCGGGGCCGGTGGTTGAGGTGCGAGCGGAGCGAGCCTCGAAACCACCCCGCGTCTTCCTGGCCTCCCGCAACGTCAAGAAGCTCGAGGAGATGCGCCGCATCCTCGCCGAGCACATGACCGACATCGAGGTGCTCGGGCTCGACGACGTGACGGCGTACGCCGAGCCGGCGGAGACCGAGCCGAGCTTCGCAGGCAACGCGCTGATCAAGGCACGGGCCGGGCTGGTCGCCACCGGGCTGCCGTCGCTGGCGGACGACTCCGGCCTGTGCGTGGATGCACTGAACGGCATGCCCGGCGTGCTGTCGGCTCGCTGGAGCGGCAGATCCAAGAGCTCCGACGTCGACGCGGCCAACAACGACCTGCTGCTGGCGCAGCTGTCCGACGTCCCCGACGAGCGTCGAGGCGCACACTTCGCCTGCGCGGTCGCCTTCGTGCACCGCACCGACGACGGGGCCGCGGAGCACGTCGTGCACGGCGAGATGCCCGGCCGGGTGATCCGCGAGCAGCGTGGCAGCGGCGGCTTCGGGTACGACGTCCTGTTCTGCCCCGACGGCGAGCAGCGCACGTCCGCCGAACTGCCCGCCGACGAGAAGGACGCGGTCTCGCACCGCGGCAAGGCGCTGCGGGAGATCGCGCCGCTGGTCGTGGACGTGTTGAGGGGCACGTGAGCGGCCCCACGCCGGTCGCAGGGCTCGAGACCGCATCGTGAGCGTGCTCGTGGTCGCCGCCCTGGCCGCCGAGGCGGCCCGCGTCCCGGACGGGCTCGACGTGGTGGTCACCGGGCTCGGCAAGACGGCGGCAGCAGTCGCCGTCACCGCTGCGCTCTGCGGCCGGGACCGGGAAGGTCTCGCCGTGGTGAACATCGGCACCGCGGGTGCGCTCCGCGACGGACTCGACGGGCTTCACGAGATCGGCACCGTGCTCAACCACGACATCAATGCAGACGTGCTGCGATCGCTGGGCGTCGACCCGCACGAGGTGATCGAGCTGGGCCGTCCTGGAGCCGTGCTCGCCAGCGGCGACCTGTTCGTGCACAACCCGGTGGACAAGGCACGGCTGGCCGAGCGAGCGGACCTGGTCGACATGGAGGGCTACGCCGTGGCGTATGCCGGCAGGCATTTCGACGTACCCGTGCGACTGGTCAAGCACGTCTCCGACAACGCGGACGGGACGGCGTTGGACTGGCCGGCCGCGCTGGACCGCAGCGCCCGCGCCCTCGGCGCCTGGCTGGAGGAGAACCTCTAGCGTGCGCTCGGAGAGACTCGAACTCTCACTGGCCAGGACCTAAACCTGGTGCCTCTGCCGATTGGGCTACGAGCGCGCCCGGCCAGTGTAGAGGCGGGGTCAGCCGACCAGGCCGAGGTCGCGGCGCAGCTTGGCGACGTGTCCGGTGGCCTTCACGTTGTACTGCGCGAGCTCGAGCAGGCCGTCCTCGTCGACGACGAACGTGGAGCGGATCACACCCTCGACGGTCTTGCCGTACATCGTCTTCTCGCCGAACGCGCCGTAGGCGTCCAGCGCCTGCCGGTCGGGGTCCGAGAGCAGCGTGATCGTCAGGGCGTCGCGATCGCGGAACTTCGCGAGCTTGTCCGGCTGGTCCGGCGAGATGCCGAGCACGGCGTACCCTGCGGTCTCCAGCGACGACAGCGACTCGCTGAAGTCGCACGCCTGCGTCGTGCAGCCCGGCGTCATCGCGGCCGGGTAGAAGTAGACGATCACCTTGCGGCCGCGCAGATCCGACAGTGTGACCTGCTCGCCGGTGTCGCTGGTCAGGGTGAAGTCGGGGGCGGTGTCGCCGACGCTCAGGCGGTTCTGGGTCACTGTGGTCCTCTCGGTGGTGCTGCCCAACTACCGCCCAACCTAGTACGCCGTGCCTGGGGCAGCGCATCGGTCCCCGGCAAGCGGGTACGGCGTCCGGACGGTACCCTTCCAAACGGGATGCCCGAGCCGCCAGCGGGAAATGGAGACGACGACGTGGCCACACACGCAGACCGCCCACCGGGCACTCCGGAAAGCCTCGTCAGCGAGATGGACGAGACACGTGAGCGCCTCGCCCAGACCATCGACCTGCTCGTGCACCGGGCCAGCCCGAAGACCATCGTCAAGCGGGAGGTGGCGACGGTCAAGAGCTACTTCGTGGCCGCAGACGGAAGCCCCCGCACGGACAACATCTTGAAGGTCGCCGGGGGAGTGGTGGGCCTGCTCGCTCTCGTCGTCACCGTCCGCGTGGTGTCCAGGTAGCAGCCCGTGCCCGACAAGACCGACAAGACGCCGATCCGGATGCTGCACGACCGCGTCCTGGTGAGTGTGGACAAGGAGTCCGGAGAGCGGCGCTCCAGCGGCGGCATCGTGATCCCCGCGACCGCCGCGATGGGCGGCCGGCGGCTGTGCTGGTCCCGGGTCGCCGCCGTCGGTCCGCACGTACGGTCGGTCGAGGTCGGCGACCGGGTGCTGTTCGACCCCGAGGACAAGGGCGAGGTCGAGGTGAACGCCGAGACCTACGTCTTGATGCGTGAACGCGACATCCACGCGCTGGCCGCCGAACGGCTCGGTGACGCCCAGACCGGCCTCTACCTCTGATCCTGCTTCCCGGCTCAGGCCCGATGTTCGCCCGTGGGGCGCTCGCTGTCCGTCTCGGCGTCGGCCCGCACGTCGGTTTCGGCCTCCCCCCGTTCGTCGGCATCCGGGTCGAGCTCGTCGGCTTCGCGCAGCCGCTGCTCCTGCGACTCGCGGTTCGCCGCGAGAGTCGAGTCCCGGTCGGCGGCCTCGGACTCGAGCCGCTCGGCCCTGGCCCGCTTCTCGTCGGCCTCGGCACGCGCCGCCTGCGCCTGCGCCTGCGTCTCGCGGGCGTGCGCCTCCTGCCTGTCGATGCCGCCGGCTTGCGCGTCGGCCTGCTCGCGCAACTGTGCCGCGCGTGTCCGGTCGCGCTCACGCGACCGCTTGCGCAGCATCGTCCACACGGCCGTGGCGATGAGAGCGATCACGACGATCGCGACGATGATCCAGACCCAGTACGGAACCATGCTGCCTCCTGAGGTGGGCGTGCCAGCACGTGTACCCCGGGGGCCATGCGGCAAACCCCGGATCTACAGCAGCGGGCTGGGCGTCCAGTCCTCCCCGAGCACGTGCTGGGCGCAGAAGCCGAGCACCGCGTCGTACCAGATCTCGGCGTTGCTCGGCGACAGTACCCAGTGGTTCTCACTGGTCAGCTGCAGGAACCGGTGCGGCATCGCTTCCGGGTCTTCGTGCCGGCTGACCAGGTCCCACCACAGCCGCAGCGTCTCGTACAGCGGCACCCGGTAGTCGCGGTTGCCGTGGATCACCAGCATCGGCGTGACGATGTCGTCGACCGCGTTGTGCGGCGAGTTGGCGGCGTACCACTCCGGATGCTCGGCCAGTGTTCCGAAGATGCCGGTCTTGTACGCCGCCGCGTCGGTCGTCGCGTGCTGCTGGTCCAGCGCCCACGACCCCGAGTGGGTGACGATCGCGCCGAACCGGTCGGTGTGCCCGGCGATCCAGTTGGTCATGTAGCCGCCGAACGACGCGCCCAGGCAGGCCACGTGCTGCTCGTCGACCTCCGGCCGTGCGAGTACGTCGTCCAGTGCGGTCTGCAGGTCGGACCACACCTCCTCGGCCACGTAGGGCCACGCGCGACGCATCCACTCCGGACCGTAGCCGGTCGAAAGCGCCGGGTCGGGCAGCAGCACCGCCCAGCCTCGGGCCACGGCCACCCACGGGTTCCACCGCCAGCTCCAGGAGTTCCACGACCCGAACGGGCCGCCGTGCACCCACAGCATCAGCGGCGCGGGCCCCTTCCCGGCCGGCAGGCACAGCCACGAGTGCACGGTCTGACCATCGGCGGTGGAGGTGGTGACCTCTACCAGCTCGCCCGGAAGGGCTGGCGTCGGCGCAGGGGTCGGCAGGGCGGTGGGCTGCTGGTTCGCGGCGGTCACGTCGAGCCGCACCGGTGCCGGCGCGGAGTCGATCGCCGAGCGCAGCGCGAACAACGCGGTGCCGTCCGGTGACGGACACAGTTGGCTGTAGCTCGCGTCGCTGGCCAGCCGCGTCCGGACCTCGCCGGTCCGGGGGTCGACCGCCACCACGGCGCCCCGCCCGGCGAGGTCGCCGGCGACGAACAGTGTGCCGCCGTCGCGCGACCACGCCCACTCGGTCGGGAACACGTCGCCGAGCTGCACCTGGACCGTGCCGCCGGTCGAGCCGGCCCCGCCGGTCGAGCCGCCCCCGCCGGTCGAGCCTGTCGAGACCCCTGCGGGAACGATGTCCAGACCCATCGCGACCGGGGTCTCGAACGTGCCCTCCCGCTCCCGCGACATCGCCACCCGGTCCCCGCCAGGGGAGACCTGCGGGCCGTCGAACTCCCAGCCATCCTCGCTGGCCAGCCGCTCGCGCGTACCCGTGGCGACGTCGACCAGCTCGACGCAGCTCGGCGCCCGGCCATGTCCACGGCGGGCCCGCCAGCTGGTCGCGACCGTGCCGCCGTCGGCGCTGATGGAGTACGCCGCCTCGGTGAGCTCGACGGTGGCGTCGGGGACCAGGTCGTGCGGTCCCGACGGTTCTCCGGACTCGTCGGCCTGCGCGGGCTTCGCGGCCACGTCATGGCTCAACAGCCGCGGCGACTCCTCGCCCAGCTCGTGGTCCCAGTAGCGGATCGGCATCCCGGTGTGCCAGATCGCGCTCACCTTGCGGACGTTGCGGGCCTTCCGCCGCTCTGCATCGTCCCCGTCGGTCGACCCGGTCAACCGGGAGCCCGTGAGCAGGATCGTGCCCGCCTCGGCCGCGACCACCGGCCCGACCAGTCCACCGGGCCGCTCGGCGACAACACGGGGCTCTCCGGAGGTGGGCAGCATCCACAGCCTCGCCCCGGTCGTCTCGTCGTCGTCGCCGTCCGGAACGGGCCGGGACGAGGTGAACAACAGCGACCCGCCGGGCAGGAACGCCGGCGCCGTCTCGCCCTTCTCCGAGCGCGTGAGCCGCATCGGCTCCCCATGGGGATCGAGCGGGATCTCCCAGAGCGCGGAGACGTACTTGCTGCGCTTCGGGTCCGGCTCCTGCACGGTGGCGACCAGCCGGCTCCCGTCGAGGCTCAGCGTGAGCCCGGTGATCCGGGGGAGCGCAGTGAAGGTGGCGAGATCACAGAGGCCAGTGAAGTCCGAGGGAGCGCGCTCATCCATGGCCGCGACGCTATCGCGTGCGAGAGGGTGACCCACTCGACCGGTGGGTCACCCTCCGTAGCACGGCCCATCCCCTCCGCTGTCGAACGCCGCACCCGCCGAACTCCAGCCGTGCCTGCATCATGGCCCCATCCGGGCTCCGAGACCAGGCTCTTTCGCAGATCCCGCCGAAATGCAAGAAGTCAGTTGCGTGTGAACGACGTGTGCGTCATCCCGGGGCGGGGGTCGGGGTTGATCTGCTGCAGCGTGGCGAGATCCTCGGGCGACGGCTGCCACGAGCCGGCCGCGGCGTTCGCGGTCACCTGCTCGGGACGCGAGGCTCCGGCGATCACGCTGCCGACGGTCGGCTGTGCAGCGAGGCCGCCGATGGCCACGTCGAGGATGCCCAGGCCGCGCTCGGCGGCGTACTTCTCCAGGGCCTCGATCCGGTCCCAGTCGGCGCCCTCGAACCTGGCGGCCTGGGAGGACGCGGACAGCCGGCTTCCGTCGGGGGCCGCCTCGCCGCGGTGGTACTTGCCGGTGAGCAGCCCGTAGGCCAGCGGGAAGTACGGCAGCAGGCTGATCCCGAGATGCTCGAGGGCGGGGACCAGGTCGCGCTCGGCGATCCGGTTGTAGAGCGAGTACTCGTTCTGCGCGCTCACGAACGGCTGCAGCCCGGCCGTCGTCGCCGTCCAGTGCGCGTCGACGACCTGCCAGCCGGTGAAGTTCGAGCAGCCGAGGTAGCGCACCTTGCCCTCGGCGACCAGCTCGTTCATCGCCGACACCGTCTCCTCGATGGGGGTGACCAGGTCTGGCTGGTGCAGCTGGTAGAGATCGATGTGGTCGGTGGCGAGCCGGCGGAGGCTGGCCTCCACGGCCTTGCGCAGGTAGCGGCGCGACGCCCGCGCTCCCCAGTCGGGCCCGTTCGCACCGTGCATGTCCATGCCGAACTTGGTGGCCACCACGACGTCCTCGCGGTGCTTGCCCAGCGCCTTGCCGAGCATCTCCTCGCTGGCCCCGCGACCGTAGGTGTCGGAGGTGTCGAACAGCGTGATCCCGGCATCCAGCGCGGCGTGTACGACGCCCTGTGCGGTCTGCTCGTCGGCGCGACTGCCGAACGCGTTGCAGCCCAGACCCACCACGGACACCATCAGCCCGCTGCTGCCCAGCGGCCGGTAGCTCATCTCAGCTTCGCTCACACCCCCGAACCTACCCACCCCGATTCGTCCGCAATATTGCGTCCGGTCCACGCGGACCGACTGCGGACGAATCGGGGTGGGGAGTCAGGGGAGGACGCGGAGCTTCACCCGGCGGAGTACGACGAACCCACCGTGGCAGTCTGGTCTGGGACCCGCCGGCCGTGCACACGTCGGCTGGGTGATGTCGAACTCCATCGATCCTGGAGACACCGCCTTCAGCCGGGTGCCAGGCTCGCCGTCCAGTGGCTTGCCGGCAGGGGCGATCAGCTCGATCCCGGCGGCCTTCAGCCGACCGATCGGGTAGATCGTCGCCTGATCGGCGCAGTTGCCGGTGGCGTCGAACTCGAGTACGTCGCCTACGTGCATCTTCACCTTCACCGGCTGTGTCGGCAGAGGCTCGGGGAGGGTGCGGCCGGCGACCACGAGACTGACCTTGGTCGGCTCGCAGGTCGCGGCTGCGCTGGGGGTCGGCCGGGAGGCAGCCGGGAACAGGACGACGGTGTCACTCTGGATGTCGGGCACGTCGAGGACCCAGCTGAGCTTGATGCCGCCAGGTGGGAGATAGTGCAGCGACGTTTGGATCGCGAACCGCACCGGGACACCGGCAGGCAGCAAGGGCCGCCTCGAAGCGTCGCGGTGACGCACGCCACTGCAATTGAGGCCGAACCGGTGTTTGACCACCGTGTCGCGGGAGGTTGGCTCGACGACCGTGAAGTCGGGGCAGGGATCCAGGGTGACGTCGTGATTCCGAGCCGTCAGCGTGACCACGAAGTCGAGTGGTTTCCCCACGGTGACTTGACGCGGCATGCCGGAGATCTGTGCGTCGACCTGCTTGTACGCCGACTCGCGATGCCCGGGCTGGACATGCAGCGGTGCGTAGTCGTAGACCCAGACCGGCTCCTTGTGGTTGCTCGCTGTTGGATTGCCGTCGTTGCAGATCGGGGACTTCCCCAAGCCCTGCACGCGGACCGTCCGGCCGCTGGGGAGTGTGACCACGATCTGGTCGTTGGTCACCGGGGGCGCACACCAGTCCTCAGTCCAGGCCAGCCGAATCGACGCAGCTTCCCCGTTGCCGACCAGTACAGGCCCGCGGTAGCCGTCGGCCCAGTGACCGCCATATTTCAGCGGGATCGCCGCCGCGCGACCGTGGTCGAGGAGGCGGACGTCGGGCCGTCCTTCCAAACGGCATGCTGCTCCGCTGCGCAGTTGCAGCAGTATCGAATAGTAGAGGGTCCCCGCGGCCGCTCCGCCAGGCTCGCGGGTCACCTTCAACTGGCCGGCTTTACACGGTGGGGCTTGGGCGGCCACGGCCGGGTCGGGACTCGGCGGGACCTTGTGCGTCGGGATGTCCGGGTGCGTCGCGGGCAGCGGCTTCCATGGCACAACGCCGGTGGCGACAGGGGTCTGGGACGCATTCGACTGGTGGGCCGCCGGCGGCGCGGTGGCCTGCGGGGTGCCCGGCCCCGACACAGCGACGCCGACGATGACCGCAGCCACCGCGGCCGCGGCGGCGGGGACCAGCCACCACCGGCTCGGCCCGTGCGGCGAGTCGTTCCAGCTCGACGGCGCGACGACCGGCGGGTCGGGCTGCGTGTCGCGCCAACGGTCGGCGTACTCGCCTAGCAGCGCGTCCATGCGGTCGGCCGGTTCAGTCATCGGCGGTCTCTCCCGTCAGTCCCAGCAGCTCGGCGAGCCGGGCACGCGCCTGCGACAGCGTCGCCTTGACGGTCCCGGGTGCGCAGCCCATCACCAGGGCGGTAGTGGCCACGTCGAGGTCGACGAAGTAGTAGAGGTCGACGGCGAGCCGCTGCCGAGGGCTCAGCGCCGCCAGGGCGCGTTCGAGGTCGATGTCGGAGGGATGCTGCTCGATGACGGGTTCGCGGGCGAGCGTAGGACCCGGTGGGGTTCGCAGGTGATGCCGGCGGGCCCGGTCGCGCAGGATCGCAAGAAGCCAGACCCGCGGAGAGCCGCGCGACTCGTCGTACGTCGTGCGCTTCTGCCAGGCGCGCAGGAGCGCTTCCTGGACGACGTCGTCGCGGTCGGCCGGGTCGACGAGGCGCCCGGCGAGACGAGCCAGCGCAGGCAGGTGCGGCTCGACCCAGGCTGCGAACTCCTCGGCCGGCTGCGGTGCGACTCCCCGCTCGAGCGCTGCCAACGCGCGTCCTCTCGATCGCGGCTGCTTCCATGATGGGGGTACGCCGCGCAGACGCGCCCCGGTTTAGCCGCCCGGCCCCCACCCCGATTCGTCCGCGTTGTTGCGTCCTGTCTACGAGGAGCGATTGCGGACGAATCGGGGTGGGGGGTCAGGGGATGGCGATCGTGGCCGCGACCATGTTGTGGTCCGACGGGATCACGCCGCGCAGCCGCAGCGTCTTGTGGTTGAAGTGCACCACGACCTTCCAGCGCTTCACCACGAGGCGGTTGGTGGCGAAGATCCAGTCGACGTTGTTGCCGATCCAGTGGTGGTTCTGCTCGTAGGCGAACGTCCGCACGTCGCGGTGGAACCGGTTCTCGGTGTTGATCCAGCGGTCGAGCATCTTCTCCGCACGCCGGTGAGACAGGTGCTCGGTGCCGTAGCGCTGGTTCAGCACGTCATTGAAGCCGGCCCGCCGCATCGCGCGCATCATCGTGTCGGCCGGCGGGCTGAACTTCGAGGCCTGGAAGTCGCCGGTGACCACCACCGGCAGTCGGCCGTGCAGGGTCCTGACCTTGGCGATCAGCTCCTTCCACTGGGCGCGCTGCAGCGACACCGACCTGGTCGCCAGGTGCGTGGAGGCGAAGAAGAACCGCTTGCCGGTCGCCTTGATCCGGAACTTCGCCCACGGCAGGTAGCGCTGGTCGTTCTTGCCGCCGCTCTGGTGGCGGTACTCGTAGGACCCCTGGCTGAGCAGCGTGAGCGTGTCCTGGTTGTAGAGGATCCGGGTCGCGCGGGACGCTCCGCGGTAGTGGTACACGCAGTGGTAGACGGTGTCGCGGCGCTCGCAGTTGTACATCTCGTCGTTGGTGAGGCCGTAGTTGCCGCCGGCCTCGTCGAGGCCCTTCATCAGGTCGGTGTACTGGTTCGGCCCGTCGTCCATCAGGTAGGCGTACTTGGTGTTCTGCGAGGCCTCCTGCACGCCGATCACGTCGACCTTCTGCGAGAGGATGTCGCGTACGACGTACGGTCGCCGCACGCGCCAGGGCCGCTCGCCGGGCGCGAGGTGTAGGTCGTTCTGGACGCTGCGGATGTTGAAGCTGCCGACGTGCAGGTTGTACGCCGTGCCGGTCCCCGCCCGTTCCGGGGCCTGACCCGAGGCCGGGACGCTCGACCCTCCGCCGACCAGGAGCAGCGCCCCGGCGCCGACGACCGCGACTGTGCGAACCCTCATCGTCATTCCCCGCTCGACTGGGCCGAACCCGGCCGGATTGATCTCGCATGCAGGCTAGTGGCCGGCGGATCCCGTGGCACGGCTTTGCAGGATCTGCTTCCCCGGCTGTCGTGCGGCCGGGCCGGCTGTAGAGTTGGTTAGTGCACGACAACTAATCGACGCTTGCCGCCTCGGAGAGGACCTCGATGGTCGACACCGCCCCTGCGCCCGCGCGAGATGAACGCGCCCGTGCCCGTGCCGCGCGCGACACCGCCAGCCCCCGCTACAAGTGGGTGGTGCTGTCCAACACCACGCTGGGCGTGCTCATCGCCACCATCAACTCCTCGATCCTGCTGATCGCGCTACCCGACATCTTCCGCGGCCTCCACATCAACCCGCTCACGCCGAGCAACACCAGCCTGCTGCTGTGGCTGATCATGGGCTACATGGTCGTCACGGCCGTGCTGGTCGTGGGGCTGGGCCGGCTCGGCGACATGTACGGCCGGGTCAAGATCTACAACGCCGGCTTCGCGATCTTCACGTTCTTCTCGATCATGCTGGCGATCACCTGGATGCAGGGCGTCCCGGGGGGCCTGTGGCTGGTGGCGATGCGGATCTTCCAGGGCGTCGGCGGGGCGATGCTGATGGCCAACTCCAGCGCGATCATCACCGACGCGTTCCCGGTCGACCAGCGCGGCCTGGGCCTGGGCTTGAACATGGTCGCTGCCATCGCCGGGTCGTTCATCGGCCTGATCGTCGGCGGCCTGCTCGCGCCGCTGGAGTGGCACATGGTCTTCGTGGTGTCCGTCCCGTTCGGCCTGTTCGGGACGGTCTGGGCCTACTACAAACTGCACGACACCGGCATACGCCGGCACGCCCGGATGGACTGGTGGGGCAACCTCACGTTCGCGGTCGGCCTGATCGCGGTACTGGTCGGCATCACCTACGGCATCCAGCCCTACGGCGGGCACACCATGGGATGGACGAACCCGTGGGTGCTGGTCGCGCTGGTCGGTGGGTGCGCGATCCTGGCCCTCTTCTGTGTGATCGAGACCAAGGTGGCCGAACCGATGTTCCGCCTGGAGCTGTTCAGGATCCGCGCGTTCACCTTCGGCAACGTCGCCAGCCTTCTGGGCGCGCTGGGCCGGGGCGGGCTGATGTTCATCCTGATCATCTGGCTGCAGGGCATCTGGCTTCCCCGGCACGGCTACAGCTTCGTGTCGACCCCCTTGTGGGCCGGCATCTACATGTTGCCGATGACGATCGGCTTCCTCGTGGCCGGCCCGGTGTCCGGCTGGCTCTCGGACCGGTTCGGGGCACGCAGCTTCGCCACGGGCGGGATGCTCGTGGCCGCGGCGAGCTTCGTGTGGCTGCTCGAGCTGCCGGTGAACTTCAGCTACTGGCAGTTCGCGGTGGCCCTGCTGGTCAACGGGCTCGGCATGGGATTGTTCGCCGCACCGAACCGGGCCGGGATCATGAACAGCCTCCCCTCGCACCAGCGGGGCGTGGGTGCCGGGATGAGCACGGTGTTCCAGAACTCGGCGATGGTGCTCTCGATCGGCATCTTCTTCTCCCTGATGGTCACCGGCCTGGCGTCGTCGCTGCCGCACACCCTGATGGCCGGGCTGACCGCCCAAGGCGTGCCGCACGCGGCTGCCGCGCGGGTCGCGGCGCTGCCCCCGGTCGGCGTGCTGTTCGCCTCGCTGCTCGGCTACAACCCGGTCCACACCCTGCTGGGCGCGCACGTGCTGGCCCAGCTGCCCGCTGCCAACGCGCACTACCTCACCGGCCGCAGCTTCTTCCCGTCGCTGATCTCCGGACCGTTCTCCCAGGGGCTCGGCGTGGCCTTCGGGTTCGCCATCGCCGCCTGCGTCATCGCGGCGCTCGCCTCGGCGCTGCGCGGCGGCAAGTACGTCCACGTCGACCTCGACACCCGTGGGGACCACGCGGGGC
>DASSKK010000077.1:0-2202 GCA_035690495.1 Nocardioidaceae bacterium | reverse complement strand
CCAGCGGGCCGGTAGTTTCTGTGTAGGAGTCGCATTCTGAAGCTCATCCGGCTCGAATCCGAGCTTGGCGAGCGATGCGGCGCGCAGGTCACGGAGCTGTCCCAGGAGCCGCTCCGGGTCGCCGGTGCGGACCGCGAGCTCAAGTGCTCGCGTCAACCAGTCCAACGCCAGTTCGTGCTCCCCGATAGCGCCGTACTCCAGCCCCGCGTTGTTGTAGACCCACACGTCGTCGGGAGTGTCCGCGGCGACCGCATCCCAGATCGCCGCTGCCTCTTCCAATCGGCCGTGGCGCGTCAGGATCTCGGCCCGCCGGCAGCGAGGGCCTGGCTGACTCCGGTACCCCAGCTCGACGAGCAGGTCTGCCTGGTGCAGTGCGTCCTCGACCCGGCCAAGCTGGTCGTAGGCCTCAGCCAACTCGCTGTGCAGGTCCACAACATCGAGGTACTCCGCCGCGGCTGCGTCACCCTCACATGCGCCGATCGCGCGCTCCAGGACATCGGCGTACTCGGCGGCCGGGCCGCGATTCGCCCGGCGAATCTCTGCGTGGAGTCGATCCAGGTCCTGAGTTTTCACCGCGTCATCATGTCGCAGCCGGAGCGCCGCCACGGTCCCAGGGGACTGCGAGGTGTGCCGCCTGGTGTCGGCCCGCGCGCCTACACTCATTCGTATGACCGCGAATCGCGACGAGCTGATCCACCTGATCGAGGGCCTGCCCGACGATCAGGTCGAGGTCGTGCTCGCAGTCGTGCGTCGGTTGACCACCAAGCGTCCTGCGGCGGAGTGGCCGCCCAGATTCTTCGGCATCGGTGAGTCGAAGGACGGTCGCACCGACAACTCGCGGCGTGTCGACGAGACCCTGGCTGAGGGATTCGGCGCCCGACGGTCGTGATCATCTGCGACACCGGCCCGATCTTCGCCGCGGCCGACCGCAAGGACGCGGACCACGCATGCCTGCGTCGAGCTGTTCACCGGTCTCCGGCTTGCTGGGCGGCGCCTGCTGCTGCCCCAGACTGTCATGGCCGAGGTCGGCTACATGCTCGAGGCCAAGGTGGGAACCTTCGCCGAGGTCGCGTTCCTGGAGTCGGTCGCTAACGGCAGCTTCGAGTTGGTTGATCTCACCCAATCTGACGCCGCCCGAATCGCCGAGCTGGTCGCTCGGTACGACGATCTTCCGCTCGGAACAACGGACGCTTCCGTGATCGCACTCGCCGAGCGCCTGGGGCTGGGCGAGCTCGCGACTCTCGACCACCGTCACTTCCGAGTCGTGCGCCCGGCTCACGTGGAGTCCTTCACGCTGCTCCCCGAGGGCACCGTCTGAGAACCGCAGTACGCTGAACCCCACTGAAACGACTGCGACGTCCTGCACCTGACCAGCGACCACTTCAAGCTCGCTCCAGAGGACCGCGAGCCCGTCGTGTCCGAGATCCTCCGCGACGGGATCACCCTTGTCGGCACGATGCCGCGCGGGAGTCGGGTGGCGTCATGACGAACACGGAGAGCAGGAACCGCTGAGATCACCTCTCATGCTCGAGCGACGAGGCTCGTGCTGGGAGACAGCGACTATTGCGTTTGCTTCGAATATTGCGAATAATGGTTCATTCTGGAGAGGAGACACCATGACCGCGTCGGCACTCACGCCCGTACAGCCTGACGAGTCCGACATCAACACCGCTGTCGAGGCGCTGCCTCACGTCAAGAGCTACCTGGCCGAGCACGCCGACAGCATTATCCGGCTCGTGGTCGCCGACGACCCTGAGGAGACCTTCGTCGTTCCGCGCGGTGCCGTGGAGCTCCTCGCCCAGGTGCTGGCGCACATGGCTGCGGGGGAGGGGGTGTCGGTGGTGCCCGCTCACGCCGAGCTGACCACCCAGCAGGCGGCGGAACTGCTCAACGTCAGCCGGCCGTTCCTCATCGGTCTGCTCGATGCTGGCGAGATCGCGTACCGGAAGGTGGGCAAGCACCGGCGGATCAAGGCGCAGTCGCTGATGGCCTACATGGCACGCGACGACCAGGAGCGCCGTCAGGCCGCAGACGAGCTGACCCGGCTCAACCAAGAGTTGGGCCTTCTCTGAGGTGTCGTTCGTCGTCGTCTACGACGCCAACGTGCTCTACCCGAGCACGCTCCGAGACCTGCTGATCCGCGTCGCTCAAGCGGGACTGGTTCAGGCGAAATGGACCGACCAGATCCTCGATGAGGTCTTC
>DASSKK010000076.1:0-51314 GCA_035690495.1 Nocardioidaceae bacterium | reverse complement strand
GTGTTGCCGTGGACTCGGTGCTCGCCGTGCTCCATGCAGACGAGCTGCCCGAGGGCGAGCCGCCCGCACGCACCCTTCCGTCGTACGTCGTCGGCGTACGCCGGCACGCCTCCGCCGGCGGTGGCGACGTGCCGGTGCTGCTCGTGGACCTGCGGGTGCTGCTCGACACCACCGCACCCGGATGGGTCGAGCGGCTCGCGCCGATTCAGACGTAGCGCTCGAGGATCGAGGACTCGGCGAGGCGCGACAGGCCCTCGCGCACGCTGCGGGCCCGCAGCTCACCCACGCCGTCGACCGCCTGGAGGTCGTCGACCCCGGCGGAGAGCAGCTTCTGGAGGGTGTCGAAGTGGTCCACCAGGCGCTCGACCACGGAGGCGGGGAGCCGGGGCACCTTGGCCAGGAGCCGGTAGCCGCGCGGCGCGACCGCGCCGTCGAGGTGCTCGCCGAGACCGAGCGCGCGGGCGGCGGAGGCGGGGTCGACCAGGTCGATCGACGAGAGCCCTTCCAGCCGGGCGAGCGTGGCCTCGGGGCCCTTCGAACGCCGACCGGAGGGCAGGTAGTCGCGGACCACCAGCTCGCGCTCCTGGTCGACGCCGGTCACCAGCTCCTCGAGCTGGAGGGACAGCAGCCGGCCGTCGGTGCCGAGCTCGAGCACGTAGTCCTCGATCTCGCGGGCGATGCGGATCACCATCTCGAGCCGCTGCGCGACCACCGCGACGTCGCGCACGGTGACCAGGTCCTCGATCTCGAGCGCCGACAGGGTCGCGGACACCTCGTCGAGGCGGAGCTTGTAGCGCTCCAGGGTCGCCAGCGCCTGGTTGGCGCGGGAGAGGATCTGCGCCGAGCCCTCGATGACGTGCCGCAGCTCGCCGACGTACGCCGCGATGATCTGCATCGACTGCGACACCGAGATCACCGGGAACCCGGTCTGCCGGGCCACCCGGTCGGCCGTGCGGTGGCGGGTGCCGGTCTCGCCGGAGAAGATCGCGGGGTCGGGCATCAGGTGCACGGCAGCGTGCAGGATCCGCGAGGCGTCCCGGTCCAGGATCAGCGCGCCGTCCATCTTCGCAAGCTCGCGCAGCGCGGTGGAGCTGAAGTCGATGTCCAGGCTGAAGCCGCCGGTGCTGATCGAGTCGATGACCTTGTCGCTGCCGAGCACGATCAACCCGCCGGTGCGGCCACGGAGGATGCGTTCGAGGCCGTCGCGCAGCGGGGTGCCCGGCGCCATGCTGGCCAGGGTCGCCCGGAGCCTGAGCACCTCGTTGGAGCGGTCAGCAGCCACATGCCTCCCCTGTCTGTGCGCGGCCTGCGCAGATTCCTGCCGCTCCAGTGTAGTGGCAGGTCATCGCGGCTCAGACCAGCTCGAGTGTGACCCGACGTGGACCGTCGGGCCTGGGCCGGAACACCGGGGTGGTGTCGGTGCGAGCCAGGCCCAGAAGCCGCAACGCGCCTTCGATGTCCGGGGCCCCGACCACCTTCATCCCGGCCACCTTGCGCACGCGGCCGGTGTCGACACCGGGCTCCATCGGCACGATCGCCGAGTCGAAGCCGAGCCGCGCTGCCTCCGCGAGACGCTGGGGCATGTCCCGGACCCTGCGCAGCTCGCCGGCGAGTCCGAGCTCGCCGACGGCCACCAGGTCGGTGGGCACCTCGCGCTTCTTCCAGGCGGAGGCGAGAGCGATCGCGGCGGCCAGGTCGGCGGCCGGCTCCTGGATCCGCACGCCGCCCACGGTCGAGACGAACAGGTCTTGGTCGTGCAGCCGGATCCGACAGCGTTGCTGGAGGACTGCGGCGATCATCGCCATCCGTGAGCCGTCGAAGCCGGAGGTGGTCCGTCGTGGGCGCTCGCCGGACGAGGAGGTCACCAGTGCCTGGAGCTCGGCCAGGATCGGCCGACGACCTTCGAGAACGACCGACACGCAGGTGCCGGCGACCGGGCTGTGGTGGCGAGCGACGAACAGGCCGGTCGGATCGGTGACCGCGACGATGCCCTCACCGGACAGGTCGAAGCAGCCCACCTCGTCGACCGGTCCGAACCGGTTCTTCACAGCGCGCACCATCCGCAGCCGGGAGCTGCGCTCGCCCTCGAAGGCGAGCACCACGTCCACCACGTGCTCCAGGGTGCGCGGACCGGCGATGCCGCCGTCCTTCGTGACGTGGCCGACCATCATCGTCGCGATGCCGCTGGTCTTGGCCACCCGCACCAGTGCGGCAGCCACCTCCTTGACCTGGGTGACGCCCCCGGGCACGCCCTCGGTGTCGGCGGCGGTGATTGTCTGCACCGAGTCGACCACCAGCAGTCTCGGCTGCACGGCGTACACGTGCCCGAGCACCGCACTCAGATCGGTCTCCGCGGCGAGGAAGAGATTGTCGTCGACGCCTCCGGTGCGCTCGGCGCGCAACCTCACCTGGGAGGCGGACTCCTCACCGGTGACGTAGAGCGTGCGCGCACCGGTCCGGGCGGTCTGGGCAGCCACCTCCAGCAGCAACGTGGACTTGCCCACGCCCGGCTCGCCGGCAAGCAGGATCGCGGCTCCCGGCACCACGCCGCCCCCGAGCACCCGGTCGAGCTCCGGCACGCCGCTGCTGCGCGCCCGCGTCTCCTCGAGGGGCACCTCGCCTATCGGCACGGCCGGTGAGCTCACCGGGCCGGCCTGCGTGCGCCCCGATGCGGCGGCCTCCTCGACGACGCTGCCCCAGGCCTGGCACTCCCCGCACCTGCCCACCCACTTGTTCGCCTGCCAGCCGCACTCCGTGCAGTGGTAGCCGGGACGAGAGGAGCTCCGCGACTTCAGCGACGTCGATGATCCAGCCATGGGCTGAACGTAGGCCACCGCACCGACAAAACCGCGGCAACCGCTCCGATCCCACCGACATCGGTGAGGGGTGGGTGCGGTGGGCCGGCGCGCATGGCACCATTTGATCGATCCAGCAACCGGGTCGGTCCAGTCGGGTCGTGAGGGGAGCCGATGTCACGTCGTACCGGCAGCACGCCGACGCTGGCGACCGTGGCCGCCGAAGCGGGCGTCTCTCGGCAGACGGTATCCAACGCGGTCAACAACCCCGGCTTGCTGCGCGCCGACACGCTGATCCGGGTGCAGCGGGCGATCGACCGGCTCGGGTACTCGCCGAACCGCGCCGCCCGCAACCTGCGCACCCGTGCCTCCCACCTGGTCGGGCTGCGCGTCGACCCGGCCGTCGAGGACAGCGCGAACGCGCTGATGGACCGGTTCGTGCACTCGCTGGTGGAGAGCAGCCGCGACGCCGGCTACCACGTGCTGCTGTTCACCGCGAGCGGCCAGCCCGGTCGCGAGGACAGCGTCGCCGCCAGGCCCGGCGCCCACCACATGGAGCCGGTCGACGGGTACGACGAGCTGCTGCGGTCGGCGGCGGTCGACGCGTTCGTGGTCACCGACACCTACCGCGGGAACCCGCAGGCCGTCTGGCTGGCCGAGCGGGGCGTGCCGTTCGTGGCGTTCGGACGGCCCTGGGGCGACGCCGGGGCACAGCATCCGTGGGTGGACGTGGACGGACGCGCAGGCGTCGTGCTGGCCGTCGACCACCTCGCCGGCCTCGGCCATGAGCGGATCGCCTGGATCGGCTGGCAGAAGGGGTCGTGGATCGGAGAGGACCGGCGCAGCGGCTGGACCGACCGGATGCACGAGCGGGGGCTGTCCACGAGCAGGCTCAGCGCCCGGGGCGACGACACCGTCGAGTTCGGCAGACGCGCCGCACATGCCCTGCTCGACAACGAGGCGCCCACCGCCTTGGTCTGCGCCAGCGACACGTTGGCGATGGGGGTGTTCCGGGCGCTCGCCGAGCGGAGCGCGATCGCCGGCCGCGACGTCGCGGTGATCGGCTTCGACGACTCGATCGCGGCCCAGGTGTGCACTCCGGGGCTCACCTCGGTGCGCCAGCCCCTCGAGCAGGTGGCCGTCGAGATCGTGCGTTCTCTCGGCGACCTGCTCGCGCACAAGCAGATCGCCGAGCAAGGACGGATCCTGGTGCCCACGCTGAGCGTCCGTGCCAGCAGCAGTCCGGGCTGAGAACGTGTCGCACCCGTGTGCCTAGACTCGACCGTATGCCCGAGTCGAGCCAGGCAACCATGACCGAGGACGATCTCGCCTACGTGCGGGCGGAGTACCTCCCCCTCGACGAGCTGTGCTCCGCGCAGGGCCGGCAGACAGAGCAGATCCGCGGTCTGATCGAACAGGGAGCTATGCCCCGGGCGACGTACACCCTCCCCGACGGCACCGAGATGTTCCCGCGTGACTACCTCGTCCTTCTCGACGAGGCCGGTGATCCCTCGAAGTTGCGGCAGGAGTTCGAGCAACGGCACGCGATCGCGGTCAGCACGCTTGGCTTGACCGGTGTCGACGTCGCCGAGGACTGGGCGGGCTACCTCAGCGGCGAGTTCGGCGCCTGCCTGCGCGAGGTGACGCCCGAGACGATCGTCGAGAAAGGGGCGCTGATCGCGCAGATCGAGGCGCTGGTGGCCGCCCCGCGGCCCGGGGATGCGACGTGGAGCGCTCAGCTGGGCGAGGCGGTCGATGACCTCGACACGCTGGAGCGCCCGTTCACCGACTACGACCGGCAGCGCTGGGGAACCGTGAGCCGCGACAAGCACATCGCCGCTGTGCGTTCCCGGTTCCTCGAGTAGCGCCTCACTAGCGGCGCCACCACAGGTTGACCGCGTAGTCGACGCGGGTGCCCTCGTGCTCGGCGAGTACGGCGTCGGCAGTCTGTCCGTCGAGCTCGATGCGCACGACGGCCTCCAGGTCGGCCCGGGAGTCGAACTGCCACTCGACGTCGAGGCCGAGACGTGTCCAACCGTGCGCGGACCAGAAGCGTTCGACCGCGGCCGGGTCGACGTCGGGGTAGCCGCGCCGGAACCACCGCCCGAACGTGCTGCGGGTCCACGCCGTACACCCGGCTGGCGGTCGCCGCCCACCGGGGGAGGTGGAAGCCGGTGCCGCAGCCGAGGTCGAGCATCGTGCGGCCGGTCCAGTCACCGATCCCCGCCATCGCGGACTCGATGAGGCCGGCGCCGTCGAAGGCGCGGTTCTCGATCTCGTAGACGTCCGGGTGCCGCCAGATGTTCGCGCTCGCGATGGCGCCGTGCAGTGGTTTCGACACGCTCGACCAGCGGCGGTCAGATGCGCACCAGACCATTGCGGGTGCTGAACTGGGCGGCGACCACGCCCGGCGTGCCGTGGGGCGCCACCCACTGGACGTCGACGTCCTCCAGCGGCGTGTGGACGGAGTTGCCGAGCCAGCCGCTGACCCGGCCCGGGTCCCCCGCGATCTCGAGGGTGGCCAGCTTGACGCTGCCCGTCGCGCCCGCACTGGGGTGCCCCTCGGCCGGCGACTGCCACTGCACGAAGAACGGCAGCTGCGGGTCGGACTGCAGGCCCTTGACGCCGATCTGCCGCCACTTGAGCTCGATGCCGTCGGGGCGGTGCCGGTTGCCTTGCACGGACTCGCGTCCCAGCCGCGCCTCCACGTTCGAGATGTCGTCGACCGCGACCACCCAGCCGAGCCATCCGCCGCCCAGCTCGGAGCGTGCGCGGACCGCCTGACCGAACGGAGCCTTGTCCGACGCGGGATGGTCGAGCACCTCGACCACTTCGAGGTACGTTCCGGCGGTGAGCGGCAGGATCATGTTCCGGGTGCCGAACCGCGGGTGCAGCCCCCCGTCGCGGAAGTCCTCACCGAGCAGCTCCCCGATCCTCTTCGCCGTACCTACGAGTCCGTCGGGTCCGGCCGCGTACGAGACATGGTCCAAACGCATAGGAAGCATTGTGGCGACCCGCTCGTCCGCGCCGCACGGCGGGGGTGCGGACAACAACCCTTGTGCTCGGCAGCGGTCGGGTGAAAGGTGGTGAGCAAGCACCGGCCGGAGGAGGCACCGACGTGGCAGTCAAGCAGTCGACCAGCACCAGCAAGGAGGATGTCCCGACCGCGGGCGGGGCTGATGCGATCCGCAACGTGGTCCTGGTGGGGCCTGCGGGTTCGGGGAAGACGACACTGGTCGAGACGCTGCTGGTCTCGGCCGGTGTGCTGAACCGGCCCGGTTCGGTCGCCGAGGGCACGACGGTCTGCGACTTCGACGAGGCCGAGCAGCGCCAGCAGCGCTCGGTGGGCCTCGCCTTGGCGCCGTTGATGCACGACGGGGTGAAGATCAACCTGCTCGACGCACCCGGGTACGCCGACTTCGTGGGCGAGATGCGCGCCGGTCTGCGCGCCGCCGACTGTGCGTTGTTCGTCATCGCAGCCAACGAGGGCGTCGACGAGCAGACCGTGCAGGTGTGGCGTGAGTGCGCCGAGGTCTCCATGCCGCGGGTGGTGGTGATCACAAAGCTGGACCACGCCCGCGCCGACTTCGACGGTGTGCTGGAACAGGCGCAAGGTGCGTTCGGCGACAGGGTGCTGCCCGTCTACCTGCGCGAGAGGACCCAGGCCGGTGGCCTGGTCGGCCTGCTGACCGGCGACGCTGAGTCATCCGACGGGGGGCACGACGAGCAGCGCGGCTTGTTGATCGAGGGGGTGATCGAGGAGTCCGAGGACGAGACGCTGATGGAGAGGTACCTGGGAGGAGAGGACGTCGACCGGGACCTGCTCGTGCGCGACCTGGAGAAGGCCGTCGCGCGCGGGTCGTTCCACCCCGTCGTGCCCGTCGACTCATCCGACGGCGTCGGCGCACAGGAGCTGCTCGACCTGGTCGTCGCCGGGTTCCCGTCTCCGTCGGAGCATCCGATGCCCGACGTCTTCACGCCCGCAGGCAAGGCCGGCCCCGCGCTCGCGTGCGACCCGGGCGGTCCTCTGGTGGCCGAGATCGTGAAGACGTCCTCCGACCAGTACGTCGGTCGCGTCAGCCTGGTGCGGGTCTTCTCGGGGACTGTCCAACCTGACGCGACCGTGCACGTGTCCGGTCACTTCTCGTCGTTCTTCGGCGGACCCGGTGACGATGCGGCTCCCGGAAGCCACGAGGACCACGACGAGGACGAGCGGATCGGCACCCTGTCCGTGCCTCTGGGCAAGGAGCAGCGGCAGACCGACCAGGTCATCGCCGGTGACATCGCCGCGATCGGGCGGCTGTCCCGCGCGGAGACGGGCGACACGCTGTCGGACAAGGAGACGCCGCTGGTGCTCAAGCCGTGGTCGATGCCGGAACCCCTGCTCCCGTTGGCGATCGCCGCTCGCGCGAAGGCTGACGAGGACAAGCTCGGCCAGGGCCTGCAGCGGCTGGCCGCCGAGGATCCCACGCTGCGCATCGAGCACAACGCGGAGACCCACCAGATCGTGTTGTGGTGCATGGGCGAGGCGCATGCGGACGTCGTACTCGACAGGCTCGAGAACCGGTACGGCGCAGGTGTCGACACCGTCGAGCTGCGGGTGCCGCTGCGCGAGACGTTCGCTTCGGGCGGACAGGGCCACGGCCGGCACGTCAAGCAGTCCGGCGGGCACGGGCAGTACGCCGTGTGCGACATCGAGGTCGCACCGCTGCCGGAGGGCTCGGGCTTCGAGTTCGTCGACAAGGTGGTCGGTGGCGCGGTTCCCCGGCAGTTCATCCCCAGCGTCGAGAAGGGCGTGCGGGCGCAGATGGACAGGGGCGTGGTCGCCGGCTACCCGGTCGTCGACATCAAGGTCACGCTCACAGACGGCAAGGCGCACAGCGTGGACTCCTCCGACATGGCGTTCCAGACCGCCGGCGCGTTGGCGCTGCGTGAGGCCGCGGCCGCCGCACGGGTCTCGCTGCTGGAGCCCGTCGACGAGATCGCGGTGCTCGTGCCCGACGACCTGGTCGGCACGGTGATGAGCGACCTGTCCGGTCGGCGCGGACGGGTGCTGGGCAGCGAGCCGGTCGGCACCGACCGCACCATGGTGCGCGCCGAGGTGCCGCAGATCGAGATCGGCCGCTACGCCATCGACCTGCGGGCGTTCTCGCACGGCGCCGCGTCGTTCACGCGCAGGTTCGCCCGCTACGAGCCGATGCCGGACAACATCGCCGCGAAGCTCCGCACCTGACCCCGATTCGTCCGTTCCCGCTCCGCGTGGAACGGACGCGATATCGCGGACGAATCGGGGTCAGGGGCGTACGGCGTCGCGCAGGCTGACTCGGGCTCCGGTGCGAACCACTCCGTTGCGATAGGTGCGGCCGGCGAGCGCGACCAGCAGCGGGATGGCGGCCAGCGCAAGCACCAGCGACACCGCGATCTGCCACACCGGGACGGCTCCCATCGCGAGCCGCATCGGCATCAGGGTCGGCGAGAACGCCGGCAGCAGAGACATCACCGCGACGGCGGTGTTGGCCGGGGAGCTGGGCAGCACCGAGATGCCCACGACGTACCCCACCACCAGCAGCATCGTCGCCGGTGCCACGACGCCGCCGACGTCCTCCTGCCGCGAGACCAGGGCGCCGAGGCCGGCGAACACCAGCGAGTACAACGTGAATCCGAGGACGAACCACACGATCAGCCAGACCACGATGCCGACGCTCGCCGAGACCGACAGGCTCAGCGATCCGGCGAGCTGGCCTGCGAGCATTCCGGCGATGCCCACCACGGCCACCTGGATCAGTCCGATGAGCCCGATGCCGAGCACCTTGCCGGCCATCAGCTGCCAGGGCCGGATCGTGGCGAGCAGCAGCTCCACCACCCTGCTGGACTTCTCCTCGACCACGCCCATGGCGACCAGCTGTCCGGTCGCGATCAGCGCGAGGTAGATCAGGATGCCCGCGACGCTGCCGACGGCGAGCCGTTGCGGGCTGTACGTCGTCTCGGGCTGCAGCGCGGACACCGACACGTCGGCGCGGGCCACCTGCGCGGCCACCTGCTCCGGGTCGCCGCCCAGCCTGCTGATCGCGCTGTTCAAGGCGGCGCGGCCGGCGACCGCGGTCAACGTCGCGCGCAGCGAGTCGTCGAGGCTCTTGTCCACCACGACCTGGAGTCGCGCACCGCTGGTGCCGACAACGAGCGCGTCGAGCTTGCCATTGCTCACCTGCTTGCGGCCGGCCGCCTCCGAGGACACCACCACGGCGACGACGTCGCGGCCCTGCGCCTTCGCCGTCGCGACGACCTGCTGCTGCAAGCCTGCGGTGGCCTCGGTCAGGCCGACCTTCGAGGTCGACCCGAGCGAGCCGATCAGCGACATCACCACCGCGAAGGCGACCACCAGCACGACCAGCGCCACGGTGGTGATCCGGAACGCCTTCGAGCGGAGCCGGGTGCGCAGCTCACGCTCGGCAACCAGCCACACCGCCTGCGTGGGACTCAGTCGCACGTCGGCCGGCGCACCGTCGGGGCTCATCGGACTCCTCCTGCGGTCGCGGCTTCCTGGCCTTCTCTGGGCTCGTCTGCCGGTGCGCTGACGACGTCCTTGAACAGCTCGGTCAGCGGCGGTCGGCGGCGCGCGAACTCGCGCACCGGCCCGATCGCGAGCGCGGCGTGCAGCACGGTCTGGTCGTCCAGCCCCGGCTCGAGCTTCAGCACGACCGCGCTCCCGTCGTTGCCGACCACCTCGACGCCAGGCACGGCGTACGCCCAGGAGGGGTCGGCACCCGGTACGTCGACCACGACCTGCTCCGGCCCGGCGCCGCGCAGCTCGTCGACGGTGCCGCAGGCCACCATGCGGCCGTCCTGCACGATGCCGACCCGGTCGCAGATGCGCTGCACCAGGTCGAGCTGGTGGCTGGAGAACAGCACCGGCACGCCGGTGTCGGCCTTCTCGCGCAGCACGCTGCTCATCACCTCGACCGCGACCGGGTCGAGCCCGGAGAACGGCTCGTCGAGGACCAGCACCTGCGGGTCGTGCACCAGCGCGGAGGCCAGCTGCACGCGTTGCTGGTTGCCGAGGCTGAGCTTGAGCACGTCGTCGTCGAGGCGCGAGGCGACGCCGAGGCGTTCCGCCCAGGCCCGAGTCCGCTCGGCCGCCGCAGCCTTCGACAGACCGTGCAGCCGGGCGAGGTAGACCAGCTGCTCCCCGACGCGCATCTTCGGGTAGAGGCCGCGCTCCTCGGGCATGTAGCCGATCCGCCGGCGGGTCTCGAACGTGATCGGTTCCCCGTCCCAGCGCACCTGCCCGCTGTCCGCGCTGAGTACGCCGAGCGCGATCCGCATCGTGGTGGTCTTGCCCGCCCCGTTGCTGCCGACGAACCCGAACACCTCACCGGCCCCGATGTCGAAGCTCAGGTCGTCGAGGGCGACCAGCTCGCCGTACCTCTTGTGGATCCTCTCGAACTCGAGTCCTCTCGCCGCCGTCACCGGCGAGACTCTAGCGTGCCGAATCCGGGTCCGCAGGGTGACATGCCAGCCGCGGCTTCGCGGCCAGGTGCTCCTCGCACAGTCCGGCGAGTACGTCGTACGCCGCCTGTCCCATCAGCTCGATCAGCTCGGGGGCGTTGGAGACGTAGACCGGCTCGGCGCCGACGTGCGCCTCGATGTTGCCCGAGCAGTACCAGTCCAGGTCGTGGCCGCCGGGGCCCCAGCCGCGGCGGTCGTACTCGCCGATGGAGACCTCGGTGTACTCGGTGCCGTCGGGCAGCTCGACGTCGCGGAACGTGCGACGGATCGGCAGCTGCCAGCACACGTCGGGCTTGGTCTCCAGCGGGTGGCGGCCGGTCCGGAGCGCCAGCCCGTGCAGGGCGCATCCCTCGCCTCCGGTGAAGCCCGGGCGGTTCAGAAAGACGCAGGCACCGTCGACGACGGCGGTCTTGCGCTCGCCGTCCTCGTCGGTCTCGATCCAGCGCTTGCCCCGGCCTTCGGCGTGGTGCTGCCAGTGCTCGGGTTCGAGCTGCTTGACGAACCGGGCGACCCGCTTCTCGTCGTCGTCGTCGGAGAAGTGCGCGCCGAGCGCGCAGCAACCGGCATCGGGCTGGTCGGCGTAGATGCCTTGGCAGCCCTGGCCGAAGATGCACATCCACCGCGAGGTCAGCCACGTCAGGTCGCAGCGGAACACCTGGGCATCGTCGGCGGGGTCGGCGAACTCCACCCAGGCCCGGGGAAAGATGAGGTCTACTTCCGGCACGTCGGCCATGGTAGGCGCCCGGTGAATATGGTGTGAGGGTGATAGGTCTGTCTACGGCGTCGGTGTACCCGGAGACGACCGCGCAGGGTTTCGAGCTGGCCTCGCGTCTCGGCTACGACGCCGTCGAGGTGATGGTCGGCATCGACCCGATCAGCCAGGAGGTGTCTGCGGTCCGCCACCTCGCGGACTACTACGAGATCCCGGTGTGCGCCGTGCACGCACCCTGCCTGCTGATCACGCAGCGGGTGTGGGGCCTGGAGCCCTGGGGCAAGCTCGAGCGCAGCGCCGAGATGGCCGCCGAAGTGGGTGCGGAAGTGGTCGTCGTACACCCGCCGTTCCGGTGGCAGCGCGACTACGCGCGCGCCTTCGTCGAGGGGATCGCCGAGCTGGAGGAGCGGACCGGCCTCGCGTTCGCAGTGGAGAACATGTATCCGTGGCGGGCGTCGCGGCGGCAGATGGAGGTGTACGTGCCGGGGTGGGACCCGTCGCAGCACGAGTACGCCAACGCCACGTTGGATCTCTCGCACGCCGCGACGTCGCACTCGGACCCGGTGGCGATGGCGGCTCGCCTCGGTGGCCGGCTGCGGCACGTGCACATGACAGACGGCACCGGCTCCGCCAAGGACGAGCACCTGGTGCCCGGCCGTGGAGACCAGCCCGTCGCGCAGCTGCTGGGGCAGCTGGCGGGCAACGGATTCGACGGGCACATCGTCGTCGAGATCAACACCCGCCGCGCTGGCAGGCGTGCCGCGCGAGAGCTCGACCTGCGCGAGTCGCTGGAGTTCACCAGGGTCAACTTCGAGTCGGTGGCGGAGCCGTCGTGAGCACGGCCCGCGGCCGCCGGCCGGGTGGCCCGGACACTCGCGGCGAGATCCTGGACGCCGCGCGCACGTCGTTCGCCGAGAAGGGGTTCGGGCGGACCACGATCCGCGCGGTGGCCGCGACGGCCGGGGTGGACCCGGCCCTGGTGCACCACTACTTCGGCAGCAAGGACGACCTCTTCCTCGCCGCCTTGCAGATCCCGGCCGACCCGCGCGAGATGGTGCCCGAGATCTTCGCCGACGGCGTCGACGGCGCAGGCGAACGCCTGGTGCGGCTGGTGCTCTCCATCTGGGACGACCCGGCCATCCGTGCCCCGCTGGTCGCACTGGTGCGCACCAGCATCAGCCGCGAAGGGCCAGAGAGCCTGCTCGAGGCCGGCATCCTGCGGATGGTGCTGACGCCGCTGCGCTCTGTGCTGCCCGGGCGTGAGGGAGCGCGCCGCTCGCAGCTGGTCGCCACGCAGATGCTCGGGCTGATCATCGGGCGCTACGTGCTCGGCTTCGAGCCGCTCGCGTCGATGCCGGTCGAGGAGCTGGTCGGCTGGGTCGGGCCGACGGTGCAGCGCTACCTCGACGGCCCGCTTCCCGAAGGCTGAGCGGGGCTCAGGCAGCGTACTCGAGGACGAGGTCGGTGAGGTAGACCTCGAGTCGGGTTCGTCTCGGTGCGGCTCGGGCCGGGGCCTGATCCGGTGCGCGGGCGCCAGGTAGTGATGGGGCTGTGCTGGTGTAGGTGTGCCCGGTGGGAGTGGTCAGGTCCACGATGTGGTGACCGGCGGAGTCGGTGCCGGGTCGGGCGGTCCAGCCGGCGGCTTGCTTGGTGTAGTTGCAGGCCTCGCACAGCCCCTGGCCGTTGTACAGGCTGGTGGGACCGCCCTCAGTGTGGGCGAGGACGTGATCGGCGTGCCGGATGGGTGCGTCGCACCACGGTGTCGCGCAGGTCTGGTCGCGAAGCACCAGGGCGTGGCGGATGCCGGCGGGGAACTCGCGGCGCTTGGAGTCCATGGCAACCAGCTCACCGGTAATCGGGTGGGTGAACACCCGCCGGATCCAGGTCCTGGTCGCATCGGGCAGCTCGGCGATCAGTCGGCGGGCCCAGGCGGCGCGGACCGGGCCGTAGCCGGGCACGTAGGCCGGCTCGTCTCGCGGGTCGGTCTCGGCGCTCGAGTCGTCCGGGTCGGCTTCCTCCGGGTCGGCTTGCTCGGCGTCGATATCGGCGTCGTCGGACTGGTCGGGATCGGACTGGTCGGGATCGGACTGGTCGGGATCGGGCTGGTCGGGATCGGGCTGGTTGGGCCGGTCGGGATCGGCGGGGCGGTTGGGCATGTTGGCGAACAGCGTCTGGTCGGTGACCACGAGCTGGATCTCGACGGGGGTGCCGGCGGCGATCTTCTGGCCGGTGAGAAGTTCGACCATGGTGTCGGCCATCACCTGGCCGCGGGACCGGGGATCACCGGCAGCGCGCGCAGTCTCGGCGGCGCGGTTCAACGCTGCGTAGCAGGCGACGGCTTGGGCGACCGGCAGCAGAGCGGACAGGTACGCCATCGTGTCCGGGGCGGGCCGACACGTGACCCGCCGGTCGCTCTCGGCCTTGCGGACCCGCGCCAGTGCGGCCTGCGGGTCGAGCCGGTAGGCGATCTTGCGGGTCTCGGCGACCAGCCGGCCATCACCCCAGGACTCGACCTGGGTGAGCCGGTCCGGATCGCCGAACAGCATCTGGTCGATGTGGCTGCGATGCTCCACCGACAGGCAGGCGGTCTCCCGGGCCACCAGGGTGGCCCGCCACTCGCTGATCAACCCGCTGCTCAACGCGTCCAGCCCGTGCGGCATCTCGGTGACCAGGGTCTTGGCCAGCCCGAGGTGCTGGGCGCCACGCGTGGGCGATTCCCGACGCGCCAACGCGACCTCGGAGGCGACCCCCTTGCCCTGATCGGCGGCGCGGACCCCGGCTTTGGCGCGCTGGGAACGACGCGCCGCGTCCAAGGCCACCGAGACCCGGGCCTGTGCGGCCGCCGCGGCGGCCTTCAACTCCTCCAAGGTGCGCAGCGCTTCGACACACTCGGTGTCACCGAGGCCGGAGTCCTGCGGACCCGGTCGGCCGAGGTCGCCCAGGATCTTCATCCACTCGGACAGGGTCGAGGCGTCAGTGGGCGCACCGGCGACTACGCCACCGCTCCCCTGCCGCTCGAACATACGTTCGATACTAGCGCTGGCTTGCGAACCTGTCAAGACCGAAATCGAAGAAGTATTCAGAGCTCCGAACGGGGCGCCTTGCTCGATGTCGGCTTCCGGCGGGTTCTCCACAGATTCAGATTCGGGTCTGGCGGCGCGGGCGTGGGGCTGGGTAGGTTGCTGATGTCGCTGCCGATGCCAGGACGACCACGTCGGTACGGCGGTTCGGCAGGTCGGCAACGTAGGGGGCCAGATGGCACGGGTACGTCGCATCGCACCTGTCGCTGGTGACCTCGCACGCAGACAGCTGACTCGGCTCTCAGCCACGTGGATCGCGGCGGTACTCGCGACGGCTGTCGTGTCGGCTTGCAGCTCCGCGCCCGAGCCGAAGCCGCTGCCCGATCCGCCGCCGAGCTCGTCTGCTCCCTCCAGCCCTTCGGCTTCGGCGAGTTCGTCCCCGGAGCAGACCTCGGCGCCGACGCTGCCGCCGGAGGCGAAGGGCACCAGCGCCAAGGCCGCGAAGGCCTTCGTGCGCTACTACTTCACAGTGATCAGTTTCGCGATCAAGACGGGTGACGTTGATCATATGCGGCAGTTGGGCGCGGACCGTTGCAAGTCATGCACCGCACTCGCAGCGTCGATCGAGAAGGTCTACGCCGCGGGCGGTCATGTCGAGTCGAAAGGTTGGCGATTGACGGTCGTCTCGCTCGTTCCCGACCAGCCTCGCTCGCGGCCCATCTTCGACTTGAGCGTTGTGCAGAGTCCAGAGAAGGTCCTAAGAGAGGGCGGCGGCAAGGTCGAGCACTTTCCAGGTGGCAAGCAGCCCATGACGATCACCCTTGAGCGGGACAACTCGCGTTGGCACGTCATTCGGCTGGTCCGGGTGCCGTCATGATTCGGCTACGTGTTGCTGTAGTAACGGCGCTTGGCCTGCTGATGTTGGGTCTTTTGCCCGCACCTGCGGGCGCAGGCACCCGACACTGCGAAAGCGAGGGTTCAGCAGGTCCCAGCATGTTCGACATCAGCATTGCCTGTGGGCTCGCCGGCAGCAACGAAGACGGGTCTTTCCCGCATGAAGCTTCGTCTGAGCCGGCGTACGTGGCATATCGCTGGGTCAGCGTGTGTGCGGGGATCGACTCTACGAACGCGGCCGGGACGTTCGTGGAATGCGGAGCAGCGCGCGCATGCCCAGATCAGACGGAACGACTCTGGCGGCTTTGGGGGAAGCGGCTCGACGGGACGTGGGACCCGCTCGGCTCGCAGTGCTTCGGTCGGCCACCGACGGCGGCGGACACGCCCCAACCTCAGGTGACGCCCGGGCTGGTGCTGCAGGCGCTGCGCCGGGTGGGGCTGCCGGCGCTGGCGGCGAGAACACAACCCGCAGGCAAGACGTTGGTGAACTTCGCGACGATCTTCTACGCCGATCCGCAGCCGGTGAGTCGCGGTCTGAGGCTACTGGGTCATGACGTGCAAGTGGAGGCGACGCCGACCAGCTACCTCTGGCACTACGGCGACGGCACCAGCGCCCGCACCGAATCGCCGGGCGCGCCGTACCCAGCGATGGACATCACCTACAAGTACATCGACGCGCACGTCACCGTCCACCCCAGCGTCGACGTCACCTACACGGCCCGGTTCCGGGTCGACGGCGGCGGCTGGCAGTCGATCCCCGACACAGTCACGATCGTCGGCCCTGTCGGCGACCTGCGGATCGCCGAGGCGACTCCGTTGCTGTCCGGCGACTACAGCTGAGTGGCTGCTGGCTGCAGACTCGCCGACTCGCCGTCACAACAGTTGACGTGGCACCCTCCGAGTGCGCATAATTCAACGCATGATGAATAATGTGACCGTCGAGGTCGAACACCTCGTGGTGAACCGCGGACGCGTGCGCGCGCTCCGCGACGTCAGCTTCGCGATCGCCCCCGGAGAGGTCACCGGGCTGCTCGGCCCGTCCGGGTGCGGAAAGTCCACGCTGATGCGCTCCATCGTCGGCGTGCAGATCCTCACCTCGGGCAGCGTCACAGTCCTTGGCCGGCCGGCCGGGCACAAGAGCCTGCGCAACCGCGTCGGGTACGTCACCCAGGCGCCCAGCGTCTACGACGACCTCACCGTCATCGAGAACCTGCGCTTCTTCTCGCGCGTGCTCGGCGTCGCGCAGTCCGAGGCGGCCCGTTGCGTCGACGCGGTCGACCTCGGGCCGCAGCGCGACCAGGTGGTCGGGCGGCTGTCCGGGGGTCAGCGCTCTCGCGCCTCTCTCGCGGTGGCCTTGCTCGGCGAGCCGGAGCTGCTGGTGCTCGACGAGCCGACCGTCGGTCTCGACCCCGTGCTGCGCCGCGATCTGTGGGCGATGTTCCATGAGCTCGCCGCCCGTGGCACCGGCGTACTCGTGTCCAGCCATGTGATGGACGAGGCCGAACGCTGCGACCGGCTGTTACTGATGCGCGAGGGAAAGCTGCTCGCCCAGGACACTCCCGCCGAGCTGCTCGCGCGGACCGGGCGCCCCGATGTCGAGGACGCCTTCCTCGCCCTGGTCGACGAGGGGGTGGCGGCATGAATCCCCGCATCACGTTCGCGGTGGCCGCCCGGGTGCTGATCCAGCTGCGCCGCGACCGGCGCACACTCGCGATGCTCGTCGTACTCCCGTGCCTGATCCTGGCCCTGCTGTGGTGGATGTTCCACGACCGTCCGCTCGGGGCCGCCGGCTTCGACCGGCTCGGGCCGCCGCTGCTCGCGCTGATCCCGTTCGTGGTGATGTTCCTGGTCACCTCGGTGACCACGCTGCGGGAGCGATCCTCGGGCACGCTGGAACGGCTGCTCGCGATGCCGACCGGCAAGGGCGACTTCCTCGGCGGCTATGCCCTCGCGTTCGCGGTGATCGCCGCCGTGCAGTCGGTGCTCGCCGTGCTGCTGTGCGCATGGGTCCTCGACCTCGACGTGGCCGGCCCGCTCTGGATGCTGGTGGTGGTCGCGGTGCTGAACGCGGTCCTGGGAACGGCGCTCGGCCTGCTTGTCTCGGCGTTCGCGCGCACCGAGTTCCAGGCGGTCCAGTTCATGCCGGCGCTGGTGATCCCGCAGATGCTGCTGTGCGGGTTGTTCATCGCCCGCCCGGACATGCCGCAGGTGCTGGAGTGGATCTCCGACGTGCTGCCGCTGTCGTATGCGGTGGATGCGATGAGCTCGGTGTCCTCGGCCACGGGTACGGCGTTCGGCGGCGTGGACGGCGTGGTGTGGCGGGACCTGGTGATCGTCGTGGCCTATGCGCTGGCGGGCCTGGCGCTGGGAGCCGCGACGCTTCGGCGTCGTACGGCGTGAGGCCGAGAAGAAGAAGCGGGAGAAGAAATAGCGCGGGGTCACAACGCCGGGGGGATGAATGGGGATTACGCGTTGTGACCCCGCAGCATCGCAGTGAAGCCTCTGTCGGTGTCCAGCCCTCCCAGACTGACCAGCACAGGCGCGGGGCGGGGGGTTCCCCATCACCGCGATGACACTGAGATAAAGGTATCGGTCCCCATTCATGCTGTCAAGCGGATCGTGACATTTGTCAAGATTTAGTCAGCAGAGCTGCCTGGCCAGCCTGGCGGCAGTCGGAACGCGAGACCCGGGCAATTGGATGGATAAAATTTCGGGTACGAAACGGGAGCAACAGGGGCGAAGCGATGCGACGCCTGAGAAAAGTGGGACGCGAGTTCTTGACGGCGACGGTGAGGACGCTCTTGACTCTGGTCAAGCCTCAATTCGAGGTTCCTGGAGAGGGAGACCCCGTCATGAAGAAGCGCCTCGCAGCAGCCTCCGCCGTTCTGGCCGCACTCACCTTCGCGGTCACGGCGGGCACCCCCACCGCAGTCGACGCAGCCGGACACGGTGGCGTCGTGAACGCAGGGCGACTCTTCGACTGCTGCTGAGCCTTCACTCGACCGGACCGCGTGCCTCCACCGGCGCGGGCTTCTCGACCGGACCGCCGCCACCGTAGATCGCGTTCTCGACCGGCGCGACTTCGACAGGCGCACCGGCCATCGCGTACTCCACGGGTGACTCGACCGGTGTGGCCTCCACGGGCACGCTGGCCCCTACCAATGATTCCACGGGTCGCGCTGTGCCCACTCGAACAGGCCGCACCCCGAGTACCTCGGTCGCTCGCTCCAATGCGCCGACCGCCAGTCGGTGGTCACCCACTGACGTCGCCAGCGCGGCTAGTTCGCGCCAGGCCTGGGCGGCGTCTGCCGGAGAGTCGGCTTGGTCGTGCAACACGAGAGCGGCTCGGTGGGCAGTGAGCAAGCCGTCGTGGACACTGCCTTGGCGTACGAGAACGTGGCCGCGCACCTGCTCAACATAGGCACGCTCGCCGTCGGAGCACTCGGCGACCAAGCCTCTTGCTTCGACGCTGAGTCGATCCGCCTCGACCACGTCGTCCTCATCAAGCGCACAACGGGCTAGCTCCGTGAGGCACCGGGCTCGATCGATAACACTGCCCTCCATCTCGAACTCGGCCAACGCTCGGGACAGTTGCTCACGGGCCAGCGGTGTCGAGCTCGAGGAGTCCTCACGCAGAAGTATCCCGTAGTTGGCTCGGAGCTTTCCGAGGTTGCGCACCGCATCGCTCTCGCTGAAAAGCGCCAGTGCCTGCTCCGAAAGCCGGACTGCATCGTCGTGCCGGCCCTCGGTGTCGGCGATCAGCGCCGAGTTCCACAGCGCCGCGCCCCGGTTACGCTGCGACCCGGCCACTTCGGCGCGGTCCAGCATCTTGGCGAGCAGCCGGCCGGCGCGGGTGGTGTCGCCCCGCCGGTTGTATGCCCCCGCCAGTGAGATCGCCAACATGACCTCATCGTCGCTGAGAGTCCCTTCGGCGGACAGCACTCGCTCACCAAGATCGATCGCGTGCGCGAGGTCGCCGGACTCCTTGTAGCAGCGGCAGAGCATCACCTGGCACGACCGCCACAGCTCGCGGGTCTGGTCGGCGTCCAGCTCCTCCAGCAGCGGCTCGAGCACGTCGATCGCCTCGGTGAGCTTGCCCTGCGCCTCGACCGCACCGGCCAGGGTGGCCAGCGCCTCCAGCCGCTGGGCCGACGAGCGGGCCGGGTCACGCAGCACCGCGCGCGCGGACTTCTCCGCGGACTCGGCGTTGCCCGAGCGCAGCGCGATCTTCGCGAACCGCAGCTCCAGGTCGACCTCCGACAGACTGTGCTCGACGGGCGTCTCGACACCGGTGGTCAGGTTCTCCACCGTGGTGTGCAGGCGCTCGGCCAGCACGGTGAGCACGTCGAGAGTGGGCTGGCGCTTGCCTGACTCGATCAGCGAGATGTAGCTCGCCGACATGTCCGGGCCGGCCAGATCGGCCTGTGACAGGCCACCAGCGGCGCGCAGGCCGCGGATCCGCTCCCCGAGCGTGCTCTCCACGGTCATCGCCGGTGCGTCCGAGTAAGTCACTGTGCTGCCCTCCTGTTGTCATGCCCGTCACAGCGGACCTGTGTCATGCGGACGGCCGCGGACACGTGACTTCTTGCGTAGACGTCATCGCCTCCCAGCCGACACGTCAGCGCAGTGCGCCGCGGCCGTCCTGAATGAGAAGATTACTCCACTTCACTGGGCCTTGACAGAAGTCACGAGAATTTGGGGAATTCTTGACTTTGCGTGACCGGGAGGTCGTGGGACAGGTGTAGCAGGTGCGGCGGTACGGTGGGTCCGAATCGGGACACGGAGCCGAGGGAGGCACGGGCGGTGCTACGTCAGCCGCTGTTGGTGCTCGCGCGCAGCGAGCGGGTCAAGGAGCTTGTCACCGCGATGCCCGTCTCGAGCGGGATCGTGGCGCGCTACGTTCCCGGCGAGTCCACCGAGCAGGCGGTCGGCGCGACCCGCGAGCTCATCGATGCGGGGTTGCACGTCACACTGGACTTCCTGGGCGAGGACACCCTCGACCGCGAACAAGCCGACGCGACCGCTACGGCGTACCTCCAGCTGCTCGCCGCGCTCTCGGAGCATGGCCTGGCCCGCAACGCCGAGGTCTCGGTCAAGCTCTCGGCGGTCGGGCAGGCGCTCGGCGGTGAGGACGGCGAGGGAGCCAAGATCGCCCTGGAGAACGCCCGGACGATCTGCCACGCCGCCCGCAACTCCGGCACCACGGTCACCCTCGACGCGGAGGACCACACCACCACCGACTCGACGCTCAACGCACTGCGCGAGCTGCGCAAGGACTTCCCAGAGACCGGTGCGGTGCTGCAGGCCTACCTGCACCGGACAGAGGCCGACTGTCGCGACCTGGCCTACGAGGGGTCGCGGGTGCGGCTGTGCAAGGGCGCCTACAACGAGCCTGAGTCCGTGGCGTTCACCGACAAGCATGAGGTGGACAAGTCCTACGTGCGCTGCATGAAGGTGCTGATGGCAGGCCAGGGCTACCCGATGATCGCCTCGCACGACCCGCGCATCGTCGACATCGCGGGCGCGCTCTCCACCCGCTTCCACCGCGCGCAGGGCACCTACGAGTACCAGATGCTCTACGGCATCCGTCCCGACGAGCAGCGGCGCCTGGCGGAGGCGGGCGAGAAGGTGCGGGTCTACCTGCCGTACGGCGGGCAGTGGTACGGCTACCTGATGAGACGACTGGCCGAACGTCCCAGCAACCTGCGATTCTTCTTGAGGTCACTGGTCTCGAAGAAGTAGAGGACTGCCATGGGACGGACCGTCGCGATCCTCGGCGCCGGGGTGATGGGCGAGACCCTGCTGTCCGGGCTGATCCGGGCCGGACGCAGCGTCGATGAACTGCTGGTCGGCGAGCGCCGCCGCGAGCGCGCAGACGAGCTTCAGGAGAGGTACGGCGTGGCCGTGGTCTCCAACCTGGAGGCCGCCGAGAAGGCCGACACCCTCGCGCTGGTCGTCAAGCCGCAGGACATGGGCGAGCTGCTCGACGAGATCGCCCCCCGCGTGCGGCCAGGGCAGCTGGTCGTCTCCCTCGCGGCCGGCATCACCACCGGGTTCATCGAGTCGCGGCTCAGGGACGGGGTGGCAGTCGTGCGGGTGATGCCGAACACCCCTGCCCTCGTCGACGAGGGGATGGCCGCGATCTCCCGCGGCTCGCACTGCGACGAGTCGCACCTGGCCGAGGCCGAGGCGCTGATGGCCTCCACCGGCCGGGTGCTCCGCGTCCCGGAGAAGCAGCAGGACGCGGTGACCGCGATCAGCGGGTCGGGCCCCGGCTACATCTTCTTCGTGGTCGAGTCGATGATCGAGGCCGGCGTGCACCTCGGCCTGCCCAGGTCGACGGCCACCGAGCTGGTCGTGCAGACCGTGGTCGGGTCGGCGAAGCTGCTGCGCGAGACCGGGGAGCATCCCACGGTGCTGCGTGAGCGGGTCACCTCCCCGGGCGGCACGACTGCGGCCGCCGTGCGCCAGCTGGAGGATCACAAGGTCCGCGCGGCGTTCTTGACCGCTATGGAGGCCGCGCGCGACCGCTCTCGGGCCCTCGCCGAGGGCCAGTAGTCGCGCGAGCCGCGGACTAGTCGAGGCCCATGGCCGACCGGGCCGCGGCGAGCACCGGTGCGGTCTCCTCCCGGCAGGTTGCCGCACCCTCGGCGTACACACGCTCCACGGCGACGGGATCCGCGCTCAGCTCGGCGTACCGCTCCCGGATCGGGTCCAGGACCGCGAGCACCGCCTCGGTGGCGACCTTCTTGAGCCGTCCGTACGTCGTGACGTCACCGAGCGGCTCGCCGGTGCACGCGGTGACGATCTCGATCAGGTTGCTCACCCCGGGTTTCGCCGGATCGCGGTGTACGGCGTCCGCGCCGGTGTCGGAGTCGGTGACCGCGCGGGCGATCTTGCGAGCGACGACATCCGGCTCGTCGAGCAGGTAGACCACTCCGGCGCCGCTCGGGTTCGACTTGTCCATCTTGCGGGTGGGCTGCTGCAGGTCCATCACCCGAGCGCCGGCGGCGGGAGTGGTGATCTCAGGGACGACGAAGACCGCGCCGTAGGTCCGGTTGAACCTCATGGCGAGGTCGCGGGTCAGCTCGACGTGCTGACGCTGGTCGTCACCGACCGGAACCTCGCTGGGCCGGTACAGCAGGATGTCGGCGGCCATCAGCACCGGGTAGGTGTACAGCGCCGCCGGCGTGCTTGCCCGGCCAAGGCCCTTCTGCTTGAACTGGGTCATCCGTGCCAACTCGCCGGTGTGGGCGGTGCACTCGAGCAGGTAGGCGAGGCCGGTGTGCTCTGGCACTTGGCTCTGCCGGAACAGCGTCGCCTGCGCCGGGTCGAGCCCGGCCGCGAGCATCAGCGTCTGGAACTCCCGGATCAGCCGCCGCAAACGCGCCGGGTCGTGGCCCGTGGTCATCGCGTGCAGGTCGGAGATGCCGTAGAAGCAGTCGCCGGTGGTCTGCGGGGCGGCGAAGGCGCGCAGTGCGCCGAGGTAGTTGCCTAGCGTCAGGTGCCCGCTCGGCGTGAGCAGGCTGAGTCTTCGGGTCATCTCGCTCCTCCTGGAGGTGGGCCCAGGAGCGGCGTCAGATGGGTACGACGAAAGCGGCCGCCCGTGGGCGGCCGATGGTCAGTGCTGGACGTGCGCTGGTGAAAGGTCCGCCGGTCAGGCGGGCCACCAGAAGGTCGGACTCATGCGCACGCAGAACAGTGTAGACGGCCTGGCAGGCTGACTTGCCCGCGGCTCGGCACCGGTCTACCCGCGGCTCGGCGGGCGGGGGTGGGGCGGCCCGGCGGGGATAGGGTCGGCTTCATGTCCGGTCCCGCGTGCGTGGTGTACGACCCGAGCCTGACCGACTACGACTTCGGCCCCGCGCACCCGATGTCGCCGATCCGCGTGGATCTGACCATCCGGCTGGCCGAGGAGCTCGGCGTGCTGGGCGAGAACGCGCTCCCGACGGTCCCCGCGCCAGCGGCCGACGACGAGCTGGTGACGACCGTGCACGAGCCGGCGTACGTCGAGGCGGTGCGGCTGGCCGGCAAGGACCCGAGCATCCTTGACGAGGAGCACGGGCTGGGAACACCGGACAACCCGGCCTTCGCGGGGATGCACGAGGCGTCCGCGCACGTCGTCGGCGCGACCGTCGAGGCCTGCCGGCAGGTGTGGACCGGCGCGGTCCTGCACGCGGCCAACATCGCCGGCGGCCTGCACCACGCCATGCCCGCGCGCACGAGCGGCTTCTGCGTCTACAACGACGTCGCGGTCGGCATCCGGTGGCTGCTCGACCACGGCGCGCAGAAGATCGCCTACGTCGACGTGGACGTCCACCACGGCGACGGTGTCGAGGCCGTGTTCTACGACGATCCTCGGGTGCTGACGATCAGCCTGCACGAGACCGGCCAGATGCTGTTTCCCGGGACCGGCTTCGCCAGCGACACCGGCGGCCCCGACGCCGAGGGCAGCGCGGTCAACGTGGCGCTCCCGCCGGGCACCTCCGATGCCGGATGGCTGCGCGCCTTCCATGCGGTGGTTCCGCCGCTGCTGCGCGAGTTCGGCCCCGACATCCTGGTCAGCCAGCAGGGCTGCGACTCCCACATCGAGGATCCGCTGGCCCATCTGATGCTCACCGTCGACGGGCACCGGTCGACGTACGTCACCCTGCACGATCTCGCGCACGAGGTGTGCGGCGGCCGCTGGGTGGCCACCGGCGGCGGAGGGTACGCCGTGGCCGACGTGGTCCCGCGCTCTTGGACGCACCTTCTCGCGGTGGTCGGGGGCGCGCCGCTGGACCCGCTCACGCCGACGCCCGAGGGCTGGCGGGCGCACGTGCAGGCGCTGCTGGGACGCACCGGCCCCTACCGGATGACCGACGGACGGACCCCGGCCTACCGCGACTGGTCGCGGGGCTACGACCCCGCCTCCTGGCTGGACCGGGCGATCCACGCGACCCGGCAGGCGGTGTTCCCGCTGCACGGGCTGGACCCGATGCCGTGAGCCCGGCTCAGCCTGGGGGAACCGCGCGGCCGATCGTTTGATCGAGAAGCGTCCAGTCGACACGCTGGAGACCGAGTTAAGAAATGGACAAAAATTGCCCCCTTCCCCAGGAGTCACTCTAGGCTCTATTCTCACGGAAGCACATACGAAGGGTCTCCGGCGGGGAAGCCGGGGGGCGAATGTGCGTCGAAAGTGCGGTGCGACATGGCGTCAGACAGCTCCGGTAGCGACATCTCGGAGGTGAAGTTCCTCACCGTGGCCGAGGTGGCCACGGTGATGCGTGTCTCGAAAATGACCGTCTACCGGCTGGTCCACTCCGGTGAGCTGCCTGCCGTCCGGGTGGGCCGTTCGTTCCGGGTCCCCGAGGACGCGGTCAACGAGTACCTACGCAAGAGCTTCTTCCAGACCGGCTAGGCGGCGTTCCGCATTCCGGCTGGCGGCGTTCTCCTCGCGGAGCCGACGCGAGCCCCCCATGGCAAACTGCCGCCGTCCACGGGGAGTTCCCCATGGGAAGCGGCAGATCACCAGGGTCCCATGGTAATCGGGCGGCGGCGGAGGCTCGGGATCAGGGACGCATGAAGTCGGCGGCGACCACCCACTCGCCGAAGCGGTCGGGGTAGGCGCCGATGCCGATGCGGGTCGGGTAGTGGCTGAGCAGGATGTGCCGGTGCTCCGGGGAGTGCATCCACAGGTAGACCAGGTGCTTGGGGCTGATCGCGCCGCGCCCCAGCGTCTCGCCCGCGTAGTAGGCGTTGCAGCGGTTCAGGATCCGCGACATCGACTGGTGGTAGAACTCGTCGTTGACCGCCAGGTGGCGTCCCCACCGCTCGGCGATGCGGTCGGTGCAGTGCGAGATCCGCAGCTTCCCCAACCCGTGCTGCCCGCGGCGCACGTTGATCCAGTGCTGCACCCGCCGCTCGTAGGTGCTGGTGCCCAGCGACGGCGACACCTCGACGTACGACGCCGCGACGGCGCGGGTGCCTGACGAGGAGTCGTGGGTGGTCGAGCCGGTGGCAGTGACGCCGGCGACGGCTGTGGTGGCCACCAGAGCGGTGACCAGAGCTCGGCGAACGGGGCGCAGCAGGCGTGGTGCAGTCATTCGATAAGGCCCCTCCCAAGGCCTCATGCGCTGTGACCGACCGCCCGCCCGGGCGAATCGAGCCGGTCACCGAAGTTGTCCGATACTCGGGCAGTGGGGCGGACGCGTGATGCCACGCCGCCCCCCACAATGGGATCCTCGGCAGATTCGGGGCCCGACTTGAGGGCTGGGGGGATCCGATCCTGATTCGCCGGGCCGCCGTACCGCCCGGTAGGCTGGATTCTCCGTGCCGCCGCCTGAGAGGTCACCCGTGGGTTCCGTCATCAAGAAGCGCCGCAAGCGCATGGCCAAGAAGAAGCACCGCAAGCTGCTGAAGAAGACGCGCATCCAGCGCCGCAGGCAGGGCAAGTAACCCCACCCCTCCCGCTCAGAGCAGCGGATCGGACAGGTCGGGCAGCGCCGTCTGGTCGAGCACGTCCGGGAGCAACGTCTCGAGTCCCGAGAGCGGCTGCGACAACGGCTGGGAGTTCTCGGTCGGCGAGCTACTCGGTGCCGAGCTCGGTGCGGGGCCGCCCAGCAGCCCGCCATCGGTCAGGCCGCCGACCAGCGGCAGCGACGGCACACCCGCCGACGGCCCCTGCCCGCCGGTTCCGCCGTGCGGCGCCGGTGCGATGCTCACCCCGGCGCTCGGCCCGACAGCCGAGCCACCCTGTGCACCACCCTGGCTGCTCTGTCGGTCGCCGGCGTGGTGGCGATGAGGCTTGGCGTCCGCCTTCGCCCGCGCAGAGGGTACGGCGCCGCGCGGAACGACTACCGGGTGCGAGTTGTCCAGGTTCTCGCCCGCAGCCTCCTGCAACGCGTGGCGGACCTGCGCGGCGGTGAGCAGGATCTGGGGTACGGCGAGTGGCGGCAGGTTCGGCGCGCAGGAGGGGCACAGCGCGTGCGCGGAGCGGTCGATCGCGGCCAGCGCCTGCGCCGCGTGCGAGAGAGCGGCCTTGGTCTGCGGCGGCGCATCTGCCGCGAGGCTGCGCACGGTGGCCAGGTCACGCGCCGCGAACCGGCGCACGGTCACCACGCTTGCCTGGTCCCCGTCGTCCCGGTAGGACGCCATCAGCAGGGCAGCGCCCTGGCGCGCCGAGGACGTGAAATCGCGCACGGTGCCGGGCAACGCGGCAGTGGACCACGTCGACGCCGCCGAGCCTTCCGAGGCACTGGAGAGCAACCCGCGGACTTCGACAAGCCGGTCGTCGGCCTGCGCGAGCAGGTCGTGGCCCTTGGCAGCCTGGCTGAACGCCAGACCCGCGCGGGCATGCTCGATGCCCCGCTTGATCGGATAGAGCGCCTGTCCCGGCAATGCGCTCTGCGCGGCGGCGGCCATGCCGGCCGAACCGCCGATCAGCACGAAAGCGCAGGCCGCGGCGACCAGGCGGCGTTCGCGGCGTCCCCGAGGACGGGGCGGCAGCACGAGCCGGCGAGCCTCTGCGGCGTCGGCGCCCAGCGTGGTCTCCGCCTCGGCCATCAGCCGGGAGCGCAGGTCCTCGGTGAACCCGGGCCGTGGGAGGACCGGGGCATGTGCCTGCATCCGGGTCACCACGCCGACGAGCTCGGCGACCTCACGCCGTACCGCAGGCTGCCCGGCACGCACAGAGGACTGCGTCTCTCCCGCCACCCGCCCACCGAGCGTCAGCGCCTGCGCGAACTCCTCGGCACGCCTGCGTGCACTCAACGCCACGGTCATCGTCGCGATCGCTTCCCCTGCTCGTGCCCGCAACCGGGCTCGTATGTCCTCGGTATCTCCAACGAGACACACGAGGCGGAAGTTACGGCCGGTGGCGCCGCGATCCGGGCGCTCATCGAGCGTCCTCCGGGAGCAGCTTGGCCAGGTTGCGCACGCCTCGCAGCTGGAGCTGCTTGACCGCACCACTGCTGCGGCCCAGCACCTTGGCCGTCTCCGCGATCGACAAGCCCTGCAGGAAGCGCATGATCAGGCACTCCTGCTGCTCGGCGGGCAGCTCGGTGAGCGCTTGCAGGAGCGCCTCGTTGGTCAACGAGCTCAGCACCGCGGTCTCCGGGCCCTCGGTGGGCGCGTCGTGGGCGCTCATGTCCTCGGTGGCGTACTCCATGCGGGTGCGTCCGGCCTTGTAGTGGTCGGCGGTCAGGTTGCGCGCGATCGTCATCAGCCACGCCCCGAAGTCCTTGCCCTGCCACCGGAAGCCGGCCATGCCGCGCAGCGCACGGAAGAACGTCTCGGAGGTGAGGTCCTCGGCGAGCGCCACCGAGCCGAGCCGGTGGTAGCAGAACCGGTAGATCGACAGATGGTAGTGGTCGTAGAGCAGGCCGAACGCCTCGCAGTCGCCTCCCCGGGCCAGCTCCACGAGTGCGATCAGCCTGGTGGCCTCGGTCTCGTCCTGCTCGGAGGAGGTGGCCCGGGAGGAGTCGTCGTCGTCCCGCCCGACCGGGCTGCGGGGGGAGGGAGTGCTGCCGCGCCCGCGCGTCCCGGATGCTCTCGGCGTACGACGGCGCGTGGGCTGCTCGCGCACCGACTCCGCGGCCAGCCAGCCGGTCGAGGCGAGGGGAGCGGGCTCCAGCACGCTGAGCACGGCCACGCGCAGGGCATCGAGCCCGCGGTGGAACTCCGCCTCAGCCGTGAACATCTGGCTCCCTCCAGCTACCCCAGCGTAGGCCGCTGCACGGCCGCTGTGAACCCGTGAGTAACTTACGGTTGCACGTTCCCCCGTGGGCCGCGTCACAAACCTACGTCGTCCGCCACACGCCTCGGAAGGTCAGCGCACCCGCCGGCGCAGCGCCAGACCGGCCGCGACGGTCCCGGTGGCTGCCCCCGTCAGCCCCGCGGCCACCAGACCTGCCCGGGCGGCCTTGCGGCCGGTCCGGTAGTCGCGGATCCGCCACCCGTGTGCCTTCGCGTGCTCCCGCAGCCGGGCGTCCGGGTTGATCACGCACGGGTGGCCGACCAGTCGCAGCATCGGCAGGTCGTTGGCGGAGTCGGAGTACGCCGAGCAGCGCGCCAGGTCCAGCCCCTCCCGCTCGGCGAGCGCCCGCACCGCCTCGGCCTTGGCCGGGCCGTGCAGCATCTGGTCCACCAGCCGGCCGGTGTAGACCCCGTCCACGTGCTCGGAGACCGTGCCCAGCGCGCCGGTCAGGCCCAGCCGGCGGGCGATGATCCGGGCGATCTCCACCGGGGCCGCGGTCACCAGCCACACCCGCTCGCCCTGGTCGAGGTGTAGCTGCGCCAGGGCACGGGTCCCCGGCCAGATCCTGCGGGCCATCACCTCGTCGAAGATCTCCTCGCCGATCGCCTCGAGGTCGGCGACCCGGTGTCCCTTGATGACCGCCAGCGCCGACGTGCGCGCGTGCGCCACGTGGTCCGGGTCCTCGACTCCCACCACCCGGAAATAGGCCTGCTTCCAGGCCGCGGCGAGGATCTCGCGGGTGGTGAAGAACTGCCGGCGGTGCAGACCGCGGGCGAGGTGGAAGATCGTGGCGCCCTGCATCACCGTGTTGTCGACGTCGAAGAACGCAGCGGCGCCGGGATCCGCGGCCGGTGCGAGGGCCGACTCCACCTCGGCGGCGGCTGCGGCGGCCTCCCCGGCCAGCACCGACCGGGCCCGCAGGTCGGCGGGGCTCTCCGAGCGTCGGCTTCGACGGCCGGCGGCTGGTCTGGGCACGGGCTCAGCGTAGTGGCCCGTGCCGCCCCGCCGCCCGTGCCAGACTCGAGGCCGTGGGCGCACAGCAGACGAGCACGCCGCCGCGCGTGCTGCTCTACTCCAAGCCCGGCTGTCACCTGTGCGACGACGCACGCGTGGTCGTCGAGCAGGTGTGCGCCGAGCTGGGGGAGGGCTACCGCGAGGTGGACATCACCGGATCGGAGGAGTTGTTCGCTGCGTACGGCGAGCAGATCCCGGTCACGTTCGTCGACGGGGCCCAGCACGACTTCTGGCGGGTCGACCCCTCCCGGCTCCGCGCCGCCCTCCACCAGGCTCGTTGAGGTGCGCTCAGTTTGTTCCCGCGTTCACAAACTCCTAAAGTGAGTCAGGCTGCGGGCCGGGGCCCCGGCATGGGGGCAGCACGATCCACCAGCAGGAGACTCGTTGAGCACACCGCGTACGCACCGCAAACGGGCCGTCGGGCCTGTCGGGGCCGGGGGTGGTTCCGCCGTACGACGCGCTGACGGCTCCGCCGGCGGCGCGGGGCGTGGCACCCCGGAGGCGACCATCGCACGGCTGCCGATCTACCTGCGCGCGCTGGTGGCACTCTCCGAGAGGGGCATCGCCACCTGCTCCAGCGAGGAGCTCGCCTCGGCCGCCGGGGTGAACAGCGCCAAGCTCCGCAAGGACCTGTCCTACCTCGGCTCCTACGGCACCCGCGGGGTGGGCTACGAGGTCGAGTACCTCCGCTACCAGATCGCCCGCGAGATCGGGGTGACCCAGGACTGGCCGGTGGTCATCGTCGGGATCGGCAACCTCGGGCACGCGCTCGCCAACTACGCCGGCTTCCGCTCGCGCGGTTTCCGCATCGCGGCGCTGATGGACATCGACCCGGCGAGGTACGGCGAGACGGTGTCCGGGCTGCCGGTGCACAGCGCCGACGACATCGAGCGCATCGTCGCCGAGCTCGACATCGCGATCGGCGTCATCGCCACTCCGGCCGCGGCCGCTCAGCAGGTCTGCGACCGGCTCGTCGGCTCCGGCGTACGCAGCATCTTGAACTTCGCGCCCACCGTGCTGACCGTCCCGGAGGGCGTGCACGTCCGCAAGGTCGACTTGTCCATCGAGCTGCAGATCCTGGCCTACCACGAGCAGCGCAACGCTCTGGGCGAGGCCGGCAAGACTGGAGCGGGCCCCCGGCGCCCCACCGATCCAGTCGACGGGTTCAAGAGCGGCGTGCTCGACGCCGTCGGACCCGTCGACCCCGTGAACGCCGCGGAGGTGGCGAAGGCGTGAGCGTCCTCGTCGTCGGGGTCTCGCACAAGACCGCACCGGTGCCCGTGCTCGAGCGGCTCACGCTCGATGCCGACGGGCTCGACAAGCTGTTGCACGCGCTGTCCACAGCCGAGCACGTGGTGGAGGCGACCGTGCTCGCCACCTGCAACCGGGTCGAGATCTATGCCGAGGTGAACCGCTTCCACGGCAGCGTCGAGTCAGTGTCCAGGATGCTGTGCGCACTGCCCGAGCAGGGACCCACCAGCCCCGACGAACCCTGGGGCGCGGAGGCGCTGGCCGCTTCCGAGGAGATCGTGCCGCACCTGTACGTCCACTACGACGACGGCGCGGTCTCGCACCTGTTCAACGTCGTGTCCGGCCTGGACTCCATGGTGGTCGGCGAGAGCCAGATCCTCGGGCAGACCCGCAACGCCCTCAGGCTCGGCCAGGAGGCCGGCACTGTCGGGCCGGCCCTGAACGAGCTCTTCCAGCAGGCCCTGCGGGTCGGCAAGCGGGTCCATGCGGAGACCGACATCGACCACGCCGCCCCGTCGCTGGTCTCCGTGGCCCTGGAGCGTGCCGCCGCCCACGTCGGTGCGGTCCGCGGCAAGCGGGTGGTGGTGATCGGTGCGGGCTCGATGGCCGGGCTCGCGGTCGCGACCCTCACCCGGCTGGGCGCGGCCGACGTGGTGGTGGCCAGCCGCACCCTCGCCAATGCGGAGCACCTGGCCGACCTGTACGCCGCGCGCGCGGTGCCGCTTCCGGAGGTGGACATCGAGATCGGCACCGCCGACGTGCTCGTCTCCTGCACCGGGGCCACCGGAGTCGTCCTGCCGTTGTCGCGGATCGTGGCCGCGCGCGCCGCGGACCCGGAGCGGACGCTGGCCGTGGTCGACCTTGCGCTGCCGCACGACGTCGACCCGGCGGTCGCGCGGCTGCCCGGCATCGCCCTGGTGGACCTCGCGTCCCTCGCTGAGCAGCTCAACGAGGACCCGGACGCCGGCGACGTGGCCGCCGTGCGCGAGGTGGTGGCCCAGGAGATCGCCGCCTTCCTCGCCGCGCGACATGCGGCGAGCGTCACGCCGACCCTGGTCGCGCTGCGCACGATGGCCACCGGCGTGGTCGACGCCGAGATGGCCCGGCTCCTGCAGCGGCTCCCCGAGCTGGAGCCGCGTCAGCGGGCCGAGGTCGAGCACGCCGTACGCCGTGTCGCCGACAAGCTGCTGCATCAGCCGACCGTGCGCGTCAAGGAGCTCGCCAACGAGACCGGCGCGGTCTCCTACGCGACCGCGCTCGCCGAGCTGTTCTCCCTCGACCCGGACGCGGTCGAGGCCGTGACCCGGCCGGAGGAGGTGTGAGCATGGCAACGAGGAAGATCCGTGTCGGCACCCGTGCCTCCACGCTGGCCCGCGCGCAGTCCGGCGGGGTCGCCGACCAGCTGCGCCAGCGGCTCGGCTGCGACGTCGAGCTGGTCGACGTGAGCACGCAGGGCGATGTCTCCTCGGCGCCGTTGGCGTCGTTCGGCGGTGTCGGGGTGTTCGTCTCCGCGCTGCGCGCCGCCCTGGCCGACGGCGCCGTCGACCTGGCCGTGCACTCGTTGAAGGACCTGCCGACCGCGCTCCCGGACCGGATCGAGCTGGCCGCGGTCCCGCCCCGAGAGGACCCCCGCGACGCGCTGGTGGCCCGCGACGGTCTCACATTGGGCGAGCTGCCGCCAGGCTCCCGGATCGGCACCGGCTCCCCCAGGCGCGCGGCACAGCTGCACGCGCTCGGTCTCGGGTTGCAGGTCGTCGACATCCGCGGCAACGTGGACACCCGGCTCCGCAAGGTGGCCGAGGGTGAGCTGGACGGCGTGGTGCTGGCCCGAGCGGGTCTGGCCCGGCTGGGCCGGCTCGCGGAGGCGACCGAGGTTCTCGACCCGTTGCAGATGCTGCCGGCGCCCGGGCAGGGTGCGCTGGCAGTGGAGTGCCGCGCAAGCGACACCGGACTGGCCGCCGACGTACGACAGGCCTTGGACGACCGCCCCGCCCGGCTCACCACGGCCGCCGAACGCGGAGTGCTCGCCGCCCTCGAGGCGGGCTGCTCGGCCCCGGTCGGCGCGCTCGCCGAGCTTGCGGAGGGAGAGGACGGAGAGCAGGTGTGGGTGCGTGCGGTCGCGCTCTCGCGTGACGGCACGGTGGCCGTTCGCGCATCCCACACCGGAGACCCAGACGACGCCGAAGCCGTGGGCAGCCGGCTCGGAGAGCAGATGATGAGCCAGGGCGCGGCCGCCCTGGTCGAGGAGCGCGCCTCATGACCCGCACGACCACACAGCCCAACCCGACGAGCAAGAAGGCGACTGTGAGCACCACCCCAGCCAAGACCCGCACCAAGACCAAGACCGCCACGAGGACGAACGCGGCGAAGACACGCGCGCGGTCCTCGAAGGCACCCGCGCGCGGCTACCTGCCGACCGGCTTCGTGTCGTTCGTTGGCAGCGGTCCCGGCGACCCGGACCTGCTCACCGTCCGGGCGCGCGACCTGCTGCGGAGCGCCGAGATCGTGATCACAGAGACGGCCGACCACGTCGACCTGATCGCCTCCCTCGGTGTGAGCGCGGAGGTGGTCGACGGCGGGTTCGGTCAGGACGGTCAGCCGTTGACGCACGCCGGACGCGCGAAGGTGGTGGTCAAGCAGGCCAAGACCGGCCGCCGCGTCGTACGCCTGCTGTCCGGCGACCCGTTCCTCTACGCGACCGGTCCGGACGAGGCACAGGCCTGCGTGAAGGCCGGCATCGGCTTCGAGATCGTCCCCGGTGTCTCCTCGGCGACCGCGGTGCCGGCGTACGCGGGGATTCCGCTGACGGTGAAGAAGAGCAACGAGGTCTGCGTGGTCACCTGCGCGGAGAGCAGGATCGACTGGTCGGCGTACGGCGACGACCGCACCCTGGTGCTGCTGTCGGCGGTGGCCTCGATCGGCGAGATCGCCAAGGCGCTCGTCGCCGCCGGGCGGTCGCCGGAGACGCCGGTCGCGATGACCCGGGTGGGCACCTCGACCCGGCAGCGGACCGTGGTCTCCACGCTCGACCGGATCGCCGCCGACGCGCGTTCGGCGCGGATGAGCCCGCCCGCGGTCACCGTGGTCGGAGACGTCGTGGACCTGCGCGCGACGTTGTCCTGGTTCGAGACCAAGCCGCTGTTCGGCTGGCGGGTGCTGGTGCCGCGCACCAAGGAGCAGGCCGGGTCGCTGTCGGCCGGGCTGCGCGGTTTCGGCGCGGTGCCCGAGGAGGTGCCGACGATCTCGGTCGAGCCGCCGCGGAACCCCCAGCAGATGGACAAGGCGATCCGCGGCCTGGTCGAGGGCCGCTACGAGTGGATCGCGTTCACGTCGGTCAACGCGGTGCGTGCGGTGCGCGAGAAGTTCGACGAGTACGGCCTGGACGCGCGTGCGTTCTCCGGCCTGAAGATCGCCGCCGTGGGCGAGAAGACCTCCGCGTCGCTTGAGGCGTGGGGCCTGCACCCCGACCTGGTGGCCTCCGGCGAGCAGTCCTCGCGCGGACTGCTGGAGGAGTGGCCGCCTTACGACGACCTGCTCGACCCGATCAACCGGGTGTTCCTGCCGCGCGCCGACATCGCCACCGAGACCCTTGTCGCCGGGCTGGTCGAGCTCGGCTGGGAGGTGGACGACGTGACGGCGTACCGGACGGTTCGGGCCGCCCCGCCGCCGGCGCCGACCCGCGACGCGATCAAGTCCGGCAAGTTCGACGCGGTGGTGTTCACCTCGTCGTCGACGGTGCGCAACCTGGTCGGCATCGCCGGGAAGCCGCACCCGTCGACGGTGATCGCGGCGATCGGGCCGGCGACTGCGAAGACCGCCGAGGAGCATGGCCTGCGTGTCGACGTACTCGCCCCCTCGCCGTCCGTGGAGGTGCTGGTGGACGCGCTTGCCGACTTCGGCGCGGCCCGCCGAGCCTCCCTGATCGAGGCGGGGCACCCGGTCACCAAGCCGTCCGAGCGTCGGCCGCGTCAGGCCTCCTCGGCGCGCCGCAAGGCCACCTGACCACGAGCCCGCCCTACCCGTCGGCCTCCGGAGTTCTTGATGGCGACGGCGATCACGTCGTCGGAGAACGCTTCGATCCTGCTCTTGGCAATCGTCTCGGACAGTTCGGCCATGGTGGAGTGATCGCTGCTCATGAGGCATTCAGCCACTCGGCGTGAGACTTCGCAATGGCCCACTGGCAAACTGGAGACATGCCTTTCCCCGAGGTCCGTCCGCGGCGGCTGCGCCGCACTCCGGCGCTGCGGTCGCTGGCCGCCGAGACGTCCCTGTCGCCGGGGCACCTCGTGCTGCCGATGTTCGTGCGCGAGGACGCCGCCGAGCCGGTGCCGATCTCGAGCATGCCCGGCGTCGTGCAGCACACCCGCGACTCGCTGCGCAAGGCGGTCGGCGAGGCCGCGGCCGCGGGTCTCGGAGGCGTGATGCTGTTCGGCGTACCCGCCCGCAAGGACGCAGTCGGCAGCGGCGCCGTCGACCCGTCCGGGATCCTGAACGTGGCGATCGCCGACTGTGTCGCCGAGGCCGGCGACGCGCTTCCGGTGATGGCGGATCTGTGCGTGGACGAGTTCACCGACCACGGCCACTGCGGCGTGCTCGACGACCGTGGGGCGGTCGACAACGACGCGACGCTGAAGGTGTACGCCGAGATGGCGCTGGCCCAGGCGGCGGCCGGGGTCGACGTGGTCGGGCCGAGCGGGATGATGGACGGCCAGGTCGGCGCGATCCGCGCGGCGCTGGACGGCGGCGGCCACCAGGACGTGGCCATCCTGGCCTACTCCGCGAAGTACGCCTCGGCGTTCTTCGGGCCCTTCCGGGAGGCGGTCGACTCCTCGCTGCACGGTGACCGCCGCACCTACCAGCAGGACTCGCGCAACCTGCGCGAGGGAGTCCGGGAGGCGCTGCTCGACGTGGAGGAGGGCGCCGACATCGTGATGGTCAAGCCGGCGCTGGCCTACCTCGACGTGCTGCATGCGGTGCGCCAGGCCGTCCGGGTGCCGGTCGCGGCGTACAACATCTCGGGGGAGTACGCCATGGTCGAGGCGGCTGCGGCGAACGGCTGGATCGACCGCGAGGCGGCGATCCTCGAGACGCTCACGTCGATCCGGCGGGCCGGAGCCGACGTGGTGCTCACCTACTGGGCGCTCGAAGCAGCCCGCCTGCTCTCCTAGCTAGGGCGCGGGTCAGCCGAGGCCGCCGAGCAGGCCGCCGCCGGAGCCGTCGCCGCCGCCGGTGAGGCTGCCGGTGGGCAGCAGGTCGGTGAGCGTCAGCCCGAGCCACGAGATCACGCCGGTCAGCGTGTCCGGGATCGCCGAGGACGCCTGGTCGGGCGTCATGCCGACGATCTTGGCCGCGCAGTCGTTGATCACCGTGGACGTGCCGTCCGACGACAGTGTGGACAGGCTGGGCAGGTGGCTGGTGCAGAAGCCCACCGCCTCGGCGCCGGCCGAGATCGTGTCGACGACCGGCTTGGCCGCCTTCGTGACCGTGCTGGTGACCTTGGAGGCCGCCTTGGTCGGGCTCGGCGTCGGCGATGAAGGCGCCGTCGGGCCTGCGTTCTGGGAGCTCTGACCGCTCGGTGTGCTCGAGGCGCTCGGCCCGCCGCTGGCCTGGGTCGGCTGCTGGCTGCTCGCCTTGTGCGTCCGGTGGGCCCTCTTGTGCGCGGTGTGCGGCGCGGAGGCCTGGAGCGTGCCGAGCGGGGCCGGCTCGAAGGTCACCGAGCCGAGGCTGCCGTTCGGGATCGAGGTGAAGTCGCCGTTCTCGTAGGCGTGCATGATCGCCAGGACGAGGTTCACGTAGGCCTGGCTGTGGTTGTAGCGGTAGACCGCCGAACGCTGCCCGGACGCGGTGGACAGGTCCTCCTTGCCGGAGCACAGGTAGACCGCGGTCGCCAGGGCGGCGTCGTTGATGTCCTGGGGGTTCTTCTGCCCGTCGCCGTCGGCGTCGACGCCGACGATCGCCCAGGTGGACGGGATGAACTGCATGGGCCCGACCGCCCGGTCGTACGTCGAGTCGTGGTCGAGCTGCCCGGCGTCGGTGTCGGCGACCGTGGCGGTGCCGTTGCTGCCGTCCAGCGGGATCCCGTAGATCCCCGGGCGGCTGATCCCGTCGGAGCCGAGCCGGTTGCCGCCGAAGCGGCCGTGGTTGGACTCCACCCGACCGATCGCCGCGATCAACGGCCACTGGAGGTGGCAGGACGGGTCTGCGGAGTCGATGATCTGAGCCGCCCGCTGGTAGGCAGCCAGGGCTGCCGCGGGGATGCCGTTCGTGGAGGCGCTCGAGATCACACTCTGGGCGGAGCCCTCAGGCACGCTGGGGGCGATCTGGCCCTCGACCGGCACGTTCGCCGGGGCCTTGATGGCCTTGCTGGGCACCGTGCTGCCGTCGGGAAGGTGCCGGGAGTGGGCGCTCGCCGGGGCGACGCCGCCCAGGGTCATGCTCGTGGTCCACGCTCCCGAGAGCAGCGCAAGGGGCACCAGCGCGGTGGCCTTCTGCCAGGTGCTCAGTCGCTTGTGCGACCCCGCGGGCTTCTCCGCCCTGTGCTGCACCTTCGGTCCCTCCCTTTGCTCTGGCCCCGCTGCACCGGGACGGATACCCCCTGCGCCCCAGGCTTACACATGGGACAACGAGGCACTCGCCCCGACGTTACGCCGGGCCGCAGCGGGCCTCCGGCGTGTTCCCGGTCACCCACACCGGGGCTGGTTCGTGTTCGCGACCGCCCTCGGGGACAATGACCTGGTGAGTCAGCGCACGCCCTTCCCCGGATCGACGGACGGCTCGGATGCCTTGTTCGAGCGTGCCCGCGCGGTGACGCCGGGCGGCGTGAACTCGCCGGTGCGCGCCTTCCACGCGGTCGGCGGGACACCGCGCTTCATCGCGAGCGCCGCCGGCCCCTACCTGCGTGACGTGGACGGCAACGAGTACGTCGACCTGGTGGGCAGCTGGGGACCGATGCTCCTCGGCCACGCCCACCCCGAGGTGATCCAGGCCGTGCAGGGCGCCGTCTCGCGCGGTACGTCGTACGGCACACCGACCGTCGCCGAGGTGGAGCTCGCCGAGGAGATCGTGGCGCGCACCAGCGTCGACCTGGTGCGACTGGTCTCCTCCGGCACCGAGGCCACCATGTCCGCGATCCGGCTGGCGCGCGGGTTCACCGGCCGCGACCTGGTGGTGAAGTTCGCCGGCTGCTACCACGGCCACGTCGACGCTCTGCTCGCCGAGGCCGGGTCCGGGCTCGCCACCCTTCGAGACGCTCACTCCGTTCGCTCCTCAGGACAGGCTCATGCCGTCCCGAGCTCACCCGGTGTGCCGAGCGCGGCCGCGGCGCAGACGCTGGTGATCCCCTACAACGACACCGCCGCGGTCGACGCCGTCTTCGCCGAGCACGGCGACCGCATCGCCGCCCTGATCACCGAGGCGGCCCCCGGCAACATGGGCGTGGTGCCGCCGGCGCCCGGCTTCAACCGCCACCTGTCGACGACCTCCGCCGAGCACGGCGCGCTGTTCATCAGCGACGAGGTGATGACCGGCTTCCGGGTCGGCCGCAGCGGGCACTGGGGTCTCGACGGCGCCCGGGAGGGCTGGTCGCCGGACCTGGTCACTTTCGGCAAGGTGATGGGCGGCGGCTTCCCGGCTGCTGCGTTCGGCGGCCGGGCCGACGTGATGGCGCTGCTGTCCCCGGACGGGCCGGTCTACCAGGCCGGGACCCTCTCGGGGAACCCCGTCGCAGCCACCGCCGGGTTGACCACGCTGCGGCTGGCCGACGACGAGGTCTACGCACGGCTCGACGCCGCCGCGGCCACCGTGCGCGCCGAGGTGGGAGCGGCCCTCGACGAGGCCGGGGTGCCGCACGTCGTACAGGCCGTGGGGAACATGTTCAGCGTCTTCTTCGTCGAACCGGGGGTGAGCTCCGTCCCCGACTTCGCGGCCGCCTCCGCGCAGAACCTGCCGCGGCACCGCGCGTTCTTCCACGCGATGCTCGAGCAAGGGGTGTACCTGCCTCCGAGCGCCTACGAGGTGTGGTTCGTCTCCGCGGCCCACGACGAGCAGGCCGTCGACCGGATCGTCGCGGCGCTGCCGATGGCCGCCAAGGCCGCCGCGGGCATGGACGGGACCCGATGAGGACCAGCGTCCACCTGCTCCGGCACGGCGAGGTGCACAACCCGACCGGCGTCCTCTACGGGCGCCGCGACGGCTACTACCTGTCCGACCTCGGGCAGCAGATGGCCCGCCGGGTCGCCGACACGATCGCCGACCGGGACATCACCGCGCTGGTCAGCTCTCCGCTGGACCGGGCCCGGCAGACCGCCGAGCCGCTCGCGGTCGCGCGCAGCCTGCCGGTGCACACCGACGTCCGCGTGATCGAGTCGACCAACGTGTTCGAGGGCAAGACGTTCGGAGTAGGCGACGGCGTGCTGCGCAAGCCGAGCTCATGGCGACATCTCTGGAACCCGTTCCGTCCGTCCTGGGGCGAGCCCTACACCCAGATCGCGGCTCGGATGATGGCCGCGGTGTACGACGTACGCGACCGCGCGGCCGGCCACGAGGCGGTGATCGTCTCCCACCAGCTGCCGATCTGGGTGACCCGCCTGCACGCGGAGGGGCGGCGCTTCCTGCACGACCCGCGCAGGCGACAGTGCACGCTGTGCAGCCTGACCACGTTCACGTTCGAGGACGACACGTTGACCACGGTGAGCTACTCCGAGCCGGCCGCGGACCTCATCCCGCGTCAGGACCTGAACACCGCGTTCTCCGCCGGCGGCGCCGACGAGCAGGACCTGCCCCCCATGCGGGACGGCTGAGCAGTGCCGCGCCTACGACGTACCGTCCCCGTTCTCGCGCTCGCCGCGGCGACCGGCCTGCTCGTCCTGTCCGGATGCTCCAGCGGCATCGGCGGATCCGCCGGCAGCGGCAGCGGCCAGGGCTACGTCAGCGGGAACGGCGCGATCACAGCGCTGCCCGTGGCCGACCGGGAGAAGCCGGGCCCGGTGTCCGGCACCACCCTGGACGGCCGGCCGCTGTCGCTGTCCGACTACGCAGGCAAGGTCGTGGTGGTGAACGTCTGGGGGTCCTGGTGCGGGGACTGCCGGGCCGAGGCGGCGATGCTGTCCTCGGCGGCCCGCGACCTGTCCGACAAGGGCGTGGCGTTCCTCGGCATCGACTCCCGCGACCCCAGCAAGGCCGCCGCCCGTGCATACATGCGGCACTTCGACGTGCCTTACCCCAGCATCTACGACCAGAGCGGGAAGACGCTGCTGGCCTTCCACGGCACGCTGACCCCGAACTCGATCCCGAGCACGGTGATCATCGACCGGCACGGCCGGGTGGCGGCCAGCGTGCTCGGCCAGATCGACCGCACCACGCTGGAGGATCTCGTCGGCGGGGTCTCGGCGGGCTCGACCGCCGGTGACAAGGGCAAGGGGCCGGCGTGATCGCGTTCGACATCGCAGGCTGGTTCCGCGACACGGTGCTCTCCGGGTCGCTGCTGCTCGCGCTGCCGGTGGCGGCGGTCGCCGGGCTGGTGTCGTTCTTCTCCCCGTGCGTGGTGCCGCTGCTGCCCGGCTACCTGTCCTACGCCACCGGCCTGTCCGGGGCCGACCTGCAGAACGCCCGCCGCGGCCGGCTGGTGCTCGGCTCCCTGCTGTTCGTGCTCGGCTTCACGTTCGTGTTCGTGGCGCTCGGGTTCGTCTCCGGAGCCCTCGGCGGCTGGCTGTTCGACTACATGCGGCAGATCACGATCGTGCTCGGCGTGATCACGATCCTGGTCGGGGTGGCCTTCCTCGGCTTCCTGCCCTGGCTGCAGCGCGACGTGCGGGTGCACCGGGTCCCCGCGGTCGGACTCGCCGCCGCGCCGTTGCTCGGCGTGCTGTTCGGCCTGGGCTGGACGCCCTGCATCGGGCCGACCCTGGCCGCCGTTCAGACGCTCGCCGTGCACGAGGGCACCGCCTCCCGCGGCGCGATCCTGTCGGTCGCCTACTCCCTGGGCCTGGGCATCCCGTTCCTCGTCGCCGGGTTCGCGTTCCGCCGGATGCTCGGTGCGGTCGGGTTCGTACGCCGTCACCAGGTCTGGGTCACCCGGCTCGGGGGCCTGCTGCTGATCGCCGTAGGCGTGCTGCTCGTCAGCGGCATCTGGGACCAGTGGGTCGCCGACCTTCGCAGCTGGCTGCCGGTGGTGACCACGGCGGTATGAGCAGCACCACGAACACAGAGGTGACGGCTGCGACCGGCCCGGATGAGCCGACCGGCGCGGGCGCTGCGGCGACCACCCCGCCGACCCCGCCGCCGGCACCGCCGGCCCTGAGCCCGGTCGAGCTCGGACGCTGGGCGTGGCGGCAGCTCACGTCGATGCGCACCGCGCTGGTGCTGCTGTTCCTGCTCGCTCTCGCGGCCGTCCCGGGGTCGGTGATCCCGCAGAGCAACATCAACGCCGTCGACGTGTCGAACTGGAAGGCCGACCACCCGACGCTCGCGCCGATCTACGAGAAGCTCGGCCTGTTCTCGGTGTTCGACTCTCCGTGGTTCTCGGCGATCTACCTGCTGCTGATGATCTCGCTGATGGGGTGCATCGTGCCGCGGCTGCGGATCTACTGGCGCAACATGCGCGCCCGTCCGCCGCGCACCCCTCGCAACCTGTCCCGGCTCCCGGAGTCGCGCACGTTCGAGCTCGACGCCGACCCGGCCGACGCACTTGCTCGCACGCACGCCGTACTCCGTCGTCGCCGCTACCGCGCAGAGCTGCGCGAGGACTCCGTGGCGGGCGAGCGCGGCTACCTGCGGGAGGCCGGCAACCTGCTGTTCCACGTCTCGGTGCTCATCGTGCTGGTCGGCTTCGCCTACGGGCAGCTGTTCGGCTACAAGGGCGGCGTGATCACCGTGGTCGGGCAGGGCTTCTCCAACTCGCTCAGCCAGTACGACGAGTTCTCGCCCGGCTCACTGTTCTCGCCCGGTGACCTGCCGCCGATCAGCCTGACCGTGAAGAACTTCCACGCCGACTATCTCACCGCCGGCCCGCAGGCCGGGCAGCCGACCACGTTCTCCTCCAAGATCACCTACACCGACGAGCCCGGTGCCCCGCAGCAGCACGCGAAGCTGTCGGTCAACCACCCGCTGAACCTGCACGGCGTCAACGTGTTCCTGGTCGGGCACGGCTACGCCCCGGTCGTCACCGTCAAGGACGGCAAGGGCCACATCGCCTACAAGGGACCGGTGGTGTTCCTGCCGCACAACTCGACGTTCGAGTCCTTCGGCGTGATCAAGGCCCCGGACGCCGTCCCGGAGCAGCTCGGGTTCGAGGGGCTGTTCCTGCCCACCTACGGCTTCACCGACGCCCGCGGCCCGTTCTCGCGGTTCCCGGCCGCGCTGGTACCGGTGCTCTCGCTGGTGCCCTACCACGGCGACCTCGGCATGGACGCCGGGTCGCAGAACGTCTACGAGCTGGACAAGACGCACCTGAAGCCGTTCGCCAGCTCCGGGCCGGCCAAGCTCGGCCCGACCGCCCGGCTGAAGCTGAGTCCCGGGCAGACCGTGCAGCTCCCGAACGGCGCCGGGTCGATCCGGTTCGACAAGGTCGACCAGTGGGTCAAGCTCCAGGTCAGCGACAGCCCCGGCAAGGACATCGCGCTGATCGGGGTGCTGCTCGGCATCCTCGGGCTGCTCGGCTCGCTGTTCGTCAGGCCGAGACGGGCCTGGGCGCGAGTGACCCGACGGGACGGGCGTACGGTGGTCGAGCTGGCCGGGTTGGACCGCAGCTCGGGGGGCGGCGGACTGGCCGACGAGCTCGACGAGCTGGAACGGCTTGTCAGCAACCACCCACCCGCACCGATGCAGGAGCACAAGTGAGCGCCGCGGACTTCGCCTCCTTCAGCAACCACGCGATCATGTTCGCCTCGATCGTCTACGTGCTGGCGTTCGTCGCCCACATCACCGAATACGCGATGGGACGGCGGGTGCCCGCGGCTGCGCCGTCGTTCACCTCGGCGGACACCGCCGCCGCACCCACCTCGCTCCTTCGTCGCGAGGCCCGCCAGACCCGGCCAGCGTCCGCCGCCTCGTCCGAGTCGACCGCCAACACCGCCGCTACCGCCGTCCTGCCGCGCGAGGACGCTGCGGCAGGCTCGGGTGCGGCCGCTCTTGCCGTCGGTTCGGACGGACCGGAGGCCGTCTCTGATACCCGCATCGAGCAGTTCGGGCGGATCGGGGTTGCGCTGACCGTGCTGGGGTGCCTGCTGCACGCGGCGGCGCTGGTCACGCGCGGACTCGGGTCCGACCCGATCCGGGTGCCCTGGGGCAACATGTACGAGTTCACGATGGCGGGCACGCTGGGCGTCTCGGTGATGTACCTGCTGCTCCTGCGCCGCTACCGGCTGCGCTGGATGGGCCTGCTGGTGACCGCGTTCCTGGTCGTCGTACTCATGGTCGACGTGCTGGTGCTCTACGAGCCCGCCGGGCCGCTCGTGCCGGCGCTGCACTCCTACTGGCTGATGATCCACGTCACGGCAGCGATCATCGCCTCGGGCGCCTTCGCCGTCGGGGCGATCGCGTCGGTCCTGTTCCTGCTCAAGCAGCGGGCGATCGACCGGGGCACGCTGTCGCCGCGCGGCTATCTGGCCAGGCTTCCGGAGCTGCGGGTGCTGGACCGGGTCGCCTACCGGGTGCACGCGTTCGGCTTCCCGATCTGGACGTTCGCGGCGCTGGTGGCCGGGCCGATCTGGGCGGAGTACGCCTGGGGGTCCTACTGGAACTGGGACCCCAAGGAGGTCTGGGCGTTCATCACCTGGGTGGTGTACGCCGCCTACCTGCACGCCCGCGCCACCGCGGGCTGGAAGGGGAAGCTGGCCGCCACGATCGCACTGATCGGGTTCGCGACTCTGCTGTTCAACTTCGTCGGGATCAACTACTTCTTCGGCGGCGACAGCATGCACTCCTACGCCGGTAAGTAGCTGCCCTGCCACCCGCAGTGAGGATCATTCAGGCAGCGAACTCGATTTCCTCTACCGCTTCAAGCGGCCGCTTCAATGCTCGGCCGGATCTGAGTACGGGCCAGACTCGCGTATTTCAACAGGAGAAAAAGCCTGGAGCTCCGGCCTGCCCGCGTGCGATTTCGCTGTGGCGACAGAGCCTTTTCCTGTCCCAACGCAGCTGAGACGTCGGAAGGGGGACGCCGAGGTGGGTCAGGTGCCGTGGTCGGAGCCGCCGTCGTCGCTGCGCGGCCGGCGCAGACGGCGCAGGAACTCGTCGTCGTCGTCGGGCGCGGAGACCCGGGGCGCCGGCTTCCTCGGCCGGTTGTGCCCGGCCACACGACGCTGCTCCAGCAGCCACATCCCGGCGTACACGAGGGCCGCGATGATGATCACGACCAGCACGAACTTGCCCACGCACCCAGCCTAGACACGTGCCCGTAACCCGCGGCGCCCTTTTGAGCGCAGCCTCGCACGGGTGACCTCAGAGTGGACCCGTGGTTTCGAGGCTCGCCTAGCGGCTCGCACCTCAACCACCGGGGTGGTTCGCACACTTCGCGGACTACCCTGGTCGCGTGAAGGAGTTCGCCGTCTACACCGCCGCGCGGCTGGGGATCTTCGTGGCGGCGTACGCGATCGTCTGGGGGCTGTTCGCGCTGGCGACCGGCAGCCTCACGGTGGCGCCGCTGTGGCCGTTCCTGGCCGCGATCGTGATCTCCGCGATCGCGTCGGTGTACCTGCTCAAGGGCCCCCGCGCCCGGTTCGCGGCGAAGGTCGAGGAGCGCGCCGCGCGCACCACGGCGGCCCTGGAGAAGGCGCGCGCGAGGGAAGACCAGGACTGAGCAGTGACTGACGCGGGAGCCAGCCACGAGATGCATCGGCTCGACGAGGGCTGCTGCCGCGTCGCCGAGCGCGACGACGCAGATGCCCGCGCCTGGCTCCACGAGGCCGTACGCCGTGTCGAGGCCGACGCCAACCGCTCCGCGGACACCCACCTCCACGTCTTCCCGCTGCCCGCCGAGTGGGGCGTCGACCTCTACCTCAAGGACGAGTCGGTGCATCCCACCGGGTCGCTCAAGCACCGGCTGGCCCGCTCGCTGTTCCTCTACGCGCTCTGCAACGGCTGGATCGGCGAGGGCACCACGGTGATCGAGGCGTCCTCGGGCTCGACCGCGGTCTCGGAGGCGTACTTCGCCCGGCTGCTCGGCCTTCCCTTCACCGCGGTGATGCCCGCGTCGACGTCGCAGGAGAAGATCGAGCTGATCGAGTTCCACGGCGGCCGCTGCCACCTGGTCGACGACCCTTCGACGATGTACGACGAGGCGCGGCGGCTCGCTGCGGAGTGCGGTGGGCACTACATGGACCAGTTCACCTACGCGGAGCGCGCCACCGACTGGCGGGGCAACAACAACATCGCCGAGTCGATCTTCGAGCAGCTGGCCCGCGAGCGGCACCCGATCCCCACGTGGGTCGTGGTGGGCGCCGGGACCGGTGGCACGTCGGCCACGATCGGCCGGTTCGTGAGGTACCGCCGCCACGACACCCGCCTCTGCGTCGTCGACCCGGAGAACTCCGCGTTCTTCGAGGGCTGGTCCGCCGACGACCCGGCGCACACCGTGCCGCACGGCTCCCGCGGGTCGCGCATCGAGGGCATCGGCCGGCCACGGGTCGAGCCGTCGTTCATGCCGGCGATCGTGGACACGATGATCGCGGTGCCCGACGCGGCGTCGATCGCGGCGGCCCGCTGGTGCTCGTCCATCACCGGCCGGATGGTGGGCGGCTCCACCGGGACCGCGTTGTGGGGTGCGCTGAAGCTGATCGCGGGGATGCGCGAAGAGGGCCGTGCGGGCAGCGTGGTGACGCTGCTGTGCGACGGCGGCGAGAGGTACGCGCACACCTACTACGACGACTCCTGGCTCGCCGAGCAGGGCCTCGACATCACGACGTACACCGAGACCCTGGAGAAGTTCCACGAGACCGGCGACTGGGTCGAGCCGCCGCGTCCGGCCGTTATTGCAAGTCGTTTGCAATAGCCTGCGGCTCGCTCTACGGTGAGGGTGTGCCGCACACCGCCGTCGCCGAACCCGCACCCGTCGGGCAGCAGCGACCGCGGAGGTCGCCGCGCTCGACGTACGTCGCGATGTACGGCTTCGTCGCGCTGCTGCACGTGCTCGGCTGGGGCACGCTCGTGCTGTTCGTGGTCCCGCAGGACTTCCACGTCGGCGGGCAGGTGTTCGGCATCGGGCTCGGGCTGACCGCCTACACGCTCGGCATGCGGCACGCGTTCGACGCCGACCACATCGCCGCGATCGACAACACCACGCGCAAGCTGCGCGAGGACCGCGGCAGCCAGCCGGTGTCGGTCGGCTTCTGGTTCTCCCTGGGCCATTCCAGCGTGGTGGTCGTCATGGTGGCGCTGCTGACGCTCGGGCTGCGGGCGATCGGCGCGGCGGTGCAGAACCCGGACTCGTTCGTCGAGAGGTACGCCGGCGTGTTCGGCGCCTCGGTGTCGGGGGTCTTCCTGCTGCTGATCGGCCTGGTCAACCTCGCGATCCTGGTGCACATCGTGCGGGTGTTCAACCGGATGCGTCACGGACACTTCGACGAGGCGGCGCTCGAGGACCACCTGTCGAACCGGGGTGCGATGAACCGGTTGTTCCGTGGCGCGATGCGCGGCGTGCGGCGGCCGTTCCACATCTACCCGGTCGGCGTGCTGTTCGGCTTCGGCTTCGACACCGTCAGCGAGATCACCCTGCTGGCGCTGGCCGGTTCGTCGGCGACGGTGGCGGGGCTGCCGTGGTACGCCACGCTCACGCTGCCGATCCTGTTCGCCGCCGGAATGTCGGTGCTCGACACCACCGACGGCGCGTTCATGAACAGCGCCTACGGGTGGGCGTTCGCCCGGCCGGTGCGCAAGGTCTTCTACAACCTGACCGTCACCGCGCTGTCAGTGATCGTGGCGATCGTGATCGGGCTCGTCGAGCTGGTCGGCGTCCTCGCCACCCAGCTCGGCATGGACTCCGGACTGCTCGGCTGGATCGCCGGGCTGAGCCTGAACTCCGTCGGCTTCGGGATCGTCGCGCTGTTCCTCGCCGTCTGGCTGGTCGCGCTAGCGGCCTGGAAGCTCGGCAACGTCGAGGAGCGCTGGTCGCGCCGGCTGGCGACTTCGGCCGACGACTGACCTGCGAGAGGGCTCGGCTCGCAGGCGCAACAGGGGCTGTGGCGCTAACGTGCGCATATGCCCGACGACATCGAACCTGGCCAGGACGACCCTGGTTCGGTCGAGCGGGAGTCTCAGAGCGGGCCGGAGGAGTCGCGACAGCTCGGGCTCATGCAGCGCATGGTCGACCTCTCCGTCCAGCGCACGGAGCTGGCCGAGCAGCGGACGCGGATGGCCGAACACCGCACCCGGGAGGCCGAGCGTCGAACGCGGCTGGCCGAGCAGCGGACGGAGATGGCGGCGGACCGGAGTGAGATGTCGGCGGAGCGGTCGTACATGAATGCCGAACGCACCTTGTCGGTGTGGATCCGCACGGCGTTGGCGGTGATGGTGGTTGGCATCGCCGTCGACCGCTTCGGGCTCTTCCTGGTCCAGAACCACGGTGAACGGGCCCGGGACGGGAGCGCTTCCGACATGGTCGGCGCCGGCCTCGTCGCGCTCGGTGTGCTCATCGCGGTGGTCCCGAGCGTCCGCTTCGGGCTCTATGCGCGTGTCTACCGCAGAACGCACAAACTCCCTCACCACCACGGCCCGTTCATGGCGCCCGCATTCGCGGTGCTCGTCGCGCTGTTCGGCGTCGTCCTGCTCGTCTTCTTGCTCGTGGCTCCCTGACCGCGCGTCGTGCGTGGACGTGCCTCGGGGTCCGTACGGCCATTCGCGGAAACGACGATTCCCTCCAGGCACCTGGTCATCACGGACGACGCTCCAGGATGGCTTGAGCGCTAGCCCTACATAACGCGCCGCGTTATGCTGAGGTTGTGATCAGGTCGTTCGGGGATGCCACGACGGAGCGGCTGTGGTCACGTCAGCGCGTCAAGGCGACCGATCCGCGGATCCAACGGGTTGCTTTGAGGAAGCTGGCGATGCTGGACGCTGCTGAGGTCCTGGCGGACCTCCGGGTCCCTCCTGGTAACCGGTTGGACGCGCTGAAGGGTGATAGAGCCGGGCAGCACAGCATCAGAATCAACCAGCAGTGGCGGATTTGCTTCCTCTGGACCCCGGCGGGCCCGGAGGACGTGGAGATCGTGGACTACCACTAGGAGGTGGCGCATGGCGACGATCGCACCGATTCACCCGGGGGAGGTGCTTCTTGAGGAGTTCTTGGAGCCGTTGGGCGTGACCCAGCACCGTCTCGCGGTGTCCATCGGCGTGCCTCCGCGTCGAATCAACGAGATCGTGCACGGCAAGCGACGCATCACCGCTGACACAGCGCTGCGGCTCGCGCGTTTTTTCGGGACGACGGACCGCTTCTGGCTCAACCTCCAGACCCGTTATGACCTCGAGGTGGAGAAGGATCATCTGGGAGACAAGCTCGAAGCTATTCGCCCACTTCAGTCTGCCTGACTGGCCACCTGGCGCCCCGACCGCAGCCGCGCACGTTCTCACACGCCGGCGACATAGGCGGTGAGGAAGTGGACGCCGTGGCGGTCGAGGTTGCCGCGTGCGCGGTCGCAGTGCTCGGTGGTGCGGGGGTCGGCGTGTCGGGCGAGGATCTGGGCGTCGCGCAGCGGGACGCGCAGGACCGGAACGGTCAGCGGCATGGTCGCCGGGGCTTGTTGCCCTTGCCGACCAGATGCAGGACCCGGTGGTCGCGCAACGTTTCGGCGTAGTCCTCGATCCGCACCGCGGCGGCCTCCGAAGCCTGGAGCGCGTTGATGCCCAGCAGGTAGGCCACTGCGCCGTGGCGCACGGTGATGGTCTGCGCGACCTGGAGGAACCTGATCAGCTCGAGACGGTCCAGGCCCTGGGTGCGGGTCTCGTCCTGGTGCACCTTCGGCAGCCGTGCGTAGACGGCGGGATCAGCAGGGATGAGGCCGTCGATGTGGGCGAACCGGAAGAACCCGCGGACGCCGTGCATCATCGTGTTGATCGAGGAGGCCCGCAGACCTTTCTCGTCTAGGTGGCGGATGTACAGCTCGACGTGGGCACGCTGGATGCCGACCAACGCTTCGAGCCGATTCATCTCGCACCAGGCGAACCAGCGGCGAAGCTGGTAGGCGTAGAGGTGATGGGTGTGGCCCGAGTACCGGGCCAGGTAGGAGACAGCCGCCAGTTGCGCCGGCGACATCGCGTCGGGCTGGAATGGCAGCAGGATGGTGTTCGACATGGCATGCTCCCCGGCGATCTGGCGAGCATGCCTCAGCGACGGATCGCCGCTCGTACGTCGAGGCACTTTGCCTGACGCTAGGCCGTAGACCAGCGCGAGCTCGCAACTGGTGAGAAGGGCATCACCCAGCAGCGGATGTTCGGCGGTCTGGCGTTCCTCGTCAACGACAAGTTGGCGGTGGCAGCCAGCGGACAGGGAGGCTGCTTGTGCGCGTCGACGCCTACGATGCCGAAGCGTGGATCGACGACAGCTAGTAATGCCGATGGTGATGCGGGGACGGGAGATGCGCGGGTGGCCTTCAAACGTTCCGACCTCACGGCCCTGAGCTCGGGCAGTGCGTTTCGCGTGGCGTGGCCGACGCCCGCTCGCTGTCGCCCGATAGAGCACGTGAGGGCCTTTCGGCCAGCACCCGCAATTGGCCATCGTGAGGTGTCGATCGGCGGGCCCTTCGATCGTCACGTCCTCGAAGGCTCTTACGTGAGGAAGGATGGAGCCATGCGTTACACACTGCTGCTGCACTACCCGGAGATGACCGCCGAGCAGCTCGGCGAGGAGGCCCTCAAGGAGGGGATGGCAGCGTTCCACGCGTACGCCAAGGCCCTCGACGACGCCGACGCCCTGCTCTCGGCGGAGGTGCTCGCCCCGAGCTCGGCGACCACGACGATCAGCCTTAAGACAGGCGAGCTGCTCGTCCAGGACGGACCGTTCGCCGACACGAAGGAGCAGCTAGGCGGCACCTTCGTGATCGACGTACCGGACCTGGACGCGGCGATCGCCTGGGCCGAGAAGGCGCCGTCCTCGATGTACGGCGACGTGGAGATTCGTCCCACCGCGACTCGGTTCGTCGACGGGGCATGGACGGACTGGACGTTCCCCGGGGCGTGATGGACGGTACGACTGACGTGGCGGTGTGGGCGGCGGAGGTCGCTCACACCAGCTACGGTCGTCTCGTCGCCCTGCTCGCAGCGGGCACGCGCGACCTGGCCCTCGTCGAGGACGTGCTTGGCGACGCGTTCGAGCGGGCGCTCACGACGTGGCCGGGGTCGGGTGTGCCGGACAACCCCGAGGGGTGGCTCCTCGCCGTCGCCCGCAACCGGCTGCGCGATGTGGTGGGTTCGGCGGCGGCCCGGACGTCGATTCCGCTGGATCCCGACGACCGCCGGCTCGCCGTCCTCAGCTCTGTCGACCCGGACGCGGTCCCAGACAAGCGGCTGGAGCTGCTGTTCGTCTGCGCCCACCCGGCGATCGACCGCGCGATCCGCACGCCGCTGATGCTGAACACGGTGCTCGGCATCGACGCCGCCCGGATCGCCACCGCATTCGCGCTGCCGCGGGCGACCGTGGCGCAGCGGCTCGTCCGGGCCAAACGCAGGATCCGCGACGCCGGTATCCCGTTCGCCGTACCCACGCGCGCCGACCTGCCGGGCCGCCGCGATGCGGTACTCGAGGCGGTCTACGGCGCCTACGCCATCGAGTGGCAGGTGTCTGGCGCACAGGAGCGCACCTCCCTGGCAGACGAGGCACGGTACCTCGCGGTGCTGCTCGCCTCGATGCTCGACGACGCGGAGGCGTGCGGCCTTGCCTCGCTGATCTCGTTCGCCGCCTCGCGGGCGGGTGCGCGCGAGGCAGACGGCGTCTTCGTCCCCCTCGAGGAGCAGGACGTGGCGCGGTGGGACGCCGACCTCATCGCGGACGGCGAGCGGCTGGTGCAGCGAGCGACGCAGATCCGCGCGCGGACCGGCGAGCCGATCGGCCGTTTCCAGCTCGAGGCCGCGCTGCAGGCCGCCCACGCCGTACGGCGTCGCACCGGCAGCGTCGACTGGACCGGGGTGCTCCGGCTCACCGAAGCACTCAACCAGGTCGCGCCGACCATGGGGGCGAGTGTCGCCCTCGCGGCCGCAGGCGCTCGGGTGGACGGTCCGGAAGCCGGCCTCGCTTACTTGGACGCGGTCGAGGACCCGCTGCTCGACCGGTTCCAGCCGGCATGGGCGACCAAGGCGCGACTGCTCGCGGACGCTGGCCGATCCACGGAAGCGGCCATCGCCTACGAGCGGGCCATATCACTGACCACGGTCCCCGCGATCCGACGGTATCTCCAGGGCAGGCATCGCGCGCTCCCATGACGAGCGCGAGCTCTGGCGGCGGAATGAAGCACTGGGTTGCTCGGTCTGGGTTGACGGCGCCCGGCGTGCCTCCGTACGTCGGATCCTTCAGTCAGTGGCCCCGTCGATGCTCCCGCTTGGCCTTCACCTTGTCGATGGCCTCGCGGATCCGGCGCTGGTTCTCCGGCTTCCGGGCCTCGCCGTAGAGTTTCTTGGCCAGGCCGATCGCGGCGGCACTTCTCAATAGCTTCATGACATCTGGTCTACCCGTTGGGACCAAGCGCCTAGGTTCTCCGAGAATCACAAGACGACAAAGCCCCCAGGATGACCCGGGGTACGGACGGCATAGCCACCATGGGATCAAGCCCGGAGGAATCCTCTGAACGGACCCATCCCCGCTGAGGACGTGTACAGCGGGTGCTCGCAACGACAGTGATGGTAACGACACACGAGACAGGGGGACGCACGCCGCGGGCGTGCGGCGATGGCGGCGGTGTGACGCGGCTGCGCCCAAGCAATCTGGCTGGGTCAGTAGCGGCAGCTCCGACGACGCATGCGCGGTGACAACTTGCACAATCATGCAGGGCCGTGCATTCCGGCCGATGAAAAAGTCGCCTCCGGCTGGGGTTCGCTGGCATTCGGCGTCGTCCGAACACGCGACTCAGATGCGTCGCCGGGTGGATGCGCCATCCCGCGCAGCCTGGTTCTGTGCGTCGGTAGGGGACCCGTCACCGGAGAAGCCTTGCGGGCGGGGTATTCGGGACGGTCGATCAGTAGGACCCGTGCCGAACTGCCGCGTTGTCACTTGAGGTTCCTCGTACGGAACTCTCCTACGCGGGCGATCGGGCACCCCGCTGCCTTCCGCCCAGATTGACGCGCCTACTCCAGTTCACGCGGGGCTTCGGCGAAGTGAGACGGCCGCGCGGTTGGCAATTGTCCTGCGCCAGGCAAGTCAAGGCGGACCGCAGGGCGAATGCGGCGTGGCTTTGGGTGGTGACGGCGAC
>DASSKK010000075.1:0-4940 GCA_035690495.1 Nocardioidaceae bacterium | reverse complement strand
CGGCCAGACCGCGCTGGTGTTCGGGCAGATGGACGAGCCGCCGGGGACCCGGCTGCGGGTCGCGCTGTCCGCGCTGACGATGGCGGAGTACTTCCGCGACGTGGCCCAGCAGGACGTGCTGCTCTTCATCGACAACATCTTCCGTTTCACCCAGGCGGGCCAGGAGGTCTCCACCCTGCTCGGCCGGATGCCGTCGGCAGTGGGCTACCAGCCGAACCTAGCCGACGAGATGGGGACGCTCCAGGAGCGGATCACCTCGACACGCGGCCACTCGATCACCTCGATGCAGGCGATCTACGTGCCGGCCGACGACTACACCGACCCGGCTCCGGCGACCACGTTCGCCCACCTCGACGCGACCACCGAGCTCTCGCGTGAGATCGCGTCGCTGGGCATCTACCCGGCGGTGGACCCGCTGACCTCGACGTCCCGGATCCTCGACCCGCGCTACATCGGTGACGGCCACTACCAGACCGCGACGCGGGTCAAGTCGATCCTTCAGCGCAACAAGGAGCTGCAGGACATCATCGCGATCCTCGGCGTCGACGAGCTCTCCGAGGAGGACAAGGTCGTCGTCTCGCGGGCCCGCCGGATCCAGCGGTTCCTCTCGCAGAACACCTACGTCGCCAAGCAGTTCACCGGCATCGAGGGCTCGACGGTCCCGCTGGAGGACACCATCGAGGCGTTCACCAAGATCTGCGACGGCGAGTACGACCACGTGGCCGAGCAGGCGTTCTTCATGTGCGGCGGCTTGGACGACGTCGAGAAGAAGTGGTCCGACATCCAGAAGAGTCTGTGATGCCGGCAACCATGCACGTGGAGTTCGTCGCCGCCGACCGCGAGCTGTGGTCGGGGGAGGCGACCGTGGTGAACACCAAGACCCTCGCTGGTGAGATCGGCGTGATGGCCCACCACCAGCCGCTCCTGTCGGTGCTGGCCGAGGGGCAGGTCGACGTACGCACCGTCGACGACGGCCACTGGGTGGCGGCCATCGACGGCGGCTTCATCTCGGTGGCCGACAACCGGGTCTCGATCCTGTGCGAGCACGCCGAGATGTCGCACGAGAGCGACTTCGAGGAGGCAAAGCGCAAGCTCGAAGCAGCCATGGCGACCGAGGCCGAGGGATAGCCAACCATGCCGGTCTGGGAGTGGCTGGTCGACGCAGCCGGCTTTCTGCTGCTCCTGGTGCTTGCCTACGGCCTGGCGCTGGTGGTCCGCCGACGGTGGATCTCGCGGCGCGGGGGCACGTTCGAGTTCAGCGTCCGCGTCCGGTCCAGCAGGGCCGGGCGCGGCTGGCTTCTCGGGGTCGGTCGCTACACGGGGGACGACCTGGAGTGGTTCCGGATCTTCTCGCTCTCCCCGCGGCCACGGCTGTCGTTCCGGCGCGACGAGCTGGCCTACGTCAGCAGCCGCGAGCCCAGCTCGGGGGTCGAGGCGTACTCGCTGTACTCCGGGCACATCGTGGTCGCCTGCCGGACTGCTTCCGGACCCCTGGACGTCGCGATGAGTCCCGAGGCGCTGACCGGCTTCCTGGCCTGGCTGGAGGCCGCCCCGCCCGGACAGCGCCTGCGCCGCTGACCCCGATTCGTCCGCGTTTCCGAGGCCTCTGCCCGCGGAGCAATCGCGGACGAATCGGGGTTGGGTCGGGACAATTGTCGTGCCTGACCGACCACAGACTTCTCTGCCGGACGGCTGCCGCCCCGCCTACGGTGGTGCACGCCGGTCATCGGGGCCGGTGTGAAGGGAGAACGCGATGGGGCAGGAAAAGATGACGCAGACGGCGGCATCAAGCATGACGGCGGGCCAGGTCGACCGTTCGCGCGGCAACGCCGAGCTCGCGCTGCTGATGGCGCTCGAGACCGGAGCCGGCGCACTCTGGGTGCTGTGGGACCTGGTCGGCGTCGACCTGACGGTGACGCAGGGCAGCCGCGAGATCACCGTCAGTCTGGCTGCCGCGGTGATCGTCACCACCCTGACCGCCGTGGCCGCGATGGCTCTGCTCCGGCTGTTGGAGCGCCGGCCGCACGGTCGGCGCACCTGGATGATCGTCGCCGCGGTGGTCTGGGCGATCTCGTTCCTTGGCCCGCTCGGCGCGACCACGCTGCCCGCCGGCCTCGCCCTGGCGTCCTTCCACGTGCTGGTCGGCGCCACGCTGCTGTTCGGCCTGACGGCAATCGCCAGGCATCGAGAGAGGCTTCTCGCGTGCCGTTGAGCACCCTTCGGATGACAGGCTGGAAGTGCCATCTCCAGCGGTACGCCGGGGTGCTCGTCTGGATGCCTGTTCTCCTGCTCGGGCCGTTGTTCAGCCTGCCGCCGGGCCTGACCCGGTTCGGTGCGATCGCACTGGTCCTGGTGATGGGGACGACCGGCGTGCTCGCCGTACTCGCCAGCCGGGAGGGCGGCGTACGTGCGTACGCAGCACTCGCCGTGCTTGCGGCCGCCGTGGTAGTCGGCGTGCGGTTCGGCAGCGGCTGGCTGCCGACGTGGATCCTGCTCGCGCTCACCGTGCCGGCGGTGCTGCGCGGGCCGCGGATGGTCGTCGGCCTGATGCTCACCGTCGGCGGTGCGGTGGTCGCGGCCTGGGTGTCCGGGAAGGGCGCGAGCAGCGTGGAGGTCCAGGGCTTCGTGGTCTCGCTGTCCGGGGCGGCGACGGCGAGCTTCCTGCGGCTGATGGAGACCGTCGAGGAGCTGCGGCGTACTCGTGACGAGCTCGCCCGGGTCGCTGTCGCCGAGGAGCGGGAGAGGTTCTCCCGTGACCTGCACGACCTGCTCGGACACACGCTGTCGGTGATGGTCGTCAAGGCCGAGACGGTACGACGCCTCGCGCACCGGGACCCGGACGCGGTCGCGGCGCACGCGGCTGACATCGAGCAGGTCGGCCGGGGAGCCCTGCTCGAGGTCCGCGAAGCCGTCGACGCCATGCGGATGCCGTCGCTGGAAGACGAGCTGGACGGCGCACGGCGGGCACTGCAGGCTGCGGGGATCGAGGCGACGGTGTCCGGCCCGGAGGGCAGGGTGCCGCCGGACGCCGCAGCGGCGTTCGCCTGGGTGGTGCGGGAAGGGGCGACGAACGTGCTGCGTCACTCCGGCGCATCGCACTGCCGGATCGAGATCTCCGATCGCAACGGCGCGTTGTCGGTGACCGTAGCCGACGACGGCGTCGGCTCGACGCCTCGTCGCGATGACCGTCACGGAGGGCTGGATGGTCTTCGACGCCGCGTGGTGGCCGCGGGTGGCCGACTCGACGTGGACCCCGATGCGGCGGGTTTCCGCCTCACCGCGATGATCCCGGACGGCAGCTCGTGATCCGGATCCTGCTCGCCGAGGACCAGGCAATGATGCGCGGCGCCCTCGCGGTGCTGCTCGGGCTCGAGGACGACATGGAGATCGTCGCCCAGGTCGACGACGGCGACCAGATCGTGCCGGCCGCGCTGCGCACCCGGCCCGGGGTCGCCCTGCTGGACATCGAGCTGCCGCACCGCAGTGGCCTCGACGCGGCAGCCGACCTCGCCTCGCAGCTGCCCGAGTGCCGCGTGGTGATCGTCACGACGTTCTCGCGACCCGGCTATCTGCGTCGGGCGATGGCGGCCGGGGCATCCGGCTTCCTGGTCAAGGACGGCCCCGCCGAGGGGCTCGCCGACTCGATCCGGCGCGTCGCTGCCGGCGAGACCGTGATCGATCCCGAGCTGGCGGGCGCCGCGCTGCGTACCGCGGCCTGCCCGCTCACCGAGCGGGAGCGTGACGTGCTCGCCGCCGCCGAGGACGGCTCCACGATCGCCGACATCGCCGGCCGGCTGTTCCTGTCCGAGAGCACCGTGCGCAACTACCTGTCTGCCGCGATCGGGAAGACCGGCACCCGCAACAAGGTCGAGGCTGCGCTCCTGGCACGGCGCAGCGGCTGGCTCTAGCAGTCTCGCTCTCAGCGCTCCCCGCGGTTCTGAATTGGCGGCTCACGCTGACCCGCTCGCAAGCTCGCTCTCAGCGCTCGCCGCCCGGCACCCAGAGCACGTCGCCGCGCTCCCGGTTGGCATGGCGGGCCAGGATGAACAGCAGGTCACTGAGCCGGTTGAGGTACTTGATGGCGAGCACGTTCATGGTCTGCTCGTGCTCCTCGTACGCCGCCCAGGCGGCCCGCTCGGCGCGGCGGGTCACCGTGCGCGCCACGTGCAGAAGTGCCGCGCTCGACGTACCCCCGTTGAGGATGAACGACCGCAGCTTGGGCAGATCCTCGTTGTAGTGGTCGCACCAGCCTTCGAGCCGGTCGACGTAGGACTGCTCGATCCGCAGCGGAGGGTACTCCGGGTCTGGCACGACCGGCGTGCACAGGTCGGCTCCCACGTCGAACAGGTCGTTCTGCACCGTGGTCAGCACGGCGACGACGTCCTCCTCGAGCTCGCCGGTCGCCAGCGCCACGCCGATCTGCGCGTTCGCCTCGTCGACGTCGGCGTAGGCGTGCAGACGCAGGTCGTTCTTCGAGGTCTCGCTCATGTCTCCGAGCCGGGTGGTGCCGGCGTCGCCCGTGCGCGTGTAGATCCTGGTGAGGTTGACCATGCCGTCAGCCTAGGCCGTGACCACCGCGTGAGCTCAGCCGGCGGGTTGTCATGCTCCCGGACACGCCCTGAGCCCCGCCGGGCAGCGCTCGTCCGGCGGGGTTCGGAGCGGGGTGGCTACCGATCAGGCGGATTCGGGTGCGGCTGCTCCGGCTCGCCCGGCCTCGCGAGGTCGCGGGTGTCGGCGATGCGGGTGCCGGTGTGGTCGCGCAGGTAGTGCTGTCCGTGCGGACTGGTCCATAGGTAGGTGCCGGGTTCGAGCATCAGGTAGGACCATCGTCCGAAGGTCTTGTGCCGGTGGTGCTTGCGGCAGAGTTGCGCGAGGTTGTCGGTGGCGGTCTCGCCTCCCGGCGGATCTGCGTCGGTGCCGTTACCGGGCGGGCTTGCCTC
>DASSKK010000074.1:0-96559 GCA_035690495.1 Nocardioidaceae bacterium | reverse complement strand
GGCTCCACCTCGGCCTCGGTGCCCGGGCGGATCGACTCGCCCTCGGAGGTCTCGAACTGGTCGAGGAAGGCGTCGTAGGCCTGGTCGAGGTCGTTCGAGGTCTCCTCGGAGAAGTTCTGCGTCTCGCGGATCGTCGACAAGATGCCCTGGTGCGAGAGTCGCAGGTTGTCGAGGAACTCCTGCTCGAAGCGCAGCACGTCGCCGACCGGCACCCGGTCCAGGCGCCCGGTGGTGCCCAGCCACAGCGACACCACCATCTCGTCGACCGGGTAGGGGTTGTAGGCGGGCTGCTTGAGCAGCGCCATCAGCCGCTGCCCACGGTCGAGCTGCTGGCGGGACGCCGCGTCGAGGTCCGAGGCGAACATCGCGAAGGCCTCCATCGCGCGGAACTGCGCCAGGTCGACCTTGAGCGATCCGGTGACCGCCTTCATCGCCTTGGTCATCGCCGCGCCGCCGACCCGCGAGACCGAGACGCCGACGTCGATCGCGGGCCGCTGGTTGGCGGCGAAGAGGTCGGACTGGAGGAAGATCTGCCCGTCGGTGATCGAGATGACGTTGGTCGGGATGTACGCCGACACGTCGTTGGCCTTGGTCTCGATGATCGGCAGGCCGGTCATCGAGCCGGCGCCGAGGTCGTCGGACAGCTTGGCGCAGCGCTCGAGCAGCCGGCTGTGCAGGTAGAACACGTCGCCGGGGTAGGCCTCGCGGCCCGGCGGGCGGCGCAGCAGCAGCGACACGGCGCGGTAGGCCTCGGCCTGCTTGGAAAGGTCGTCGAAGACGATCAGCACGTGCTTGCCCTGGTACATCCAGTGCTGGCCGATCGCCGAGCCGGTGTAGGGGGCGAGGTACTTGAAGCCTGCCGCGTCCGACGCCGGGGCGGCCACGATGGTGGTGTACTCCAGCGCGCCGGCCTCCTCCAAGGAGCCGCGCACGCCGGCGATCGTGGAACCCTTCTGGCCGATGCCGACGTAGATGCAGCGCACCTGCTGCTCCGGGTCGCCGGACGCCCAGGCGGCCTTCTGGTTGATGATCGTGTCGATCGCGATCGCGGTCTTGCCGGTCTGCCGGTCGCCGATGATCAGCTGGCGCTGGCCGCGCCCGATCGGGGTCAGCGTGTCGATCGCCTTCAGCCCGGTCATCATCGGCTGGTTCACGCTCTGCCGCTGCACCACCGACGGCGCCTGGATCTCCAGCGCACGCCGCTCCTCGGTCTCCACGTCGCCGAGCCCGTCCATCGGCTGGCCGAGCGGGTCGACCACCCGGCCGAGATAGCCGTCGCCGACGGGCACCGAGAGCACCTCGCCGGTACGGCGTACCTGCTGGCCCTCCTCGATGCCGGCGAAGTCGCCGAGGACCACCACGCCGATCTCGCGCATGTCGAGGTTCAGCGCGATGCCGAGCGTGCCGTCCTCGAACTCGAGCAGCTCGTTGGCCATCACCGAGGGCAGACCCTCGACGCGGGCGATGCCGTCCATCGCCTGCGCCACGCGGCCGACCTCTTCGCGGGAGGACGCCTCGGGCTGGTAGTCGGAGACGAACTGCTGCAGCGCCTCCTTGATCTCCTCGGGGCGGATCGTGAGCTCCGTCATTGTCCTGCCTCTGCTCTCGAATGCTTCTGTGGTGGCTGGGTGGTGGAACTGTCTGTCTGGGCCTAGTGCTCCAGCCGCCGGTGTGCTTGGCGCAACCGGGTCTGCACGGTGGAGTCGATGACCTCGTCGCCGACCGCGACCCGGACCCCGCCGAGCACCTCGGGGTCGACGATCACGTTCAGGTGCACGTCGTGGTCGTACTGCCTGCTGAGCGCGGCCGCCAGCCGGCCCCGGTGGTCCGTGCTCAGGTCGGCGGCGACCCAGACGGTGGCGACCAGTCTGTCGCGGCGCTCGGCGGCGATCTTCTGGTAGGTGTCGAGCACGGCGGGCAGCGAGCGGTGCCGTGCGGCCGCGGCCTGGTCGAGCAGCTTCTCGGTCGAGGAGCCGACCTTGCCCTCGAGGAGGGTGTCGAGCAGCTTGCGCTTGCCCTCCAGCGGGTACGCCGGGTCTGCCAGCGCCTCGCGCAGTCCGGAGTGGGCGTCGACGATCCGCGCGAAGCGGAACAGGTTGTCCTCGAGGTCGTCGAGGTGCCCCTCGGAGTCCGCCTTGGCCACGTGCGCGGTCACCGACGCGTGCTCGAGGGCGTCGGCGAGGTCGCGGCCCTGGGACCAGCGAAGGCGTACGGCGACATCGACCACCTCCAGGGTGGTCGGGGCGATCTTGCCTTCGGCGACGCGGTGCAGCAGCGTGCTCTTCGCGTCCGCCGGCACGGCCGGCTCGGTCAGCGCCCGCCGCAGCGAGTGTCGCGAGTCGAGGGTGAGCGCGAACGCGAACAGCTCATCCCCCAGCTTGTCGGCGTCGACGTCCGACTCCAGCACGGCGTTGGCCTTCTCCAGCACCGCCGCCATCGACCTCTGCGATCCGGCCTGCATGTCAGCTCGCCCCGGTCTTCGACGGGACGGAGCGCGAACCCTTCGCATCGGCTGCGCTCTGCGGCTCGGCACCGTCCTCCAACGAGGCGAGAAACCGCTCCACGGTGCGGCTGCGCCGCTCGTCGTCATCCAGGGACTCCCCGACGATGCGACCCGCGAGCGTGGTGGCCATCTCGCCCACCTCGGTGCGCAGGCTCTGGACGGCCTGGGTGCGCTCGGCCTCGAGCTGCGACCGGGCGTTCTTCAGGATCCGGTCGGACTCCTCCTGGGCCTGCTTGCGCATGTCGGCGATGATCGCCGCCCCCTGCTCCCGGGCGTCCTCCCGGATCTTGGCGGCCTCGTGACGCGCGTCGGAGATCTGTGCCTTGAACTCCGCTTCGGCCTTCCGGGCGTCCTTCTGTGCCTGGTCGAGGTCGTCGAACTGCTTGCGGATCTTCTCCTGCCGCTCGGTCATTGCCTTGTTGACCGGCGGGATGACGTACTTGGCCAGGACCCACAAGATGATCACGAACGCGATCAGCTCGACGATGAACGTCGCGTTCGGCACCAGGAAGTTCTGCGAGCTCTCCGCCATCGGCACGATCTCCGCCGTGAAGCTGCCAACCATGTCCACCAGCCTGATTCCGATCTAGATGTCTTCTCGTTGCTTCGGAGCTTGCTAGCTGCCGAGGATGAACACGAACAGCGCCATGAACGCCAGGTTGATGAAGAAGAACGCCTCACACAAGCCCACCGTGATGAAGAAGATCGTCTGCAGGCGCCCTTGGGCCTCCGGCTGGCGGGCCACGCCCTGGATGTAGGAGCTACCGGCGAGACCGTCGCCGATCGCACCGCCGATCGCGCCGCCACCGAGGGCCAACCCGCCGCCGATGAAGGCGCCGGCGATCTGGATGGCCGAGGCGGTGTTTGCTGCTGCTGCCACTTTCGTCTCCTAGGGTTCACGCCGGCTGCCCGGCGAGGCTTGCTTTCTCTGTGTGCGGTTGTTGGTCCGTTTCGACGGTGCGCAGCCCGTCTCGGTCAGCCTGCGCGTGCTGGCTCGGCTCTGTCGTCGGCCGCCGTCGCCTCTCCGGCCGGCGGCGCGTCGCCGCCGTCCCCCTCCGACCCTGCCTCGTCGCCATGCTCGGTGTGGTCGGCCTGGTGGGCGCTCATCATGCCGAAGTAGATCACTGTCAGCAGAGCGAAGATGAACGCCTGGATCGCGCCGATGAACATGTCGAACAGCTTCCAGATCGCGTTGGCGCCCCAGATGGTGTACAGCGGCAACAGGAAGGCGATCAGCGAGATCATGAGTCCGCCGGCGAGCATGTTGCCGAACAGCCGAAGCGACAGCGTCACCGGCTTGACGATCTCCTCCAAGATGTTCAGCGGCAGCAGGAATGGACTGGGCTGGGCGTAGTGCTTGAAGTACCCCTTGAAGCCCTGCTCCTTGACTCCGTGGATGTGCACGCCGACGATCACCAGCAGCGCCATCGCGTAGACCAGGTTCACGTCCGACGTCGGGGCCGGGAGCTTGTCCATCGCGGGGATGATCTCGAGCCAGTTCGCGATCAGGATGAAGAAGAACAGCGCGACGGCCAAGGGCACCACAAATGGGTGCAGCCGACCGAGGTTGCTCTCTACTTCATGATTCACCTGGCCGACAAGACCCTCCCAGAGAAGTTGGATCTTGCTGGGGGTCTCATTCGTCCACTTGACCCGCATCCACAGGCCCAGGCCGATCACGATTGCGCCGGCAACAACGGTGGACCAGATCGTGTCCAGGTTCAGCGTCACACCGAACACGGAACCCGTGACGTGCTCGCCGATGCTGATCGAGCCCTCGGCTCGCAGAACGTGGCCGGTCATGACTTGCTCAGCTCCTTCAGCAACGGGAGGGTGGTCATCACCAGCGTGATCAGCCGGAACAGCGCCAGCCCGATGAGCGTGACGATCCCGGTCGACCAGAAGATCACCGCGACGGCGCCGCCGGCCAGGGACACGACAAGCAGCCGGACGAACGACTTGCCGGCGATCTCCGAGCGGGTCACCTGCGCGCCCGAGGAGATCATCTTCAGCAAAGAGAACTCACTGGCCACGTGGTTGGCCAGGCCGAGCAGGATGCCGGCGGCCAGGAAGACCGCCACCTCCCACTTGCCGAGCGGGACCAGGATCCAGAACGCCGCGACGGTCAGCACCAGGGCCACGGTGAGGATCCGGCGTGCGTCCCGCAGGACCTTGCCCAGTGTCGGCTTCGCCGGTGGCGTCACCTCCGTGGCGGCGTCGGGGATCTCGGGGCCGGCCGCGGTGGCGGCAGTGGAGGGTGTGTCGGTCATCGGCTCTCACCTGCTTGCGTCGGCGTGAGGGCGGTGGTGGCAGCGGAAGAGCTAGGGGCGCAGGAAACGGCGTACCCGCAGCCAGAAGCCGACCGCACCCGCAGCGATGCCGAGGAAGATCCCGACCAGCGTGAGGGCGGGAGTGGTGCCGGCGACCCCGTCGAGCACGTAGCCGACCACGAGGCCGGCGACGACGCACCCGACGAGCAGACCGCCGAGGCCGACCAGGTCGCGACCGCGCAGCGCCTGCTGCCCGTCGCCGGTGTCGCGCGTGCCGTCACTACCCATTCACCCGTACCGAATCTGTTGGTGGAGACCCTTGCAGGGTGCGCAACACGGGGCCCGTCGCTGTGGCTGTGATCGTGCCCGCGGTAGTGGGAAAGCGCCCCTGCGGATCCTGAAGGCGCGACGGTACCACAGCCCGAATCCAAGCCTGCTTGCGAGAAGAGTCGGTGCGCAGTCGCGGTCGTCATGATGGCGGCCGTCCTTGGTCGTCTGGGGCGGGAAACCCCTGGCTGGGCTTGCTTGTGAAAACTAGCACAAAGTCCGGCCGACCCAAAAGCCCGCCGGCTCAGGGGGTGGGTTGCTGGGGTCGCTGGACCCGGGGAAGCACGAAGGTCAGCGCGACGGTCAGCACCACCCACACCGCCAGGATGACCGCGGTGACGCGGCTGGCGTACAGGCTGCCCAGCACACTGCCGAAGGCGATCAGCCCGGCCCACAGCCACATGATCAGGACCGCCCGGCGGTGGGAGTGGCCGATCTCGAGCATCCGGTGGTGCAGGTGCTGCTTGTCGGGAGCGAACGGCGAGCGGCCGGCCCTGGTGCGCCGGATCACCGCGAGCACCAGGTCCGCGAACGGCACGATGAGGATCGCCACCGGCAGGAAGATCGGCAGCAGCGTGGGCAGCAGGCTGGCCTGCGAGCCCGCCGCCCCGCGGGACATGTCCACGCCGGCGAACTGTCCCGTCAGCGTGAGCGCCGAGCCGGCCAGGACCAGGCCGATCAGCATCGAGCCCGAGTCCCCCATGAAGATGCGGGCCGGGAAGAAGTTGTGCGGCAGGAAGCCGGCGCACGCACCGCCGAGCGCCGCGCACAACAGCGCCGCGGTGATCGCCAGCGTCTCGCCGTTCGCGTCGGCCAGCTTGTAGGAGAACGCGAAGAACGCGACCGCGCCGATGCCGACCACGCCTGCGGCGAGACCGTCGAGACCGTCGACGAAGTTCACCGCGTTCACGGTGGCGACCACCACGACGACGCTGACGATCTGCGCCTGGGTCGGGTCGATGCTGAACTGCCCCCGTCCCGGCAGCTGGAACTCGAAGTACTGCACCTGGTTGACCACCAGGAAGCCGGCTGCGATCACCTGGCCGCCGAACTTGGTCAGCGCGTCGAGCTCGAAGAGGTCGTCGAGCACGCCGAGCGCGCAGATCAGTACCCCGCCGATCAGCACGACGTTGGCGTCGTGGAAGACCTGGTCGTTGCTCAGCGAGAGGAACGGCAGCCGCCGCGCGACGAGGTACGCCGCGGCCAGGCCGCCGAGCATCGCGACGCCGCCGAAGTACGGGATGGGTACGGCGTGCACGTCCCGATCGCGGACCTTGGCCACCGCGCCGGTGCGCAGCGCGATCTCCCGCGCGACCACGCCGAGCAGGTAGGTGACGGTCGCGGCCACGAGGAAGACAGTGAGGTACTCCCGCACTCGCGCGCCTCGCCTACCCCTCGTCCACGATCTCGGCGCCGATGGGGCGCACGGCATCGTTGAGCCGCTCCAGCGAGACCGCCCCGAGCCGCAGCACCCGCCCGCGGTCCGGGCCGGTCACGTCGACGATCGTCGAGGGCACCGGACCCGGCGTCGGCCCGCCGTCGAGGAGGACGCGCACGCTGGCGCCGAGCATCGACTCGGCCTCGTCGGCGTCGGTGGCGGCTGGCATCCCACTCCTGTTCGCGCTGCTGACCGCCAATGGGCCGGTGCGCTCGAGCAGCTCCAGGGCGACGTCGTGGTCGGGCATCCGCACCGCGACGGTGCCGCGAGTCTCGCCGAGGTCCCACTGCAGGGACGGCTGCTGGCGGCACACCAGCGTGAGCGGACCGGGCCACAGCAGGTCGATCAGCGCCCGGGCGTAGGACGGCACGCCGACGGCCAGCGCGTCGAGCGTGGTCGCCGAGGAGACCAGCACCGGCGGCGGCATGTCGCGGCCCCGGCCCTTCGCCGCCAGCAGCCGCCGCACCGCCTCCGGCGAGAACGCGTCCGCCCCCACGCCGTACACCGTGTCGGTGGGCAGCACCACGAGCTCGCCACGAGCGACTGCGAGCGCTGCCTCGGCGATGCCGACCTCGCGCCCGCTGTCGACGGTCGTGCGGTAGCGCGTCAGGGTCCCTCCGGTGTCCACGGGGTCATCGTGCCAGCCGCGCCGTCAGGTAGCGGGGCCGACCTGCGAGATCGCTATGGTCGCGTACGTCGTGCCAGCGGCCGGAGCGCGCGAAGACCGCCGGTGCCGACTCGCCCTGCACGTCGGCGTGCTCGGCGCCGACCACTCCGCCGGCGCGCAGCAACCGGTGGGCCACCTGCTCGAGCACCCGCATCGCCGCGAGGCCGTCCTGCCCGGACCACAACGCCTCTGCGGGATCATGGTCGCGGGCCTCCTCGGCCACCGACTCGAAGGCCTCCAAGGGGATGTAGGGCGGGTTGCAGACCACCACGTCCACGCGTCCGTCGAGGTCGGGGAAGGCGGTCGCCATGTCGCCGTGCCGCAGGTCGACCGCGGACCCGGCGAGGTTGCGCGCGGCCCATTCGAAGGCGTCGCCGGCGAGCTCGACGGCGTGTACCTGCGCGGCCGGGACCTCGGTGGCCACCGACAACGCGATCGCCCCCGAGCCGGTGCACGCGTCCACGACGACCGGCGTCGCACCGGTTGCGGCGATCTCGGCGGCCACGTGCACCGCCCATCCGGCGAGCAGCTCCGTCTCCGGCCGCGGCACGAACACACCGGGCCCCACCGCGAGCTCGAGATGCCGGAAGGCGGCCGTCCCCGTGAGGTGCTGCAACGGCTCGCGCGCGGCACGACGGTCGACCAGGGCGGCGTACTTCACGGCCTGGGCGTCGCTCAGCCCGTCGACCGCGACCAGCCGGGACCGGGTGGTGCCGAGCACGTGGGCGAGCAGCTCGGCGGCGTCGTAGTCCGGACTCGGCACGCCTGCGGAGGCGAGACGGCGTACCGCCTCCCGGAGCGCCGCCCGCGCCTGATCGCCCCCCGGCGGATTACCATGGTCCCCTGGTAATCTCCCACCCCCCATGGGGAACTCCCCATGGGAAGGGGCAGAGAACCATGGTGCCATGGTAAGCAGCCGGCCCCTCAGCGCCCGGCGGAGCCGGACTCCAGCGCCGCGAGGCGTGCCGCGAGGTCGGCCTGCACACAGGAGTCGATCACCGCGTCGAGGTCGCCGTCGAGCACGTGGTCGAGGTTGTGGGACTTGAACCCGGTCCGGTGGTCGGAGATCCGGTTCTCCGGGAAGTTGTAGGTGCGGATCCGCTCGGACCGGTCGACGGTGCGCACCTGGGAGCGTCGCGCGTCGGCAGCCTCGGCGTCGGCCTCGTCCTGGGCGGCCTGCAGCAGCCGGGAGCGCAGGATCCGCATCGCCTGCTCCCGGTTCTGCAGCTGGCTCTTCTCGTTCTGGCAGCTGACCACGATGCCGGTGGGCAGGTGCGTGATCCGGACCGCGGAGTCGGTCGTGTTCACCGACTGCCCGCCGGGCCCCGACGAGCGGAACACGTCGATGCGCAGGTCGTTCTCGTCCACGGTCACGTCGACCGGCTCCGCCTCGGGCATCACCAGAACGCCGGCGGCCGAGGTGTGCACGCGCCCCTGGCTCTCGGTGACCGGGACCCGCTGCACGCGGTGCACGCCGCCTTCGAACTTCAGCAAGGCGTACGGCGTGTGGCCCGGCTCTGGCGTCGATCCCTTCGCCTTGACGGCGATCGTCACCGACTTGAAGCCGCCCAGGTCGGACTCCGTCGCGTCCAGTCGCTCCGTGCTCCAGCCGCGGCGCTCGGCGTACCTGGTGTACATGCGGAGCAGGTCCCCGGCGAACAGCGCGGACTCCTCCCCGCCCTCACCGGACTTGATCTCGACGATCGCGTCCTTGTCGTCGGCGGGGTCGCGCGGGACCAGCAGGTGGCGCAGCCGCTCCTCGGCCGCGGCACGCAGGATCTCGAGCTGCTCGGCCTCCTCGTCGAAGTCGGGGTCGTCCGCGGCCAGCTCGCGGGCGGCGTCGATCTCTCCGCCGAGGCGGGTCCACTCACCGTAGGTGCGCACGATGGCCGACAGTACGGCGTACCTCTGGTTCAGCTTCTTGGCCAGCCCCTGGTCGGCGTGGACCGAGGGGTCGGCGAGTCGCGCCTCCAGCTCCGCATGCTCGGCAACCAGCCCGTCGACCGCCTCGAACACTTGCACACCTGCCTCCCGCACCGATCCGTCCGTACACAGACCAGGCGCCGGCCCACACGTCGAAGGGTGCGGGGCCGGCGCCTGAGCGGTGCTACTTGCCGGAGGCCTGCTTGGCCTTCGCGTAGCGCTTCTCGAAGCGGGCCACGCGGCCACCGGTGTCCAGGATCTTCTGCTTGCCCGTGTAGAACGGGTGGCACTGCGCGCACACGTCGGCGTGGATCACGCCGCTGGAGGCAGTGCTGCGCGTCGTGAACGTGTTGCCGCAGGTGCAGGTGACCTGCGTCTCGACGTACTCGGGGTGGATGTCCTTCTTCATGATGTCCTCTCAGGTGCGGCCGCCGGGTCGCCGTCCCGTGACCGGGGCGACGTGAACCGGAGCCAGCGGACAAGTCTGCCAAACATCGCCGCCCGGAGCGAATCCAGCCGACGCTCATGCAACGCTCGGCGACAGCGGAATCTTCCCGGCGCGAGCGGCGCGCTACAGGCCGTTGTTGCTGCCCCCGGGCGTGGTCTTCTGCACCTGCATGAGGAACTCGATGTTGCTCTGCGACTTCTTCAGCCGGTCCAGCAGCAGCTCAAGAGCCTGCTGACCGTCGAGCCCGCTGAGCACCCGGCGCAGCTTCCAGACGATCGAGAGCTCCTCCTTGCTCATCAGCAGCTCTTCGCGGCGGGTGCCGGACTGCACGGCGTCGATGGCGGGGAACAGCCGCTTGTCCGCGAAGTCGCGGCGCAGCCGGATCTCCATGTTGCCGGTGCCCTTGAACTCCTCGAAGATCACCTCGTCCATCTTCGAGCCGCTCTCGATCAGCGCGGTCGCCAGGATCGTCAGCGAGCCGCCGTCCTCGATGTTGCGCGCGGCGCCGAAGAACCTCTTGGGCGGGTAGAGCGCGGAGGAGTCGACACCGCCGGACAGGATGCGACCGCTTGCCGGTGCCGCCAGGTTGTACGCGCGACCCAGGCGGGTGATGCCGTCCAGCAGCACCACCACGTCGTGGCCGAGCTCGACCAGACGCTTTGCCCGCTCGATGGCCAGCTCGGCGACCGCGGTGTGGTCGCTGGCCGGACGGTCGAACGTCGAGGAGATCACCTCGCCCTTGGTGGACCGCTCGAAGTCGGTGACCTCCTCGGGCCGCTCGTCGACGAGCACGACCATCAGGTGGCACTCGGGGTTGTTGGTCATGATCGATGCGGCGATCGACTGCATGATCATCGTCTTGCCGGCCTTCGACGGCGAGACGATCAGCCCGCGCTGACCCTTGCCGATCGGGGAGGCGATGTCGATGACCCGGCCGATCAGGTTCGTCGACTCGGTCTCGAGACGCAGCCTCTCGGAGGGGTAGAGCGGGGTCAGCTTCTGGAAGTCGACCCGGCTCTTGGCCGCCTCGGGGTCGGCGCCGTTGATCGTGTCGATGCGGACCAGCGGGTTGAACTTCTCCTTGCGCTCGCCCTCACGGGGCTGGCGCACCTGGCCGGTGATCGCGTCGCCGCGGCGCAGCCCGTACTTGCGCACCATCGACAGCGACACGTACACGTCGTCGGCGCCGGGCAGGTAGCCGCTGGTGCGCACGAACGCATAGTTGTCGAGCACGTCGAGGATGCCGGCCGCCGGGACGAGCACGTCGTCCTCGAGGATCTGGGTGTCGGGCTCGTTGCGCTGCCCGCGGCTGCGGTCGCCACGGTCGCCACGCTCACCGCGGCGCCGCCGGCGGCTGCGGCGACCGCCGCCACCCTGGTCGTTGCGGTTGTCCCTGTTGTCTCTGCCGTCCCGGTTGTCGTTGCGGCTCTGGTTCTGGTTGCGGTTGTCCCTGTTGTCACCGCGCTGGTTCTGGTTGCGGCCGCCCCGGTCGTTGCCCCGGTCGTCGTTGCGAGCCTCACCGGAGTCGCCTCGGCTGCCGCGGTCCCCGCCGTCGGTGCTGTCCTGCTGGTCTCGGGCGGCCGCGGCTTCCCCGTGGGAGCGGCTGTGGTCCTGCCCGCCGGTCCCGTCGGTCTGGGGCCGGCTCGACCCGTTCGACTGCTCCGAGCCGCTCGGGCGGCTCGGCTGCCCCGAAGGGGCGGAGCTGCCCGACTGGGCCGCCTTGATCGCCTCGACGAGCTGGCTCTTGCGCATCCCCCCGGCGCCCTTGATGCCCAGCCCGCCGGCCATCGCCTTGAGCTCGGGCAGCAACATCCCGGACAGACCTCCGGACCGGCGCTTGGCCGGCGCCCCGCTGGGCGCATCCGAGGTCGCGTCCTGGGTGGTCCCGGGAGTCGTCATGGTGGTTTCCGACACGTGAGGTCCTTCCCACGTCCAGGCCGATTCCGGTTTTCCCGTCGGCCTCGTTCAGTGTGGTAGCCCGCACCGTCCCCGCACAGGAGGCCGACAGCGTGCGCCGTCGTCACCAGGCGAAGAGTGCGAGGAAGAAATGCACCTGCGCGACGTACTCGACAGTGTTCTTTGGGATCCCCTCGAACCGTCACGGTCACGGGTGCGGTGCAACCTTAGCACTATCCGTGGCTTCGGGTTGCATCTGTGCCAACAGCATCCGGCACCGGCACATTCCCACCGGCCCGATGTACGCCGGTCAGCTCACGAGGGCGCCGTCCGGCGAGATCGCCGGGGTCAGCACCTGCCACCCATGCGGAGCCGCTCCCACCGCCCGTTCGTGGGAGGCCGCGTCGACGAACGCGAGCACGCTGGGCCCGGCTCCCGAGACCGCCGCGGGCACGCCGTCGGCGCGCAGTGCCCGCAGCACCGCAAGCGTGTGGGGCATGGCCGACTCCCGGTAGCTCTGGTGCAGCAGGTCCTCGGTGGCCACCGCCAGCAGGTCGGGGCGTCCGGTGAGCGCGGCCACCATCAGCGCGGCCCGGCCGGTGTTCACGGCTGCGTCCCGGTGGGAGACCTGCTCGGGCAGCAGCCCACGCGCGAGGGAGGTGGCGACCGCGTCCGGCGGGACGAGGAGCGCGACACGGACCCGCGGATCGACCGCAAGTCGTGCTGCGCGATACCGCCCGCCGTCGGCATAGGCGATGGCGAAGCCGCCGAGCAGGGCGGGGGCGACGTTGTCCGGATGGCCTTCGATCCGCGCGGCGAGGTCGAGCGCCGCCTCGTCGTCGAGGAGCCCGGCCCCGCCGGCGACCAGTCCCCTGGCCAGGCACACTCCGGCCACGATCGCGGCCGAGGACGAGCCGAGCCCGCGGGCGTGCGGGATCGTGTTGAGGCACTCCAGGTCCACCTGCGGCGCCGCGACGCCCATCTCCTCGAACGTGCGGACCATCGACCGGTGCACGAGGTGGCCCTCGTCGAGCGGCAGCTCGCCGTCGCCGATCCCGGTCACCGAGATCGAGCCGCGGCCGGTGACGACGCGTGCGGTCACCTCGTCGCGCAGGTCGAGCGCGAGCCCCAGCGCGTCGTACCCGGGGCCGAGGTTGGCGCTGGTGGCGGGCACGGACACGGTGACCGGGCCGGTTGCGAACTCGCTCATCGGGTCAGCTCAGCCCGGCCGCGGCCGCGGCCGCCGACACGTCCGCGTCGACGACGGTGTCGACAAGATCGGTGAAGGTCGACAGCGCCGTGTCGATGTCCTTGAGCCCGTGGCCGGTCACGGTGACCACCAGCCGCTGGCCCGGGTAGCCGGCCCCCTCCGCGGACTCGCGGATCAGCCCGGCGACGCCGGCCGCCGACGCGGGCTCCACGAACACCCCGTCCGTGGACGCGAGCCTGCGCTGGGCATCCAGGATCTCGTCGTCGCCCACCGCGCGGAACCGGCCGCCGGACTCCTCGGCGGCCGACACAGCGAGCTTCCACGACGCCGGGTTGCCGATCCGGATCGCCGAGGCGACCGTCTCCGGGTCGGGTACGGGCGACCCACCCACCAGGGGTGCGGCTCCTGCCGCCTGCCAGCCGACCATCCGCGGGGCATGCGTCGCCAGGCCGGCGCCGGCGCACTCGCGGTAGCCCAGCCAGTACGCCGAGATGTTGCCGGCGTTGCCCACCGGCAGCACGTGCACGTCGGGTGCGTCGCCGAGCACGTCGATGATCTCGAACGACGCGGTCTTCTGCCCCTGCAGCCGCATCGGGTTCACCGAGTTCACCAGTGCGACAGGGTAGGCCTCGGCCAGCTGCCGGGAGACGCGCAGGCAGTCATCGAAGTTCCCGCGCACCATCACCACCTGGGCGCCGTGCACGATCGCCTGCGCCAGCTTGCCGGCCGCGATCTTCCCCTGGGGGACCAGCACGAGCGGCTTCACGCCGGCGCGCGCGGCGTAGGCAGCCATCGACGCCGAGGTGTTGCCGGTGGAGGCGCACACCACCGCCTCGGCTCCCTGGCCTACCGCGACCGAGAGCGCGACGGTCATGCCGCGGTCCTTGAACGAGCCCGTCGGGTTGTCGCCCTCCACCTTGAGCCACACCTCGCCGCCCGTGAGCTCGGACAGCCAGCGGCTCGGCACCAACGGCGTGCCGCCTTCTCCCAGGGTGACCGTCGGCGTGTGCTCGGGGATGTCCAGCCGGTCGGCGTACTCCTCCAGGACCCCCCGCCACTGGTGGGTCACTGCTCGTCCGCCTCGACCCGCATCACCGAGGACACGTCGCGCACGTAGTCGGCGGTGCGGAGCGTCTGCACTGTCGCCGACAGCGCGGCGTCGCTCGCGCGGTGGGAGACGACGACCAGCTGGGCGTCGTCGCCGTGGCCCTCCTGCCGGACGGTCTGGATCGACACGTCGTGGGCGGCGAACGCCTGCGCCACCGAGGCGAGCACCCCGGCACGGTCGTCGACGTCGATCGCGACGTGGTAGCGGGTGCGGGTCGCTCCCATCGGCAGCACCTTGCACTGGGCGTAGGAGGACTCTCCGGCTCCGCGTACGTCGTCGAGGCGGTTGCGGGCCACCGTCACCAGGTCGCCGAGCACGGCGCTGGCGGTGGGCGCTCCCCCGGCGCCGGGACCGTAGAACATCAGCTGGCCCGCGGCGTCGCTGTCCACGAACACCGCGTTGTACGCCTCACGGACGCTGGCCAGCGGGTGGCTGCGCGGGATCATCGCCGGGTGCACGCGCGCCGAGACCGCTGGCCCCTGCTCGCCGTCGCGCAGCTCGCAGATCGCCAGCAGCTTGACCACACAGCCCATCTGCTGCGCGGACGCCACGTCGGCGGCGCTGACCTCGGTGATGCCCTCGCGGTAGACGTCGGCGGCGGTGAACCGGGTGTGGAAGGCCAGGCTCGCCAGGATCGCCGCCTTGGCCGCCGCGTCGTACCCCTCGATGTCGGCGGTCGGGTCGGCCTCGGCGTAGCCCAGCTCCTGGGCCTCCTCGAGCGCCTCGGCGAAGCCGGCCCCGGTGGTGTCCATCTTGTCTAGGATGTAGTTGGTCGTGCCGTTGACTATCCCGAGCACCCGGCGCACCCGGTCCCCGGCCAGCGACTCGCGCAGCGGGCGCAGGATCGGGATCGCCCCGGCGACGGCGGCCTCGAAGTAGAGGTCGCGGTTCGCCTTCTCGGCCGCCTCGAACAGCGTCGAGCCGTCCTCGGCGAGCAGCGCCTTGTTCGCGGTGACCACCGACGCGCCGCTCTCCAGGGCCGCCAGGATCAACGACCGCGCGGGCTCGATCCCGCCGATCACCTCCACGACCAGATCGATGTCGCCGCGGGTCACCAGCCCGTGCGCATCGGTGGTGAATACCTCGGGGGGCACGCGGTGACTGCCGAAGTCGCGGGGCAGGTCGAGGCGGCGTACGGCGACCCCGACAAGGTCCAACGGCGCGCCGACACGCGCAGCGAGGTCTTCGGCCTGCTCGTGCAGCAACCGCACCACCTGGCTGCCCACGCTGCCGCACCCCAGCAGCGCGAGGCGCAGCGAACGAGGGGGCCCTTGCCTGCGGGCTGCCCGCCGCAGGGACCCGTCAACTGGTCGGTTCATCGGCTTCAGGCTCCCACGTCCGTGCGCAGCAGGTCATCCTCAGTCTCGCGGCGCACCACGACCGTGGACCGGCCCTCACGCACGGCGACCACGGGCGGCCGCAGGGCGTGGTTGTAGTTGCTCGCCATGGAGCGGCAGTAGGCCCCTGTGCCCGGCACCGCGAGGAGGTCGCCGGGGGCGATGTCCCCGGGCACGAACTCGTCCTTGACCAGGACGTCGCCGGCCTCGCAGTGCTTCCCGACGACACGCCCCAGCACGGGTGCGGCCGACGACGTGCGGTTGGCCAGCGTGCAGGAGTAGTCGGCGTCGTAGAGCGCGGTGCGGATATTGTCGCTCATCCCGCCGTCCACCGAGACATAGGTGCGTGCCGCGCCTGCGTCGAGCTCGACCCGCTTGACCGTGCCGACCTCGTAGACCGTGCACATCGCCGGGCCGGCGATCGCGCGTCCGGGCTCGATCGACAGCGCCGGCACGGGTACGCCGAGCGCGCGGCACTCGTGGGCGACGATCTCGGTGAGGTCCTTGGCGAGCCGACGGGCGTCGGCCGGGTCGTCCTGGGTGGTGTAGGCGATCCCGAAGCCGCCGCCAAGGTCGAGCTCCGGCATCTCGATGCCGAGCTCCGCGCACAGCTCGGCGTGCAGGGCGAGAACGCGACGGGCGGCCACCTCGAAGCCTGCGCTGTCGAAGATCTGCGAGCCGATGTGAGAGTGCAGCCCGCGCAGCTCCATGCCGGGAGCCGCGTGGACACGGCGTACTGCTTCCGCGGCGTCGCCGGACACGATCGAGAAGCCGAACTTCTGGTCCTCGTGCGCGGTGGCGATGTACTCGTGGGTGTGCGCCTCGACCCCGGCGGTCGCCCGCACCAGCACCCCCGGTGGTTGATCCGGTGGTTGAGGAGGCGAGCCGCTAGGCGAGCCCCCAGGTGGTTGAGGAGGCGAGCCGCTAGGCGAGCCGTCTCGAAACCACCCCGCAACCACCTGCGCAAGCCGGTCGATCTCGTCGAAGGAGTCGACGATGATCCGCCCGACTCCAGCCTCGACCGCGCGACGCAGCTCGGCGGTTGTCTTGTTGTTGCCGTGGTAGCCGATCCGGGCCGGGTCGAAGCCGGCGCGCAGTGCCACGGTCAGCTCGCCGGCCGAGCACACGTCGAGGAGCAGCCCCTCCTCGGCGGTCCACCTGGCCACCGTCGTGCACAAGAACGCCTTGCCGGCGTAGTAGACCGCGTAGTCGGAGAAGGCCTCGCGGAACGTGCGGGCACGAGCCCGGAAGTCCGCCTCGTCGAGGACGTACGCCGGCGTGCCGTGTTCCGCGACCAGGTCGCGGACGTCGACTCCTCCGACCTCGAGGGCGCCGTGCTCGTTCTTGCGGGCGGTCGAGGACCACAGCGACGGCACGAGCGCGTTCACGTCCTCGGGGGGGCGCAGCCAGGCTGGTCCGCGCAGCGCGCCGTCGGCGTGCGCCCAGCCGGCTTCGTGGGAGACCGGCACGGCTACATCCGGTCGGGCGCCGAGACGCCGAGCAGGCCGAGGCCGTTGGCGAGCACGATCCTGGTCGCCTCGACGAGGAGCAGCCGCGCGGTGTGGATCGGCGCGGGTTGCTCGTCGCCTTGCGGAAGCACCCGGCAGGAGTCGTAGAACTTGTGGAAGCTCGACGCGGTGTCCTCCAGGTAGCGGGCGATCCGGTGCGGCTCGCGCAGCTCCGCGGCGGCCGACACGATCCTCGGGAACTCGGCGAGCGCGCGCAGCAGGTCGCCCTCCAGCGGGTGGGTGAGCAGCGTCGGGTCCGCTCCCCCGCCGGTCGAGCTTGTGCCGGCGGTGGTTGAGGTGCGAGCGGAGCGAGCCTCGCCCACTCTCTCGGTGGTTGAGGTGCGAGCGGAGCGAGCCTCGAAACCACCCATCCCCAGCTCCCCCGCGTTGCGCAGGATCGAGGCCAGCCGGGCATGGGCGTACTGCACGTAGAACACCGGGTTGTCGCTGCTCTGCTTGGCCCACAGGTCCAGGTCGATGTCGATGGTGGCGTCCATCGAGTAGCGCACCAGCGCGTAGCGCGCGGCGTCGACGCCGACGGCGTCCACGAGGTCCTCCAGCGTGATGACGTCGCCAGCCCGCTTCGACATGCGCAGCGGCGCGCCGTCCCTGACCAGGTTCACCATCTGACCGATGAGCACCTCGAGGTTGGTGCCGGGCTCGTCGCCGAAGGAAGCGCACAGCGCCATCAGCCGGCTCACGTAGCCGTGATGGTCGGCGCCGAGCAGGATCAGGCATCGGTCGAAGCCGCGTTCCCGCTTGTCCAGGTAGTAGGCGGCGTCGCCCGAGATGTAGGCGCCGCTGCCGTCGGACTTGACGATGACACGGTCCTTGTCGTCGCCGTACTTCTCGGTGCGGATCCACACCGCGCCGTCCTTCTCGTAGATGTTGCCCATCTCGGACAGCCGCTCGATCGCCCGCTTGACCGCGCCGGACTCGTGCAGGTCGTTCTCGTGGAAGTACACGTCGAAGTCCACGCCGAAGCCGTGCAGGGTCCGCTTGATCTCCGCGAACATCAGCGCGACGCCGTGCCTGCGGAAGCTCTCCCGAGCCTGGTCGTCGGGCAGGTCGGCGATCTCCGGGTGCTCGGCGAGCACCTGCTGGGCGATCTCGTCGACGTAGCCGCCGGCGTACCCGTCCTCGGGAACCTCGCGTCCGCGTCCCCGCGCGAGCAGCGACCGCGCGAACCGGTCGATCTGCGCGCCGTGGTCGTTGAAGTAGTACTCCCTGGCCACGTCGGCGCCGCGCGCCGCGACCAGCCGGGCGATCGCGTCGCCGACGGCGGCCCAGCGCGCGGAGGCGAGCGTCACCGGCCCGGTCGGGTTGGCCGACACGAACTCGACGTTCACCCGCTCGCCGGCTGCCGTGTCGCTTGTGCCGTACGCCGTGCCCGCGGCGACGATCCGCGCGGCGACCTCCCCCTGGGCTCCCGCCGCGACCCGGACGTTGAGGAAACCCGGACCGGCGACCTCGACCGTCGCGACACCGTCCGCGGACTCCAGCCGCTCTGCAAGCAACGCGGCCAGCTCGCGCGGCGGCATGCTGGCCTTCTTCGCCAGCTGCAGCGCGACATTGGTGGCGTAGTCGCCGTGCTCCTTGCTCTTCGGCCGCTCCACGGTCACCCGCGACGGTACGTCGGCCAGCCCCAGCGCGCCTTCGTCGGTCAGCGCGGTCAGGGCGGCGACGATCGCCGCGGACAGCTGCTCGGGAGTCACCGCCTCAGGGTATCCGGGCTCCCTGGCCCCGCTCACACCGATATCACTGTTCAGTCGCAGTATCCGAGCGCTGGAGCAGACGGTTCACCACGTCGATGAGCTCGTTGGGCTCGAACGGCTTGGGGACGAAGACGTCGACGCCGGCATCCTCGGCAAGGGCACGGTCGGCGGGCTGGGTGCGACCGGTGACCATCACGATGCCGATTCCGGCGGTGGCCGGGTCGGCCCGGAGTCGTTGCGCGGTCTCCAGCCCGCCGAGGCGGGGCATCACCACGTCCAACGTCACCACCGCGGGTGCGAACTGCTTGATGATCGCGAGTGCGGCCTCGCCGTCCTCGGCGACGGCTACGTCGAAGCCCTCGAGCCTGAGGTTGACCGCGATCAGCTCCCGGATCGCGGCGGAGTCGTCGACGACCAGCACCCGGGCCTGCGTGGTCGTGGGCGCACCAGGTGAGGCGTCGTCGGACGGTTCGCGCCCGTCGGTTGCGTCGAGGCTGGTCATCGTCGACTCCCCGCTGTCCTGTACGCTTTCGCCCGTCCCGAGCCCCCGTAGCTCAGGGGATAGAGCACCGCCCTCCGGAGGCGGGAGCGTAGGTTCGAATCCTACCGGGGGCGCCACCGGGGGCGCAGGCGAGCGGGAGGGCGAGCCCGCTCGTACTCATCGCGAGGCCAGCCCCCGGTCGAGGAGCGCAGCGACGATCACCGGGGGCGCAGGCATCCGCTCCGTCAGCCGATCACAAGGGTTCACGTGACCGGTTGTGACGTCGCCGGTCGCTCAAGTCAGGTCACAACCGGTCACTTGACCGGTTGCAGCGTCTGCCGCGCCCGACCGAGTCCGGATCAGCAGCCGTGGTTCAGCGTGGCGTCGTTGCGGGCGTCGCGCGCGTAGCGGTGCGCCTGGCCCACGTTGGCGAAGACCACGCTCTGCGGCCCGACGTACCCGGTGCTGCCCTGGATGACGCAGCCCTTGAACTTGCGCGGCTCGATCGAGGACAGCGCGGTCGCCAGCTGGTACAGCTCGGAGGGCTTGAGGTCCGTGTTGAGGTTCTTGACCACCGAGTAGAGGCTGCGCTCGAAGAACCCGGGCTCGTTCAGTCGTCCCCGCACCTTCTTCAAGATGCCCACCAGCAGACGCCGCTGGTCCGCGGAGCGGTCGAAGTCCCCGTGCGGCAGGGCATGCCGCATCCGGGCGAAGATCAGCGCCTGGAACGCGGTGAGCTTGTTCTTGCCGACGTGGTAGCCCTGCGGTCGCACCGGGTCCGACCAGGCGTACGGCGAGTAGACGGTCACCCCGCCGATTGTGTGCACCATGTGCCGGAACGCGTCGAAGCCGGCGGTGAACACGTAGTCCGGACGGATCCCGACCAGGTGGGCGACCGAGTCGGCCATCAGCTGCGGTCCGCCGTAGAACATCGACGCGTTGATCTTGCTCATCCCGTGTCCCGCGATGTGCACCCACGAGTCGCGGGGGACGCCGATGTCGGTGGCCGCATGGGTCTTCAGGTTCAGCCCGACCAGCTGGATCGCGTCGGCCCGGGTCCCGGTGACCCGTTGCCCGGGCCGCGCGTCGGAGCCGAGGCAGAGGATCCAGATCACGTTCTTGCTGTGCCCCACACCGGACGCCGTGCTGGCCTTGACCAGCGACATCGGCGCGTTCCGCACCGTTGCCCGCGGGATCACCAGCCCGGTGACCGCGAGCACGAGCGCGAGGACCACCAGACGGCGTACCTGCCGCCACCGCGACGAGGGCACCCAGCGCGTCGCGGATCCGCTGCCGATCATGTCCCGCTCCCTTCCGCGCCGACCACGTGGCTGGACCGGGACACGTGATAGGCGATGATCTGCCACTTGCCGCTCTTGCCGTGGGTCAGGGACAGCCGCCCCTTGACGATCACCCGGCGCGCCGGCTTGTCGCCCCGGTTGGCGACGAACTCGAGATGGATGTGCGCGCTGAGCCCGGCGGCCACCTTGTACGGCGCCAGCACCGACAAGTAGGCGCCTTCGATCTTGGGCGTCACCGACTGGATGGTCGGGCCCAGGTGGACGTTGGTGAGCAGTCGCCGGTCCTTCCGGGCCTCGTGCGCAGCACTCTTGGTGAACGCGGAGAACGCCGAGGAGAAGTCCTTGCGCGGGTAGGGGCCGGCCAGGAACGCCGCGTTGAAGTAGCTGCGCACGGTCTTGCCGACGTTGTGCTCCAACGAGCGTCGCAGCTTCGGCCCCAGCTTGCCGGAGACCCGGGTGACCCTGACCGTCAGCGGCAGCGGCTTCGGCGTGAGCGTCGCCCCCGAGCCGACCGAGGCCGAGGGGCTCGGCGAGCTCGAAGGCTTCGCCGCGTGGTGCTCGGTGGGGCCCGTGCAGGCGGTCACCACAACGAGCACCAGCACGCACAGCACACTGCCGCCGAGGCGTCGTACCAGCGTCCTCACACGCACATCTCCTTTCGTGTTGTCTGGGCTGGATGGCGGGATGTAGTTAGGCGGCGATCCAGGCGGCGCCGGCTTGTCGGGGAGGTCTAGCCTGGTAGCCGTTCCTCCACCCTAGAGATCATTCACATCGTTTCCCCGGAAGAGGCGATCCAGGCCGTGGCCGAGTCTTCGCAGGACGCATCACCCGCCGACAACCCGTTGGCGGAGTTCGGAGCCAACGAGTGGCTCGTGGACGAGATGTTCGAGCGATACCAGCAGGACCCGAAGAGCGTCGGAAAGCAATGGTGGGACTTCTTCAAGAACTACCAGCCGGGCGCCTCCGAAGCAGACACCGGGTCCGGGAACGGGAGTACGACGAGCCAGGGCCGGGCGCCGTCCCAGCAGGAGAAGAACGACAAGCCCGGCAAGGCTCCGAGCGGCGGGAAGCCGGCCGCCAAGCCGACACCGTCCACCGACGCCCGCAAGCGTGCCGACGACACGCAGAGTGCTCCGTCGACGACCAAGCCGGTGCCCAAGGAGCCGAATTCGGCGCCGGCGAGCGAGGCGAAGGACGAGCCGAAGCACACCGTGCTCCGCGGCGCTCCTGCCCGCACCGTGCAGAACATGGACGCCAGCCTTGCGGTGCCCACGGCGACGAGCGTGCGTGCGGTCCCCGTCAAGCTGTTGATCGACAACCGGATCGTGATCAACAACCACCTGTCCCGCGCCCGCGGCGGCAAGGTGTCGTTCACCCACATCATCGGCTATGCGCTGGTCAAGGCGCTGGCCACGATGCCCGAGATGAACAGCGGCTTCGAGGTCGTCGACGGCAAGCCCACCCTGGTCACCCCGGCGCACGTCAACCTCGGGCTGGCCATCGACCTGCCCAAGCCGGACGGCACCCGGCAGCTCGTGGTTCCCTGCGTCAAGGGCGCGGAGTCGATGGACTTCGCCGCGTTCTGGACCGCCTACGAGGACATCGTCAACCGTGCCCGCACCAACAAGCTGGCGGTGGCCGACTTCCAGGGCACCACGATCAGCCTGACCAACCCGGGCACGATCGGCACCAACCACTCGGTGCCCAGGTTGATGGCCGGCCAGGGGGCGATCCTCGGTGTCGGGTCGATGGACTACCCGCCCGAGTTCCAGGGGGCGTCGGAGGACACGCTGAACCGCAACGCGGTCAGCAAGGTGATGACACTCACCTCGACGTACGACCACCGGGTCATCCAGGGCGCGGTGTCCGGCGAGTTCCTCAAGCGGATCCACGGCCTGCTGCTCGGGGAGGACGGGTTCTACGACGAGATCTTCCGGGCGCTGCGGATCCCCTACGAGCCGATCCGCTGGGCCAACGACATCTCCGCCAACCATGACGACGAGATCTCCAAGCAGGCCCGGATCCTCGAGCTCATCCACGCCTACCGGGTGCGCGGGCACATCATGGCCGACACCGACCCGCTGGAGTACCAGCAGCGCTCGCACCCCGACCTGGAGGTGGAGAGCCACGGGCTGACGCTGTGGGACCTCGAGCGCGAGTTCGCCACCGGCTCGTTCGGCGGCGAGGGCCGGCGGTTCATGAAGCTGCGCAACATCCTGGGCATCCTGCGCGACTCCTACTGCCGCACGGTCGGCATCGAGTACATGCACATCCAGGACCCTGAGCAGCGGCGCTGGATCCAGGAGCGAGTCGAGCAGCCGCACGTGAAGCCGCCCCGCGAGGAGCAGCTGCGGATCATGCTCAAGCTCAACCAGGCCGAGGCCTTCGAGACGTTCCTGCAGACGAAGTTCGTCGGCCAGAAGCGCTACAGCCTCGAAGGCGCGGAGACCACCATCCCGCTGATCGACGAGATCTGCGAGGCGGCGGCCGAAGACTCCCTGGACGAGGTCACCATCGGGATGGCACACCGCGGACGACTGAACGTGCTGGCCAACATCGTCGGCAAGAGCTACGGCCAGATCTTCCGCGAGTTCGAGGGGAACATCGACCCGCGGACCGTCCAGGGCTCCGGCGACGTGAAGTACCACCTCGGCGCAGAGGGCGAGTTCAGCGCCGACTCCGGAGCCACCATCAAGGTCTCGGTGGCCGCGAACCCGTCTCACCTCGAAGCCGTCGACCCGGTCCTGGAGGGCATCGCCCGCGCCAAGCAGGACGTGCTCAACCGGGGCGCGGAGTTCCCCGTTCTGCCGCTGCTCGTGCACGGTGACGCGGCGTTCGCCGGGCAGGGCGTGGTGGCCGAGACCCTCAACCTGTCCCAGCTGCGCGGGTACCGCACCGGCGGCACGATCCACGTGGTGGTCAACAACCAGGTCGGGTTCACCGCCTCCCCGGCGTCGGCGCGCTCGTCGCTGTACTGCACCGACGTGGCCCGGATGGTCCAGGCGCCGATCTTCCACGTCAACGGCGACGACCCGGAGGCGTGCATCCGCGTCGCCCACCTCGCCTACCAGTACCGCCAGGCATTCAAGAAGGACGTCGTGATCGACCTGGTGTGCTACCGGCGGCGCGGCCACAACGAGGGCGACGACCCGTCGTACACGCAGCCTCTGATGTACGACCTGATCGAGCAGAAGCGCTCGGTGCGCAAGCTCTACACCGAGTCGCTGATCGGCCGCGGCGACATCACGCTCGAGGAGGCCGAGCAGGTGCTGCGCGACTTCCAGCAGCAGCTCGAGCGGGTGTTCACCGAGGTCCGGGAGGCTTCGTCGGCTCCCTCGGCCTTCACGACCGCGCCCGACTATCCCGAGAAGAGCATCGGGGAGACCGCCACGACGGTGTCCAAGGAGGTGCTCAAGCGGATCGCGGACGCCTACGTCAACGCCCCCGAGGGCTTCACGGTGCACCCGAAGGTGTTCCCGCAGCTCGAGCGGCGCGCCGGGGCGATCACCGACGGGCCCATCGACTGGGGAACCGGCGAGATCCTGGCGTTCGGCTCGCTGCTGATGGACGGCCGGCCGGTGCGGCTGTCCGGTCAGGACTCCCGGCGCGGCACGTTCGCGTCCCGGTTCGCCACCGTGATCGACCGGCACAACGCCGACGAGTGGACGCCGCTGGCTCACCTGTCCGACGACCAGTCGCAGTTCTACGTATACGACTCGCTGCTGTCCGAGTACGCCGCGATGGGCTTCGAGTACGGCTACTCGGTGGCCAGGCCGGACGCCCTGGTGCTGTGGGAGGGCCAGTTCGGCGACTTCGTCAACGGTGCCCAGATCGTCATCGACGAGTTCGTCACGTCCGGTATGACCAAGTGGGGTCAGCGCTCGGGCGTCGTACTCCTGCTGCCGCATGGCTACGAAGGACAAGGGCCCGACCACTCTTCGGCCCGCATCGAGAGGTTCCTGACGATGGCGGCCGACGACGCGTTCGTGGTCGCCCAGCCGTCCACGCCGGCCAGCTACTTCCATCTGCTGCGCCGGCACGCGCTCGGCGAGCAGCACCGGCCGATGATCGTGTTCACCCCCAAGTCGATGTTGCGTCGCAAGGAGGCCACCTCCCAGCCTGCCGACTTCACCGAGGGCGGTTTCCGACCGGTGATCGGGGACGAGGACGTCGAGCCGGACGAGGTCCGCACGCTGCTGTTGTGCAGCGGCCGGATCACCTGGGACCTCGTCAAGGAACGCGCGAGGCGCCGCAAGGACGCTGGTGACTCAGGCGACGGCGCCCAGAGCGCTTCACAGGTTGCGATCGCCCGGCTGGAGCAGTTCTACCCGCACCCCCTCGACGAGCTGAAGGCCGAGATCGGCAGATACCCGAATCTCGAACAGGTCCGCTGGGTGCAGGACGAGCCGGCGAACATGGGCCCGTGGCCGCACCTCGCCCTGAACGTGGTGCCCCAGCTCGGCGGGATCGAGGTCGCCCGGGTCTCGCGGCCGGCCTCATCCTCCCCCTCGGTCGGCCAGACCTCCCGGCACGTCGAGGAGCAGAAGGCGTTGATCGCCGAGGCGTTCGGCGACTAGCCGGTCGATCGCGATGTACTTCACCGACCGGGGCGTCGAGGAGCTCGAGCAGCGCCGTGGGGAGCAGGAGGTCACCCTCGCGTGGGTGGCCGACCGTCTCTCGGAGTTCACCGACCTGCATCCGGAGTTCGAGACCGCGGTCGAGCGGCTGGCCACCTGGCTGGCCCGGCTCGACGACCCCGACGACGAGTAGACGGCGATCCGTGGGTGCCTCTTCGCCGGACGCCTGGACCCGAGACCGGCGTCTGGTGCGCCGAGTCGTCCCCAACGAGTACGCCGAGCCCTCCGCGTGGCCGGCGACGATCCCCGCCGTAGGCCAGATCCTCGACGGCGGCTGGGAGCTCGCCCCGGGTGTGACATTCCTGGTCGGCGAGAACGGCTCGGGGAAGTCCACGATCGTCGAGGCGCTCGCGATGGCGTTCGGGCTCTCCCCCGAGGGCGGCACCAGAAACGTCCAGGTGTCGACCCGCGCGTCCGAGTCTCCGCTGCACAGGTGGATCACCCTGGAGCGCGCGCCAGGCTCGTCGCGGTGGGGCTTCTTCCTGCGGGCGGAGACGATGCACGGCTTCTACACCCATATGGAGGAGAACGAGTACTCCGCAGAGCACTTACATGAGATGAGCCACGGCGAGTCGTTCCTCCAGGTGCTGCGGACCCGGTTCGACTCCCCCGGCCTGTACTGCCTCGACGAGCCCGAGGCAGCCCTCTCGTTCAGCGCCCAGCTGGCCCTGATCGGGACGCTGCACGACCTGGCCGTAGGGGGCGCTCAGGTCGTGTGTGCGACCCACTCGCCCCTACTCGCCGCCCTGCCGGGTGCGACGGTGCTGGAGGTGGGCGGCTGGGGAATGCGCGAGACGGCGTACGACGACCTGGAACTGGTCGCGCACTGGCGCAGATACCTCGAGGAACCGATGAGATACCTCAGGCACGTGCTCTAGCCCGGACTAGGGTCGGGACCATGTTCGCTGTCTATGCAGAAAGCTTCTCCGACGACGAGCCGCTGTCCGGTCTGGTGGTCGGCGAGCGACCCGATCCCGATGTGCCCGAGGGATGGACGATCGTCCAGGTCAAGGCGGCTTCGCTGAACCACCATGACGTGTGGTCGCTGCGTGGGGTCGGTCTGAAGAAGGACGCGCTGCCGATGATCCTGGGTTGCGACGCTGCCGGCCTGGACGAGGACGGCAACGAGGTCGTGGTCCACGCGGTCATCAGCGACCCGCATTGGAGCGGCGACGAGACTCTCGACCCGAAGCGGTCGCTGTTGTCCGAGCGCTACCAGGGCACGTTCGCCGACCGGGTGGCGGTGCCGCGCCGCAACGTCGTGCCCAAGCCAGCAGCGCTGTCGTTCGAGGAGGCGGCCTGCCTGCCCACCGCATGGCTGACGGCGTACCGGATGCTCTTCGTCCAAGCCGGCCTGCGCCCCGGCGACAGCGTGCTGGTGCAGGGCGCGGGCGGCGGCGTGGCGACCGCGTTGATCGCCCTCGGTCGAGCCGGCGGCCTTCGGGTGTTCGCGACCAGCCGCGACGAGACCAAGCGCAAGGCCGCGCTCGAGCTGGGCGCCCACGAGGCCTTGGAGACGAACGCCCGGCTCCCCCAGCGCGTCGACGCGGTCATGGAGACGGTCGGCCGTGCCACGTGGTCGCACTCGGTCAAGTCGCTTCGGCCGGGAGGCACGCTGGTCGTCTCGGGCACCACCAGTGGCGCCAACCCCGACAACGCCGAGCTGACCCGGATCTTCTTCCTGCAGCTACGGGTGCTCGGTTCGACGATGGGAACCAGCACCGAGCTCGCCGCGCTGGCCTCGATGCTCGATGTCACGGGGGTGCGCCCGGTCATCGACCGGGTTCTGCCGATGGAACAGGCGCGCGAGGGCTTCGCGGCGATGGCCGACGGCGGGCTGTTCGGCAAGGTGGTCTTCACGCGCTGATGGAGACATCCGGCTGATAGCCCTCGCAACGCCGAACGAGGCCCATCTCAACGCCGAACGGGGCCAATCTCAACGGGGGGAGCGGGCGGCGTGCGCGACGGCCGCGGCCACGGACGCGGCGACGCGCGGGTCGAACGGCGAGGGGACGATGCAGTCCTCGGCCAGGTCGGGGCCAACCAGGTCGGCCAGCGCCGAGGCGGCGGCCAGCTTCATCTCCTCCGTGATCGCGCGGGTGCGTGTGTCCAGCGCGCCGCGGAAGATCCCCGGGAACGCGAGCACGTTGTTGATCTGGTTGGGATAGTCCGAGCGCCCAGTGGCCACCACCCGGGCATAGCGATGCGCGACGTCGGGATGCACCTCAGGGTCGGGGTTGGCGAGCGCGAACACGATCGAACCAGACGCCATCCTGGCCACGTCCTCCTCCGGGACCGTACCGCCGGAGACCCCGATGAACACGTCGGCGCCGTCGAGCGCATCGCGCAACGAGCCACCGCGACCGGACCGGTCGGCGGTGAGCCCGGCGACCTCCTGCTTGATCGGCGTGAGGTCGCCGCGGGCGGAGGCGAGGACCCCGCGCCGGTCGGTCACCACGAGATCCTGCACGCCGGCAGCGAGCAGAATCCCCGCCACCGCGACGCCGGCCGCCCCGGCGCCAGCGATCACCACGCGTGCCTCCTTCATGTGCCGGCCGGTGAGCGCGCACGCGTTCTGCAGGGCGGCGAGGACGACGACGGCGGTGCCGTGCTGGTCGTCGTGGAAAACCGGGATGTCCAGCAGCGCCTTGAGCCGGTCCTCGATCTCGAAGCAGCGCGGCGCGGAGATGTCCTCGAGGTTGACTCCCCCGAAGCTTGGCGCCAGCCGTGCGACCGTCGCCACGATCTCGTCGGTGTCCCTGGTGTCCAGGCAGAGGGGTACGGCGTCCACGCCGCCGAACTGCTTGAACAGCACCGCCTTGCCCTCCATCACCGGCATCGCCGCTCTCGGGCCGATGTCGCCGAGTCCCAGCACAGCCGTGCCGTCGGTGACGATCGCCACGGTGTGCGAGACCCAGCTGTAGTCGTCGAGGAGGGCGGGCTGCTCGGCGATCGCCTCGCACACCCGCGCCACACCGGGCGTGTAGGCCATCGAGAGCTCGTCGCGGCCGGCGAGGGGCACGGTGGACACCATCGCCATCTTGCCGCCCCTGTGCATCTCGAAGACCGGGTCGGACGCGCGCTCAGCGTCTGCGTGGCTCATCTGACTGAGTCTTCCACAGCCCCGCGGCACGGACTTTCCCGCGGCTCGGCCCGAACGGGGCGCATCTCAACGCCGAACGGGGCGCATCTCAACGCCGAACGGGGCCAATCTCAACGCCGAACGGGGCCAATCTCAACGGAATGGGCGGGGGCGGGGCCACACGCGGGCGAGCACGACGGCGACCAGGTCCGTGTCGGGGATCGCGCCGACCCGCCACGAGTCGACCACCCCGGCCTCCTGGTGGTCTGCCTGCACCCACCAGCCACCGGGCTCACGACGTACCACCCGCTTGACCGCCACCACCGGCCCGGCCCGGTCCGGCAGACGGCAGACGACCACGGCACCCTCCCGCGGCACCGCTCCGTGACGCACCAGCAGCCGATCTCCGGGGTGAAGCGTCGGCAGCATCGAGGAGCCCCGCACGACCGCGAACCCCCAGCGGCGCATGGGGTCTCCGGCCATGGGTACGCACTCCTCTCAGGGCGAAGCCGCCCAGCGTCTGCCGCTTCCCGGGGTGACAGCAGCCGGGAGTAGTGTCGCAGGTGGTTCACCCCCACGGACGACGACGAAAGGACCACGGATGCTTGCACGACTGTTCGCACCCACCCTCGAAGTCCAGGCCCACTGCGATCTGCCCTGCGGTGTCTACGACCCGGCACAGGCCAAGATCGAGGCGGAGTCGGTCAAGGCGATCATCGGAAAGCTGGCCGACAACGACGACCCCGACTTCCGGACCCGGGCGATCATCATCAAGGAGCAGCGCTCCGAGCTGGTCAAGCACCACCTGTGGGTGCTGTGGACCGACTACTTCAAGCCGCCGCACTTCGAGAAGTACCCGCAGCTGCACACGCTGTTCAACGAGGCCACCAAGCTCGCCGGCGCCTCCGGGACCAAAGGCGCCATGGACGCCAAGGCGGCCGACGAGCTGCTGGCGAAGATCGACGAGATCGAGAAGATCTTCTGGGAGACCAAGAAGTCCTGACACACTGACCGTGTCTGGAAGCAGGCTCGGGCTCGGGCCGGGTCCCGCACATCGCTGGCTCCGGCCGAACGATCGAAACAGGTAGGCCAGTGGTTGACGCTCGCCCCGACGTGGAACTTCGCATCCCCGCAGACAGCGCGTTCCTCTCCGTGCTCAGGACCGCCACGGCCGGGCTCGCCGCGCGCCTGGACTTCACCCTCGACGACATCGAGGACCTGCGGATCGCGGTCGACGAGGCGTCCGCGATGGTGCTGCCGCAGGCGCGTCCCGGCAGCGACCTGGCCTGTGCCTTCGACCTCGAGAAGTACCGGCTGACCGTCTCGGTCACCGCCGAGTGCGACGCGCCCAAGGAGCCCAGCCGGGACGGCTTCGCCTGGACGGTGCTGGCCGCGCTGACCACGTCCCTGTCCGCGAGCGTGGACGGCGACACGCTCACGGTGACGCTGTCGCGCACCACCATCGAGTCCTGACCCCTGATGCCGGCACGGCGGGGGCGGGACGCCGAGAGATCGGGCATCGACATGGCGGAGGTGCGCGTGCGCAGCGCGTCGCTGTTCGCCCGGTTCCTCGATCCGGCGACGCCGCAGCCCGAGCAGCAGCAGGTGCGCGAGGAGCTGATCAGCCTGCACCTGCCGCTGGCCCAGCACCTTGCGCGCCGCTTCCTCAACCGCGGTGAGCCGTACGACGACCTCCTCCAGGTCGGCACGATCGGGCTGATCAAGGCGGTCGGCCGGTTCGACCCCCGGCGGGGCGTCGAGTTCTCGACGTACGCCACCCCGACGATCGTGGGGGAGATCAAGCGCCACTTCCGCGATCGCGGCTGGACGATCCGGGTCCCGCGACGACTGCAGGAGCTGCGACTTCAGATCAGCGAGGCCAGCGCGTCGCTCACCCAGGACAACGGCAGGTCGCCGACCGTCGCCGAGCTCGCCGTGCGGATCGGCGTCCCGGAGGAGGACATCCTGGAGGGCCTGGAGTCGGGCAACGCCTACTCCACGCTGTCACTGGACGCGCCCGACTCCGCGGAGGAGGGCGGGCTGACCATGATGGACACCCTCGGCACCGAGGACGAGGCACTCGCACACATCGAGGACCGCGAGGCCATCAAGCCGTTGCTGGACGCGCTGGCACCGCGAGAGAAGCGCATCCTGCTGCTGCGGTTCTTCCGGGGGATGACCCAGTCCCAGATCGCCGCGGACCTGGGCATCTCGCAGATGCACGTCTCCCGGCTGCTCGCGCGCACTCTCTCCCAGCTGCGCGCCTCGCTCGACGGCGGCTCCGCGAGCGAGTGAGCGGCTCCGCAGGTCAGCCGTCGTCGTGGGCGAGCGCGGCCAGGGACGCGGGGTGGAAGATGCCGGCCAGCACGATCACTGCGACCACCCCGATGATCACCGCTGCGACCGTCGAGGGGCCGCCCCAGAAGCTGGAGGCGAGGCCGAGCTGGATCAGCTGGGCCAGTACCAACGGGGCGCGGGCCCACGAACGCAGCCGGGCCACCTGCCAGGCGAACCAGGCCAGCGCCACCCCGTAGACCACGAAGAACACCGGCGTGGTCACGCCCATCGCGAGCCGGGAGCCGTGGATCGCCGGCACCAGCGCGACGCCGTAGCCGACAAGCAGCACCGCCTCGAGACCGGCCAGCGACGCCGCCACCAGCAGCGGAGCAGGCGCGCCCCGCCCGGCCGGTGGTCGCGGGGGCGGGTGGTCGGAGGCGCTCACACCCGACGATGCTAGTGGGCCTGCGGACCTGCGCACGGAGCGGTCGGATGGGAAGCATGAGGGGGTCTGTGACGAAAGTGACCAAGAATGGGGCTTGATCGTGCCCGCAACTCTTGCAACGATCGAGACAGTCACCGGGGCGCAGGTCTCGTGATCGTGCGCGCCGCGACAACCCCAGACTCAAATCAGCACCCCCCTGAGTTGAGTCGCACTTCGTGAACGCGTTCACAACGTGGCTCACGCGCAAGGGCCGCCCGAGACCCCGCGGGTCGGCCACCGCACACGATAGGAGTACGCCGCCATGGATTGGCGCCACCGCTCTGCATGCCTCGACGAGGACCCGGAGCTGTTCTTCCCGATCGGCAACACCGGTCCGGCCATCCTGCAGATCGAGGAGGCCAAGAAGGTGTGCCGGCGCTGCGAGGTGCGCGAGCAGTGCCTCGCCTGGGCTCTCGAGGCGGGACAGGATCACGGCGTCTGGGGCGGCATGAGCGAGGACGAGCGTCGCGCGCTCAAGCGCCGGAACGCCCGCGCGAAGATCCGCACCTCCGCCTGACCTCTCCTCAGCCCAGCGGCAGGTCCACCACCACCCGCGTCCCCCTCCGATCGGGGCCGCTGTGGGCCCGCACGAGCTCGGTCGGCGACGGCCCGCCCCAAGGATGGGGATCCCGGCGTTCAGTGGCAGGATTGCCCGCATGGAGTCGGCCTTCTGGGATCGCGTCGTGGCGGAAGGCCACAAGGTTCCGCGTGACCCGCAGGACCCGCCGCTGGCCGATCTCACCGCCGAGCTGACCACGATGCTCGGCGATCCCGACCCCTACCGGCGCGACGAGGTGGCCTACCCGACCCTGGCCACCTGGGTCGAGGACGGTGTCTACGACCAGCTCCTGGAGGGGCTCGGCGACGGGATGACCGAGGGCCTGCTCGTCGGCCTCGGCGAGTCAGGCACGGACACGGTGTTCCGGCGCAGCTTCTCGGCCCTCGTGCTCGCCGAGTGCATCGGCCGTGATCAGGCCGAGCACCTGCTCGCGCCGGAGACCACGCTGCGGTGGGGCGATCGCGTGGCCGGCTGGCTGGTCCGCGAACGCGACCTTCGCGGCTTCGTGTCCGGCAAGGGGTGGGCGCACGCGGTCGCGCACGGTGCCGACGCGATCCGGGCGCTCGCGGGCAGCGAGAGCATAGGCCGCCTCGAGCTGACCGTGCTGCTCGACGTGATCGCCGACCGGCTGCTGGTGCCGACCGAGCATGCGTTCGCCCACGGGGAGGACGACCGGCTGGCCATGGCCACGATGAGCATCCTGCGCCGTGACATGGTCGACCTGGCCGTGCTCGAGCCATGGCTGTCCAGGCTGGTCGGGGCGGCGACACCGGTGCCGGGAGGCCATCCGGTCGACGGGCCCGCCGACGTGGTGGCCCGCAACGTCACGGCGTACCTGCGGGCCCTGCACCTGCAGGTCGCCCTCGCACCGAACCCACCCGCCTGCCGCGCCGACCTGCTGCTGGCGCTGATCGACCGGCTCCGCGAGCTGCATCCGGGGATGCTCGGCCGCTGACCCGGCGCAGGCTACCGGGTAGTAACGTGCGAGCATGAGCGATACGGAGCAGGCCGCCGCGGGCGACCGGGGGACCATCGAGGGGCATGGCGGCGTGCACGCCGTCGCGGCCGCGGCCCGGCACGGGGTCGACACGCTGTTCACCCTCTCCGGCGCCCACGTGTTCCCGATGTACGACGCGGCGGTGCATCCCGCGCACGGCGGGCCGCCGCTGCGGATCGTCGACGTGCGCCACGAGCAGACCGCGGTGTTCGCCGCCGAGGCGACCGGCAAGCTCACCCGCACCCCCGGCCTCGCCGTGCTCACGGCCGGCCCCGGGGTCACCAACGGGGTGAGCGCGATCACCCAGGCCGGCTTCTCCGGTTCCCCCTTGGTCGTGGTCGGCGGGCGGGCACCGGCCGGCAAGTGGGGCATGGGCAGCCTGCAGGAGCTCGACCACCCGCCGCTGCTGTCCACGGTCACCAAGCACGCCCGCACCGTCCACGAGTGCGCCGAGATCGGCTCCGCCGTCGACGAGGCGTTCACCGTGGCCGGCTCCGCCCACCGCGGACCGGTCTTCCTCGACGTACCCATGGACCAGTTCTTCGACAAGGCGACCGTCCCGGTGTCCGGACCCGCGCGTCCGGCACCTCGCGACCCGGACCCGGACGCGATCGGCGAGGTGGCGGCACTGCTCGCGCAGGCGGAGCGGCCCGTGCTCGTGCTCGGAAGCGACGTGTGGGCCGACGGCGCGGAGGAGGCCGCACTCCGGTTCGTCGAGGAGCTCGGCGTGCCGGTAGTCACCAACGGGATGGGCCGGGGCGTCGTGCCCGGCGGTCATCCGCTGCTGGTCACCAGGGCCCGGCGCACCGCGTTCGGCGGCTGCGACCTGGCGGTCGTGGTCGGCACGCCGCTGGACTTCCGGCTGGGGTACGGCGTGTTCGGCGGCCGCGACGACCCTGGAGGTGGCACGCCCGCCCAGGTGGTCCACCTCGCCGACTCGCCCGGTCAGGTCTCCTCGCACGCCGACCTCGCCGCATCGGCGGCCGGGGACCTCACCCTGGTGCTCGACGGCCTGCGGGCAGCCGTCGAACGTCAGCCCCGCAAGCCCGACTGGTCCGCGTGGACGAGCCGGCTGCGCGACGACGTGGCGGCCGCGGCCGCCGCCGACGAGGAGAGCCTGCACTCGGCCGCCGACCCGATCCATCCGGCCCGGATCTACGGCGAGCTGCTGCCCCGGCTCGCCGACGACGCGGTCGTGGTCGGCGACGGCGGCGACTTCGTGTCGTTCGCCGGCAAGTACGTCGAGCCGAAGCGGCCGGGCGGCTGGCTGGACCCGGGACCGTTCGGATGCCTCGGCGCCGGGATGGGTGCGGCGATCGCGGCCCGGCTGGCGCGGCCGTCGGCACAGGTGGTGCTGCTGCTCGGCGACGGGGCGGCCGGGATGTCGCTGATGGACGTGGACACGCTCGTGCGCCACGACCTGCCCGTGGTCATGGTCTGCGGCAACAACTCCGCCTGGGGCCTGGAGAAGCAGCCGATGCAGATGCTCTACGGGTACGACGTGGCCGCGGACCTCGCGCCGCAGACCCGCTACGACGACGTGGTCCGGGCACTCGGCGGTGGCGGTGAGACGGTGACCGACCCCGAGCAGATCGGCCCGGCGCTCGACCGGGCGTTCGCCGCAGGCACGCCGTACCTCGTGAACGTGATCACCGACGTGAACACGCCGTACCCCCGCTCGACCTTCGGCGTGTGAGGCCGACCGATCCGATGGCCGTCCTGGTCCGGCCGGCGCACGTCTCGGAGTACGCCGCCGTCGGTGAGCTGACGTTCTCGGCCTACGCGGAGGGCGGGTTCATCACCGAGTCGGACGACTACGCCGGTCACCTGCGCGATGCCGAGGCCCGGGCCGGCGGGGCGGAGCTCTACGTCGCGGAGCTGGACGGCTCCCTGGCCGGGACGGTCACGTTCTGTCCCGAGGGATCGGCCCTTCGGGAGCTGGCCGGTCCGGGCGAGGGCGAGTTCCGGATGCTGGCCGTGGCCTCCCTGGCCCGCCGACGAGGCGTGGCCGCCGCGCTGGTCGGCGCCTGCCAGGAGCGCTCCCGCGAGCTCGGCTACCACGCGGTCGTGCTGTGCAGCATGCACGTCCAGGTGGATGCGCACCGGCTCTACCGACGGCTGGGTTTCCGGCGCGTCCCGGACCTGGACTGGTCGCCGGTTCCGGGCGTGGAGCTGCTGGGCTTCCGCCTCGAGCTGTGAGACGGCCCGCTCGGCGTGCCGACATCGCTGGCTCAGGTGAGACGGGACAGGAAGCGCGCACGATCGACCACGACCCGGGTGATCTCGCCGTGCCCGACGACCTTCTCGTCCGCGGCGTGCACGGCGACGACCTCGAAGCGGACCAGTCACCCGTCGACGTACGACACCGTCGCGGTCACGCGCAAGGTCGCGGCGACCGGGCTCGCGCCGAGATGCTCCAGCAAGATCCGGCTGCCGACGCTGGTCCGGTCCTCCCCGAGAGCGCCGTCGATCGCCGCGCAGGTGGCCGCCTCGCTCCAGGCGAGCAGCCGCGGCGTGCCCAGCACCGGCAGGTCCCCCGACCCGAGGGCGCGGGCGGTGTCGTCGTCGGTGACGGTGAACGAGAGGGTGGCCTGCTGGCCGACGCTGATCTGCACGGAACCCATGCTGCCGCAACCATGCAGGCGGGCGTTTGAGAGGATGGATCCTTACCCCACGATCAGGAGGACCCGATGAGCAAGACCGGACGCAAGCGTCGTGCCCGCAAGAAGAAGAACGCCAACCACGGCAAGCGGCCGAACGCCTGAGCGAGCTCGACCAGCGCGTCGGCTACTCGTCGGTGACGACCCGCGTCTCGGTGGTCTCGGTGATCTCCACCTGCACCTGACGGATCCGCACCAGCACCTTGTCGCGCAGCGACGCGGGGGCCTGCTCGCAGCACGAGCGGGCGACCAGTGACTTCACGGTGCGTTCCAGGTCGTACTTGGCCAGGCAGGGGCCGCACTCGTCGAGGTGCTGCTGGATCTGCTCGCTGTCGGCCTGCTCGAGCTCGTTGTCGATGAAGAAGAAGACGCGCTCGAGGACTTCCGAGCAGTCCTGGTCGTGAGGGTTGCCGCAGCTCATCTCGCACCTCCGCCGCTGCCGGCCGAGGCCGGCGATGCCTCGGAGAGCCCCCGCTGGCGCGCGTAGTCCTCGAGCATCTCGCGCAGCTGGCGCCGTCCCCGGTGCAACCGCGACATCACGGTCCCGATCGGGGTGTCCATGATCTCGGCGATCTCCTTGTAGGGGAAGCCCTCGACGTCGGCGAGGTAGACCGCGAGCCGGAAGTCCTCCGGCAGCCGCTGCAGGGCGTCCTTGACATCGCTGTCCGGAAGGTGCTCGAGCGCCTCGGTCTCGGCGGACTTCAGCCCGACCCCGCTGTGCGACTCGGCACGCGCGAGCTGCCAGTCCTCGACGTCCTCGGCCATCGACTGCTGCGGCTCGCGCTGCTTCTTGCGGTAGGTGTTGATGAACGTGTTGGTGAGGATGCGGTACAGCCACGCCTTCAGGTTCGTCCCGGGCGTGAACTGGTGGAAGGCGGCGTACGCCTTGGCGAAGGTCTCCTGGACGAGGTCCTCGGCGTCGGCCGGGTTGCGGGTCATCCGCATCGCCGCCGAGTAGAGCTGGTCGAGGTAGACGAACGCGTCGCGTTCGAAGCGCGCGGACCGCTCCTGCTCGGTCTCGGTCTCCAGATCGACCTCGGAGACGTCGGGGACGCTGTCGGTCTCGGGGGTGTGATTGCTCATCGCCTCCCAGCCTACCGGGAGGCTGGGGTACGTCGTCCGCATCGCCCGGCAGCTGGTCACCAGAGCCTGCAGTGCCCCGCGTCTGGGGGTGCCCACCGTCATGGTCACGCTCAAGGGCCTCTCCGTTCGCCGTCGCGGTCGGGCGTACAAGCAGTCACTGGGGCCCAACGCATCAGCCGCGCGAACGATTCCCCACCACGTCGCGGACGATCCACTCCAGCGTGGCCTCCACCAGCACCGCGAGCGCCTCGACCTGGCTGACCGCCGCCCCCCGGCCCACCTTGAACGAATGGTCCGCCTCGGGCACCACGGTCAGCTCCCGGTCCGGCGGGAACTCCTCGGGCCGGCCGAACGCGTCGCGTTCGCCCTGCACCAGCAGCGTCGGCACCCGCACCGCGTCGAGCTCCTCGAGACGGGACTTCTCCGGCTTGCCCGGCGGGTGCAGCGGGAACGCCAGCGCGAGGTAGCCCGAGGCGGCCAGCTCGCGCGCGGTCCGGGCGGCAGACCGGGCGCCGGCACTGCGCCCGCCCACCACCAGCGGGGTGCGCACCCGCATCAGGTTCGCGGCGGCTATGAAGCACTCGTCGAGCACCTCCGGCCGTGGTGCGACCCGCTTCCCGGCGGTGCGCCAGGGCTGCTCGACACGCACCACGGAGACGCCCTGCCCGGGCAGCGCCTCGGCGAGCGCCGCCAGGTCAGGGGCGTCGACCCCGCCGCCGGCACCGTGGGCGAGCAGGACCGTCGCGATCGGGTGCCGGGACCGGTCCCGGACCAGCCGGCCCTCGCCGTGCTTGGTCGGGAACGTCTTGACCACGCTCACGACCGGCCCCCTGCCTGCTGCGACAGCCCCTGGCCCGGCAGCGCCTCGTCCATCGGCAACGGGTCGAGCAGCTCCGGACCGTTGTTGCGTACGTTGTTGACCAGGGTGGCCACCGGGTAGGCCTCCAGCCGGCCGGGCGCGGCCGGCACCAGCAGCTCCCGCAGGTCGGTCCCCTGCCCGGCACCCGGGTCCAGCCAGGCGGCGTACCTCTCCGGCTCGACCAGGAGCGGCATCCGGTCGTGGATGTGGCCTACGGCGTCCTCGGCGCTGGTGGTCAGCACCGTGCATGTCCACCGGAAGCGGTCCGGGTCCTGCTCGTCGCGGGTCGGGTCCCGCCAGATCTCGTACAGCCCGGCCATCGCCATCACGCCGCCGTCGGCGGGGCGGATGAAGAACGGCTGCTTCTTCGGCCGGCCGGACTTGGTGCGCTCCTGGGTCGGGTACCACTCGAAGTAGCCGTCTGCCGGCAGCAGACAGCGCCGCTTCGCGAACGCCTGCCGGTAGGCGGGCTTCTCGTGCACGGTCTCCATGCGCGCGTTGATCATCTTGTTGCCGATCGCGGGATCCTTCGCCCAGAACGGCACCAGCCCCCACGTGAGCACCCGCAGCTGCCGCTGGGTCGGCTGCTCCTCAGCCTGGTCACCGGTTGGGCGCTCGAGGACGGCGTACACCGGTTTCGTGGGGGCCACGTTGTAGTCGGGCGCCAGCGTCTCGGGGACCTCGGCGGCCCGGTCGATCTCGAACTCCTCGGCGAGGTCCTCCGGGCGGCGGCTCGACGCGTAGCGACCACACATGAGCTCAGCCTAAGTGACGATGCCGACGCCCCCGATGTGTGCGCGGACGAGCCGGTCCCGACACCGCCTCAGCGGGTCAGCTCAGCGGGCGAGCTCGTCGAGCAGCCGGGTCGCCGAATCGGCGCTCGCCGGCAGTCCCTCGATCCACACGCGCACGTCCGCGGCACCGAGGTCGAGATCGGCAAGGAAGTCGCGAAGCAGGCTCACCGACATGCCCAGGTCGGGCTCACGGCGTACGACGACCACGGCCCGGTCCAGCCCGAGCCGACCGACGGTCTGGCCGCCGGAGTAGACCGACCGCACCACCTCGGTGACCTGCACGAGGCGCAGTGCCCGGGTGAAGTGGTGCTCGGGTCCGCTGCCGGGAGTCTCGTCGCACAGCTCGATGATCACCAGGCCGTGGCTGGTCTGCACCGACTCGTCGCTCAGCTCGGCGTCCCGGTAGATCTCCGAGAGGCGGGTCCGCACGTGCGCCAGGCTGGCCAGCCCGGTCAGCGGGTCCTCGCAGGACAGGTCGTGGAGATATTCCAAGGTCGCCTCGCTCCACGCCACTGCGAGGGACTCGATCGCGGCGTACTCCGGCTCGGTGCCCAGGATCAGGGCGTACGTCGCGTGCAGCCCGGACAGCGCCTCTCCCAGGGCAGCACCGTCACGGGCAACGTCGCGACCGACCACAGCACAGGCCGCGCAGACTTCTGCGCCGTTCGCAGCGCCGAACAGGGCCTCTCCGACGGCCTCGAACCGCATCGGCAGCGCGGTCCGGATCCGCTGGGGAAGCTCCGCGGTGTTCCTCGGCCCGGCCGGCGACGTGCGACGACGAGAGAGCAGAGCGAACACGGGCATCGCCTGTCCCTTCGTGTCGTCTCGCCACCCCCGAGCGGTGCGGGCGGCCTTGCGCTGGTGAGACGGGCACTGTGGGCGATCATGACGCGGTTTGCCCGGATTTTTTCCCGGTGGCCGGTTCGTGGCGCATCGTGACGTCTCGCAGCCCGAGTAAACATTCCCGGCATCGGCTCCGAAACGGCCCGCCAGCGATTACCGTGTGCACAGGCAAGCGAGCGGTGTCGGCAGGGGCTGACCGGACGTGTCTCGCTTCCCGGGTAGGGACGAGTGACCGAGCTGCTGAGCCACGTCGACGCGCCCAGCGACGCCGAGCTGATCTCGCGCGTACGCGGGGGGGACGTCGCTGCCTACGGGGAGCTGTTCGCACGGCACCGAGTGGCCGCCGTTCGGCTGGCCCGCCAGCTGGTCCGCGGCCCCGACGCCGACGACCTGGTGTCCGACGCGTTCGCCAAGGTGCTCGGCGTGCTCCAGGGCGGCGGTGGCCCCGACGTCGCCTTCCGTGCGTACCTGCTCACCTCGGTCCGGCGGCTGCACGTCGACAAGATCCGCGCCTCGTCGCGGCTGCAGACCACCGACGACCTGACGCCGTTCGACCCCGGCGTGCCGTTCCAGGACACCGCGATCGCCGGGTTCGAGAGCGGCGCGGCGGCCAAGGCGTTCGCCTCGCTGCCCGAGCGCTGGCAGCTCGTGCTCTGGCACCTGGAGATCGAGGGCAGCAAGCCCGCCGACATCGCGCCCCTGCTCGGGATGACCGCCAACTCGGTCTCGGCGCTGGCCTACCGGGCCCGCGAGGGTCTCCGCCAGGCGTTCCTCACCATGCACCTGTCCGACATCTCCGAGTCCGACTGCCGGTGGACGACCGAGCACCTGGGCGCGTTCGTCCGCAAGGGCCTCTCGAAGCGCGACGCGACCAAGGTGCAGAACCACCTCGACGAGTGCCGCCGCTGCATGGCGATGTATCTCGAGCTCACCGACGTCAACTCCAACCTCGCCGCGATCATCGGCCCGCTGCTGCTGGGTGCCGCGGCATCCGGTTACCTCGCCTCTTCCGGGGGCGTGGGTACGGCGGGCCTGCTCACTCTGGTCGGCCGGGTCCGCGACGGCATCGCCGCCAACGCCGGCGCCGCGACGGCCGGTGCCGTGGCCTCCGGTGTCGCCGCAGCCGCGGTCGCCGGGTTCGTCGTACTCCACCACGGGCCCTCGACCACCCAGGTCTCCACTGCGGACAAGCCGTTAGCCGCTAGCACGGCTCCCGCTGTTCCGGGCGGATCACCGACCCCTCAGGGCGCCGGCGGTTCGGGTGGCGGCCACTCCTCCAACTCGCCGTCCGGCGGCGCTTCCACCGACGCTTCCGGCCCTTCAGCACCCCCGAGCGCCAGCACGCCGCCTGTTGCCACGACGACTGTGCCAACCACCTCCGACGTGGTCCCCGCTGCGGTCGTGGTGCCTCCGGCCACCGGGGGCGGGACAGGCACGGGCGCGGGCACAGGTGGCCAGCCTGGAGCTCAATCGGGCGGTCAGCAGCCGGGCACTCAGACCGGCGGTCATTCCGGCCAGCAAGGCGGCCAAACGGGCAGTCAGTCGGGCCAGCACAACGGCGACAGCCCGGGCACCGGTGATCAGACCGGCGGGACTTCGGGCGGCGACACCGGCGGTCAGACCGGCGGCCAGGGTGGGCAGCCCGGTGGCCAAGGTGACCAGCCCGGCACGAACCCCGGCGGCAACGGCGGCGGGTCCAGCACGCCAGGCGGCAACGACGGCGGAGCTCCGGGCACCAACGGCGGTGGCGGTGGTGGGACGGACACCGGCGGCGGCTCGGGCGGCGGCACAGGGACCGGCACGGGCAGCGGCGGCACAACGACGCCGCCGGCTGGCCCGATCTCCACCGTGACTCTCTCCACGCCAAGCGTGATGACGGGTCACGTTCTGCAGCTGAGGATGGACGGGGCGCCCAGCCTGCCGCCGACCTTCACCATGTCCCTCAATGCCGGAACGAGTGGGATCTCGTTCAGGGATGGGGGCAACTGCGCACCCGTCGGTCTGATCAGCCCGACCATGGTGACCTGCACAACCAAGCCCCCGGCGAAGATGCTTGTCGCTCGGGCATCCGAAGCCACCTCAGAGGGCCAGCCGCCCTTCACGGCGACAGTGCCTCTCGACATTCCGTCGACCGTGACGACCAGAACGAGCCTCACCCTCACGGTCGGGCTACCCGACGGTTATGTCCTCGCTGACGGCAGCACGTCGGAAATGCAGTTCGAGTACAACCCGCCGACGAGGACAGCCGATCTCCAACTGACCGCGCCATCGCCGGTGAATGCACAACCCGACGGCACCTACGCGGTTACCGCAAGCATCTCCGGCGTGCCCGACGACTACAGCGGAACCGAGACGTTCACCGTGACCGGGGCTGCACTCACCGGCACCGGCACGACAGGCTGCATCGTCAGTTCCGGGACCCTCGCGTACACGCTGACGTGCGACGGCACAGGTGGATACGGCTCTGTGGACATGACCTTGAAGGTCGCCAACACCAGCACCAGCACGAACCCTCTCGTAACGATCACTCTCGACGCGCTGGATGGGTATCAGGATCCGACGCCGAATGTCACTCCGGTAACGCTGTCAAAGGTACCGCCGGCCGTCACTCCGGACGTGACGATCGACCTGCCTGCAACAATCAGCCCCGACGACGACGGGACGTACTACGCACCTGCCACCCTCGGCTACAGCACAGGGTTCACGGGTGACGCGAGTTTCACCGTGTCCGGCGCGACACTGTTGCCCGACAGCAGCTGTACCGCAAGTGGCCACACGCTCACGTGCTCCGGCCAGCCCACCTCCGTCGACTTCCACTTCGATGCCGACCAAGCCGGCAAGACCGTGACCATCACCACCTCGCCGGGCGGGCATGTGGCCACCGTCACGCTCGAGCCCGTCGAAACGACCCCTCCTGAATCCGGTCTCAGCGTGACAGTGGCCTGCCCCGCCACACCCAAGGATGATCCGGGCAGGCAAGAGTGCACGTTGACCGTGACGGGAGCGAAGGACGGCGACAGGCTGAGGTTCACCGTGGCGAATCAGCCGGGGCATTCCGTCGGATTCGCGGACGGCAAGGGCGGAACCACTCCGTCCATCACGGTCACCTGGCCGCCCACGCTGCAACCACTCACCGTCGTGGTCCCTCCCGGTCAGGAGATCGCGCCAGGCCAGGAGAGCGACGCTTTCACGGTGACCGTGTCGCGCGACGACCCCGATCCCGAGGCGCCGAGCGCTCCATAGCGGGGACATCCTGGTTACTGGTGGGTACGCGGTTGATCGCGTGCACCACGTGAATGGAATCCACCTCGTACCGGCGGGTAACCCCGGGTGCGTCACGTCCCCAGCCGACAGTCGGGACCGCAGGGACGAACAGCACCCGCCCAGCCCCGCATGGTGAGCAGCCGCCCCATCTTGCCGGCCGTGCGGCAGGGGCGGTCGAACACCTGGCCCCACGACAGCCGCACGGAGTCGCGACCGTCGACCGCAGCGTCGAGGTCCCGGTCGAAGTCGCGGTCGCGCTGCTCGGTGCTGTCGTGGAACAGTCGCCCGTCCATCTCGGCGATCAGGCCGCAGAGGTACTCCACGTCGCGGTAGACGACTCCGGGCCCGACCCGCGAGCACACCTGCCGCCGTGCGCCGGAGAGACCGTGCGGCCGCTCCACCCTGGTCAGGTAGCCATGTTCGAGCACCGAACAGGCGCCCTCAGCGACGTCGGCGAGCACTGCGGCCAGGAAGTCCCGTCGGCGCAGCCGGCTGCGTGAGCCGACCAGCGCAAGCATCCGGGCGGCAGTGGTACGTCGAGACTGGCAGGCATGGCCGAGCTGGCCGATGGCGTCGAACTCGGACGTGGCGGCATCGGCCACGTCGACGGTCGCCTCCTCGTAACGCATCCGGGGCGGGCCGAGGTTCCACAGCACCTGGCCGTCACCGTGGAGGATGCGGTGCACGCTGACCTCGGCCGGTGCGTGCACATGCCGGTCGGGGCGGACCGCGACGTGAATCGGACCGCCGGGATGCGGCGAGCCCGGTCCGTCCGCCGCGCGAAGCGCCGACTGACCCGCCAGAGCCGCCGGCCATGCCAACAGCACGCCTGCCCAGGCCCGCTGCAGCCACGTCGGCTCGCCGGTGTGGTCGACGTACACACCCGGGAGGAGCCGGACGAGATCCTTGCGCCGTACCAACCGGGCCAGGTCATGGTCGTGCAGACCGAGAGCCAGCAGCTGCCGCCGCGCGACCACGCCGGCCTGGCTGGCAAGGAGGCTGTCGATGTCCCGCTGCACCTCATGAGCCTCACCGGTCCAGCAGCTCTCCGCCAGCACGGATTCGTCCATCTGTGGATAACCCGGTTACCGGCGGGTACGCGGTTGATCGCACGCACCAGGTAGACGGGATCAACCGCGTACTGGGCGGTAGGACTAGACTTCACGCACTGCGAGGACGGAGACGAGTAGCCGCCGAGCACGGAGCACAGAGAGCCGCCCGTACTGCTGAGAGGGCGGAGTCCGTCCCGGCGCGCGAAGACACTCCCGAGCAGCGCTCGACAAGAGGCCGTCGCCAGTGAGGGCGCGGCAAAGGTGTGGTGGCACCGCGAAATCCCCCGTCGCCCACACCTCCTGGGGTCACACCAGGAGGTGAGACAGATGCAACGCACCGGCAACATCGAACGTACACTGGCGCGCGACCTCGTCGCGGGCCTCGACAAGCTCCACCAGCGGACGGGGCACGGTGTTCGACCGGTCCGGATCGCCGGCTGGGTGCACCGCAGGCGCACGCTCAGCCAGGTCACGTTCGTGATCGTCCGCGACCGCTCCGGGCTCGTCCAGGTCGTCGTCAAGGACCCGGAGGCCATACGAGAGGTGGCGGCGTACGGCGAGGAGACCGTCGTCGCAGTCACCGGGACGGCGAGCCCGAACCCGAACGCGCCTGGCGGAATCGAGATCGTCGACCCCGCGTTCGAGCCGCTCGTCGAGCCGGCCGAGACGCCCGTCGTCGAACTGTGGCGGCCGAACCTGACCGCCGGGCTGCCGACGCTGCTCGACCACGCATCGGTCACGCTGCGGCACCCGAAACGGCAGGCCCATTGGCGACTCGCGGCGGCGAGCCTGCGCGGCTTCCGCGACACCCTGGACGCGCTGGACTTCACCGAGGTGGCTTCCCCCAAGCTGGTCGCCTCGGCCACCGAGAGCGGCGCGAACGTGTTCGAGGTCGACTACTTCGGGCGGCCCGCCTACCTGGCGCAGTCGCCGCAGTTCTACAAACAGACCCTCGTCGGGGTCTTCGAGCGGGTCTACGAGGTCGGGCCGGTGTTCCGTGCCGAGCCGCACGACACCGTGCGGCACCTGGCGGAGTACGTCTCCCTCGACGTCGAGCTCGGCTTCATCGACGACCACCGCGACGTGATCGCCGTACTGCGCGACGTGGTCGCCGGGATGGTCGGCACGATCCGGGAGCGCACGCCCGGCGAAGTCGCCCTGCTCGGGATCGACCTCCCCGAGGTTCCGGCGGAGCTCCCGATCGTGCACTTCCGCGAGGCGCTGGAGATCGCCGGCGCGCCTCCGGACGAGCCCGACCTGTCCCCAGCGCACGAGCGGGCGGTCGGCGACTGGGCGAGGGCCGAGCACGGCAGCGACTTTGTCGTCGTGGAGGGGTACCCCACGTCGCATCGGGCGTTCTACAGCCACCCCGACCCGGCCGACCCGCGCTGGTCGCGGTCGTTCGACCTGCTGTTCCGCGGCGTCGAGCTGGTCAGCGGGGCACAGCGGCTGCACAGGTACGACGACTACGTGCGGGTGCTCGCCGAGCGGGGCTACCCGTTCGCGCCGTACGCCTCCTACGTCGAGACGTTCCGGCACGGCGTACCCCCGCACGGAGGCTTCGCGATCGGGCTGGAGCGCTGGATGGGCCGGCTGACCGGGGCGGCGAACGTCCGCGAGGTCAGCCTGTTCCCGCGAGACCTGCACCGGCTCACCCCGTAGTCGCCACCCCGCCCGGGAAGCGTGCGGGACGGGTAATCGGGTATGAATGGAGGCATGACTCTCAGCAGACTCGTCGCACGCCCGATGCTGGCCTCGATGTTCGTGGTCGGTGGCATCGACTCGCTGCGGAACGCGGAGAAGAAGGTCGAGCGGGCAAAGCCGGTGACCGACAAGATCGCCGACGTGGCGAAGAAGGTCGCCCCGTCCGCGCCGGTGCCCACCGACGCGGCCACGCTGATCCGGGTCAACGGCGCCATCCACGTGGCCGCAGGGCTGGCGCTGGCCACCGGCAAGGCGCCGCGGCTGGCGTCGCTGGTGCTGGCAGCGACGATGGTGCCCACCACTGCGGGCGGGCACCGGTTCTGGGAGGAGTCCGACCCGGCCATGCGCGCCAACCAGCGGGTGCACTTCTTCAAGAACGTGTCGATGCTGGGCGGTCTGCTGCTGGCTGCGGTCGACACTGCCGGCAAGCCCGGCCTGGCCTGGCGCGCGAAGCACGCCGCCGGCGACGTGCGCAAGAGCGCCTCGAAGACCGCGAAGGGCATCACCCCCTGATGCCCGAGCGGGGCTGCGGATACGCTGCCGTGCGATGAACGCGCGCCCCGCCGACCCCTGGCCGGCACCGCATCCGACCCGGGCCGTGCACGCCACCGTCGACCTTCCGGGGTCGAAGTCGCTCACTGCCCGTGCGCTCGTGCTGGCGGCGCTGTCCGACGCCCCGAGTGTGGTACGTCGTGCGCTGCGCTCGCGCGACACGGAGCTGATGGCCGACGCCCTGCGCTCCCTCGGCGCCGGCGTGGACAGCCGCGGCGACGACTGGGCGATCACCCCGGCGGCCAAGGTCAAGGGACGCGAGACCGTCGACTGCGGGCTGGCCGGGACCGTGATGCGCTTCGTCCCCCCGGTCGCCGCGCTCGCCGACGGCCCGGTCGTCTTCGACGGCGACCCGCAGGCACGCAGCCGGCCGATGGGCCAGGTGCTGCGCGGCCTGGCCGGGCTCGGCGTCGACGTCGAGGACGAGGACCGCGGCACGCTGCCGTTCACGATCGTCGGGCACGGCGCCGTGCGTGGCGGGACGGTCACCATCGACGCGTCGGGGTCCAGCCAGTTCGTCTCCGCGCTGCTGCTGGCCGGGGCCCGCTACGAAGAAGGCGTCGACGTGTGCCACGACGGCAAGCCGGTCCCGTCGCTGCCGCACATCGCGATGACCGTGGCCTCTCTCCGCGAGCACGGGGTCGAGGTCGACGACAGCCAGCCGAACCGCTGGCGGGTGCTCCCCGGCGAGGTCCACGCGGTCGACGTACTCGTGGAGCCGGACCTGTCCAACGCGGCACCGTTCGTCGCCGCCGGCATGCTCGACGACGGGGCGGTGACGATCCGGGGCTGGCCGCGGAGCACCCACCAGGCGGGGAACGCGCTGCGCGAGATCGTCGCGATGATGGGCGCCAAGGTCGAGCTCGACGACGCGGGGCTCACGGTGTCCGGCACCGGCCGGCTCGAGGGCATCGACTACGACCTGCACGACGTCGGCGAGCTGACCCCGACGGTGGCCGCGCTGTGCGCGCTCGCGAGCTCGCCGTCGATCCTGCGCGGCGTCGCGCACATCCGCGGCCACGAGACCGATCGGCTCTCCGCGCTCACCACCGAGCTGAACGGCCTCGGCGGCCACGTCACGGAGACCGACGACGGCCTGAAGATCCGTCCGGCGCCGTTGAGCGGCGGGGTGTTCCGCACGTACGCCGACCACCGGATGGCCCATGCGGGGGTGATCCTCGGACTGGCCGTGGACGGCGTACGCGTGGAGAACATCGTCACCACGGCCAAGACGTTCCCCGACTTCGCGGGCGCGTGGACCCGCTTCCTGCGAGACGCAAAGTAGTGCCGAGGTACGACGAGCAAGACCCGGAGTCCTACGACCGGCCCCGGCGGCACACCCGTCCGCGCACGAAGATCCGGCCGAGCTACGACGACGCCGAGGACGCGAGGGTGGTGTCGGTCGACCGCGGCCGGTACACCTGCCTGCTCGAGGACCGCTGGGTGACCGCGATGAAGTCCCGCCCGCTCGGCCGCAAGGGCGTGGTGGTCGGGGACCACGTGCGGCTGGTCGGCGACACGTCCGGCGCCGAGGGGGCGCTCGCCCGCATCGTCGAGGTCGGCGCGCGGCAGACCGTGCTGCGCCGCACCCCCGACGACACCGACCCCGTCGAGCGCGTGATCGTCGCCAACGCCGACCAGCTCGTGGTCGTCGCCGCGCTCGCCGATCCCGAGCCCCGACCGCGGCTGATCGACCGGGCCCTTGTCGCGGCCTACGACGCCGGGCTGGACCCGCTGCTGTGCCTGACCAAGGCCGACCTCGCCGACCCGGAGACGCTGCTCACGACGTACCGGCCCCTCGACGTGCCCTTCCTGGTGACGGCCAAAGGAAGGGACCTCGGCGAGCTGCGCGCCCGGCTGGCCGGCCGGGTCAGCGTGCTGCTCGGGCACAGCGGCGTCGGCAAGTCCACGCTGGTCAACGCCCTGGTGCCCGGCGCCGACCGGGCGATCGGACGCGTCAACGAGGTGACCGGGCGGGGCCGGCACACCTCCACCTCGGCTCTGATGCTCGCCCTGTCCGACGGCGGCTGGATCGTGGACACGCCGGGGATCCGGTCGTTCGGCCTGGCGCATGTGCAGCCCGACCGGCTCGTCGAGGCGTTCCCGGACCTGGCGGCGGCCACCGCCGGCTGCCCGCGCGGGTGCACGCACGGCGACGACGCACCCGAGTGCGGACTCGACGAGGCCGTCGCCGCCGGCACGGTCGATCCGGCGCGCGTGGACTCGCTGCGTCGGCTGCTGGCCAGCCGGATGAGCACGGAGCCCGTCTGAAGCCGGTCTGAGCCTGCCCGCGCGGCCGCCAACGGCACGGTCCCGGAGAACCGGCACGCCGGGGCATAGCCTGTCGGGCATGCCCACGAACTTCACCGACGACCTGCGGCTGGCCCACGTCCTCGCCGACGACGCGGACTCGCTGACCACCAGCCGGTTCAAGTCGCAGGACCTGCACGTGGTCACCAAGCCCGATCTGACCCCGGTCACGGACGCCGACAAGTCGGTCGAGGAGGGCATCCGGCGTACCCTCTCCCGCGCCCGGCCGCGCGACGCGGTGACCGGCGAGGAGCAGGGATCGACGGGCTTCGGCCAGCGCCGCTGGGTGGTCGACCCGATCGACGGCACCAAGAACTTCGTGCGCGGGGTGCCGGTCTGGGCAACGCTGATCGCGCTGATGGTCGACGAGCAGGTCGTCGTCGGCTGCGTCAGCGCGCCCCTGCTGAACCGTCGCTGGTGGGCCTCCAAGGACGGCGGCGCATGGACCGGCCGCTCGTTGCTCAACGCGTCAGCCTGCCACGTCTCCGACGTGTCCCGGCTCGACGACGCGTCGCTGTCCTACTCCTCATTGTCCGGCTGGGAGGAGGCGGGCCGGCTCGAGGACTTCCTCGCGTTGTCGCGGCGGTGCTGGCGGACCCGGGCGTACGGCGACTTCTGGTCCTACATGCTCATCGCCGAGGGGGCCGTCGACGTCGCCGCCGAACCGGATCTGGCCATCTACGACATGGCCGCGCTCGACGTGATCGTGCGGGAGGCGGGCGGCATGTTCACCTCCCTCGACGGCCGCCCGGGGCCGCTCGGCGGCAACGCGCTGGCGAGCAACGGCAGGCTGCACGACCACGTGCTCGGCTTCCTGGGCGCGGTCGGCGCCGACCCGAACGACCCCGACGACCCGGCTCCTCGGTCGGGGTCGGTGCACGACCTCAGCGCCCGTCGGCGACCGGCTCCGGCTGCCGGCTCCGACGACGAAGCCTGACCAGGGCCGCATTCAGGCGGTCGGGCCCGATCCGGCGGTCGAGCTCGTCGAGACCCCGCAGCAGCGCCGGCGCCGCGAGCAGCCCGGCCAGGTCGAACCACCCGTACCCTCCTGCGGCACCCGACGGCGGGTTGCCGATCGCGATCGCGCCCGTCGGGTCGTGGGTCGACCACACCCAGGTGCCCAGGCCGGTGCCGAGCAGCTCCAGGTAGGAGACCGCCGCGAACGCCCCGACGTACACGGTCGTCGACGGCCCCCACAGCACGAACGCCACCAGGCAGCAGAACCAGAAGGCACCAAGGACATCGGGGCGGCCGGCCAGGAGCACACCGTACGACGCCCACCCGCCGCCGACCACGACGACCGCGATCACACAGGCCTTGAGGTGGCGGCGCACGAACGGGGAACCGCCCAGCGCCAGCGCCGACAGGTACACCAACCCGTGCCCGGGCGGGACGTACGCCGGCACGTTGTGGAACCGGTAGGTGTAGACGCCCAGCGTGGGGCTGAACACGAACTCGACGAGCGTCGCGAATGCGACGACCACGACGGTCTGCGCGCGCACCGTGGCTGTGACCCGGCTCAACGCCAGCAGCAGCACCACCCAGGTGAGCACGCCCAGCCCGCGCTGGAGCCAGACGCCCAGGCCTCCCCCGGCCCGGTCCAGCCAGAGCACTGCGCTCAGCCACCCCATCATCGCCACGCCGGCCGTCCAAGGCGGACGACCGGGCCGGGTCAGGGCTGCGCAGAGCACGGTCCATGGTCGCAGGCCGGGCGCGTCGATGACACTTCTTACAGTTCTGTTGGCTCTTTCCATCTATGCCCCGCTGGCGTTTGTGGCTAGCCTGCTCGGGAACTGCTCGAACCACTTCGACTGCGGGAGGTAGTCCGATGCGGATCAACGAGGTGCTGGCCGGCAAGGCGAGCCAGGGAGTCGTCACCATCGCGCCCGACGCGACGGTGCGGGAGCTGCTCGCCCGGCTCGCCGAGCACAACGTCGGGGCGCTGGTCGTCAGCATGAACGGCCGGTCGGTGGACGGGATAGTCTCCGAGCGCGACGTGGTCCGCCGTCTGCACGAGGACGAGAACCTCCTCGATGCCGAGGTCGGCTCGATCATGACCGCGCAGGTCGAGACCTGCGGTGGCGACGACCCCGTGCACGAGCTGGCCCGGGTGATGACGGAGGGTCACTTCCGGCACATCCCGGTGGTCGCGGACGGTGAGCTCACCGGGATCGTCAGCATCGGCGACGTGGTGAAGAGCCGGATGAGCGAACTGGAGTTCGAGCGCGACCAGCTCGACTCCTACGTGCACACCCAGCAGACCTGACCTGAGCGCTAGTCGTGTCCGCCCGCGCCGACCCGGGCTGCCCGGTCGCCGAGGCTGACGACGTCGCCGGGGACCAGCTGCCTGCCGCGGCGCGTCTCCGTCTCGTCGTTGACGCGGACCAGCCCCTGCGCAAGCAGGGCCTTGGCCTCCCCGCCTGCGTCGATGAGGTCGGCGAGCTTGAGGAACTGGCCGAGGCGGATGGTCTCGTCGCGGATCGGTACGTCGCGCACCCGACGTACCCTAGACCCGATTCGTCCGCGGTCACGCCGCGGGAAGAGGACGCAACAATGCGGACGAATCGGGGTCAGCGGAGCATAGAGAGGGCGTGGATGAGCACGCCGACCAGGCCGCCGACCACGGTGCCGTTGATGCGAATGAACTGCAGGTCGCGGCCCACGTGCAGCTCGATCCTGCGCGCCGCCTGCTTGCCGTCCCACCTGTCCACCGTGTGCGTGATCACCGCGGTGAGCTCGTCACCGTACCGGGAGACCGCGAACCAGACGAGGTCGGCGGCGTACGCGTCCAGCCGGGCCCGTAGCTCCGGTTCCTCGCGCAGGCGTACGCCGAAGGCGTGCAGCTCGTCGCGTGCCCGGGCACGCAGCGGTCCCTCCGGGTTGGCCAGCGACTCGACCACCGCACGCCGGAAGGCCTTCCACAACGAGAGGGCGGTGGCCGAGACCTGCGGGTGGCTGAGCACCCGTGCCTTGAGCTGCTCGGCACGCTGCTGGGTCTGCGGGTCGTGCAGCAGGTCGTCGGCGAGCTGGGCGAGCATCGAGTCGAGAGCGTGGCGGGCGTGGTGCCACGGGTCGTCGCGGATCTCCTGGACCCAGGCCACCAGCTCGTAGTGCAGCCGGTGGGTGACTCTCTCGTTCAGCGCCGGTGGCGACCACCAGGGCGCCCGCTCGCCGACCATCTCGGTGAACGTGTCCTCGTGCTCCGACAGCCAGCGGTGGGCCTCGTCGAGCGCGAGGTCGACCAGCCCGTGGTGCGCCTTGTCGCGCACCATCTCCTCGAGCAGGCTGCCCGCGACCGGGCTGATCGGCTCCTCCAGGAACCGCGGCACGAACACCTCCTCGACCAGCACCGCCATGTCCTCGTCACGGACCCGGTTGAGCCCGATGCGGAGCACGGCGGCCGCCTCGTCGACCGCTCTGCCGACGTTGCCCTCGGCGAGCAGCCAGTCGCCGAGGCGCCGGCTAGGCTCGACCACGCGCAGCCGGTCGCGGACGATCTCCTCGGACAGGAAGTTCTCGCCGATGAACTCCTCGAGGCTGCGCCCGAGCATGTCCTTGCGGCGCGGGATCAGCGCGGTATGCGGGATGGGCAGGCCCAGCGGGCGCTTGAAGAGCGCGGTCACCGCGAACCAGTCCGCGACGGCGCCGACCATCGACGCCTCGGCACCGGCGTTCACGTAGCCGAGGAACCCGCCCCGGCCGAGCGTCACGGCGTACACCACCGCGGCGAGCACCAGCAGCGCGACCGCCAGCGAGCGCATCCGCCGCAGCCCGCGACGACGCGCCGCGTCGAGCTCCGGCGAAGCGCCGGCCAGGATCGGACCCGGCGCCCCGGTCGGCAGACCCGGCGCTTCGTGTCCCGGCCGGTCGGACTGGATGGTCATCGGCGTCGAACCTACCGGAGGATCCGCGCATGGCAGGATGACCGCCGTGACCACGACCGTCATCACGTTCGGCACCTTCGACGTCTTCCACGTCGGCCACCTGCGGGTGATCCAGCGTGCCGCCGCCCTCGGTGACCGGCTGGTGGTCGGGGTGTCCGCCGACGCGCTCAACGAGCGCAAGAAGGGCCGGGCGCCTGTGTTCACCGAGCGCGAGCGGATGGAGATCGTGGCCGCGTTGAAGCCCGTCGACGCGGTGTTCCTCGAGGAGAGCCTCGAGCAGAAGCGCGACTACATCCTCGAGCAGCACGCCGACGTGCTGGTGATGGGCGACGACTGGGCCGGCCGGTTCGACGACCTGTCGGACATCTGCCAGGTGAAGTACCTGCGGCGGACCCCGGCGATCTCCACCACCGCGCTGATCGAGAAGATCTCCGACCTCGGCCCGGAGTAGCCGGCCGACCCGACCGCCGTTACGCCCGGCCGGCGACGATCACGCTGCCCGCATGAACCTTGTCGAAACCGGGAACTCCGAGGATGTGCGCACTCGGGCGAGGCGTGTGAGATCGGAGGAAGCGATGAGCGAGAGCGTGGAGCTCGGCCGGATCACCACCAGGGTGCCTGCCCGGCTGGACCGGTTGCCGTGGTCGCACTTCCACTGGCTGGTGGTGTTCGGCCTGGGCACGGTGTGGATCCTGGACGGGCTCGAGGTCACCGTGGTCGGCGCGGTGTCGGGCGTCCTGTCCAGCGGGAAGAGCGGTGTCGCCCTCACCGGCTCCGAGGTGATCCTGGCCGGGGCGATCTACGTGGTCGGCGCCTGCCTCGGCGCGCTGTTCTTCGGCCAGCCCACCGACCGCTTCGGACGCAAGAAGCTGTTCATGATCACCCTCGGCCTCTATCTGCTGGCCACCGGGCTCACCGCGCTGTCCTGGAACCCGATCTGGTTCTTCGTCATGCGCTTCTTCACCGGCGCCGGGATCGGCGGGGAGTACTCCGCGATCAACTCCGCGATCGACGAGCTGATCCCGGCCAAGTACCGCGGCCGCGTCGATCTGACCATCAACGGGTCCTACTGGATCGGGGCGCTCGCCGGTGCCGTCGGCGGCTACTTCGCGCTGACCTACCTGCCGGCGTTCTTCGGCTGGCGGATCTGCTTCGCCTTCGGCGTGGTCCTCGGACTCTCGGTGCTACTGGTGCGCCGCAACGTCCCGGAGAGCCCGCGGTGGCTTTTCATCCACGGCAAGCAGGACAAGGCCGACGAGATCGTCTCCGGCATCGAGCGCGATGTCGAGGAGGAGACCGGCAGGAGTCTCACCGAGCCCGCCGACAGCATCACGATCAGGCAGCGCCGCAGCATCGGGTTCGGGCTGATCGCCAAGAGCGTGTTCACGCTCTACCCCAAGCGATCGATCCTGGGCTTCTCGCTGTTCGTGGGTCAGGCGTTCCTCTACAACGCGATCTTCTTCTCCTACGTGATCGTGCTCACCACGTTCTTCGGGGTATCGAACAACGTCGCACCGCTCTATCTGGTGCCGTTCGCGATCGGCAACTTCCTCGGACCCTTGCTGCTCGGGCCGCTTTTCGACAGCGTCGGACGCAAGGTGATGATCACCTCCACGTACATCCTCTCGGGCGTGCTGCTGCTGATCACCGGGCAGCTGTTCGTGGCTGGGGTGCTGAACGCGGCCACCCAGACCGCCGCCTGGTGCGTGATCTTCTTCTTCGCCTCCGCCGGGGCGAGCTCTGCCTACCTGACGGTCAGCGAGGTCTTTCCGATGGAGACGCGGGCACTGTGCATCGGGTTCTTCTACGCCATCGGCACCGCGGTGGGCGGGATCACCGGCCCCCTCCTCTTCAGCAAGCTGGTGGCCAGCGGCAACCGCTACGACCTGAACACCGGCTACATCCTCGGCGCCGCGTTGATGATCGCCGCCGGAATAGTCGCGGCCTTCCTCGCCGTCAAGGCCGAGCGGCAGACGTTGGAGAACATCGCGAAGCCGCTCACCGCCGAGGACACCCCGAGCGAGGACGAGGCCGCCTGAAGACGCGCCAGGAGAGGAGACTGCAGATGCCGATACCACCACCGCCGTCGAGCACCGAGGGCCACCGCGACCGCGACGTCCGCCGCGAGATCGCCATGATCGTGCGCGCCCTGGAAGGCGAGGGCCCCCTCGAGCTCGACGGTCTGTCCATCCTCGTGGGCGCCAAGTACTGGGAGGAAGGGCGCTTCGACCGGGCGCTGCGCCTGGCGATCTCCGATCGCGTCGTGCTGCGGATGCCCGACGACCGCTACGTGGCCGCCAGCCGCGAGCGTCCATGACGGCCTGCCGGCCGGACGCTCCCAGATGAGCCGGCCGCTGGCCTGCCTGCTAGCAGGCCACCGCTGGTACTTCGAGGCCTCGGGCACCACGCTGTCGTGGGGCTGCGGACGCGGGTGCCCGGTGGGAGGCAGCCGCGAATATCCGACCGCGCAGGACGCCCGCCACCATGCGGTCGTGCTCAGCCGCGGCGCCCCGCGACCGCCGCTCGGCCTGCTCTCCGCGCTGGCCGGAACCGTCCACCGCGAGCCGAGGAATCGGCCCGACGACCCCGACGACTCAACGAGGGGCCGGTAGCAGCCACCCAGACCTGCCGTGACCCGGGATCAGGGCACGACGTGCGTCATGCCGAGCAGGCATGCCGCACCGACCGAGGTGACCCCGACGACCAGCCAGGTGACGTAGTCGCCGACGTGGCCGGAGTGCAGCCCGTGCAGCACGGAGACGGGTAACCGCAGCCACTCGGCACCCCGGTCCCGCGCAGCGGACACTCGGCGGATGCGCGTCAGGCTGAGGAACGCGAACGCCAGCGCCCCGGCGCAGGCGCCGGCGCCGAAGAGGTACGCGGCGGTGCTGAGATGCGGGCTCTGCGCCGCGGTGTGGTCGAGCAGCGTCGGCCGCGCGACGAAACGCACGGCCGCGTCGGCGGCACGGTCGGCCACATGCGGGATGAAGCCGACCAACAGGCCGCCGACCACCAGCAGCACCACCGGGAAGGTCATCAACGTTGCGCTCCGGCCTGGTGGGTTCTCGGGCTCGTCGTCCTCGTCCTCGTCATCCTGCGGCTCGGACAGCTCCGGGTCGGCCGCGGCGCCCAGCCCCAGGAAGATTCGCCCGGTGGCCCGCAGTACCGCGCCCCCGGTGAGCACCTCCGCGAACAGCAGGGTCCACGGCAGCCACCATGCGCCGGCCTCCGCGGCGGCGTCCTCTATCAGGCCTTTGCCGACGAAGGTGCCGAACGGAGGCAGCGTGGCCAGTGCCAGCCCGCCCAGCGCCATCGTCGTCCCGAGGACGGGCAGCCCGCTGCCGCGACCGCGCAGGTCGAACTCGTCACCCGAGCCGAGCCGGTAGGCCAGCACGCCGGCGCCGAGGAACAACCCGCCCTTGACCAAACCGTCCGCGCACAGGTAGACGATCGCGCCGGCAAGCCCGACGTTGTCCAGCAGTCCGATGCCGAGCAGGAACAGGCCGATGTGGCTGATGGTGGCGAACGCCAGCAGTCGTTTGAGCTTTCGTTGGAGCACCGACATCACCGCCCCCAACATGGCGGTGAGCATGCCGAGCGTAAGCAGCACGCCGCGGATGAGGTTCGCGTGCTGGCCGAACGGCCCGTCGAAGATGGTCCAGTAGATCTCCGCGACGGCGTAGAGCCCGAGGTCGCTCATCACGGCCGCGAACAGTACGGCGGCTGGGGCGGGGGCAGCAGCGTAGGCGTCGGCGAGCCAGAAGTGGAACGGTACGACGGCGGCCTTGACCAGGTATCCGCAGGTGATCAACGCGAAGGCCATCACCAGCAGCGGGTCTGCGCCCACGTGCGCGAGCTGCCGCCCGATCGCGGCCATGTTCAACGCGTCTGTGCGACCGTAGAGCAGACCCATGCCGAAGAGGATCAGGATCGCGGCGACGGTGTTCACCACGGTGAAGTTCACGGCACCCTGCAACGGGGCGGCCTCGTCGCTGCGGTAGGCGGTCAACGCGAACGCGGTCACGCTCATCAGCTCGAAGAACACGAAGAGGTTGAACAGGTCGCCGGTCATCGCGAACCCGCACATCGCCCCGAGGAAGACCAGGACGAGCATGTGGAACAGCGCGCCGACCTCCTCGAAGTAGCGGTAGGAGAAGATGAGCGTGGCCAGCGTGCCCAGCGAGGCGAGCACCGCCAACGCGGCACCGAACGGCTGGACGACGAAGGCGATCCCGATCGTCAGGCCGTGCACCGGCTGCCAGCCGCCGTACCAGTAGGTGAGCGAGTGTCCGAGGCTGGCGAGCAGCAGCATCACGGTGATCACGGCGTCGGCGAGGGCGACCAGGATGGCGCCGAGGTCGACCAGCCGGGAGTGCACGAACTTGCCGAAGCCCGCGATGACCACCGCCGCAGCCAGCGGGACGATCACCGGCAGCGGCACCAGCGCGTGCATCTGCTAGCCCTGCATCTCTCGGCCCGCGGCCGGGTCGAGGGAGTGATGCCTCTTGAACACCTGCACCGAGATCGCCAGCAGCAGCCCGGAGATGGTCACCGAGACCACGACGTCGGTGAGCGTCAGGGCTTGCACGATCGGGTCCACGGCCTTGCGGCCGGTCGACACACCCGAGAAGACCGGCGCGATCCCGCCCGTGCGGAAGCCGATCGCCAGCAACAGCAGGTACGACGAGGACTGCGCCACCGCCAGGCACTGGGTGAGGTGCACCAGGTTGCGGGAGGTGACGACGCCGTAAAGGCCGACGACCAGGAGCCACACGGCCACGACGTAGGGGAGATAGCTCATCTCAAGCGCCCTCTCGGTCGGCGTCGTCGCGGAGCTTGCGGTGCGCCCGTGCGGAGGTGACCTCCTCGGTGAACTCGGTGACCAGCAGCACGAACGCGGCCGCCACCTCGAGGCCGACCGCTGCATTGATCACCGCCGTCGCGCCGGAAGAGTCGATGTGCCCGATCCGGCCGTAGGGCAGGAAGTTGTGCAAGAACGCGGCGCCGAGTCCCATCCCGACCAGCCCCACGACGATGAACCCGCCGGCACCCACGCTCTCGGCGGCGTCGAGGACCGCCTCGTCGGTCGCCGTCCTGAAGCCTCGGTACTGACCGGCGATGTAGATCAGCAGGGCGCCCGCCGCCAGCACCACCCCGCCCTGGAAGCCGCCACCGGGCGTGACCGGGCCGTGGGCGACCAGCCACAGCCCCACCACCACGAACACCGGGGAGGCGAGCAGACCGACCGCCGTGAGCGACTCGACAGGCTGGGCGTCGACCGGTCGCTCGTACTCGCTGTCCCGGCTGGCGCGCAACAGCAGGGCGACGCCGGAGACCGCCGAGAACAAGATGAACTCCTCCCCCATGGTGTCGAACCCGCGGTAGTCGAAGGTGACCGCGGCGACGACGTTCGTGCCATGTCGCTGCCCGACCGCATGGGCGAGCAGATAGTCCGTGTACGGGCCGTGGAAGGTGCCGAAGGGCGGGAGGCCGAATACGGCGTAGCCCAGCAGCACCGCAAGGCTGGCACCCGCGACCGCGAACACGGTCAGCCGCATCCTCGCGCTCACCCGACCGCCTCGTCGTCAGCCGCGTCGTCTTCGTCGCCGGCATCCAGCGAGATCCGCGAGAGGGCGAGGAGTGTCAACAGCGGCGAGGCGGCACCGACCACCACGATCGCGGAGAGCGCGACGTCCGGTGCGCGCAGCACCACGAAGACGGCGACCAACGCGGCGCCATAGCCGCTGGCGACCATGGCCTGGCGCAGCGGGTCACGGACCAGCACGACAACGGTGCCCAGCGCGGCACAGCCGAGCAGCACCACCGCAACGACGACGCTCACTGGTCCACCGACTGCTCGGACTGCTCCGGCCCCTCCTGGCCCGTGGCTGCCCGGGCGAACGCGGCCGTCGCGCCGGCCCCCATCGCCACGAGCACCGCAGCAGTCAGGATCGCCAGCACCGAGGCATTGGCCGCGCCCTCCCGGACCACGACGGCGGCGGCGAGCAGAATCGGCGGGACGGTGCCGGCGGCGGACACGAAGTGCTGGCCCTCCAAGGCGGTCCCGGAGCGCACCGCACCGATACAGGCGGCCAGCACGCCGACCACTGCCAGACCGAGCAGCACCACCGCCACTACGTCGCGGATCGTCATCGCAGCCTCCGGCCGTGCAGCCGCAGGAACGCCATCACCCCGACAAACGACATCAGGGCGAACACCAACGGCGCCTCGAACGCGATCGATCGTCCGATCAGCTCTGCGAGCACCAGCAGCAGCATCGTGGCCACAACGCCCGCGATCTGCATCCAGACCAGCCCGCCACTATGGCTTCGCGCCAGCGCACACGCGAGTCCGACCGCGACGAGCGTGACGGACAGCACGACCGCCGCGACGATCCAGGCGATCACTTGGCCGCCTCCGCCCGGCCAGGTCCGGACACCAGAGCGTGCACCAGCACTGTGTCGTCGTCCGGGAAGCCGCACACGATCCGATCCGGGCCCAACGAGCCCGCCCAGCCGCGCCATGCGCGGCCCGCCTCAGCCGTGGAGTCGTCGCGTCCGATGCCGCGCGCCGGCTCCCGGCGGAACTCTCCGCGAACCCGGCCGTGGTGCACCGCGAGGCCGGCAGCGACGACCCGCAGGTAGCCCCGGAGCAGCTGCCAGGGGACGACCGAGAGGTCGCGCGCCATTCCTCCCGGCCGGGACCAGTTCGGCCCTGCCACGGAGATGAGGACGTAGACGGTGGCCGAGGTGATCGCCGCGACCACGAACCCGACTGCGTACTCCAGTGGCGGTGGTGGGTACATCAACAACAGGTAACCGCCCCACCCCACCGGCAGAGATCCCGCGGAGAGGATGGCTGCGCGTCTCATCGCGTCTCTGCCGTCCGCGATCGTCGACGCCCGCGCGCCACTGTCGCGGCCACGGCTCCGAGCAGCACCCCAACGGCGAACGACGCGAGCACCGGCCTGTCCCCTTGCGGCTTGACCTGTTCGGATCTGCGATCGGTCTGCGAACTCACGCCGAGGCCGGTGGTGGCGCGCCGGGCAGTGGTATCCGCACCGGTGTCCCCCCTCGCTGCACGGGCACCCAGACTCACCCGTTCCCGTTCGAGAGTCACGGGCACCGCCCCGACGACGGTGCGCGCGTGCTGGTGCTCGGCGAGCTCGGTCGCCGTCGCACCAGGCCCCCGACCGCCCATCAATGTCGCGCGGAGCCGATCGATGCACTGCTGGGCACCGATCCCGTCGAGGCGACGGTCGTCCAGCGGCATCGCCTGCTCGGTCATCGCCGCGCGCGGGCCACCGCGGTCAGACCCGCCCCCGCCGACGCGAGCAGGCCGCCGATCAGCGCCCCGCGGTGCATCGACGCCCACAACAGCGGGTCGCGGCCGTGCGCCTGTCCGTCGAACGCGCCGCGTGCCCCTCGGTCGGTGTCTTCGTCTTGGGCCTCGAACACGTTCGACCCCCACCGCGGGGAATCCCCGTCGGTCTGCTGGGACTTCACCCCAGTGCGGCCGAGGTAGACGTCGAGCAGCTTGGGCGCGACCCGCTCGGCCAGGATCGTGTACGCCGTCGACACGCCGACCCACATGTTGCGGCGGGGGTGGGCGGCGAGGAACACGATCGCCTTGGCCGGCAGGTCCGGCTGGAAGATCGGCGGCACCGGCATCGGGTGGCCGCCCATCTTGTTCAGGTTCCAGTTGAACTGCGGCGTGTTCAGCCCGGGCAGCTGCACCATGCACAGCTTGACCTTGCTCTTCTCATGCGCCAGCTCGGTCATCACCGACTCGGAGTAGCCGACCACCGCGTGCTTACCGCCGCAGTACGCCGACTGCAGTGGGATGGACCGGTAGGCCATCGCCGAGCAGACGTTGACGATCACGCCCCGGTTGCGCGGGCGCATCCGCCGCAGCGCCGCCTGAGTGCCGTGCACCTGCCCGTAGTAGGTGACCTCGGTCATCCGGCGGAACTCCTCCATCGAGGTGTCCCAGGAGAACGCCAGCGAGCCGACGAAGGCCACGTTGACCCACACGTCGATCTCCCCGAGCTCGGACTCGACACGGTCGGCGGCCGCCTGGACGGCCTCGTAGTCGGCGACGTCGGTGGGCACGCCCAGGCCCTGACCACCGGCCTCCTGCACGTCGCGCACCGCCCCGTCGAGGCCGGCGCGGCCGCGGGCGAGCACCGCCACGTCGTAGCCGGCCTTCGCGAACTCCCGGACGGTCGCTCGTCCTACCCCGGCGGTTCCCCCGGTCACCACCGCTACCTTGCGTGTCTGTGCCGATGTCATCTGCTGCCTCTCCTCGATGTCTGGGTTGTTGTCACGAGCGGTTGTTCGCGCACCAGTGCGGTCGCGGCTCCGATCAGCGCGAGGTGCGACAGGGTCTGGGGGATGTTGCCGAGCAGCTCTCCGGTCGTCGGGTCCATCTCCTCCGAGTAGAGCCCGACGTCGTTGGCGCGGGCAGCCACCCCGTCGAACAGCTCGGTGGCCTCCTCGAGCCGGCCGACGTAGGCAAGCGCCTCGACCAGCCAGCATGAGCACGCCGTGAACGTCCCCTCGGCGCCCCGCTGGCCGCTGTAGCGGAACAGCAACGGCCCGTCGGCGGTCAGCTCGGCGCGGATCGCGTCGATCGTGCTCGCCAGCCGGGCGTCGTCCGGCTCGCAGAACCTGGTCCGGGCCGCGAGCAGGACCGCGGCGTCGAGCTCGTCGGTGCCGGCGTAGAACGTGTAGGCGCCCTTGACCTGCGACCAGCACTCGGCGTCGACGAAGTGCCGGATCTCCTCGCGCTCGGCCCGCCAGCGATCCAGGTGCGTGCTGACCAGCTGTCCGGCATCGGCCATCCGCAGCGCACGGTCGAGCGCGACCCAGCACCCGATCTTGGAGATCGTGTAGTGCTGCTGGTCGCCGAGCTCCCACAGCCCGGCGTCCGGCTGCCGCCACAGCTGGCAGGTCCGGTCGGCCATCGCGCACACCAGCGCCGCAGTGGAATCGTCCAGCTGCCCCCCGGACTGCACGTGCCCCCAGAGCGCGTCGAGCAGGTCGCCGAAGCAGCCGAGCTGGGTCTGGGACGCGGCCGCGTTCCCCACGTGCACCGGCCGCGAGTCCCTATATCCCGGCGCGTCCACCTGGCTCATCTGCGCGCCCGCCACCGACCCGTCGAGCGCGTAGAACGTCCGCAGGTCGGGGACCTGCTGGCTAGCGGCGGCGACCAGCCACGACACCGAGCCGTGCACCTCCTCGCTGAGACCGAGCCGGCTCATCGCGTCCACCGCGAACGAGGAGTCCCGGATCCAGGAGTACCGGTAGTCGAAGTTCCGCTTGCCACCCAGCTTCTCGGGCAGCGACGTGGTGGCCGCGCCGGCGATCGCGCCGGTCCGGTCCGAGGTGAGCGCCTTGATCGTCAGCGCGGAGCGGACCACCAGGTCGCGCCTGGCCACGTCGGTCTCGATCCGCTCGCTCCAGCGGCGCCAGTCCTCGGCGGTCCGGTCGATCCGATCGAACACGTCGGCGGAGTCGGGGACGAAGACCGGGCCTGCCGCCGCGGCCACGACCGCCAGCAGGCCGCAGGAGCCCTGCTCGGCGACGAACTCGCCATGCACTCCGTGAGGACCGATGCGGGGTGCACCGATCCGGTCGGCCACCACCGCCAACTGCTGGTCCCCGGCCACGATCCCCGCCACCCCGTCCCGCTCGAAGCACCAGGGTCGGTCCGTGCCGAGCCGGTGGCCCGGCCGGACCGACCAGGTCATCGGCACGGCACCGGCGACCGCGTCGACCCGGCGAGCCAGCTCGGTCCACGGCAACCGCCCCGAGTCACCGCGGTCGAGCGCGTCGGTCACCCTCACCTCGCCCTCGTCGGTGCTGAAGGTGGTCTCCAGCACCAGGCTGTCGTCCCGGTAGCGGCGGGTGACCCGGAACGGGACGGACGGCGACAACGAGATCGACCCCCCGTGCGGCGGGTCCAGCAGGGCGGCGCACAGCGGCGGCGAGTCGATCGCGGGGGCGGCGAACCAGTCGATGGCACCATCGGAGGCCACCAGGGCGGCCGCACCCATGTCGCCCAGCAGGGCATAGTCGCGCAGCAACACCCATCCGTCGGTACGCTGACCGGACGTTCGGTCCGATGCGTGCTCGACGGTCTGCTGGGCTGAACTCGTCACAGGATCCTCCTGGGCTGAACCGGTCTGCCCGGCACGGACGTGTGTCGCGGGGGGGTCGGGTGGTGTTCGCGAAGTACCCGCACCCGGTTGGCACAAACAGACGTCGGCACGATCGGCGAGCTGATCCCCGACGAGCGACCGGCTTCGCCGCCGCGGAGGCACGAGTGCTGCTGTGCACCGTCACCGGCAGCCTCACCACCCGGGAGCGGCGGATCCTCGACCGGCCGGCCTGATCCCGCGGCGATCAGAGTTTGCAGGACCGACCCGCGGGTACTGCCGGCGTGTCCCACAGAGGCTGCCACCAGCACCGTGATCGAGAGGCGGTCCATGGTCGAGTTCTTTCCGTGGTGGATCGTCGTGACCCACTTCCTCAACATCTTCTTCCTGCTGTTGCTCGCCCGCTCCGGCCTCGAGGTGCTCTCGTCGTTCCCGAAGCTGTACTGGCACGACGACTGCCCGCCCGGCCGGGAGTGGCTGCGGTTGTCGAAGAAGATGTACGGCGCCGACTCACGCAAGAGCTGGACCTCGCTGGACGAGGAGGTGGCCTGGAGCCCGGTGCTGGCCCTGCCGGGCAGGAAGAACCTGGGCCTCGGCCGGCACTGGCACTTCATGACCGTGCAGTTCTGGATCCTCACCGGCGCGGTCTACGTCGCGCTGGTCTTCGCCAGCGGCTACTGGCACTACTTGATCCCCGAGCACTGGTCGCTGGTCCCCGACTCGATCCGGTCGGTCGGCACCTACCTGCACTTCCAGATCCCCGATAAGATCCCCGGCGAGCCGTTCGAGCCCGCCCAGAAGCTCACCTACTTCCTGGTGGTCTTCGTGCTGGCCCCGGTGCAGATCCTCACCGGCGCGGCGATGTCGCCGTCGGTGCTGGCCCGGTTCCCCCGCTACGGAAAGCTGTTCGGCGGCAAGCAGGGCGCACGCAGTCTGCACTTCCTGGGCCTGTGCGCGTTCGCGGGGTTCACCGCCCTGCACACGTTCATGGTGATCATCCACGGCGTGCCGAAGGAGTTCGCCGCGATCGTGCTGGGCAGCGACGACGCCGACCGCACCCTCGCCTTGGCGGTCGGGCTGCTCGGGATCTTCGCGATCCTGGTATTCCACACGGTGATCACGGTCGTCTCGCTTCGCTACCGGCGGGCAACCCAGCGGATGCTCGGCTTCATGGTGGACCGCTTCGAGGGCGCGATCTCGCGCACGTTCACGTCCCGGCAGCGGTTCCGCCCGCGCGACATATCGGCGTACCACCGGGTCAACGGCTATCCCCCGACCAGCCAGGAGTACGACACGCTGGCCGCCGAGGAGTTCCGCGGCTATCGGCTCAGCGTCGGCGGCCTGGTGGAGCGGCCGCTGTCGCTGTCGCTGTCGGACCTGCGTGGGCTCGGCGAGCAGGCGCAGATCACCAAGCACAACTGCATCCAGGGCTGGACCGCGGTCGCCGAGTGGTCGGGGGTCCCGCTGAGCCGGGTCGCCGAGCTTGCCCGGGTCTCGCCGCGGGCCAAGCACGTGGTCTTCTACGCGATGGACGACAAGGGCCTGACCGAGGGCGAGGGCCGCTACGGCTTCTTCTACGGGACCATCCCGCGCTACCTGGCCACCAACCCGCAGACCATCCTCGCACTGGACATGAACGGCGCGCCGCTGCCGCTCGAGCACGGTGCACCGCTGCGACTGCGCATCGAGACCCAGCTCGGCTTCAAGATGGTCAAATGGATCGCGGCCATCGAGTACGTCGAGGACGTCTCCGGAATCGGGATGGGCATGGGGGGGTGGCGCGAGGACCAGCAGTACTACGCCAACGCGGCGGGCATCTGAGCGGAACCTAGCCAGGAGCCGCGGCCGGAGAAGGACGCGCTGAGCAGCAAGGACCGGACAAGACCAGAGCTGGACGGCTACGCCAGTCCGCGCTCAGCCGCCGTGGCCGCCCCAGTTGGCGATGATCACCGCACTGGGCGGGATCAGCATCGCGACCACGCTCATCACCACCGCGGCGGTCGTCGAGTAGAGCCGGACCACGTTCCAGGCGAGCACGATCAGCAGCACGCAGATGCCCATCATCGTGAAGTACACGTGCTTGCGCCGCATCGGGTCTGGGTACCCGGCCCCGCGCGCCCCCATGCCGCCCGGCACGGCGTACCGACATCGGTGCGTCCAGCGCAACGTTTGGGACACGATCGCGGCGGCGTGGCGGGCCGGATTTGTGAGCCTCGGAGCCGAGTGGTAGAGCGGTAAGTGAGGTCTTTTGCTACCGGCCCCGCCCCACTCACTCGAGGACTGATTGCCGATTTCTGTCGCCCCAGCACCGCGAGTGGCCTCCCGGCGCACGCTCCGCGTATCCAGGCGCGGCGCGCCTGCCGACCCACCCGACGCGACCGCGCGGCTGTTCGCCCGGATCGCGGCAGGCGTCGGGCCTCACGACGCCGCGCGACTGCGTGACCGGATCGTCGTGCTCAACATGCGTGTGGCGGAGAACTGCGCGCGCCGCTACCGCGGCCACGGGGTCAGCGACGAAGACCTCCGCCAGGTCGCCTATCTGGGGCTGGTCAAGGCCGTGCGCGCTTTCGACCCCGCCCGCGGCGACTTCCTCGGGTACGCCGTGCCCACGATCACCGGCGAGATCAAGCGTCACTTCCGGGACTCCGGCTGGCGGGTCCGGCCCACGCGCAGGATCCAGAACCTCCAGTCGCAGATCGTCGCGGCCTCCGAGGAGCTGACCCAGCGCCTCGGCCGAGCACCCCGGCCAGGCGAGGTCGCCGACCGCCTGCGTGCCGACCTCGACGACGTCATCGAGGCGATGTGCGCCGACGGCTGCTTCACGCCCACCTCCCTCGACCTTCCCATCGGCGAGAACGACACGGGCACGCTCGGCGAGCTGATCCCCGCCGAGCGCACGGGCTTCGACGCGGCCGAGGCGCGGGTGGTGCTGAGCACGGTCGCCGACAGCCTCACCGCACGCGAGCGACGAATCCTCGCGATGCGCTTCTACGGTGGCTGCACCCAGGCGGAGATCGGTCAGCGCATGCATCTGAGCCAGATGCAGGTCTCGCGTCTGCTGTCCGGGATCCTCGCCGGGCTGCGAGCCCGACTGGTCTGAGCCCCGGAGCAGAGCGGCCGACTTGCACGAGGCTGTTAGGGCTGCCTAACCTAAAGTTGCCCGCTGCACCCGACGACCGCCCGAACGGAGTCACCGTGAGCCTGCCCATGACGTTGCTGCTCGGCTTCATCGCCGGGGTGACGATCCTGCTCGGTCTGCCGATCGGCAGGCTCCGCAAGCCCGCGCCGTCGCTGCGGCTGCTGCTGAACGCGGTCGCGGTGGGCGTCCTGGTCTTCCTGGTGTGGGACGTGCTGTCGGCGGCATGGGAGCCAATAGATTCCGCGCTCGCTTCAGTGCACGAAGGCCACGGCGGTCTAGGTACGGCCTTCGGTTACGGCGCGCTGTTCTTCCTCGGTCTCGTCGTCGGGCTGCTGTCCCTGGTCTGGTACGAGCGGTGGATGGGCGGAAAGGTGCACGCGAAGCCCTCCCATGCGCCCGTCGACAATCCCCCGCGGCCGCACGGCCCCGGCGCGATGACCATCGGCGAGGTGCAGCCGCCCCGCGGGCTGGCCTCGTGGTCCACCGCACGCCGGCTCTCGCTGCTGATCGCGGTCGGCATCGGCCTGCACAACTTCGCCGAGGGGCTGGCGATCGGCCAGTCCGCGGCCACCGGTGCGATCGCGCTGGCGCTGATGCTGGTGATCGGCTTCGGGCTGCACAACGCCACCGAGGGCTTCGGGATCGTGGCCCCGCTGACCTCCGATGTCGGCGAGGACGGCCAGCCCCGCCGGCCGAGCTGGCCCTTCCTGCTGATGCTCGGCGCGATCGGCGGCGGACCGACGTTCATCGGCACGATCATCGGGCACAGCTTCACCTCCGAGCCCGTGAGCGTGGTGTTCCTGACCCTGGCCGCCGGCTCGATCCTGTACGTCGTCACCCAGCTCGTCGGGGTCGCGGCCCGCGCCAAGAGGGCGGACCTGCTCGCCTACGGCATCCTGATCGGCCTGTTCGCCGGCTTCGTCACCGACGCGATCGTCACCGCCGCCGGCGCCTGACCACCAACCTCAGCGCGGCAGCCGCAGCTCGACGCGCAGTCCCGGGCCGGCGTCGGCGAGCGCGACGCGGCCGCCGGCACGCTGCACCAGCTCGCGCACGATCGCCAGGCCGAGCCCGCTGCCTCCCGCGTCGCGATCACGCGCCTCGTCGAGCCGGACGAACCGCGCGAAGACCCGCTCCCGGTCCGCGGCCGCGACTCCGGGACCGTCGTCGGTGACCGTGAGCAGCGTGCGCTCCCCCTCCGCGCAGGCCGCCAGCTCCACCCGCGACCCGGCGTGCCGGACCGCGTTGTCGACGAGGTTGGCCAGCACCCGCACCAGATCGTGAGGATCCGCGGTCACGCTCAGTCCTGGTGTCGGGCGTACCACGTGCACGGGCACCCGCGCCGCGGCGTACCTTCCGGCCACCTCGTCCAGCAGCTCACCGACGGACAGCCGCGCGGTGGCGCCGCGTCCTGCGGCCTGCGCATCGCCGGAGTCCAGCCGGGCCAGCAGCAGCAGCCCGTCCACGAGCCCGCTCAGCCGCTCCACCTCGGCGAGCAGGTCGGCAGGCAGGTCGCCGCCCATGTCATCCCCCGCGGCCCCCGTGTCATCCTTCGCCGCCGCCGAGTCATCCCCCGCCGCCCCACCCTGCCTGAGATGGGCCGCGACCTCGAGCTGGGTGCGCATCGAGGTCAGTGGGCTACGCAGCTCGTGGGCGGCGTCGGCCACGAACGCACGTTGACGTGCGCGCGCCGCCTCCAGCCGGTCGAGCATGGAGTTCAGCGTCAGCGCCAGAGCCCGGATCTCGTCGGCCGAGCCCGGGACCGGTAGCCGGGCCCGGCGGCTGTCGGAGCCCGAGATCCGCTCCGCGCCGGCACGCAGCGCCTCCACCGGGCGCAGCGCTGAGCCGATCACCCGCCAGGCGATCGCGGCAAGCACGAGCAGCAGCAGCGGAAACGTCACCAGCAACGCGTTGCGCAGCACCTGCCTGCTGCGCACCAGGTCCTCGAACTGCTGGGCCACGATCACGGTGCGTCCGCGATCGGCGCGGATCGCGACCACGCGCAGCGGCGAGTCCAGACCGACCCGCGACCCCGAGACGGTCAGCGGCGGTCCGCCGCGCGCCCCGCGAAGCTCGGCGGGTCGCAGCATCGAGGTAAGCCGGTCGCCGTTCACCGAGGCGGCGACCACCCGGTTCTGCGCGTCGACCACCTGCACGATCTGCGCGCCGGTGACCGGGATCGGATCCGGCAGCCGGTGCTGCTCGACCAGGGCGGCCACGTCGCGCGCGGTGGCACGCTCGCCCGCGACGAGCGTGTGGTCGCCGGTGTAGGCGAGCACGGCGTACAGCGCGACTCCGCCGATGAGCAGCGCGCCGGCCACCCCGAGCACGCCGATCACCATCAGCCGTCCGCGCAGGCTGATCCGGCCGAAGAAGCCGCCGATCGCCTGAGACCTGCCGATCGGCCCCACTCGGCGCGCGGTCATGGCGCCAACCGGTAGCCCGCGCCGCGCACGGTCTCGACGAAGTCCCGGCCCAGCTTGCGGCGCAGGTAGCCGACGTAGACCTCCACGATGTTCTCGTCCGGCTCGGCGGCCGGGTCCCACACGTGGTCGAGCAGCTCCAGCTTGGCGACCACGCGGCCGTGATTGCGCATCAGGTACTCCAGTACGCCGTACTCGCGCGGCGTCAGCGACACCGGCGCCTCAGCGACGGTGACCCGTCGGGAGGCCGGGTCGAGGCGTACGTCGCCGACGGCCAGCACCGCCGGGCGAGCCTGCACCCCCCGCCGCAGAAGGGCCCGCAGCCGCGCCAGCAGCACCACGAACGAGAACGGCTTGGTCAGGTAGTCGTCGGCGCCGCAGTCCAGGCCGTCGGCCTGGTCGTACTCGCCGTCCTTGGCCGAGAGCATCAGCACCGGCACCCAGTTGTCCTCGGCGCGCAGCGTGCGCACCACGTCATAGCCCGACATCCGCGGCAGCATGATGTCCAGCACGACCGCGTCGTACTCCTCCTCGCGGGCCCGCTCCAGGCCGGACAGGCCGTCCGCCGCCACGTCGACGCTGAAACCCTCGGCGACCAGTCCGCGTCGAAGCGCGCGCCCGAGCCGCGCCTCGTCCTCGACCACGAGCAGCCGCATGGGCTCAGCCTGACACGCGGGCTGAGCACGCGCACAGGTTCTCAGTGAGCGCACAGGACCGCCAAGGCACCATAGGAGCATGAGCCTCTTCCACCGCACTCCCGCCCTGCGCTGGGCACTCCCGGTCGTCGCCGCTCTGGTCCTCACCGGCGGCGGCGCAGCGCTGCACACGATCAGCGCGGCCGCGCAGGCCGGTCTCCCGGAGCGCAGCGCCGCACAGCTGCTCGTCGACGTGCAGAACGCGAAGGTCAAGGGACTGTCCGGGACGCTCGTGCAGAGCGCCGACCTGGGCCTGCCGGGACTCGACGCGCTGTCGTCCGGTGGCAGCGGAGGGAACGGCAGCTCCGACCTGACCTCGCTGGTGTCCGGCTCGCACACGCTGCGCGTCTGGTACGCCGGCCCCAAACAGCAGCGCCTCGCACTCCTCGGCTCGTACGGCGAGTCCGACGTGATCCGCAACGGCACCGACCTGTGGACCTATTCGAGCCAGAAGAAGGCGGCCACCCACCTCAGCCTGCCGGACATGAAGGAGTCCGGTGACGGCACCAGCGACGGCACTACGCCGGCGGCGCCCTCGACGATGACGCCTCAGCAGGCCGCCCAGGCCGCGCTGGACGCGATCAGCCCGTCGACCAAGATCAGCACCGCCTCCAACGCGGAGGTCGCCGGCCGCCCGGCGTACGACCTGGTGCTGCAGCCGCGCGACACCCGGTCGATGGTCGGATCTGTTCAGATCGCGATCGACGGTGAGACGCACATCCCGACCCGGGTGCAGGTGTTCGCCAAGGGCGCCTCCCAGCCGGCGTTCCAGGTGGGCTTCACCTCCTTCGACCCCACCACTCCCGACCCGAGCGCGTTCACGTTCAACCCGCCGCCGGACACCAAGGTGACCAACAAGAGCCTGCTCGACCTCGGCTCGAGCTCCTCCCCCATGTCGATGAGCCCGCTGGCCGGCGCGACCGGTTCGATGCAGGACGCGCACGCGGTCGGCAAGGGCTGGACGACCGTGCTGGTCGGCAGCCTTCCGCAGGGCGCTCTCGGCGACCAGAGCGGCTCAACCGACTCGGCCGGGCCGGCAGGTGTGCAGGCGCTGCTGGACACGCTGCCGAAGGTGTCGGGCTCCTGGGGCTCGGGCCGGTTGCTGAAGGGCAGCCTGTTCTCCGCAGTCCTCACCTCCGACGGCCGGGTAGCGGTCGGCGCCGTCCAGCCGCAGATGCTCTACGACGCGCTCGGCACGCAGGGCCAGTGACTACCTCCAGGGTCGGTGGTTTCGAGACGGACTCCGCTAGCGCCTGTCCTGAGGAGCCGACGGAGGAGGCGTCTCGAAGGGCTTCGTCCTCCTCAACCACCGGGGACGCCGTTGAGGCGACGGTCCGCCCGGAACCCAGTCACACGAGCGGGGACGCGATCGCGACCCACGGACTGACCAAGCGGTTCCGGCACCAGCTCGCGGTCGACGGAATCGACCTCCGGGTGCCGACCGGTGCGGTCTACGGGTTCCTGGGGCCGAACGGTTCGGGCAAGACCACCACCATCCGGATGCTGCTCGGGCTGATCGGTCCGACTGCGGGCACCGTCGAGCTGCTCGGCGAGCCGATACCCGAAGGCGCGGCCCGCGCCTTGTCACGGGTCGGATCGCTGGTCGAGGGGCCGGCGTTCCATCCCTACCTGTCCGGTCGCGCGAACCTGCACCGCCTCGACGCCGCGGACTCGTCGGCGGACCCGGCCACCTCCCGCGCGCGGGTGGACGCGGCCCTCGACCGGGTCGGACTGCTGGCTGCCGGCAACAAGCGCTTTCGCGCCTACTCGCTGGGCATGCGGCAGCGGCTGGCGATCGCGGCCGCACTGCTGATGCCGCGTGACCTGCTGGTGCTCGACGAGCCGACCAACGGTCTCGACCCGCAGGGCACCCGTGAGGTGCGCACCCTGGTCGGTTCGCTGGCCTCCGACGGCACGACCGTGCTGGTCTCCAGCCACCTGCTCTCCGAGGTCGAGCAGCTGTGCTCGCACATCGGCGTGATGCATGCCGGTCACCTGGTCGCCCAAGGCACCGCCGCGGACCTGCGCCGCGGCACAGACGTGCAGGCCCGCGTGGACACCGAGCGCCCCGATGCCGCCGCACGGGTGATGCGCGAGCTCGGGCTTTCCGACGTGCAGGCGCATGCGAACGCGGCCATCGGCCGGCTCGGCGACGTCGCCCCCGAGAGGCTGGTCGCCGCCTGCGTGAATGCCGGCGTCCCGGTGGTCGGGTTCACCGTGGACGCGCCGTCGTTGGAGGACGTGTTCGTGTCGTTGACCGGGGAGGGTTTCGATGTCAGTGGCTGATGTTGTCGACCAGCGGGGGGCGCTCGGGCGGCCGCGGGTCTCCACGCGGTTCCTGCGCTCGGAGCTGCGGCTGATCTTCGGCCGGCGCCGCAACATCGCCGGCCTGGGGGTGCTCGCCGCGGTCCCGATCCTGATCGCGGTGGCGATCAAGGTGGACGCGTCCTCGCCGAACCCCGACCAGGGCGGGCCGACGTTCTTCACCTCGATCACCCAGAACGGCCTGTTCGTGGCGCTCGCCGCGCTCAGCATCGAGCTCGGGCTCTTCCTGCCGATCGCGGTCTCGGCGATCTCCGCCGACTCGGTCGCCGGGGAGGCGAACACCGGGACGTTGCGCTACCTGCTCACGGTGCCGGTACGCCGTACCCGCCTGCTGGGCGTGAAGTACGCCGCGATCGTGATCTTCTCCTTCGCGGCCACGTTCGTGGTGACCGTGACGGGGATCGTGATGGGCCTGCTGCTCTTCGGAGGCGGCAGCCTGACCCTGCTCTCGGGCAGCCAGGCCGCGTTCGGCGAAGGGCTGCTGCGCGTGGTGGCCGCGACGGCGTACCTCTCCTGCGGGATCGCCTCGCTCGGCGCGGTCGGCCTGTTCGTGTCCACGTTGACCGAGCAGCCGCTGGGCGCCACGATCGCGCTGGTGCTGCTGTCCACGGCAAGCTTCATCGCCGACACCATCCCGCAGATCTCCTGGCTGCACCCCTACCTGATCACCCACTACTGGACGGCGTTCGCCGATCTGTTCCGCGACCCGATCGCCTGGGGGCAGATGCAGACCGGGCTCTACGTCGCCGCGGTGTACGCCGTGGTGTTCTGGCTGGCCGCCTGGGCCCGATTCGCCGGCAAGGACGTCACGTCCTGACCGGCTGGCCGTCAGTCATCTGGGAGCGGCTCGATCCAGCGCTCACTTCCGGCGATTCCCTCCGGGTGAGCATGAAGGACTGCCCCGATGGAATCGGCAAGAGTCGCGACGGCATCTCGGGTTCGGGTGCGCGAAGAAGGCAGCAGGATCAGGCCGGCGTGGAGTCGGCCGTACGCCCACCACTCGGCAGCAAGCGGACGGAAGTCCTTGCTGTTGTTCGTGACGAGCGCCCGGCCCTCTTTGCTCGCGACTTCGAACACGACACGGTCGCTCTGCCCGACCAAGTCATCGCGATCGGCGACGGCGACCATGTCATGGCCGGCTTCGCGCAGGAGCACTGCGATCTGCGACGAGAGTTGCTCGCCCAGAAGCGCCTTCACCCGTGCAGGGCCTGCTCGCCCGCCGCCGCCGCTGCACGCCCACGCTCGTACTCCGCTTCGTTGAGCTCGATCTCCTCGTCGATCTCGCCGCGGTACTCCCCGTAGTAGGCGACCCCTGCCTCGGCCAGACCTGCCGGGACTTCGAGGTACTCAGCTGCCCGCTCAATCGACCCACCGTTGTCACGAACGGTGGCAATGATCTCCCACACATCGAGTCCTCGGCCGACCAGGCTCGCGCGACGTCCGCTGGGGCCGTCGACGAACTGGATCAGCGGGTGCGCGTCATGGCGCAGCCCCTCCTCCAAGTAGCGCTGCGCGAGCGTGCGCTCAGGCAGATGGGCGCGGCGCGCCCCCTCACTGAGCCGCTGACGCATGCCTGGCGCCAAGCGCAACGTGTAGTGGTCTGCCACGCCGCTCAGGCGTACCACGATGTGTCACGGTGTGACACGGCGGTAGGCGATCAGCACGCCCGGGTTCATCACGCCGTTCGGGTCCAGCACGGACTTCACCGCACACAGCGCGTCGAGCATCAGCGGCCCGGCCTCCTCGGCGTAGGCCCTCCGGTGATCGCGGCCGACGCCGTGGTGGTGGCTGATCGTGGATCCGCTGGCGAGGATCGCGTGGTTGGCGGCAGACTTCGCGGCCTGCCACTGGTCGAGCGGCGTGCCCGACTGCGCGCACACCACCGTGAAGTAGAGCGACGCTCCGGCCTCGTAGACGTGCGACACGTGGCACAGCACGACAGGTGGCGTCCCCTGCCCAGTCAACGCCTCGGTGAGCGCGTCGGTGACGGCCTGCTTCACGGCCTCCAGCCGCGACCAGAAGGTCGCGGTCTCGAGGGTCTCCACGAGAGCGCCGGCGTCGAGGAGCGGGTCGCGGAGGTACGGCGCCCGGTAGCGGCCCGTCCGCCACGCCTCCCCCGGCTCCTCGCCCAGGAACGTGCCGCCGGCCGCGTCGAGCAGCGCCGAGGCCTCGGCCTCCCGTGAGGTCACCCACGCCTCGGTGCCCTCGAACCCGACGATCGCCAGGCACCCACGGTGTCGTCCCCCGCCGCCCCGCCCCGGTCCTTGTCCTAGCCGGCCCTTCGGATCTGCCAGGTTCAGCGACGTCTCCGTCTCGTCGGACAGTCGGAGCACCGTCGGCATCGGCCCCTCCTGGGCGAGCCGGCGCAGCGCGCCCACGCCTGCGCCGAACGACTCGAACCGCCAGCCCAGGTAGCGGCGCAGCTGCGGACGCGGACGCACCCGCACGGTCACAGACGTGACCACCCCCAGCGCGCCCTCCGAGCCGAGCACCAGCTGCCGCAGATCCGGCCCCGCCGCGGACATCGGGGCGCGGCCGAGCCGGACCGTGCCGGCCGGGGTGGCCAGCACGAGCGCGACGACCATCTCGTCGAAGCGCCCGTAGCCGGCCGACGCCTGCCCCGCCGACCTGGTCGCTGCGTAGCCGCCGATGCTCGCCCCTTCGTAGCTCTGCGGGAAGTGGCCGAGCGTGTAGCCGTGCGCCGCGAGCATCCGCTCCGCGTCGGGACCGCGCACCCCCGACTGGAGGGTGGCGGTGCGCGACACCTCGTCCAGCTCTTCGAGCGCGTCCAGCCGGCGTACGTCGAGCGCGACGACCCCTGCGTAGCGGCCAGCGTCGTCGAGGCTGAGCCCGCCGACCACCGACGTACCTCCGGAGTAGGGCACCACCGCGACCCGGTGCCGTGCGCAGCAAGCCAGCGCCGCCACCACCTGGTCGTGGTCGGCCGGGGTGAGCACCAGGTCCGGCGCGGCCGAGGCGTCGCCGGAGCGCAGTCGCAGCAGGTCCGGGGTGGACCAGCCCCGGGTGTGGGCGAGGCGCGCGTCGTGGTCGGCGCGCACGTGGTCCGTGCCGAGGATCGCGGTCAGCTCCTCGCGCGCGGCGCTCGGGAGCCGCGGCTCGGGAAGCATGATGTCGGCCGCAGGCACCGGAGGCGGAGGAGGCGCGTCGATGCCGAGGGCGCTCAGAGCCTGAGCGGCGGAGTCGGGCAGCGTGGCCGGGTGGGCCGGGTCCCCCCAGCGATACGGCGTGAACGCCGGCGCCGGCAGGTCGGACTCGTCGCTGGTCACGGCGGCTCCTCTCGGGTCACTACGCGCGGCTCGGCGGTGCACAAGGCGCGACTCGGCGGCGCACAAGGCGCGACTCGGCGTGATACAGTGTGACACCTAATGTCGCAGCAACGCAACCCCGTGGCGCCGCCGGGAAGGCCGGCCGCCAACGCGATCCCCGAGGACACCATCCTCGACGCGGCCAGAGACCTGCTGCTGCGGATGGGCATGCGCCGGATGACGATGGCCGACGTGGCACGCCGGGCCGGGGTCTCGCGGGCGACGCTCTACCGGCGCTGGCGCGACGTACGCGAGCTGGTCGCCGCGCTGCTGACCCGCGAGTGGGCCGGGCTCGTCACCGAGGCGGCACCCTCGCCCGAGACCTGGTCGGCGGTCGATCCTGTCCAGACCCAGCCCTCGGCAGGATCCGCCCGCACGCTGCTGGTGCAGCGGGTGGTCGCACTCGTGCGGGCCAGCCGCGCCCACCCGATGCTGCGCACGCTGCTCGACGTGGACCCGGAGTTCCTGCTGCCCTACCTGGTGCAGCGCAAGGGCACCAGCACGCGCACCCAGCTGGCGCTGCTCGAGGAGCTGATCGCCGCCGGCAGCGCCGACGGCTCGATCCGGGCAGTGGACGCGACCGTGGCCGCGCAGGCGGTGCTGCTCGCCGCGTGGTCGTTCACGCTGACCGGCCCGGTCTTCGCCGGCGCGGACGCCGGCCCGCCCCTGGACGCCCTCGACGACGAGCTGCGCGGGATGCTCGACCGCTACCTCGCGCCGTGAACGTTCCTGCCGTCGACCCGGGCGCGTCGCTGAACGCGCGACGTCGCGCCACGGAGCTGAGCGACCTGAGTGCCAGGGGTGGTCGGCCGGTCGACGTGCTCGTGATCGGCGGAGGCGTGACCGGAGCGGGGGTGGCACTCGACGCCGCCGCCCGCGGCCTGACGGTCGTGCTCGCGGAGCGGCACGACCTCGCCTTCGGCACCAGCCGGTGGAGCTCGAAGCTGGTGCACGGCGGGCTGCGCTACCTGGCCACCGGCGACCTCTCCGTAGCCCGGGAGAGCGCAGTCGAGCGCGGCATCCTGCTCGAGCGCACCGCGCCGCACCTGGTGCACCCGGTCCCGCAGCTGTTCCCGCTCCACGAGGGCATCACCCGCCGTGCCGAGGCCGTGATCCGGGCCGGCTGCCGTGCCGGCGACCTTCTGAGGCGCAGCGCCGGCACGTCGGCACAGCTGCTTCCCCGCTCACGCCGGGCCGGCCGCGAGGAGACGTTGCAGCTCGCGCCCGGCGTGAGGCCTGATGGGTTGCGCGGCGGCGTCCTGCTCTGGGAGGGACGGCTGACCGACGACGCGCGCCTGGTGGTCTGCCTGGCCAGGACGGCCGCGAGGCACGGCGCGAGGATCCTGACCCGCTGCGCCGCCGAGCAGATCACCGGCCGGGGCGCCGTGCTCCGCGACACCCTCACCGGCGAGCAGTACGGCGTGGACGCGCGCACCGTGGTCAACGCGGCCGGAGTATGGGCCGGCGAGGTCGCTCCCGGGATCCGGTTGCGGCCTTCGCGAGGCAGCCACCTGGTGCTGCCCGCCTCGTGCTTCGCGGGCCAGCGGGCGGTGCTCACGGTTCCGGTGCCGCACACCTCCAACCGGTTCGTGATGGCGATCCCGGCACCGGACGGACGGGTGTACGTCGGCCTCACCGACCGCGACGCGCCCGGGCCGGTCCCCGACGTGCCCGAGCCCACGCCGGACGAGGTCGACTTCCTGCTCGACACCGTCAACGGCGTGGTGCAGCGACCGGTCGGCCGCGGGGAGCTGTGCGGCACCTTCGCCGGGCTGCGCCCGTTGCTCGATTCGCCCGGACGATCCGCGGACATCTCCCGCAGGCATGCCGTCATCACGGCATCCGACGGTCTGGTCACCGTGGTCGGCGGCAAGCTCACGACGTACCGGCGGATGGCCGAGGACGCACTCGACGCGGCACTGGCAGCCGGGGGGCTGGATGCCGCCCCGTGCCGCACCGCGACCCTGCCACTGGTCGGCGCGGCGCCGCGCGTGACTCTGGCCCGGGTGGCCGCACCGCTGCGGCTGGTGGAGCGGTACGGCGTCGAGGCGCCGGCCGTGCTCGCCGAGGCCGCGGGCGATCCCGCGCTGCTCGAGCCGCTCGGGGGAACCCCGGTCACCGGCGCGGAGCTGCTGTTCGCCGTACGCCACGAAGGCGCCCTCGACGCCTCGGACCTGCTCGACCGGCGTACGCGCATCGGGCTGGACGATGCCGACCGGGACCGCGTGCTCCCGCGCGCACAGGAGCTGGTCGGAGAGCACGCGAGGGTGATGCGCGAGTGCTGAGTTCCTGAGTATCTTCGGGCCATGGCTGACGAGGTCGCCGGACGCTCCGTGCAGGAGCTCGTGACCGGCGGGTGGGTCTCACAGGTCGTCCGCGCACTCGCACAGCTGCGGGTCGCCGACCACCTGGCCGACGGTCCCCGGTCGTTGACGAGCCTGGCCACCGCCACCGGCACCCACGCGCCGTCGTTGGCCCGACTGATGCGGGCAGCGGTGGGACTCGGCCTGTGCACCCGCTCGCCCGGAGAGCAGTTCGCCTTGACCACGACCGGCGACGCGCTGCGCTCGGCCGCCGGTGGGTCGGCGCGAGCGTTTGCGCTCATGGGCGAGGCACCGTACCAGCGGAGGGCCTGGGAAGCTCTGGCCGATGCGGTTCGCACCGGCCGGCCGGTCTTCGAGGAGACACACGGTGTGACGTTCTGGGAGTACCTCGCCCAGCACCCCGACGACCAGGTGAACTTCGACGACACCATGGCCGGCGGCACTGCGTCGCGGAACGCTGCCGCGCAGTAGGAGGCGACTTCTTCACCGCCGTGCCCGATGACGGCGACGCCTACATCCTCGCGCAGATTCTGCACGACTGGCCCGATGCCGAGGCGGGCGCGATCCTGGCCGCGTGCGTCCGCGCGATGCGGCCGGATGCCAGGCTGTGGGTCATCGAGCGTGTCATTCCGCCGGTGGACGACCCGCCGCTCGGGTACGCCCTGCTCGACCTGTCCATGCTCGTCCATTTCGGTGGCCGGGAGCGCAAGCTGGACGAGTTCGCGGACCTGCTGACGGGGGCGGGACTGCAAGACCCGGTGCCGCTGGAGAGCACGAGCGGCTGGACAGTGCTGGAGTCGGCACGGCGGTAGCAGCCGGCCTGCCCGCACATGGGCTTCCACGCGGCGCCGACGAGGTCTATGGTGGCCGCAGCGGCCGCAGGGGGACCGCGCCCGTATGCCCCGAGAAGGGGGGCGCTGATGACGCACGACGGGAACGTGCGAGACTTCCTCACCCATGTCGCCCATGAGCTCGGCACGGCCACCATGGAGGAGCCGACCTTCCAGCGGGTCGTGGAGACGGCCGTGGAAGCCATCGTCGCCTGCGACTTCGCGGCGATCTCCGCGCGCGTGCCGAAGGGGCGGGTACGCACCGTCGCCGCCACCTCCCGCGTCGCGGAGGAGTCCGACGCCCTGCAGTACCTCCTCGAAGAGGGTCCCTGCCTGGAAGCCATCGCCGACCATGCGAGCTACCTCATCGAGGACGTGCGCAACGATCCACGCTGGCCGCGCTGGGGACCGCGTGCGGCGGACCTCGGGATCGGCTCGGTGCTGAGCGTCAGGCTGTTCACCGAGAGAGAGGAGATCGGCGCCCTCAACCTGTACTCGGCCGACGCGTTCGCGTGGGACACCGACAACGTCGACCTCGCCTACGTCTTCGCGATCCACGCCGCGTCGGCTCTCAGCTCGGCGCAGCTGGTCACCGGGCTGCAGACCGCGCTGAACAGCCGGCACATGATCGGCGTGGCCCAGGGGATCTTGATTCAGCGCTACGGGCTGACCATGGAGCGGTCTTTCGAGGTACTCCGCCGCCTGTCCAGTCACCGCAACATCAAGCTGCGCGAGGTGGCCAAGCTCGTCGTGGAGACCGGCGCACTGCCGGACGACCCGGCCGGCTCCGCGTAACCGCAGCCCTCCGCCTACGCTGACTCGCATGAGGCGGTGCGCGGCATGCTGAGGGCACGTGCGCGCGACCAGCGCACGCCGGTGCTCGTGGCACTGATCCTCACCATGGCGCTGATCGCCATGGACACCACGATCGTGGCCACCGCGATCCCCCAGGTCGTCGGCGACCTTGGCGGCTTCTCGTTGGTGGGCTGGGTGTTCTCGGTCTACCTGCTGGCCCAGACGGTGACGATCCCGATCTACGGCAAGCTGGCCGACCTCTACGGACGCAAGCCGATCCTGGTGGTCGGCGTGCTGGTGTTCCTCACCGGGTCGCTGCTGTCGGCGGCGGCCTGGGACATGGTCGCGCTGATCGCCTTCCGCGCCCTGCAGGGGCTGGGCGCCGGGTCCATCGGTGCGACGGTCAACACCGTCGCCGGCGACATGTACGACGTGTCCGAGCGCGGTCGCGTGCAGGGCTGGCTGTCCAGTGTCTGGGGCATCTCCGCGGTGGTCGCGCCGGCGATCGGCGGGCTGTTCGCCGAGTACGTCTCCTGGCGGTGGATCTTCCTGGTCAACCTGCCGATCGGCGCGATCGCGCTGACGCTGATCGTGCGCGGCGTGCACGAGGCCGTCGAGCGGCACAGGCACCGCATCGACTACGCGGGATCGGCACTGCTGCTGGTCGCGGCCGGGCTGCTGATCCTCGGCCTGCTCCAGGGCGGGACAGGCTGGGCTTGGGGCTCGCCGGCCAGCGTCGTGGTGTTCGCCGGCTCGGCGGTGGCGGCCGTGGCCGCCGTGCTCGTGGAGCGGCGGGCCAGCGAGCCGGTGATGCCGCCGTGGCTGTGGACCCGACGACTGACGGCCGGGTCGTACGCCGCCACCCTGACCGCCGGTCTGCTCGTCATCGGACTGTCGGTGTTCCTGCCGACCTGGGCGCAGTCGGTGCTCGGCCTCAGCCCGGTCGCGGCCGGGTTCGTGCTCGCGGTGATGAGCATGACGTGGCCGACCGCGTCCGGCTTCTCGGCGCGGCTCTACCTGAGCATCGGCTTCCGCGACACCGCGCTGGTCGGTGCGTGCTTCGCGATCGCCTCCGGGGTGGTGTTCACGTCGATGACCGAGCACGCGTCGGTCTGGCAACCGGTGCTCGGCGCCGCCCTGATGGGCGTCGGGATGGGACTGATCACCTCTCCGCTGATCGTCGGCCTGCAGTCCACGGTCGGCTGGGGGCAGCGCGGCGTGGTCACCGGAGGGGCGATGTTCTCGCGGTTCCTCGGTCAGAGCCTCGGGGCGGCGGTGTTCGGCGCGGTCACCAACGCGGTGCTGCTGCACCGCCTCGCCGACGCGCCCGCAGGTCTGCGCGACAAGGTGCCCGGCTCGGTGGACCAGATCAGCCGGCTGCTCGAGGGCGGGCACGCCGGCCCGCGGGCGGCGCAGTTCCTGCGCTCGGCCGTAAACGCCTCCACCCACGCGGTCTTCCTAGGCCTGCTGTTCGCGGCGATCGCGACGCTGCTGATCCTGCTGCTGGTGCCGCGCCGCTTCCCCACCGTCCCGGACCGCTGACCGCCTCCGGCGCCCAAGTGGCGCGTCGCCGGGTGATCAGCCGTCCCAGCGCAGCACCGGGGCAACCCCCCACCTGGCCGGCGCTGCTTGGGCCGACAAACGGCCAGGATGTGAGGGGCGACACCGGCGCGCCTCTTGCGTGACCGGCATACCCGCTTCCATGCTGGCGCCATGCGCTCTGCCCCTCTCCCCTTCTTCAGCGACGGTTACCGTCTCGACGCCGACCTGCACCTGCCCGACGACAGCCAAGGCGCAGCGACGGGAGGCCCGCCGTACCCGGTCGTGATCGCGTGCAGCGGCTACCAGGGCCTCAAAGTGATCCACCCGGAGCGGTTCGCCCGGGCGCTGACCCCGCGCGGGTACGCGGTGCTCGCCTTCGACTACCGCGGCTTCGGTCTCAGCGAGGGCGAGCGCGGCCGACTGGTGCCGCAGGAGTGGGTCAACGACGTGCGCGCCGCGGTCGACCGGGTCAGCGCGCACCCGCATCTCGACCCCGACCGGGTGATGCTGGTCGGCTGGGGGCTGGGCGGCGGTGTCGTGGTGACCGAGACCGCCGACGACCCCCGGGTGCGGGCGGTGGCCTGCTGCAACGGGATCGCCGACGGACGGCGCTCCACCGAGAAGATGCACGACCAGCAGACCTGGAGCAGCCTCCTCGGCCGCGTGCGGGCCGACCGGGAACGGCGTACCACTCTCGGCCGCTCCGAGATCACGTCCCCGTGGGACATCGTCCGGCTCGACCTGGACGACCGCACCGACGACTACGTCGGCGAGGAGCTCTACAAGGCGCCCGGCTTCGGCGCGGGGGTGTCGCTGGAGTCCGCCGACTACCTGCTGCGGTTCTGCCCCGAACGCCACGCCGCACGCCTGCACGACCAGGCCCTGCTCGTGGTGCACGGCGAGGACAACCAGCTGCACAAGGTGGAGGAGGCCCGCGCCCTCTACGACGCCGCGCCGGGTGTGAAGCGGCTCGAGGTGCTCGAGGGCAAGGGCCACACCGAGTGGATGTTCGACGACGACCCGACCTTCCAGCACATGGTCGAGGTCATCGACGGCTTCTTCGGCGACGTGCTCGCGCCGGCCGGCTCGGGCTCGAGTTAGGGGGAAGTACGCCGTGAACGAGCAGACGCTGCGGGTCCGGCTGCTGCAGACCGACCCCGCACTCGGCGATGTGGACGCCAACCTGTCGCGGCTCGACGACCTGGTGCGGGCTGCCTCCGACTGCGACCTGGTCGTCGCTCCCGAGCTCGCCACGCACGGCTACCACCTCAGCGAGGTGCCCGAGGCGATGCCCCTGCTGCCCGACGACGCCCGGCTGCTCGCCCTCGGCAAGCACGGTCCGGTCGTGGTGGTCGGCTTCGCCGAGGCGTTCCGCCACCACACCTACAACAGCGCCGCGCTGCTGCACGATGGCACGGCGAACATCCAGCGCAAGATGTACCTCCCCACCTACCGCGGCTGGGAGGAGCGCAAGCACTTCAAGCCCGGCGGCCGGCTGCACTGGCACGACGTACTCGGCACCCGCCTCTCGGTGCTGATCTGCAACGACCTCTGGCAGCCGGCCATCCCGTGGATGGCGGTGCACGGCGGCGCCGAGGTCATCGTGGTGCCGGTCAACAGCGCGGTGATCGAGGTCGGTGTGCAGGCCCAGCGCGCCTGGGAGATCCTGCTGCTGCACGCGGCGGTCGTGCTGCAGTCGTACGTCGTGTTCGTCAACCGCGCGGGCAGCGAGAACCAGCGCGACTTCTGGGGCGGGTCGCGGGTGATCTCGCCCTACGGGGAGGTGGTCGCCGAGCTCGGCTCGGAGCCCGGAGAGGTCGACTGCACCCTGGACCTGGAGGAGCTGCGAGTCCTCCGCAGGCGCTGGCCGCTGCTGCAGGAGTCGCGCGCCGACGTCGTCGCCCGTGAGGCCACCCGGCTCGCGGAGGACGAGTTCTAGAGCGTCGTGGGCTTCTTCGACAGCCATGTGCACGCGGCCCCGGACGTGCTGGACCGCATCGGCGACGACCTCGACCTGGCGGATGCCTACCGTGCGGCGGGGGCCGACGGGTTCGTGCTCAAGGCGCACTACGAGTCGACGGTCGGACGCGCGGCCGCGGTCGCGCACGCCGGTGACCTGACGGCGTACGGCGGGATCGCGCTCAACCACCACGTCGGCGGCATCAACCCCTCCGCGGTGGCGGCGGCACTCTCCTCGGGCGGGCGCGTGGTGTGGATGCCGACCGCCGACGCGCACACCCAGGCCGCGGCGGGTCTGCCGCGGCTGTCCGACCAGGACCGCCGGCTGCCTGCCACGACGTTCGCGACGCCACCGGTCGACCCCAGCACGCAGGCCGACGCCGACCTGGTGCTCGAGCTGGTCGCCGAGCACGATGCGGTGCTCGCCACCGGCCACCTCTCGACGGCGGAGTGCCGCTGGCTCGCGGAGCGGGCCGCACAGCACGGCGTACGACGGCTGCTGTTCACCCATCCGTCGTACGTCGTGCCCGGCGCCGACCCCGCGGACGTCGCCGGGCTCGTCGCGACGGGGGGATTCGCCGAGATCACCGCCTACCAGCTGCTGCACCAGCCCGGGTGCACTCCTGCGATGCTGGCCGACGTGGCGCGCGCGGCGGGGCCGCAGCTGGTGCTCTCCTCCGACGCAGGGCAGGCCGACTCGCCGAGCCCGCCCGAGGCGCTGGCCGTCCTGGTCGACGCGCTCGCCGGGGAGGGTTTGGACCGCGGCTGGCTGACCGACGCCGCCTCCACCGTCCCGCAGGCGCTGTTCGCCCGCCGCTGACCGTGCCGACCCGCGGGTAATTCGGTGCCGACCCGCGGGTAAACCGCGTGCAGCGGCGACGCCACAAGATTCTTCCGCGGGTCGAGGCTGATTGATGCGCGGGTCGGCAGAGCTCCAGCGGCCGACGGCCTCCTCGAGCTGCTTGTCGTTCATCTTCGAGCGGCCGTCGACGCCGTTGCGGCGCGCCTTCGGCCCGCCACGTCCCAAGGGTGCCCGGCATACCGCGCCCGCCGGCTTGACAGCGGTCGATGGCTCACCTTTACTCGTAGACATCACGCGTGCCGGTCTCTAGCCCAGGGTCCATCACGACCGCGTAGGTCGGAGGCTAGACATGGCTCTCGAACATCGTATGTCCGTGCTCCCCAGCGGCCATCCCGTCATCGCGCCTGTGGGCGAGCTCGACCTTGCCACAGTCCGAGCGCTCGACGACATTCTTACCTCGGCCGCCCGTCTCTCGGTGCATCTCACAGTCGATCTCAGCTCGGTGCAGTTCCTCGACACCAGCGTGCTGACCGTGCTGCTGCGGGCACACCGACGAGCTTCGCGCCGCGGCGGCGGGCTGGTGCTCGTCGGGGTTGCCCCGCTCATCCGCCGCCTGATGGCGATCACCGGCGTCGACGACGAGCTGGCCGTGCACGATTCGCCCGACGAAGCGGTCGTCGCCTGGCAGACCCGTGCCCAGCTCGGCGACCAGCGACGTGCCCGCGGAACTCACCGCCGGTCACGCCGAACGGTCCGGCGGCCGGCCGCCTTGTAGCGGCCGATCGTCGCGGTCTGCACGTGCGAGAGGTCCCAGCCGGTGCCGTGGTGTGACAGCACGCACAAGTCGCTGACTCCTCGACCCGGGCGCGACTGACCCTCACCTGTCTACGCTGGAACAAGGGCAGGGACAGAGTAGGGAACCACGGACGTGACCGGTGACGACCGACCCGCGGCGCGCAGCCGCTTGATCGGACGGCGTCGGCGTGTGTTCCGGGCGGTGGCGATCGGCGTCGCGGTGGTGCTGGCGGCCCTGGCGGCAGCGGTTCTCGTGGTCCTCCATCACTTGGACGGCAACATCTCCTCGGTCGACTTGAACAAGGGCCTGGGAACCAGCCGGCCCAGCGAGATCCCGCGCCCCAACAAGCCGCAGCAGCCGATGAACATCCTGCTCATCGGCTCCGACACCCGGGAGGGCCAACGCGGTCACTTCGGAATCGTCCCCGGGGCACGCTCGGACACCACGATCCTGCTGCACCTCAACGCCGATCGGACGCTGGCGTACGGCGTGAGCATCCCGCGCGACTCGATCGTGCAACGCCCACCCTGCAAGAGCGCCGACGGCTCGGTCGACCCTGGCGGCCGGAGCATGTTCAACGCGGCGTACTCCGTGGGCGGACCTCTGTGCACGGTGAAGACGGTCTCCACGATCACGGGGGTACCGATCGAGCACTTCGTGGAGATCGACTTCAACGGCTTCCGAGACATGGTCAACGCGCTGGGCGGCGTGCAAGTGTGCCTGCCGTACGCCGTCCACGACACCGTCGGCCACATCAACCTCCCAGCGGGAACGCACACGCTCAACGGCTACGAGTCGCTGCAGTACGTCCGGGAGCGGTACGCGTTCTCGGGTGGAGGGGACGTCGCCCGGACCCACCGTCAGCAGGCGTTCTTGGCGTCGATGGCCAGCAAGGCGCTGTCCGCGGGGACGCTGGCCAACCCGATCCGGCTCTACAGGTTCATGGACGCCGCGACGAGGTCCCTCACCACCGACACCGGGCTCGACTCGGTCACCAAGCTGGTGGGATTGGCGCGCCAGCTGAAGGGGATCTCGAAGGAGCACATCCAGTTCGTCACGGTGCGGACCAAGCCCTACGCGCCCAACCCCGACCGGTTGGTCTGGAAGCCGTCCGCACACAAGATCTGGGACGCCATGATCCACGACCGGCCCCTTCCGAAGTCGCTGCGAGTCGGCGCGACCACGGCGGCCGGGCAGCTCGAACCGGGAACCGGGACAGCCCCGGGCAAGCACCACACGAGCAAGCAGGAGACGGCCCGGGCTCGGGCAGCCCGCACGGACGGCCTGTGCGCCTCAGCGCCCGCCGCGCAGTAGCTCGGGCTGACCAATGGGCAACAACTGGGCTACGTTTGGACTATGACAGAAGTCCGAATCATGTCCGTCGATGGTCCGTTCCTAGACCGGCCCAAGTCGGCCCTGGCGGCCTGCCAACTGCTGTACCGCGTGCAATACCTCGGCCTCTTGGACGCCGAGCTGGCCGGTGGACCGCTCACGGAGAATCGGGTCCGGGCCCTGGTCGGAATCCTGGCATCCCACGGCATCGCGTCAGCCGCCGCGATGCAGCTCGCCGTCCCGTCCGCGTTCTCAGCCAGCGACGAGGAACTCGCCTCGCTGCTGGGCCAGGTACGCGAGCAAGTGGCGGATTCCCCGCTGCCGGATTCGGAGTGGCGGCCGATGCGCGAGACCCTCGGGGACGAGCTGCTCGCCAAGCTCCTCGACGTGTCCCCGACCTCGCTGCGCCGGTACGCCGAGGGCGAGCGGACCACACCGGACATGGTGGCCGCTCGACTCCACACGCTCGCGATGATCACCTCAGACCTGGCCGGCGGCTACAACGAGCGCGGCATGCGACGCTGGTTCCTGCGCCCTCGCCCTCAGCTGGACGGCCTCCCCCCGGCAGAACTGATGGCCGACGGTTTCGATCCCGACAGCGACGTCGTGCACCGGGTCCGCGACCTGGCTGCCTGGCTGGTCGGATCTGGATCGGCCGCGTGAGAACCGGATTCCGGCACGCCGACCCCCGGCAAGGATTCCTCTGGGAGACGCCCGACCAGCCGCCGGCCCGCTGGCATGCAGCAGGTGAGGGCCCGGCTCACTACTTGACTGACACCCCCGACGGCGCTTGGGCGGAGTTCTTGCGACACGAGGACATCACCGATGCAGACGACCTCGACGGTGTCGCCCGCGCCCTCTGGGCAGTGCACGTTGACGATACAGACGTCGACGGCGCCACACCGCTACCACTGCCCGGCGACCTCGGTCTCGGCGGCTACGGTGACTGTCAAGCTGCAGCCCGTGCGGCCCGCACCGCCGGCGCCACGGCCGTGAGGGCCCCCTCGACGGCCCTCCTGCCGGGCTTGGCCGGAGGACACGTCTGCGACGGAGGAATCCAGCCGGCGCCGCCGGCGGACGGTGAGGTGTGGGTGCTGTTCGGCCCACGGCCCGATCTGCACGGTTGGCGCTGCGTCCAGAACGGGACCGCGCCTCCAGAACTGCTCACCGCAGTCCGGCACCTGTAGCGGGGGGTGGCTGGTGCTGCGCCCCTGAACCCGGTGGCCCCGCCGGTGAAGCCTTTGAAGGCTTCACCCCGGTCACTGCCCGGCGCAGCCGGACCTCGCCGCTGTCCAGGCGTGTGACGACGAACGGCTCGTCGTGGGCACGCTGGTGGTGGTAGACACACAGCGGGATCGCATTGTCCAGGTCGGTCTCGCCCAGCAGGCTCCACGCAAGCATGTGGTGCAGGTCGCCTGGTCGGGCAGCCGCTTGGACAGCTCATGGACCACCAGCTCGGGGTTGAGCGGGTCGGCCTTGTCGTGGGCCCGGCGCCCAGCAGCTCGGCGGCCTCCACGACCTGGTCGGCCGCCTCGGCCGCACCCTGGCCGATCAGCATCGCGACCTTCTCGCCCGCGTTGAGGACGTCCGCGGCCTTGCGCAGCTCCTCCTCCTGCGGGATCACCCGTGGCCTGCTCCAACCGACGCTGGTGTAGACGGCGCCGTGCTCGCGCGGCGGCGAGGGCTGCGCCTCCTGCTCCGCGATGTCCTCCGGCACGATGATCGCGGCGACGCTCCGGTTGGTGAGCGCCACCTTGCAGGCGCGGTCGACGAGCTGGCGCGCCTGGGCCGGATGCATGCAGGTCTGGATGAAGTCGGCCGCGACATCCTTGTAGAGGGTGTTGGCATCGATCTCCTGCTGGAACGCCGCACCGAGGGAGATCCGCTTCTGCTGGCCGAGGATCGCCACCACCGGCTGGTGGTCTAGCTTCGCGTCGTACAACCCGTTGAGCAGATGGATGGTGCCACCCCCGACGTCGCCATGCAGCAACCGATCTCACCGGTGAACTTGGCGTGCGCGGTCGCCATGAACGCCCCCATCTCCTCATGCCGGGGCTGGATCAGCTCGGGGTCGCCCTCTGCCTGGTCGAACGCACCCAGAAGGGCGTTGATGCCGTCGCCGGGGTAGCCGTAGATCCGGTGAATGCCCCACTGGCGAAGTCGGTCGAGCATGAAGTCGGCAGTGAGGGGCACATGGCGGTTCCTCCTGAAACTCTGGCTGCTCTCGCACGTGTCCGCTGTTGTCAGCGGGTAGCCGCCTGACCTTCGACGCATGCGCAGCCGGGGCGCGCGAGGAGGCGACGTCAGTCCGCGTCCGCACGCTCGGCTTCGTGCTGTTCTATCTGCCCTCCGCCGTGTTCGTCTCTGCGTTGGGTCGGTGTGGCCCTGGCGGGACACCTGACGCCGATCGGTTCGGCGGGCAAGAGGGCGGCGTCCAGCAGCGGCCGTGCCTCAGCGGCCGACGGCCTTCTCGAGCTGCTTCTTGTTCATCTTCGAGCGGCCCTCGACGCCCTTGCGGCGCGCTTCGGCGTACAGCTGGTCCTTGGTACGCCCGCCCTCGCCGTGCCCGGACCGCTTGCCGCCACGGTGCCCGGAGGAGACGTCCTTGGTCGACGTCTTGCTCGCGGACTTCGACTGACCCGAGCGCGCCCGCTCCTTGTTGACCGTCCTGGCCGCGATCTCCTCCGCCTCGGACTCGGAGTGGCCGCGGTCCTTCAGGCCGCCTTTGATGTGGTCGTACTGCCGCTCCCGCTTGTCGCTCCATGCCTGCTGAGGCATCGCCGAACCTCCAAGGTCTGCTCTACTTCAGGGCCCAGGCGGTACCCAGCCCCGTCCCCGCACATGCGACTACCTCACCAGCAGCGGCACCGTGCCCTGGGCCACGAGCTCGCCCACCACCGGGTAGCCGGGCAGCTCACCGGCCACCAGCAGTCCACCGGAGGTCTGCGCGTCCGCGAGCAGCAGCAGCTCCTCCTCGGCCACGCTGGTCAGCAGCGACGGACGCACCCAGTCCAGGTTGCGGCGGCTGCCGCCGGGCAGGTACCCGGCCGCCAACGACGCCCTGGCCGCCTCCAGGTAGGGCACCGCCGCCGCGTCCACGATCGCGCTGACGCCGCTGGCCCGGCACAGCTTGAGCAGGTGTCCGAGCAGGCCAAAGCCGGTCACGTCGGTGGCACAGCTCAGCCCCGCCTCCCGCGCCGCCCGCGAGGCCGCGTCGTTCAGTGTGGTCATCGTGTCCACCGCGTCGACGAACACCTCGCCGGTGGCCTTGTGGCGGTTGTTGAGTACGCCGAGCCCGAGCGGCTTGGTCAGCGTCAGCGGCGTCCCCGCGGCTCCGGCGTCGTTGCGCAGCATGCGCTCGGGATGCACCAGGCCGGTGACCGCCAGCCCGTACTTCGGCTCGGAGTCGATGATGCTGTGCCCACCCGCCAGCGGGGTGTCGGCCCGCAGGCACACCTGCGCGCCACCGCGCAGCACCTCGCCGGCGACCTCGACCGGCAGCAGATCCCGGGGCCAGGCCAGCAGGTTGATCGCCAGCACCGGGTCGCCACCCATCGCGTAGACGTCGGAAAGGGCGTTCGCCGCCGCGATCCGCCCCCAGTCGAACGGGTCGTCCACCACCGGCGTGAAGAAGTCCGCGGTGCTGACCACGGCACGCTCTTCGTCCAGGCGTACGACGGCCGCGTCGTCACCGTTCTCGACGCCGACGAGCAGGTCTCCGAACGCGCGGCCGCCCGGGATCCCGGCGAGGATCTCCTCCAGCTCGCCGGCCGGCAGCTTGCAGGCACATCCGCCGCCGGCGGCGTACTGCGTCAGCCGCAGCCGGGTGGCATCCGAGACGCCCGTCGGAGTCTCCTGCAGCGTCATCGGTCCGACGCCTCCTCAGTACGGGACGCATCGTCCCTCGGCTCCTCAGTACAGGCACTTCGAGACGCCTCGTCCCTCGGCTCCTCAGCACAGGCCTCGGTGAGCAGGTCGGCGTACTCGCCGGGCAGCGTCTCGCACAGCGCGTCGTACTCCCGGCCCGGCAACGTCTCCCGCAGCGCGGCGGCCACCGCACGCGCCTGCCGGCGGGCACCCTCGGGGGTGTCCGGGCTGCTCGGCGAGACGGCCGCGACCCGGGTGTAGAACTCCTCGACGCCGAACTCCTCGCGGGGGTCGTCCTCGCGGATCTCGGTGGCGAGCAGTGCCGGAAGCTTGAGCGCGAGGCCCTGGCTGACACCGCCGCCGAGCCGCTCACCGAGCACCGCGATCGTCGCCTGGGTGAGCCGCGAAGCCTCCTGGTGACTCAGTCCCGGTGCGTGCTGCTGCACCGCGGCGACGATCTGGGCGTACTGCACGGAGATCTCCTGGCGGGCTGCGGGTCGTGTGTCCGAGGGTTAGGGGACATCGACTGCTACCCGCGGAGAGGCGACTTCATGCGGGTTGCCCACGTCGCGGCCGCGCCGGCCAGGGACTCCGCTAGTCCTCGCGTGTCCAGCGCGGCCGGTGGAACAGCCGGCCCAGCCGGTCGTGCAGCGACCCGCCGATGTCCTGCAGCGCATCCACCGTATACACGGGCGCACCTTCGGGCTCGGGCAGCGCGTCGGCCTCCTCGTCGCTGAGCTCGCAGCGCACCCACGCGGCGGTGATCTGACCGACCTGGTCGGCGTCGACGAAACGCAGACCACGCTCGGTCGCGACCACGATCCCGTCGAACAGGTCCTCCTCCGGCACCTGGAGCACGTGCTCCACCGTGCCGAACTGCCGGTCCGACCGCGTGAGCATCGGCGTGCCCCGCGTCAAGGCGGCGTAGGCGATCGGAGTCGGTTCCTCACTCATGTCTCAACCTCCGTCCCCACCGTAGACCGGCCCGGTAATGTCCGTGGGCACCACTTTGGCCACTGACCGGTGCCTGCGGGCATTACCGCCGGTCGGTCATCCCGGGGACGTTCCGCGGGGCACCTGAACGGATCCGATGGCTGCCGCCGCGAGGCTGCCCAGGAGCAGCCCGGTGGCCACCAGGAAGGCCGCGTGCATGCCGGGGACGAAGCCGGCCGCCGGTGACGACGCGTGGCGGCTCGCGGTGCCGAACACGGTGACCAGCACGGCCAGCCCCAGGGAGGCCCCGGCCTGCTGCATGACATTGACCAGCCCCGACGCGGCACCGGCGTGATCGCGGGCGACGGCGTGCAGTCCCTGGGAGGTCAGCGGCACGAACGCGCTGCCGTTGCCGAGGCCGACCAGCACCATCGGGCCGAGGATGTCCAGGTAGCCCGAACCGGCTCCCAGGCGCGTCAGCCACAGCAGGCCGGCCGCCGAGATGGCGATGCCGGTCAGCATCACCCGCTGCTCGCCGTACCTCTCGACGAGGACCCGGGCGCTGGCCTGGGAGGTGAGGAACAGCCCCAGGGTCAGCGGCAGGAAGCCCAAGCCGGTCGCCAGCGGCGAGAAGCCGAGCACGCCCTGCAGGAACAGGGTCAGGAAGAAGAACATCCCGGTCATCCCAGCGATGAGCAGCATCCTGGCGACGTACGCGCCGCTGCGGGTGCGGTCAGCGAACAGGCTGAGCGGCGTGATCGGCGCCTCGGCCCGGCTCTCGACAGCCACGAACGCGGCCATCAGCAGCACGCCGACCACGAAGGCGGCGACGCTCTGCCCGCTCGACCAGCCGTGACCTGCCGCGTGCACGAACCCGTACACCAGCGCGGTCATGCCGACGGTCGAGGTGACCGCGCCGGCCAGGTCGAACCGGCCCCGCTCACGTGCCGTCTCGGGCACGACGAGTGCGGCCGCGACCAGCAGCACAGCCCCGATCGGGACGTTGACGAACATCACCCAGCGCCACGAGGCCCACTCGGTGAGCACGCCACCGGCCACCAGGCCGAGCGACGCACCGCCGACCGAGACGGCACTGAACAGGCCGAGGGCGCGGATGCGTTCCCGCCCCTCGGGAAACATCGACGCGAGCAGGGCCAGCGTCGCCGGGGCGACCATCGCGCCTCCGATGCCCTGCGCGGCACGCGCGGCGAGCAGCATCCCGGACGTGCCGGCGAGACCTCCGACCAGGGATCCGGCGGAGAACAGGGCAACGCCCGCGAGGAAGGTACGACGTCGACCGAGCAGGTCGCCGGCACGTGCACCGAGAAGGAGCAGCCCGCCGAAGGTCAGGCTGTAGGCGTTCAGCACCCAGGACAGACCCTCGGAGCTGAAGCCGAGCTCGGCCTTCATGTTCGGCAGGGCGACGTTCACGATGCTCATGTCCAGCATCACCATCAGCTGGGCGACCAGGATGACCGCGAGCACCACGGACGGGCGCCGGGTCCGGAGCTGGCGGACGGACGGACCGCCGGGCTTCTGCGCGACCTCCCCTGGGGAAGGCTCGCGCGCGTTTTCGGGAAGGGTTGCAGTGGGAGCAGACAAGGTTGCGGCCTCTCGGGTACGATGGCGGAAGAAGTGGAAGGGCCCTCCGGTAACTATACGGAGGCTACCTCCACTTAGCAAGGGCCTGTCCTGAGGAGCCGAGGAACGAGGCGTCTCGAAGGGCCTGTCCTGAGGAGCCGAGGAACGAGGCGTCTCGAAGGGCGTTTCGACGACCGGAAATGGAGATGACCGCAGTGGCCGAGCCGACCACGTCCGGGCGTCCCCTGCGGGCCGATGCCCGACGCAACTACGAGCGGCTGCTCAGCGCCGCCCGCGAGGTGTTCCGCGAGCACGAGACCGACACGTCGCTGGAGAAGATCGCCGCCCGGGCCGAGGTGGGCATCGGCACGCTCTACCGGCACTTCCCCACCCGGCTGACGCTGCTGGAGGCGGTCTACCGCGACGAGGTCGACGACCTGGCCACCGGCACCGAGAAGCTGCTCGCGTCCGCCGAGCCGTGGGAGGCGCTGGAGCGCTACCTGCACCTGTTCATGTCGTATGCGACCACGAAGCGGGCACTCTTCCACGAGCTGGTCGACGCTGTCGGACGGGACGCCGAGCTGCTCACCCACTCGCGGCAGGTGATCAACGGCACGGCGGAAGCGGTGCTGACGCGGGCCCAGGAGGCCGGGGTGGCCCGCCGCGACGTCGAGGTCAGCGACATGATCCGGCTCGTCGGCGGCTGCACGATGATGCCCGAGGCGTCCGCCGAGCAGTCCGACCGGATCATCGCGGTCGTGCTCGCCGGCCTTCGGGCCTGAGCCCGGTCTTCTGTCAGCCGGCGGCGGGAGCGCCGATCGGATCGGTTGAGCGCTGCCGGTCGCGCTGCGGGCTCACGGTGTACGCCGGATCCTTGGCCGAGTCGATGCCCGCCGCGAAAATCCCGAAGCGGGTCAGCACCGACCCCATGAGGTACGCCGTGCCCGCGAGCGCTGCCGCCACCCGGGACCTGCCGCCCACCAGCGAGAGGGCGACCGCCGTGCCGTTGGCGACACGTGCCCCCTGCAGCAGCGTGCCGCCGCGACCTCTCGAGTAGGGCTCCGCGGTCATGCCGATGCGCTTCTTCATCAGCTCGACCGTCACCGCCTCGAGCGCCGTGCCGCCGAGGGCCATCGCCCGGGCCGGCGCGTTCTCCGCCCGCGGGGCCAGCAGCATCCCCCAGCCGCCGGCAGCGGACGCAGCGGACCCGGCGAACGTGTAGGGCATGTGCCGGTGCCCGTCGTGCCAGGCGGGCACGGCCGTGTCGGAGAGCAGGGCCGCGGTGTAGGTGGCCAGCGGCGCCCCCAGCGCTGCGGCGCCGACGCCGGCGGCACGACCGATCCGGGGCAGCCGACCGGTGGCCGAGGAGAGCGCGGCGACCACCGACAGGCCCGTGAAGGGCGCGAGGACGAACGAGCCCACCGACATCGGCGAGGTGGGCTTGAACACCCGCAGCATGTTCACGAACCGCTCCGGCCGGCCGAGGTCGTGGATCAGCGCCACCGTCCCGAGTCCGGCACCACCGACGGCCCCCGCCCGGGCCGCCCGGGCCAGACCCGGCCTGCCGGTGAGCGCGGCCCCCTCGGCCAGCAGCGCCGAGGCGCCGGCCAGCCCGCCGAGGAACAGGTAGCCGGCGATGTCGCGGGCCTCCCACGGCGGTGGCTTGAGGATCGGCCGGCCGTAGTAGGAGTCGTAGGGCTGCAGCTCGGCCCGCCCGACCATGGTGGGCTCTCTCATCGTCGGGCCCCGGGCAACCGGCCGCCGAAGCCTGTACTGAGGAGCCGAGGCACGAGGCGTCTCGAAGTGAAGGAAGCAACGCCGAGCCCGACCAGCGCGACGGCCGCACTGCCGACGTGCTTCCACATCGTGCCCAGGTCGCGGGTGGTGACGACCGGGTCCGGCGGCAGCCCGTAGACCTCGGGCTCGTCGAGGAGCAGGAAGAACGCGCCGTCGCCGCCGACGCCGTCATCCGGGTCGGCACCGTAGAGACGTGCGACGTCCACGCCCTTGTCGTGCAGCTCGGCGACCCGCAGCCGCGCGCGCTCGCGCAGCTCGCTCACCTCGCCGTACTGGATGGACTCTGTCGGACACGCCTGCGCGCACGCCGGCTGCTGGCCGTCCTTGAGCCGGTCGTAGCACAGCGTGCACTTGAACACCCGGCCGTCCTCCTCGCGGCGCTCGATCACGCCGTACGGGCAGGCCGGCACGCAGTAGCCGCAGCCGTTGCAGATGTCCGGCTGGACGACGACGGTGCCGAACTCGGTGCGGAACAGGGACCCGGTCGGGCACACGTCGAGGCAGGCGGCGTGCGTGCAGTGCTTGCAGACGTCGGAGGACATCAGCCAGCGCACCCCGCCGTCCTCCCCCGAGGCGGTGCCCTGGTCCGCGCCCTCGTCGCCCGCCGGCACCCCGTCGGAGAAGCCGGGCGGCCCCATCCCCGGCAGGCCCAGATCGGCCGTGGTGGCAAAGGTCGGCTTCGCGGGTTTCTCTACGAACGCGACGTGCCGCCACGAGTCCGCGCCGAGCGCCTGGGTGTTGTCGTAGGACATCGCAGACATCGCCCCGATGCCCGCTGACCCCTGCTGGGGTACGTCGTTCCACTCCTTGCAGGCCACCTCGCAGGCCTTGCAGCCGATGCACACCGACGTGTCGGTGAAGAAGCCCATCCTCGGCGGATGCTCGCCCGCCTCGTAGCCGGCGTCGCCGGTGACGTCGTCGAGACGCCCGGACAGCCGCTGCTGCAGTGAGGTCACGTCGTACTCCCCTCTTGCCGGTCGAGATCCCCGTCGAGACCCGCGCGCCGGCGATAGCCCTCGACGTACGCCGTCAGCTTCGGCCCCCGCGGGCGACGGCCGGGGTTGATGTCGCAGGTCCCGACCTTGTCCTGGATGTGCACGTTGGGGTCCAAGGTGAGGTTAACCAGGTCGTTCATGGAGTCTCCGGTCGACAACCCGTTGCCGCCCCAGTGGTAGGGCAGCCCGACCTGCTCGATGCTCTGCTCCCCGACCCGCAGCGACCGCACCCTGTCGGTGACCATCACGCGCGCCTCGATGGCGGTGCGCGCGGTGACGATCGTCGCCCAGCCGCCGTGCTGCAGGCCGCGCATCTCGGCCAGCCTCGGCGAGACCTCGCAGAACATCTCCGGCTGCAGCTCGGCGAGGTAGGGCAGCGTCCGGCTCATCCCGCCGGCGGTGTGGTGCTCGGTGAGGCGGTAGCTGGTGAACACGAACGGGAACACGTCCGACAGCGACGGGTTGGTGGGGTTCGCGGGATGCTCGACCTTCTCGCGGGCGGGGTTCGCCTGCCGGCCGTAGAGCGGGTTGCGCACCGGCGACTCGGCCGGCTCGTAGTGCGTCGGCATCGGCCCGTCGGCGAGCCCGGTGGGCACGAACAGCCAGGACTTGCCGTCGGTCTGCATGATGAACGGATCGCGCCCGCCGATCGCGTCCGGCCCTTGCGCGCCCTCCTCGGGGACGTGGTCCGGAGGCCGGTCGGCGATGAAGTCCGGCACGTCCATGCCGGTCCAGCTGCCGCTGCCGTCGTTGGCCTCGGCGTCCCACCACACGTAGCGCTTGCGCTCGCTCCACGGCTTGCCGTCCGGGTCGGCCGACGCGCGGTTGTAGAGGATCCGCCGGTTGGACGGCCACGCCCAGCCCCACTCCGGCGCCACGTAGCTCTGCTCCCAGTGCGGCCTGCGACGCGCCGCCTGGTTGGTCTCGTCGGCGTACACGCCGCAGTAGATCCAGCATCCGCACGTCGTCGACCCGTCGGACTTCAGCTCGGTGTACGACGACAGCGCCGTGCCTTCTGCGCCGTCCCCGCTCCAGCCGTTGATCTCGCGCAGCACCGACTCCGCGTTCGGCTCGGCCAGCGGCCCTTCGGTGGGGTAGTCCCAGGTGAGATCGAGCAGCGGCCGGTCCATGTCGTCGTTGGACCCGGCGAGCTTGCGCCGGATGATCTTGCCGAGGTCGTGGTAGAACTGCAGCTCGCTGCGGCAGTCGCCAGGCGGCTCGACGGCCTTGTGGTGCCACTGCAGCATCCGCTGGGTGTTGGTGAACGACCCGGACTTCTCCACGTGGCTGGCCGCAGGCAGGAAGAACACCTCGGTGCCGATGTCCGCGGTGACCAGCTCGCCGGTGGCGATCTCCGGGGAGTCCTTCCAGAACGTCGCCGACTCGATCATCGCCATGTCGCGGACGACCAGCCAGTCCAGGTTGGCCATCCCGAGCCGCTGCATCTTGCCGTTCCCGGAGCCGACCGCGGGATTCTCGCCCACGATGAAGTAGCCCTTGACCCTTCCTTCGATCTGGCCCATCACGGTGTCGTAGGTGCCGTGGTTGCCGGTCAGCCTGGGCAGGTAGTCGAAGCAGAACTCGTTCTGCTCGGTGGCGGCTTCCCCCCAGTAGGCCTTGAGCAGACTCACCGTGTAGTCGCGCATGTTGCCCCAGAATCCCGTCTTGCCGGCGTCGGCCTCGACGTAGGAGTCCAGGTCCAGGTGCTCATGCGCATGCGCCATCGGCAGGTAGCCCGGCAGGATGTTGAACAGCGTCGGGATGTCGGTGGAGCCCTGGATGGAGGCGTGTCCGCGCAGCGCCATGATCCCGCCGCCGGGGCGGCCGATGTTGCCGAGCAGCTGCTGCAGGATCGCCGCGCAGCGGATGTTCTGCACGCCGACGCTGTGGTGGGTCCACCCCACCGCGTAGACGAACGCGCTGGTCCGCTCCCGCCCGGAGTTGCTGGTCAGCGCTTCGGCGACCTGGGCGAACTGCTCCGGGGAGATGCCGCACACCTGCTGCACCATCTCGGGTGTGTAGCGGGCGAAGTGCCGCTTGAGGATCTGGAACACGCACCGCGGGTCCTGCAGCGTCTCGTCGCGCTGCGGCTTCGCGTGTACGGAGGGCCCGCCGGACCCTGACGTCTCGGAGCGCCCCGCCTTGTGCCTCGCCCCGGCGGACATCTCCTCGGGGTCCCCGGGCTCCTCGTGCGGCCGGCTCGGCCCTCCGGGCTGAGCCGGGTCGCGCATGCCGGCGGCCGCGGACTGCGGCGCTCCGGCGTACTGCCAGTGGCTGGGGTCGTACTGGCCGGACTCCGGGTCGTAGCCGACGAACAGCCCGTCGAGGTCATCGGTGTCACGGAACTCCTCGTCGACGATCGCCGCGGCGTTGGTGTAGTTGACGACGTACTCACGGAAGTCGAGCTCGTTGCTGAGCACGTGGTTGACCAGCGCACCCAGGAACGCGATGTCGGAGCCGGCGCGGATCGGGACGTGCAGGTCCGCGACCGCAGAGGTGCGCGTGAAGCGCGGGTCGACGTGGATCACCGTCGCTCCCCGCCGCCGGGCCTCCATCACCCACTGGAACCCGACCGGGTGGCACTCGGCCATGTTCGAGCCCTGGATGACGATGCAGTCGGAGTTCTGCAGGTCCTGCTGGAAGGTGGTGGCCCCTCCCCGGCCGAAGCTCGTCCCCAAACTGGGGACGGTGGAGGAGTGTCAAATACGCGCCTGGTTCTCGATCTGGATCGCGCCCATCGCCGTGTAGAGCTTCTTCATGAGGTAGTTCTCCTCGTTGTCGAGGGTCGCTCCTCCGAGGCTGGCGATGCCCATGGTCCGACGGAGCCGCCGGCCCTTGTCGTCCTGCCACTCCCAGAACTGCTTGCGCGTGGCGATCACCCGGTCCGCGATCATGTCCATCGCGGTGTCGAGGTCGAGGTCCTCCCACCCGGTGCCGTGCGGACGCCGGTAGCGGACGGTGGTGACCCTCCCCGGCGCGGTCACCAGCTGCTTGGTCGCGCTGCCCTTCGGACACAGCCGGCCGCGAGAGACGGGGCTGGCCGGGTCGCCCTCGATCTGGGTGACCTGCTCGTCCTTGACGAAGACCCTCTGCGCGCAGCCGACCGCGCAGTAGGGGCAGATCGAGCCCACCACCCTGTCGGCCTCGGCGGTGCGCGGGGCGAGGTGCGCGCTGCGCCGCGACATCGCCGCGGTGCCACGACCGAGTCGGTCGTGCCCGGTCAGCTGGCGCAGCAGCGGCACACCGAGAAACGCCTTCTCGCCCATCGTCCGCCTTCCTTCGCCGGCTGAGCCCGTCGAAACCACCGCTCCCACGTGGTGTGTCCCATGTGACGAACTTCAAACCCCCCGCCATCCGCACCGTGGTCCGCTCCCTGGAGAGCGCCGGTCGAGACCCCTGTCGAGTCGGCTCGTCTGCGCGGTCATGTCCTCAGGCACCTGTTTGCCCGCCAGTTGTGCCTGAGGGCATGACCGCTGGCCGGGTTGCGCGCCACGCGGGCCTGCCCCTCACGGGTGACCATCAGGAGAGTCGAGGCTCAGGACGGCAGTGCATGTCGGCCTCGCCGGTCGAGATGGTCGAGACCCTGCCGCCTCCTGACGCGGCCGAGACGTCGCTGTCACAGTTGTGTCGGTGGCCTCCTCTACAGTGAACGTATGATCGAGAACGGTCCCGAAGACGACGGTGTCGGGCAGGGTGCTGCCGCCGGCATCGACGGCTTGGACCGCGAGGGTCTGCTCGGGTTCGCCACCGACTGCCGCTCGAACGC
>DASSKK010000073.1:0-28063 GCA_035690495.1 Nocardioidaceae bacterium | reverse complement strand
ACTCGAGGAGCGACTCCTAGCCGATGGCCCGCACCACGAGACACGCCTGATGGCTATCGAGCGGATCACGCAGGAGCCGCGCGACGACATCCCGCCGTACGACGAGGAGCGCGCGCGGGCCGCGATCCGGGAGCTGCTGATCGCCGTCGGGGAGGACCCCGACCGGGAAGGGCTGCGCGACACTCCGGCCCGAGTGGCCCGCGCCTACGAGGAGCTGCTCGGCGGGATGCGGCTGAGCGCCGAGGACGTGCTGGCCACCACCTTCGACCTCGGCCACGACGAGCTGATCCTGGTCCGCGACATCGAGCTGTGGTCGATGTGCGAGCACCACCTCGTGCCGTTCACCGGGGTCGCGCACATCGGCTACATCCCCAACGAGGACGGCCGGATCACCGGGCTCTCGAAGCTGGCGCGGCTCGTCGACCTCTACGCCCGCCGCCCGCAGGTGCAGGAGCGGCTGACCACCCAGATCGCCGACGCGCTGATCGACATCCTCGAGGCCCGCGGCGCGATCGTCGTGGTCGAGGCCGAGCACCTGTGCATGACCATGCGCGGGGTCCGCAAGCCGGGCTCGAAGACGGTCACCTCTGCGGTCCGCGGCGCCATGCACGCCGCCGCGACGCGTTCGGAGGCGATGAGCCTGATCATGCACGGCACCCGGTGACCGGACCCTCGTGTCGATGAGGGGGCTGGTCGCCCGGGCGTGGCGCCGCGGGCGCTCGTCGTGGCCGGCGTCGCCGCTGGAGGCGTTGCCCGAGCTGCCCCCCGGGGCTGTAGTCGGGCTGCTTGCGCCCTCGTCCTCCGCTGCGCCCGCTGCGCCCGCTGCGTCCGCTGACTCCGCTGCGTTCGCTGACTCCGCTCCCTCCGCGCCGATGCGGCGGATGCGCGCCTGGCTGCGGTCGCGCCCCGACCTTGAGGTGGCCTCGTTCGAGCTGGACGGATCGGCGGCGCGGCTGCACGCCCCGATGGCGGCGCGCGGGCCGTTCGACCTGCTGCTGGTCGCCCTCGGGCCCGAGGCGGGCACCGCTGCCGCGGCCCGTGTATTCACCGAGGCCTTCTACCAGCTGCGTGCGGGCGGGGTGCTCCTGCTGGTCGACTTCTCGCTCGATGCCGTCGGTGGGACGAGCTCTCGCGGTCTGCATGGGCTGCTGGCCGCAGTGGACGGCGTACGCCATGGGGAGGCGCCGGACGCGACGGGCGTTGCCGCGGCCGACCTGCGTGCCCTGGCCGACTCGATCACCGCGATCGACGGCGTGGGCCGGCATCTGGCGGTGACCAGCGGCGTGACGGCCCTGGCCAAGCTCGACGAGGACCAGGCCGACGAGGTCCTGGCACGCCGCGCCGGCCATGGTGGTCGCGACCGGGTGCTGAACACGCTGCCTGCGGTCAGGTTCTCCTCCCGCTGTCGCCTGCGGCACAGCGCCGACGAGCGGGCTGCGAACATGCCCGAGGTCTACGAGGCGCCGGCGGCGCGGCTGCGCGAGTACCACGACGTGCTCTGCCTGCCGGGCCAGGTCGTCGCGTCGGGGAACCTGCTGCTGCCCGACACCTTCCGGCACAACCAGCGGGTCCGGCTGAAGAACAGGTACGCCGAGGAGCTCGGCCGCCGCTTCGCCGCGCTGCCCGACGTACCCGTCCCGGCCACTGCCCTGTCGGGCAGCTACTTCCACCTCGACAACGAGGTCCGCGGCCACTTCGGGCACACGATGACCGAGCAGCTGTCCAAGCTGTGGGCGTGGCCGCTGGCCAAGGCGCGACATCCGGACCTCAAGGCGCTGCTGGCGATCAACAAGGGCCGTGAGCTGGCCGGCTTCGAGCGGGCCCTGTTCGGCGCGGCAGGGATCGCCGAGGAGGACCTGGTGTTCGTGCGCGAACCGGTGCAGGTCCCTCGGCTGCTCGCGGCCACACCCTTGCTGTCGATGCCGCAGTACGTGCATCCCGAGATCGCGCACACCTGGCAGCAGATCGGCGACCGGCTGCTCGAGGCAGAGCCCGCGGCCGGCGAGCGCGACTACCCCGAGCGGATCTTCTGCGGACGGCGGTTGAGGAAGCGACGCTGCCACAACGCCGAGGAGGTCGAGGCTCTCTTCGCCACGTACGGCTTCGTGGTGGTGCATCCCGAGGACCACTCCCTCGCCGAGCAGGTGGCGATCTTCCGCGCCGCGGGCGTGGTCGCGGGGTTCGCGGGGAGCGCGCTGTTCAACCTGTGCTACTCAGCCACTCCGACACGCGTGCTGCTGATCCATTCGGAGGCCTACGCGGCCCGCAACGAGTACATGATCGCCTCGGTGCTCGGCCACGACATCGACCTGGTCACCTGTGTGCCGGACCGGCCGCAGCAGCCCGGCAGCTGGAGCATGAAGTCGATGCAGTCGCCGTACACGTTCGACTTCGACCGGGAGGGGCGCTTCCTGCGCAAGGTCCTCGACGAGCTGTAGCCGACTCTCGCCGGGTGCATTCAAGGCCGTCGGCTCACCACTTGCTGTCCGGATGGGCGTTGCTAGGGTCGCGGAACGGCGGACCAACCAGCGAGAGGCGGGCGAGTGCGACGTCACGAGCTGCTCGCGGCCCTGCACGAGCGGCTGCGTCCGCGCAGCTACTTCGAGATCGGCGTGCGCAGCGGGAGCAGCCTGACCCTGTCGCGCTCCCGCAGCGTCGCCGTCGACCCGTTCTACCGGATCAGCGAGGAGATCCGCTGCGACGTGCACCTGGTGCGCACCACCAGCGACGAGTTCTTCGCCCGCTCGCACCCGTTCGCGCACCTGCGGCGGCCGGTGGTCGACCTGGCGTTCATCGACGGCATGCACCTGTCGGAGTACGCCTTGCGCGACGTGATCAACACCGAGCGCTACACGTATCCCGCCTCGGTGATCGTGCTCGACGACATGCTGCCGCGCACCGTGGTCGAGGCCGGGCGTGGCCGGCAGGAGGCCGCCGAGCACGGGGCGTGGGCCGGCGACGTCTACAAGGTGGTCGACGTGCTGCGCCGGGTGCGACCGGACCTGGTGTGCCTGGAGGTGGACACCGCGCCGACGGGTACGGCGGTGCTGCTGCTGCCCGACGCCACGGACCGCTCGCTCGGCACGGCGTACGACGCGCTGGTCCCGGAGCTCGTCGTACCCGATCCCCAGCGGGTGCCAGGCGCTGTCCTCCATCGGAGCCGCGCGATCGACCCGCAGCGGCTCGTGGACGCGCCCATCTGGTCGGTGCTGCGCGCTGCGCGGAGGCTCCCAGCCGGGCTCGCTCGTCAGCAGGTACGCCGCGCCCTCGCCGCCGCGGGGCTGACCTGACCGGCCCGGCAGATCACCAGGGGATGCAGGACCTCTGCCGCTCCCCATGGGTCACGGCCCGTGGGGAGCGGCAGTTTTCCGTGGGGAGGGCGGTCGGCCGGGCAGCCGGGAGGTGACTGCCCGGATCACGGCGCGGTAGCGGGCGGCTCGCTCGTCGGGAAGCCGGGACAGCGTGGCCTCGACGGTCCGGGCGCCGCGACGCCGCGCCCGGACGAGCGCCTCAGGCGGGCCCGCGGGCGGGGGCGGCGGCATCCGGGTGCGGGGCGCCTTGCCGGGCAGCAGCGCCACCGGCTGACCTGCCTTCACCAGCAGCCGTGCCCGCAACCTGACGACCGGCTCGCCCGGAGTCGGCCGGATCGCCATCCGCCAGATGTCGCCGCGCAGTCGGTGTGTGGGCACGCTCGCCTCGAGCACTTGACCGGTGGCCTGCGGCGACAGCGCCGCGTCCACGCGCACGGCGCGGGTGCGGCGGCCGGGTCCCCGGCGCCCGCTGTCGGCGCGCATCCGCAGCCGCACCTGTGGTCCGGCGAACGAGGCCTCCGGCAGGGCGAGCACGACATGCACGGCGCCCTCGACGCGACGGGCGTGGCTGGCGGTCGCGTCCACATCCAGTCCGCTGGTCGCCATGACCGCGACTCTATTCCGCGTGCGCACAACGGGGCGCATCTCAACGGGGAACGGGGCGCATCTCAACTTCTCAAGGGGAGAGGAGGCGGCGGGCGGCGGCGAGGATCGTGGGTACGCCGGTCGGGCGCAGCGCGGCGTCGATGCGCGCGGCGGGGTCGTTGCCGTCGAGCAGCCGGACCCGGATGCGGCCGGGCTCGACGAGGAGGCCGATGTCCCGGCGTCGTCGTGGGCCGAGCCTGACGACCACCCGCCAGCGTCCGGCCGCGAAACCGGGATGGTCGAGCGGCAGGGGGGCGCGGATCGAGGTCTGGCCGGGCCCGAGAGTGAACGGCAGCCGGTAGGTCGGCGCGCCGGCCGACCCAGCGTTGGAGGGCTCCGGACGCAGCACCAACCGTCCGTGGAGCCGGCGTGCCACCACCAGGTCGTGAAGAGGCAGCACCAGGGACACGGTGTCGGGCCCGCGCTCCAGGCGGCAGCCCGACGGCTGTGGCGCGACCAGGTCCAGACCGGTCACGCGGTGCTGCCCGACCTCGAGCTGAAGCCTTCCGGCGTGCGTGGTGTACGCCGTGCACGCGTGCCTGCCCCACCAGACCGAGGGGAGTCCGGCCCGCAGGCGGCTGCCCGCCGGTGCCCGCAACCGCGTCCGGTGCGCCAGCCCGCCGAGCGTGAGCAGCTGGTAGAGGTCGTACACGCCCGCACGCAGCGGCGTACCCGCGTTCGTCTCGTCCGGACGCAGCGCGACCTCGAAGGCGAACGCGAGCGGGCCCTCCTCTGAGGCGGGCGGGATGGCCCGGCACGACCCGGACGCGCGGACCGCGTCGTGGCTGCGCCGGTCGACCACCACCAGGTCGGTGACCGCGTTGTCGAGCGCGGAGGTGACCTCGAGCAGGTGGGCCGGCAGCCGGGCCGTCACCTCGGCGAGCTCGGCCGGCGGCACCCAGAGCCGTCGGTCGGCCCTGTCGGATCGGACCCGCACCGGCGCGCCCTCCGCGTCGACCAGCCGCATCGTCCCGGTGAGGGTGAACCCGTCGGCGTCGGCGCGCAGGTCGGTGGTCTCCTGCTCCACGCGCAGCCCCGCCTCCCACGTGGTCAGCGCACGCAGTCCCGGCAGGTCGCCGGACCGGAACAGCGCGGAGCGCAGGGTCATCGAGTTCGGTGCGGCCCCCTCGACCGAGGGCGGCAGCCGGTCGGCGACGAACGCCTGGGCGGCGTCGAAGAACGAGCGCGCCTGCTCCTCGCCGACCTTTGGAAGCACCTTGCCGGCCATCGCCAGGCACTTGCCGCGGTACCACCGGCCGAGCAGCCGCGAGCGGAACTCCCCGGGCACGGTGTGCTCCTCGACCACGTCGAGTACGTCGGTCAGCGCCGCGAACCAGCCGCCCCAGTCGGTCGGCCGGGCGCCGGCGTGGCCGGGACGCTTGGTCCACACGTAGCACGGGTAGTCCGACAGCACGGCGATCCGGTTGGCCAGGAAGTAGGCCCTCATCACGAAGGGGGCGTCCTCGGCCCGGCGACGCCCCTCCGGGAAGCGGATGCCGTGCCGGTCCAGGAACGCGCGCCGGAACATCTTGTGCGGGGTCAGCGGGCTCAGCAACGGCCCGTCGGCGAGTGTGGCGTCGGGCCGGTTGACGTCGAACAGCGCCCACTGCGCCCACCTGCCCGGACGGCGTACCTCCTTGCCGACCGCTACGTCGGCGTCGTGGGCGACCGCATAGTCATGGAGCCGCTCGAGGGCCTCGTCGCCGATCTCGTCGTCGTTGTCGACGAACCAGACGTAGTCCCCGACGGCGGTGTCGACACCGATGTTGCGGGGCCGGCTCGGCCAGCCCGAGTTCGGCGTGTGTACGACGGTCACGTTCGGCTGCTCGGCGGCGAGCTTGTCCAGCCGCGCCGGCGTCTCGTCGGTGGAGCCGTCATCGACGAAGACCACCTCGAAGTCGGCCGCAGGCATCGACTGGCGCCGCAGGGAGGCGAGGAGCGGCTCGATGTGCTCACCGGGGTTGTAGACCGGGACGACCACCGAGACTTTGACCGTCATTTCTCGAACCTACGTGGCGGGCTGTGACACCCAGGCCGGTCGGTCAGCGGGGACGCCGCGGGTAGGGTCGCAGGGTGTACGCACACCCCCGTCGCTACGTCACCGGTCTGCCCGCGCCGGACCGGTGCCTGGTGATGGGCGTGGTCAACGTGACCCCCGACTCGTTCTCCGACGGCGGCCGGTTCCTCGACCCCGAGCTGGCGGTCAAGCACGGCCGGCAGCTGGTGGCCGAGGGCGCGGATCTGGTCGACGTCGGCGGCGAGTCGACCCGCCCGGGCGCCGTACGCATCAGTACGACCGAGGAGCTCGACCGGGTGCTGCCGGTGGTGAGCACGCTCGCCGCCGAGGGTGTGCAGGTCTCCATCGACACGATGCGCGCCGAGGTCGCCGAGCAGGCCGTCGCCGCCGGTGCGGTGCTGGTCAACGACGTCAGCGGCGGGCGGGCCGACGCGGAGATGTTCGGCACCGTCGCCCGGCTCGGTGTGGCGTACGTGCTGATGCACTGGCGCGCGCACTCGGCCACGATGATGCAGCACAGCGAGTACGACGACCTGGTCGGCGAGGTGGTCGACGAGATCGAGGCGCAGCTCGACGCGGCGACGGGGGCAGGCATCGATGCCACGAGAATCGCGGTCGATCCCGGCATCGGGTTCTCCAAGACCGCCGAGCAGAACTGGGCGGTGCTCGCCGCGAGCGACCGGCTGCACGGGCTGGGTCATCCGGTGCTCGTCGCGACCAGTCGCAAGAACTTCCTCGGCGTGCTGCTGGCCCGCGACGGCACGCTGCGACCCCCGCTGGGCCGCGAGGACGCGACCACGGCCACCAGCGCGCTGGCCGCCGTGGCCGGGGCGTGGTGCGTGCGCACCCACGCGGTCCGTCCGAGCGCCGACGCGGTCCGGGCCGCAAGGGCCTGGGCATTGGGAGCGGCCTATGGCGTGGGGAACGATGGGCGGGGTGGCGGGGGACGATCAGAGCGGGGTGGCGGGGACTAGATGGCCGAGCCGCGCCCCGTGGAGAACGGCGAGCCCGATCATGACGCCATCGAGGCCGCCAACACCGCCTTCTACCGTGCGTTCGAGTCCGCGGACCTCGACGCGATGCAGGAGCTGTGGCTCGACGACCCGGAGACGTTGTGCGTGCATCCGGGTGCCCTGCCCGTGCGTGGGACGGGGGCGATCAACAGGTCCTGGGCGCTGATCATGGCCAACACGCCGTACATCCAGTTCTTCCTCACCGACGTGGAGGTCAGCGTGCTGGACGCGACAGCGTCGGTGACCTGCACCGAGAACGTGCTGACCGCCGACGAGACCACCGGGCCGGACACGTTCGGCGGCGCCAAGGCGGTCGCCACCAACGTGTTCGTGCGCACCGAGGAGGGCTGGCGGTTGTGGATCCACCACGCCTCCCCGGTACTGTCAGGGGCCAGCCATGACGATGCATGAGATGACCAACTATCCGGCTGCGACCGACCAGCCGGGGCGATCAGGTCACCCCGCGGGGGACCGGATCGTCGTACGCGGCATCGCCGCCCGCGGCCACCACGGCGTACTCGACTTCGAGCGCCGCGAGGGGCAGGTCTTCGTCGTCGACCTGGTGCTCGGGGTGGACACCCGCGAGGCTGCGGGCAGCGACGAGGTGCGAGACACTGTCGACTACGGAAGCCTGACGACCACGGTCCGTGACGCCGTCGAGACCGACCCGGTGAACCTGATCGAGACACTGGCCCAGCGGATCGCCGACCGGTGCCTGGCCCGGGAACGGGTCGGCTGGGTCGAGGTGACCGTGCACAAGCCGAACGCCCCCATCGACGCGACGTTCTCCGACGTCGCGGTGACGATCCTTCGGAGCCGAGGAGCCGAGACGTGACAGAGACCCCGAACCCGAACATCGTGGACACCGACACGCTGACCGGCGAGATGCACCCGATCAGGCGCTGCGTGCTGTCGATCGGCTCCAACCTGGGGGAGCGCACCGCCCACCTGCAGGGTGCCGTGGACTCGCTGGCCGACACCCCCGAGGTATGGGTGACGTCCGTGTCGCCGGTCTACGAGACCGAGCCGGTGGACGCCCCCGAGGGGTCGAAGAAGTTCCTGAACGCCGTCGTGCTCATGGACACCACGCTGTCGGCGAGGACCCTGCTCGAGCGGGCGCTGGCGATCGAGGACGCCTACGGCCGTGAGCGCGGCGGGGAGTACGGCGCGCCGCGGACCCTCGACGTGGACCTGGTGGTGGTCGGGGACCGTCGCGCGAACTACCCGGACCTGGTGCTGCCGCACCCCAAGGCCGCCGAGCGGGCGTTCGTGCTCGTCCCCTGGCACGATGTCGAGCCCGACGCGGAGCTGATCGACGCCGGCCCGATCGCCGAACTGCTGGAGAAGGTCGGCACCGACGGGGTCACCCGCCGCGACGACGTCTCGCTCGACGTGTAGGACGGCTGGGTTGAGCCGGGATCCGGATCCGCGCCTTGACCCGGACGAGGACCGCCCCGATGACGACCGCCCGCCGGAGGGCCGGATCAAGACCACGCCGCCGGGCGCGCTGGTCGGGTTCGGGGTGGCCGGTCTGGTCGTCGGCTGGGTGCTCCGCCTGGTCACCATCGCGATCCGCGGCTACGCCCCCACGGTCGGTTGGCTGCCGGTGCTCGCGCTGTTCCTGGTCGCCGCGATCATCGGGTACGTCGCCTACGTCACCCACCGCGACGTGCACCGCCGCGGCGACGGGCGGGCCCGGCTCGAGCCGCACCAGGCCGTCAACCGTCTGGTGCTGGCCAAGGCCTGCGGGCTGGCCGGGGCCGCGGTGGCCGGCGGGTACTTCGGGTTCGCGCTGTCCTGGGTGGGCGTCGCGTCGCATCTGGCCGGCCAGCGGATCGTGCACAGCGTGCTCGCGGGGGTCGCGGCCCTGCTGATCATGGTCGGATCCCTGCTCCTCGAGCGTGCGTGTCGCGTCAGCGGGCCGCCGAAGTAGACCTACCCTGAACCTATGGTTGAGACTTCCCCCTCCACCCCGGCGGTGTCGTCGCCCGCCACTGCCCGTACCTCACGGCGCCGGCAGCGCAGCGTGCGCGTCACCGTCGCAGTCGCGCTGATGTGCCTGGCCACCGTGGCCGTCGTCCTCGCGCTGGCCGTGCACCTGTTCTTCTGGCTCGCGGTCGCGGCGGTGTTCGCGCTCGCGTGCGGATGGGCCGCCGCCCGGATCGTCTACACCGAGCTGACCCAGAGCCGCCGTGAGGCCGCCGCCGACCGTGCTGCCCAGGCGCAGGCCTACCGGGTGATGTTCACCGAGCGCGCCGGCGAGCACGCCGAGTTCACCACCGCGATGACCGACCGGCTTGCGGCCCGCGACCACGAGATCTCCGAGCTCGAGGCGACCGTGCTCGCCTCCGACCAGCGGGCGATGGCCGCTGAGGCCCGGGTGCAGCGCGAGTCCCGCCGGGCCAACGACGCCGAGACGGCCCTGACCGAGGCGCATGAGCAGCTCCACGGCCTGCAGGCCGAGCTCGACGAGGCCCTCCTTGCGGCGCAGACCGTGGCGGCCGAGGCTGAGCAGACCGAGCCCCTCGCCCTCCACGCCTGACTTCGCCCGGATGCTCGACGTCCGGGCGGGTCGCTGACGGCGGGTATGGAAAACTAGGCCGGTGATGCCGACCAGTCCCGAGCCCTTGTCCGCCGAGCTGCCGGGGGACCTCCCGCCTGGATGGTCGGTCTCCGAGCCGGACGCCGGCGACGCCCCGGAGATCGCCGAGCTGCTGCGCCGCCACGAACAGGCCGCCCGCGGCTGGGCGAGCGCGACCGAGGACACCGTCCTGGTCGAGGTCTCCGCGCACGGGTCGATCACCCGCGAGAACGTGATCGTGCGCGACGACGAGGGACAGGTGCGCGGCTGGGCGAGCGCCCACGACCGTGCCGCCGGGAGGATGCTGCTGACCCTGGTCGTGGACCCCGAGCTCGCCGAAGAGCGGGCCGAGAGTACGTCGAGCACCCTGTTCGCGTGGGCGGATCGCGCGGCATCCCGGATCGGCGCAGAGCGCGGGCTCGACGTACAACAGATCGACTCGGGCGCGTTCGCCGACGACCCGCGCCAGCAGCGGTGGCTGACCGAGGCGGGCTTCGAGAAGGTGCGCACCTGGTGGCAGATGACCCGGCCGGTGACGCGCGACGAGGCGAGCCTGGACGACGAGCACGGCGAGGGGGTCAGGATCCGGCCCGTCGAGCGGCAGGGGTCCGGGATGCCGGAGGAGGCCGACCTGCACGCCGTGCACGAGATCTTGGAGAGCGCGTTCGCCGACCACTTCAACTCCCACGAGGAGAGCTTCGACGAGTTCGTGTTCCGGCTGCGTGAGGACCCCGGGCACCGGTGGGACCACTGGTGGATCGCGGAGATCATGGACGGTGCGGACGACGCGGACGGGAAGGCGGACCCGGCCGGTGCGCTGGTCGGGTCGTTCGTGGAGGGCGAGGACGGCCAGGCGGACGGCAGCTACGTGGAGTACATCGGCGTGCGCTCCAACGCCCGCGGCCGAGGGGTCGCCAAGTCGCTGCTGAAGACCGTGATCGCGGACGCCGCCTCGCGCGGCCGCGACCGGGTCGGTCTCGAGGTGGACGCCGACTCGCCGACCGGCGCGGACGGCCTCTACGTGTCGATGGGGTGGAAGACCAAATACGTCACCCAGTCCTGGCACCGGCACGTGCCGGTCGCGGGTGCTACCAGCTGAGGAGTCGCAGGCCGGGCAGCTCGGACATTGCCACGTCGCCAGAGACCAGCGGCGCATTCTCGAGCATGGACTGCGCTGCGAGCATCCGGTCGAACGGGTCGCGATGCGCCCAGGTCATCGCCCCGGCGGCGAGGGCGTGCCGGGCTGACAGGGGAAGCTCCTCCCCGTCGATGTCATGCACGCGCGCGTCCCAGCTGTCCACGAGGCCGCGGGCGACGTCGAGCTTGCCGAGCCTGAACTTCGTCGCGACCTCCATCGCCGACACGGCCGACACCAGCAGGGTGTTCGCCCGATCGGCGAGGGTTTCACGCACCCAAGCGGGCAACCGCTGCGGCTCTCCGAGAAGGCACAGCACCACGTGCGTGTCCAGCAGATAGCTCACTCCCATGCGGTGAGCTCGGACTCGGGCAGGGGCTCGAAGAAGCTCGCGGGCACCGTGAACTCCATGACGCCGAAGTGACGCTCCGGCGCGGCGGCGACCGCGTCGAGGCGTGCCACCGGCTTTCCCGCCCGGGCGATCACGACCTGCTCGCCGTTCTCGACGCGAGCCAGCAGCTCGGAGAGCCGGGTCTTCGCTTCGTGTACGTTCACCGTGAGCACGGGGCGAGTCTACCGGACTAAGGTCGATTAGTCTGCCGTGCAGACGAGCCGGGTCGGCGGGGTTTGGGTCTGCAGACGCGCCGACTCGGCGGGGGGTCAGTTGCCGTCGGCGGCGAGAGCGATCTCCCGGACCACCTGCGCCGGGATCGCGGAGGGGCCGCCGAACAGGTAGACCATCGGCTGACCGGACTGGTACGCGGCCAGCTGGTGGGAGATGGCCGGGGGCAGGTCGCCGTCGCTGCGCACCAGCATCATCGGGCCGTCGTGCAGCGCCATGTCCGGCCCGCCGGTCAGGGCGTCGGGGAACTTCTGCCCGGTCGCCGCACCGATGACCGCAGCGTCCGGGAAGAACCGGTCCGCGACGTTGGCCGAGGTGGCGTAACGGTTCTTGCCGCTCACACACTCCGCCGAGGTGTCGGCCCGGCACGCGGGACCACCCACGGCGTACACCGTCTTCGGGTCCTGCGACTCGAGGTAGCCCGACGTCGCGTCCGGCAGACTGCCGTCCTTGGTCAGCAGGATCGCGCCCTGGTCCTCGATCACGGCGGGCCCGGCGGTCAGCGCGTCCGGGAAGTTCAGCCCGGTCGCCAGGAACACCGTGCCGGGGTCACCGAGCTGTCCGGCCACGCGTACGGCGGTCTGGTAGCGGTTCTTCCCGCCGAGGCGCTGCACGTGGGTGTAGCCCGCGTCGGCCAGGGCGCTCTCGATCGACGGGGACAGCGCGCCAGGTCCGCCGACCAGATAGACCGGGTCGGACTTCGTGCCGAGCACGCGGCCGATCTCGGCCTTGGTGGCCGGCTGCAGGCTGTCGCTGCGGGTGAGCAGCAGCGGACCGTTCTTGGCGGCGGCCAGCGGCGCACCGGTCAGCGCGTCCGGGTAGACGTCGGAGCGCGCCAGCACCACCGCCGAGGCCGAGCCGTCGGAGGGGAACTCGTCCTGCGAGATCGCGATCGCGGTCTGGAACCGGTCCGCACCCGCGAGCCGTGTCGCGGCCAACCCCGGCAGCGTCTGGAAGTGCACGAACATGTTGGTCGCGACGTCGGGCATCACGCCGCTGTCGGGGTCGGCCTGCAGCTGCCGTACGACGGCGATGTTGCCCTGCGAGCCGTCGATGGCGTCCCAGGAGGACTGCTTGGTCACGCCGATCATCACGACGCTCCACCACCCGGGCCGGTTGCCGTTGCGGTCCAGCACGATGTGGTCGTGCGGGCCGAGCGGCTCGTTCGTCACCGTGCCCGGGTCCGGCGATCCCGGGAGGCCGCCGGCGATCCGGGACAGATCCACGGTCCCCGGGTGGTCGATGCAGTGGCCGGCCTTGGGGCACTGCAGGACGCTGGCCTTGACGCCACCGAGCGGGACCGGGATGAACACCGGGTGCGAGGTGGTCGCGCCAGGCGGCAGGTGCCGGTACTTCGCGCCGGCCTCGCAGCCGGAGTCGGCGCCGCTGGGCACCGCCGTGTCGCAGAAGTACGGCGCGGAGTAGAAGAGGTCGAGGGTCTCACCCTTGTCGCCGGCAGCGAGCCCGGCAGGGCTGTACCACCCCTGCGTGATCCCGACGTTCTGGCCCCCTTGGGCGAATGCGGCCTGCGGGACGAGGAACGCCAGCAGGGGCAGGGTGAAGAACGCTGCCCACAGCCGGCGCGAAGCACGCGGGATTCTGCGCATCGACAAGCCTCTCCACTCGGCGGAACGTCAGTCACATGCATACCCGGAGCAACAGCCGTATGCATCTCGCAGACGACCTCGGGCGTGTCGTTGCGCTCGGCGGCGGTCAGCTGCTGTTGGCACGCCCGGCAACGTCTGGCATTTTGGCTAGACGTATAGCTAATATTGCCCGCATGACGACTGTGCCCCTGGGTGAGGCTCGCAACGGGCTGTCGAGGTACGTTGATGAGGTTGAACGCACCCACGACCGGGTGACGATCACGCGGCACGGACGCCGTGCCGCGGTCCTCATCTCTGCAGCCGACCTGGAGTCTCTCGAAGAGACGCTGGAGATCCTGGGGACTCCCCACGCCCTCGAAGGCATCCGTGAGGGGCAGGCTGACGCAGCAGCGGGGCGATTCGTCGACAACGATGAGATCCGCACGCGCTACGGCGTGAGGTGATCGCGCCCTACGTGGTCCGTATCACCGCACGTGCCGACCGCGACCTCCGCCGACTCCCGGAGAAGGTCGCCACAGCGTGCGTCGAGTTCATCTACGGAGCACTCGCCGAGAACCCTCACCGGGTAGGCAAACCCCTGAAACGAGAGCTCGCTGGACTGCACGTGGCTCGTCGCGGTGACTACCGGGTCGTGTTCGCGATCGTCGAGGACGATCGCGCGATCGCCGTCTTCCACATCGACCGCCGCAGCGATATCTACCGATGATGCTCACATCGGGGACGCGGAGGACGAGGACGAGGCCCCGGTCCGGGCTCGACCGGAGGCCCAAGTGAGCGAGGTCAGTGGGTGGGCTGGGTCTCGGGAGACTCGGCGACGGAGCGGCGGAGCGCCCGGTGCACGCTGGTGGGGGTGAGTACGCCGAGCGGGTGGCCGTCGCGCGTCACGCGGACCCCCGCCACGTCGTTGCGCATCATCAGGGCGAGCGCCTCCTCCAGCATGCGGCCCAGCTCCACGGGGGGCAGGGAGCCCTCGGCGCCGTCGAGTGCTTCGAGGTCCCGCTCCTCGATCGGGGTGACCGAGAGCCGGCGCAGCCCGCGTGAGGCGCCGACGAACTCGGCGACGAAGTCGTCGGCCGGGCGGCCGAGGATCTGCGCGGGTACGTCGAACTGCGCGAGCCGGCCGCCGGCGGCGAACACCGCCACCTTGTCGCCGAGCCGGATCGCCTCGTCGATGTCGTGGGTCACGAACAGCACGGTCTTGTCCAGGTCGCGGGCGATGTGCGCGAACTCGTCCTGCAGCCGGGTCCGCACGATCGGGTCGACCGCGCCGAACGGCTCGTCCATCAGCAGCACCGGCGGGTCGGCGGCAAGCGCGCGCGCCACCCCGACCCGCTGCCGCTGGCCGCCGGAGAGCTGGGCGGGATACCGGTCGGCGTACTGCGAGGGATCGAGGCCGACCATCTCGAGCAGCTCCTCGGCGCGGGCGGCCGCCTTCTTCTTGTCCCAGCCGAGCAGTGACGGGACGGTGGCGACGTTGGTGCGGATCGACTGGTGGGGGAACAGCCCGATCTGCTGGATCACATAGCCGATCCGCCGGCGCAGCGCGACCGGGTCAACATCGGTGACGTCCTCCCCGTCTAGGTAGATCCGGCCCGATGTCGGCTCGATCAGCCGGTTGACCATCTTCAGCGTGGTGGACTTGCCGCATCCGGACGGACCGACCATGACTACGGTGCGCCCGCGGGGCACGTCGAAGGACAGCTGCTGGACCGCGACGGTGCCGTCGGGGTAGGTCTTGCCGACGTCGACCAGCCGGATCATCGGCTCCGGGGTCTCGACGGGCTCGACCGGCGGATGGGTAGTCGCCTGGACCGACGGCCGCGACTTGGTACCGTCCATACGCCGACCCTAACCGGGCGGTCTCGGGTCCCACGGGTTGAGGCATGGCACGCCGAGGGGTTCGAAGTGCTTGGTGTTCCGCGTCGCGACGGTCATCTCGGCGGCCTGTGCCGTTGCGGCGACAAGGGCGGCGTCGAACGGGGCATGCTCGGGAATCCGGTAGGTGGCGAGGATCCGTGCGGCCTGCAGGTCGAACGCGAGGACACGGCCGGCGAACGTGGGCAGGACGCGTTCGTCGAACCACCTGCGCAAGATCTCTCCCTGCGCTTGGTCGGATCGCTGCTTGGCGACGACCCCGCGCTCGATCTCGGCGACGGTCGTGGCCGTCACGAACTGGTCGGCCACGGGGATGGACGCAGCCCAGGCTTCGACCGCCCGATTCCGTCCTCGGACTCTCAGCGCAGAGACCACGTTGGTGTCCAAGACGTACTTCACAGCTCAGTGTTCACAGCTCGGGGGTCCGCGCGGTCAGGCCCAGGCGCCCGGGCTCGAACTCGATGTCGGCGCCCTCGTCCATGCTCAACAGGTCGATGATCGTGACGGGCTCGCTCCTGAGCTTCTCGCCGAGTATCTCGCGCGCCTCCGCCTCGACCGATCGGTGATGCTGCTCGGCGCGCGCGCGAAGCGCCGCCTTCGTCCCCACGGGAAGGTTGCGGATCAAGATCTGCTCCACGGCGTCCACCTCCGATATCGCTTCCACGATATCATTCCTGGCGCGCTGACGTCGGGTGTTCGCACCCCCTTCCATCGATCGCCAACCCAGTACGACGAGCCTAGAAACAACGGCGCTCGGGCGTAACCACCGATCGTCGATCCGTGGAGAACTCGGGCCCGCTCCACCGGGTAGCGTGACCGAGGTGACCCCTCTCGCGGCGGCGGACCCGTCCTGCTACAGCCGCGTGGTCAACCACTGGGTGTGCCTGGGCTACCTGCACGACCGCGCCAGCGACCTGGGCAATGCGACCCTGGAGCACCTGGGCATCACCGTGATCTCGGTGGCACTCGGCCTCGCGGTGGCGTTGCCGCTTGCCCTGCTGGCCCGCCGGTTCCGGCGGCTGGAGTCGACGATCCTCGGCATCTCCACCGGGCTCTACACGATCCCGAGCCTCGCGCTGTTCCCGCTGATCGTGCCGTTCACCGGGCTGACTCCCGCGACCGTGGTCGTCGGGCTGGCGCTGTACTCCTTGACGATCCTGGTCCGCAACACCCTGGAAGGGCTGCGCTCCGTGCCCGACGACGTCCGCGAGTCCGCGGTCGGCCTCGGCTACGGCCCGGCGAAGCTGCTGTTCAAGATCGAGCTGCAACTCGCCCTCCCGGTGATCATGGCGGGCCTGCGGATCGCCACGGTCTCCACGGTCGCCTTGACCACGGTCGGTGCGATCGTGTCCTACGGCGGGCTGGGCAACCTGCTCGCCGACGGGGTTTCGAGCGACTTCAAGGCCGAGATCCTCGCGGCCAGCGTGATCTGCGTGCTGCTCGCCGTCGCGCTCGACGTACTCCTGCTCGGGGTGCAGCGGCTGCTGACCCCGTGGGCCAAGGCGGTGCGTACGGCGTGAGGCTGATCTACGACGCGTGGGCCTACCTGTCCGACGGAGCGCACTGGACCGGTGGCGGCGGCATGGGCCAGCTGATGGTCCAGCAGCTGCTGCTCACGTTCACCGCGCTGGTGCTGGCCTGCCTGGTCGGGCTGCCGATCGCGATCGTGCTCGGTCACCTGGGCCGCGGTGGCTTCCTGGCGATCAACATCTCCAACGTCGGCCGCGCGGTGCCGACGTTCGCGGTGCTCGTGCTGCTGTCGGTCGGGCCGGCCGGGACCGCCGTACTCGGCCCCTACGGGCGTGCCGGGCTGGCCACGCTGATCGCGCTGGTGCTGTTCGCGCTGCCGCCGATCGTCACCAACGCCTACGTCGCGGTGCGCGAGGTGCCCGCCGACGTCAGGGAGGCCGCGCAGGGGATGGGCATGCGGGCGTCCCAGATGCTGGCGCGCGTCGAGCTTCCGCTGGCGCGGCCGCTCGTCGTCGCCGGCATCCGGCTGGCGCTGGTGCAGGTGTGGGCGACTGCGACGATCGCCGCCCTGGTCGCCGGCCCGGGGCTGGGCCGGGTGATCACCGACGGGTTCTACCACTCCGACTACGGCAAGGGGTTCGCCGGCGCGGTTGTAGTCGCGGTGGTCGCACTGATTCTCGAGCTGCTCGCCGCCGCGAGCCAGCGGCTGTCCGACCCGCTGCCCGCCACCGCCGGAGCGCGCGCGGGGGCCGGGTCGGAGAAGAAGGCCCGCGGACGGCGCGGTGGGGGATGACGCAGAAGGTTTCGTCTGGAGCGTTGCCGTAGGCTTGCTGCGTGACTACCGGCATGGAAAAGCCTGAGGAGCCACGGGTGCACGTCCGTCCACCCGACGAGGCGCTCAGGTCTGCACGTCGGCTGCCGCCGAGGGAGCACCTCGTGCTGGAGGAGGTCTCCGACGAGGAATGGGCGGCGTTCACGGAGGCCCTCACTGAAGCATGACGTCGACGGCTCGCGCAGGCGTCGTCGTGGACACCATGGTGATCAGTTGGCTTCTTGATGACCGGCCGAACGCGCTGTCGGACCACTACCGGGCGCTCATCGGCGCTTCGCCAGTGCTGCTGGCGTTTCAGACCGTGATGGAGCTCCGCTTCGGAGCGCTTCGGGCAGGGTGGGGGGAGTTTCGGCGCCGCCGTCTCGAGGAGCGGATCGCCGAGCTGACGGTCGTTCAACCTGACGATGACATGATCACAGCGTGCTCCCGGCTCAGGGCGGACTGTCAGAAACTGGGGCACCCACTCGGGGGCAAGGTGCACGACGGTGACCGCTGGATCGCGGCAACTGCCATCCGTCTGACCGTTCCGCTGGTATCCCACGACGGTGTCTTCCAGCACGTCCCGGGCTTGGAGGTCCTCAGCGCCTCGTAAGGTCGGCGGCTGCGGAGCCTGTCTTGGAGTTTGGTGACGTCAATCAGCCAGGGGGGCGAGCACTGCGGTCTCACCACGCTCTGCGGCTTGTCTTGCCGTGATGCGCCGGAAGAACACGAAGCCTTCGGCGACCTCCTCGATGAGGGCCCAGGACCAGAACCCCGGGAACCCGGCCACGACGGCCGCACCAACCGTGACGGACTTGCCCTCGGGCAGGCGCGCTACGTTGCGGCCCTCGTCGTCCTCCATGTGGAGGTCGGCAGGCAGGTCGATGACAATCACGGCATCTCCTCTCCACCCCGATGATACGGGTTCTGTTCGAGATGGTGCCGGGAAGCGAGCACTGCGGCAATGAGCGCATCTCGATCGGCTGGCAAGTTCTCTGGCCGACCGGTCACCGGCACGCCGACAATGTCGCCGTGGGGCTCAGCGCCCGTTGGGAGCACTCGCAGGTCCGATGTAGCCAGGTCAGCGCGCCGGAAGACCGTCACCTGTGTCACTTCGCTGAGCTTCTCGGTCAGGATGCGCTCTTTGGTCCAGTCTCCGATCGGGTAGAACACCGACAACCCGTAGAAGCCGTAGAGCCCGAAGTTGGTCTCGGCGTTCTCGCGGAGGGACTGCTCGTCCATTGGGTGGGCACGCAGCACCTCCGCGTCGCCGTGAGCTTCCGGCTCGTCTCGAATCATGCGTTGTCTGGTCATGCCCCTGAGTTCTCATGTGCTGTCCGACGCACGCGACGGTAGAGGACACCACCGACACACTGGCTCCGACCTGAGGGCACTTCATCGTGCCCCTACTTCTGCCTATACATGTGGCTATGGATGGCGTGCACCTGGCCGATGTCCGCAACAGGCTCTCCGAGGTGATCGCCCGAGTCGAGATCACCCACGCGTCGCTCACCGCGGCGGCTACCGGATCGATGAAGACGCCCGACGCGTGGACTTACTTCGCGTCGACCATCGTTCGGACGTCTACCGACGGCGGGAAGAAAGTTGAAGAAACGCCGGTCAGGTGATGGGGTGGAGACTCCCTGCTTCACCGGACACGCGCGGCCCTCGGGTTGAGTACACAGCATCGGGACGCTGCCGCGGGACACAGAAGGTGGTACCTCCCCATGCGCTCCTACCCCAGACCACGCCGTGCCCTCGCGGCGCTGCTCGCCGTCGGCACTCTGCTGATCGCCACGGCCTGTGCCGGCAACAACGTCGCCGGCAAATCCAACAACAGCAACCAAAACAGCAGCAGCAGCACTGGTGGGGGCAGCGCCGCTAAGGGCTCGCTGACGATCTCTGGGCAGAACTTCCCGGAGGCCGAGCTGGTCGCCGACATGTACCAGCAGTTGTTGTCCAAGGCCGGGTACGACGTGACGGTCAAGCTGGTCGGCACCCGCGACGTCTACATGAAGCAGTTCCCCGACTCGGTCGACGTGGTGCCGGAGTACCTCGGCGGCATCGCCGACTTCCTCAACATCCAGGAGAACGGTCAGAACGCCCAGTCGATCACGACCCCGGACGCGCAGGAGACGCTGAAGAACCTCGAGCCGCTGGCGAAGAAGGCCGGCATCACCATGCTGCAGCCGTCGCAGGCCACCGACCAGAACGCGTTCTTCGTGACCACGAAGTACGCCAAGAAGCACTCGCTGTCCACGCTGACCGACCTCGGCAAGTCCGGCGAGAAGGTCGTGCTGGCCGCCGCCCCGGACTGCAAGGGACGCACCGACTGCGCCGGCGGGCTGGAGAAGACCTACGGCATCAAGATCGCGAAGGTGCTGCCGCTCGGCTACGCCTCCGACCAGACCTACCAGTCGGTGCTCAATGGCGAGTCCCAGCTCGGCGAGACCAGCACCACCGACGGCACCCTGTCCAAGCAGGGCCTGACGCTGCTCGCTGACGACCAGCACATCCAGCCCGCGCAGAACCTGATCCCGGCGGTGAGTACGGCGTTCCTGAACAAGCACCCGGACGTCGCCGACACCTTGAACAAGCTGATGGCCACGCTGAACACCCAGGACCTGACCACGCTGAACGGCAAGGTCTCCAACCAGCGCCAGAAGCCCGAGGACGTCGCGAAGGCCTACCTGCAGTCCAAGGGCCTGCTGTAAAACCCTCGGTGGTTGAGGAGGGCGGAGCGCTAGCGGAGTCCGTCTCGAAACCACCGGAGCGCACCGGTGGTTGAGGAGTGCCGGAGCCCCGGTGGTTGAGGAGCGGCGGAGCGAAGCGGGGGAGCGTCTCGAAACCACCGAACCCTACGATGGTTGAGGAGCGGGGGAGCGAAGCGGAGGAGCGTCTCGAAACCACCGAACCCACAGGTTCTCGATCTTGAGGGGCTGGCTGTCGTTTTGGCACTCATTAAGTGACAAGGATGCTTCCAGTCGGGTAACCTGACGCTTATTAAGCGACAAAAGGACATGGCCACTCTCTTCTCGGCTCCCGAGCCCGATCTCGAGGACTGGCGGGTCATCGCCGAGATCCACGATGTTCGCGCATCCCTCGCGGACTTCCTGCGCGCGCCCAAACGCTGGAACGGACTGCTGCGGCGTACGTCAACGGCGCGGGCCATCCAGGGCTCGAACACGATCGAGGGGTACACGGTCAGCGATGAGGACGCCGTCGCGGCCGTCGACGACGAGCCCCCCCTGACCGCCGATGAAGCGACCTGGGCGGAGGTCGTCGCGTACCGGCGTGTGCTCACCTTCGTGCTCAATGTGGCGACCGAGCCCGGATTCGTGATCGATGAGGCAGTGCTCCGGTCGATGCATTTCATGCTGCTCGACCACGACCTGTCCAAGTGGCCCGGGCGCTACCGCGCGAACGAGGTGTACGTCCGCGACGATCGGCGCGGACTCAACGTTTACGAGGGCCCAGACGCCGACAGGGTGCCGGGCCTGATGCGGTCGCTGTCGCAGTCGCTGGCCGCCCCGGCGGGCGATGATCCGCTCGTGCGGGGCGCGATGGCACATCTCAACCTCGTGATGATCCACCCGTTCCGGGACGGCAACGGGCGGATGTCGCGCGCCCTGCAGACCATGGTCCTCGCCCAAGACCAGGTGGTGGAGCCGACGTTCTCCAGCATCGAGGAGTGGCTGGGCAACAACACCCAGGAGTACTACGACGTGCTCGCCGCTACGGGAGGCGGTTCGTGGCAGCCGGGCAACGACGCGACGCTCTGGGTGAAGTTCAACTTCAGGGCCCATCACATGCAGGCCCAGACGATTCGTCGGCGTTTCGCCGAGGCCGAGACCCAGTGGCGCAAGCTCGACGAGCTGCTCAACGCTCACAGGCTCAACGACCGGGTCGGAGCGGCCCTCTTCGATGCCCTCGTGGGGCTGCGCGTCACCCGGCCGTCGTACGTCAAGCTCACCGAACTCGACGAGCGCACAGCCACTCGGGATCTCGTGCATGCCGCCGAACTGGGCCTGCTCGAGGCGCGTGGCGAGCGGCGGGGGCGCTACTACGTCGCCGGACAGCCGCTGCGGGAGATCCAAGAAGAGCTGCGAGCTGCGCGACGGCCGCTCGAGGATCCCTATCCGACACTTCTCGGCGAGATCCGGCGCGCGCTTCCCTGATGGCACCGGCGGTGGTTGAGGACGGGGAGCGAAGCCGGGCGCGCGGGCGGCGGTGCGGTCAGCCGGCGAGACCGAGGAAGACGAGCAATGCGCGATTGAGGCGCACGAGATCGGCTTCCGGAAGCCGGCCCAGCCGGTCTTGAAGGCTCGCCCGAGGCATCGTCGTGACCTTGTCGATCATTAGACTGGATGGTTGCTCCAGCCCGTTCATCTCCGTCGCCTCCATTGGAAGCCGTGTCAGTGGCGCGTCAACGTGATGGGTGGTCAGCGGGCAAACGGTCACCGAAGCGGTGGCATCGAATCGGTCATCCTGAACGATCACGACCAGCCGCGGCTTGCCCGTGTACGGACCGTGGGTGGCGGCGGTGAAGACATCTCCCCGCCTCACTCACTGTGCTCCGTGTCGTCCCACTCCCAGGAGATGGCGTCGACGAAGGCCTGATCATCCGCCTCCGTCTCACTGGCGGCGATTGCCGCGGACTGGCGGTGTGCTTCTGCCGCGAACTCGGGAGCACGCACATCCGGCACCCAGATCTGGACGGGGCGAAGCCCCTGCTTACGGAGCTTCTGCCGATGGAGACGTACGCGCTCGCGAGTCGAAGACATACGGCTACGTTACATGAAACGGCCACCGCCACACAACCGGTTGCGGCCGGCGGAGGCACGACGCTTGTCGGTGCGGCCGCAGGCGCCAGGTCGGTGCAGCGGTACCGGCAACGAGTCACCCAGCCCGGCCCACAGGTGGTTGAGGAGCGCCGGAGCCCCGGTGGTTGAGGAGCGCCGGAGCCCCGGTGGTTGAGGAGCGGGGGAGCGAAGCGGAGGAGCGTCTCGAAACCACTCCCGACGCCCACACCGGTGGTTGAGGAGCGGGGGAGCCCCGGTGGTTGAGGAGCGGGGGGAGCGAAGCGGAGGAGCGTCTCGAAACCACCCGATCTGTCGATCTTGCAAAGACCCCCGGCCGACGGCGAAGTCAGCTGGCTATGAGGGTGGCCAGCACGGCGGCGACCAGCACGGTCAGGAGACCGACGATCCACTGCAGAGCGCGAATCTTCGCGTCGAAGGTTGCCATCATGGAGCCGAGCTTCGCTTCGAGCACGTCGAAGCGAGGGTCGGTTCGAGCGGCGAGAACTTCCAGGTCGCGCTTGGTGGCGACCTCGCCCCAGCCGTTGGGAGGCAGGCTGCTGAACAGCGTGTCGGTCGGCGCTTCGCCGATGGTGCTCACCGATGCCTCCGTGAGTTCGCGTCGTTCGCGTTCGCTCACTGACATGATCCCACCCCTCGGGCCGATCGCAAGCCGGCTGCTGCCCAAGCCTGCACCGGTTAGCTCAGCCACGCGAATGGTTCTCCAAGGCCCTTCCCTCGGGCGCGGGCGGGCCAGCCTTGCCGGTACCGCGGTCCGCACCAGGCCAGGACGGCAGTACCGATAGGGGTCGGGCCGCTCCGGGCGAAACCCCTGCGACAGTTGCGCATCAGCGAACTTGTCGAGAGGATGAGCCCGGCTGGGCCAGCGGCGCGCCTACAGGCGGATCTCCTGCCCCTCCCGTAACCTTCGCACCACGTGCATCGTTGCCGTTCCGTGATGCTATTTCTTTACTCACAGATGCGAAAGGGGCGACAAACACGATACGGTCCCCTAGGCTCGGCTTCACGGGACGAATACCCATGTGTCCGTCCTCGGCCCGACAGGATGCCGCAGGCAGCATCGTGGCTGGCACTCGTAGAAGGACCCTGAGATTGCACAAGGATCTGATGCGAGTACAGTCCGGTTCTGCCGCCTGGAAGGTCGGCCGGGAGACTGAACCCCCTGGGGTCGCAGTCGTTCACCGGGGGACGATCCCCACTGTTCGAAGTTCGAACTAAGTCTCTATGGAGGAGATCTTGAGTAAGTCACCAACTAGGCGAACTCGCCGTGCGGCCTTCGCGGTCGTAGCGTCGGGCGCCGTAGTAGCGGGTACCGCCCTAGCTGGCGCCGCTGCGGCCAGCGCCGACACAGGATTCAGTTTCGACCGGATCGCCGGCGCCAACCGGTACGGCACTGCCGCAACCGTCGCCGACACCTTTAGCAGCACCAACACGACGGCGATTCTGGCCAACGGCACGCAGGGCAACTACGCCGACGCGCTCTCGGCCAACTATCTGGCCGGCGCCAAGAAGGCCCCGATCCTGCTCACCCGGGAGAACAAGACTCCCGATGAGACGCTGCAGCAGCTGCAGCAGCAGGGCACCACGGACATCATCGTGGTCGGCGGCCCCAACGCGATCAGCGACGCACAGGTCGCCGCTCTGCAGGGCGCTGGTTACAACGTCACCCGGGTCGCGGGCACGGACCGCTTCGAGACCGACGCGGCTGTGATCGACGCGGGCGGCGCGAGCGACGACCTCGGCGTCGTGGCGACCGGCACCAACTTCCCGGACGCCCTCGGTGGCGGCCCGATGGAGTACGACGGCCACGCGCTCGGCCTGAGCAGCCAGAGCACCATCAAGGATGTTGTCATCAACGCCCTCAAGGCTGCTGGTGTCACACACGTGGTGGTCCTTGGTGGCCCGAACGCCGTCGGCCAGGCTGTCATCGACAAGCTCGAGACCAACGGCATCACCGTGGACAAGCGGCTGGCAGGCACCGACCGCGCCGGCACCTCGGTCGCGGTGGCGAACTACGAGGTGGCCAACCTGGGCTTCAACACCACGGGTGTGAACGTGGCCTCCGGCTACACCATGGGCTACGGCGCCGACGCGCTGTCCGGTGGCCCGCTGACGGGCAAGCAGAACCGCCCGCTGCTGATCACCAACAACGTGAACAACCCGGGCACCTCGGTCCTTAGCTACCTGAAGGACAACGCCAACACGCTGTCCGACGGCGCCATCTTCGGTGGCCCGAACGCCGTGTCCGCCGCCGCGCAGGCGGCCATGGAGGCGGCGGCCCAGTCGGTCCAGTCGAACCAGACCTACACGGTCGCAGGCGGAGCGGCTACGGCGAACGCCAATGACGTTCTGACCTACACGGTCACCGGCATCACCGACGCCACTCACGTGGACATCGTGCTGCCGACCGCTGACCAGGTGACGCAGAACTCCGCCAACGGCGTGGTGACTTTCAAGGGCACCAACCCCGGAGGCTCCGGCAACGTGGCCACGCTGGCGGCCTCGGACGCGAGCGTGACCGTGGTGAACGGCGCGGCGGGCGGCAGCACCGACCAGGTCGCCGTGACCGGCGGCACGGTGACATTCTCCGTGAAGGCTGGGACCGAGGACTTCCGTCCGGTTGTCTTCGCCGACGACGCGGATAACGACACTCTGAGCCTGAATGCGGATGGCACCCCGAGCGAGTCCTTCGGCGTCGGCCAGGAGACCGACATCGTCGCGCCCGAGGCAGCCACAGGTGCAATCACGCCAGGGGGTACGGTGACCTCGGTCAACAAGGGCGCGGACTTCTTCGAGACCGACGCTCCTGCGACCTACTACTACGACAGCAATGACGTGTTCCAGGTCAAGAGCGGCAGCGCGACCACGTACAGCACGGTCACTATGGCGCAGTTCGAGGACGCGTTGTCGGTCGACGACACCCTCGGCGGGCTGTTCTACAACGACACTCCGTCTGGTCAGTCCACGTTCCAGCTCAACGACGTGGCTCCGAGCGCGCCAACCGGCGTGACGGCGGCGGAGAACACCACTAAGGGCGGTGTTGACGTCACCTTCGACGACTCGGCGACGGACACGGTGGCGTCGTACAACGTGTACCGGGCAACGGCGACTCAGCCGACGATCACCGGTGGACCGATCACCTGCACGACGGACACGACCAAGTACAGCAAGGTCGGATCTGTCGATGACACGAACCCGGCCGGCGGGTCGTACACGTTCAACGACACCAGCGCGCCGGCAACCCCGACCACTGGAACCGACCCGGAGTACTGCTACACCGTGACCTCGGTCGACGAGGGCGGCGAGGAGAGCGCACCCAGCGCTACCGCGGGTCCGGTCAAGTCGGGCGCGGCAACCACGACCGGCGCTCCGGCGTTCGCGTCGGCCGCGGGAGCGACTGTGCCAGCTAGCACGGAGGACATCACCGTTACCTATAACGAGGACGTCAACAACAGCAGTGTGGACGCTGACGGATCCGACTTCACGGTTCAGTACTTCGACGCGGGTGGGACCGGGCACGCCGGCACGGTCAACTCCGCGACGGACGGGACGGCCGCAGGCACAGCGGACACGGTGACCATCAACGTCACGTTCGCTGTGACTCCGGCAAGCGGTGGACACTACATCGTGACCGCGAAGCAGGGCACCGATGGCGACACGGTCACCGCTGGCTCGGGTACCTCCCAGAAGAGCCAGGCAGTCGGCGACCAGGTCTTCGCTTCGCAGCCGTAGGACGAGTTAGACATCCAGTCTCACTCGTTCTGAACGAGACAACCTAGTAGCAATCCGGGAGCCCCGGCCCTCTTCGCAGGGCCGGGGCTTCCGGCTGTCTGGACACGCTTGCTGCGGAGGGAGTTGTACGCGGCCTGCGGCCAGGTCGCCGCGGGTCGGCGCTCCCTGTTCGCCGACACGTTTCAGCCGCGGCCCTGGCTCACCGCGGTTGGCGGCGCGGATCATCGGCGCTCCGGCGGCCCGAGCCCGGGTGACAGCTCAGCCATCGACGTAGCAAGATGCTACACTGAGGCCATGTCCACGATGCCGACGCGAATCGATGGGGACCTCTTCGCCGCCGCCAAGTCGACCGGCGCGCTGCAAAGCCGCAGTGCCGCCCAGCAGATCGACCATTGGGCGCGCATCGGCAGGGAGTTCGAGGCCTCCGCCAATGTCAGCCATCGTGACGTGGAGGCCGTGCTGGCCGGCGAGGGTCCCTACGACGCGCTCCACGAGCGTGAGCAGGCAATCGTCCGCGCAGTCTGGGATGAGCGCTTTGCGACCCGGCTCGCCTCACTCGATCTGGAGAAGAAGTTCGAGGCTAGCGGCGTGAAGTGGGCCGAGGCCGACAACGAGGGCAACCTCGTGATCCGCCCTTCCGCCGACTCCTGAGCTCCCACGCGGCCTTCGACTGTGTCGACTCCTGTTCTGCACCTGGTGGCAGGTCCGAACGGAGCGGGCAAATCGACATTCGTCAGCGAAGCCCTCGAGCCGGTCACACAGCTGGCATTTGTCAACGCCGATCTGATCGCTGCCGAGCGTTGGCCTGACGCTCAGGCCCACCACGCCTACGACGCCTCGCGCGCGGCGGCGGAAGAGAGGCGGCGGTTGATGAGGGCGCACGCGTCTTTCATCACCGAGACGGTGTTCAGCCATCCCAGCAAGGTCGATCTGGTCGCCGAGGCGGAAGCGCTGGGCTACCTGGTCCACCTTCACGTGATGGTGGTGCCGGAGAGCGTGCTGGTCGCGCGGGTGGCCCTCCGGGTCGAGCAGGGCGGCCATGAAGTTCCGGAGCGCAAGATCCGGGAGCGGTATGCCCGACTGTGGCCACTGGTGGCGACCGCCCGCGACGTGGCGGACCGGGTGACGTTCTATGGCAACAGTCGTGCTGCGACTCCGTTCCGGATCGTCGCGAGGTACGAACGCGGACGTCTCGTCGGCGAACCGTCGTGGCCCGCATGGACTCCGAAGGCGCTTCTGGAGGCGGCGGTGTTCTCCGAGCTCGGCGCCATCGCCGACCGAGCCCGATCCGGCAGCGCAGGGACCGGGCGGGCGTGGAGGCGAGACGACCTGCACCGTGGCTAGGGTCTTCGTCGACACCAACGTGCGGGCCTCCCAGTTCGACGCCGGAGAGCCGGCCAAGCAAGCGGTGGCACGACGCGCCCTTGGCGCATTTGAGCACGACTTGGTGGTCAGCACGCAGGTGATGCTCGAGTTGTTCGTCGTGATCACGGGAAAGCTTCAGCCGCCAGTCCGGTACGAGGCGGCGCAACAGGTCTTGGCAGGCCTTGCCCGGCTGTACGTCGTACCCTCCGACGCGCGGCTGGTGCTTCGGGCAGCGCGAACCGCCCTCGACCACAAGATGTCGATCTGGGACGCGATGATCCTGGAGGCCGCGCGTCGATCCGGGATGTGACGAGCTCTGGACCGAGGATCTGGCCACGGGCGCGCGTCTGCGGGGAGTCCTGGTCACCAACCCGTTCGCGTCGCCGTGACAGAGACCGACGTTGTCGCAGCACCTGACCGGTCGCGCCGGATCGGCGGTCTGGGGCGGCGTCTCCGTCATCGAACGGATCTACGGAATCCTGCACGTTGACACCTCCGCACGTCTCGTCGGCTGCGAGATCACCAACTTCGGCGCCACTTATGCGTCAAACGGGCGGTCGAGACCAGACCGGAACCCACGGAAAGCCCAAATCAAGGCGGGACTGTGATAGAAGTTGCGAAGGCGAAAGATGTGCCTCATGCACGAATGGCCCGGCGGGTTGGACAGTCAGCACGGTGATTTGACACGACGAGGGAGAGCTTCGGTGTTCCAGAGACGATCGCATTCGAGAACCACCATCAGCTTGTTCGCGGTGGGCGCCACTGCGCTCCTGATAGCGGCGCCGACAGTCTCCGCATCCGCGGCGACTGTCGGCGGGACTGTCTCCGTGCATGATCGCGCGCAGGCCGCGTGGGGCGAGATGGCGTACGACAGTTCGGTTTACCTGCCGACCCAACAGGACGACGAGACGGATTCGACGGCGCCGGTCGGTGGCGGTGCGCACTTCATGTATCTGGGGTCTGCCTCCGACGAGGTGCAGTTGTATCGGAGCACGGCTTTGGATGGGAAGACCTTGTCCCAGGTGTCGTCGTTGTCGTACTCGACGTTCGCGACGGCGA
>DASSKK010000072.1:0-5811 GCA_035690495.1 Nocardioidaceae bacterium | reverse complement strand
GCGTTTTCGCGCTCGGGTCTCATCCAGCAGTTGAAGTACGAGGGCTACTCGAGGGCGGATGCGTCTTTCGCTGCGGACGCGGTGCACGCGGACTGGAACGAGCAGGCGGGAAAGGCTGCTGAGGAGTACTTGAGCATGACGTGGTTCTCTCGCTCGGGTCTCATCCAGCAATTGATGTATGACGGCTACACCCGGTCGCAGGCCGAGCATGGCGCCAGCCAGGCAGGTCTCTGAGGCGACCGCGCAACGGTTCCGGGGCTGAGGCAGCTCAGCGGCCGCGCATGTTGCCGCGCATCCCCTTGAGGTTGGTCGGCACCGGGCCCTTCGGCATCGGGGCGGCGGACCGGTTCGCGTCGAGTGCCTTCAGCCGCGCGAGCACGTCGGTCATGTCGGCGGGCTTGAGGCTCTTGCCGAGCTTGCGGACGTGCCGGGACAGCTTGGGGATCGGCACGCCGTCGGGCGGCTCGCCCACGACGACCTCGTGGATCTCGGTGTCGGAGGCAACGCGCTCGTGCTTGCGGCGCTCGTTGGCCAGCAGCGTCTTGAGCCGGTTCGGGTTGCCCTCGCCGATCAGCACGATGCCCGGTGGGCCGACGACCCGGTGCACGATGTCCTGGCTCTTGTTGAACGACACGGCCGGCTCGACCTTCCAGCCGCGCCGCAGCGTCCCGAGCGCAGCGGCCCCGGCGCCGGGGCGGCCCTCGATCTGCGCGTATGCGGCCTTCTCCGCCCGGCGGGCGAACAGGAACAGTGCCGCGAGGATGCCGAAGAGCACGGCGATGACGATGTCGAGCGGACCGCCGCCGGGCACGGCGTACAAGATGGCCCACACGATCGCAGCGGCGATCACGAAGGCACCGAGCAGCAGCCAGCCGATCCGCGGATCGGACTCGCGAGTCATCTTGTACGACTCGACGAACTGCTTGAGACGCCCCTGCTTCTGCGGCTCGTCCTTCTTCGCCATGCGCTGCCTGTTCTTCTCGCTCTGCGTGCTGGTGTGCTGGGTGGCTGCTGTCAGGCCGATGCCTCGGCAGGAGTCGACTCCCGGGCCTCGACCGCCTGACGGTACAGCCTTCCGGCGCGGTACGACGACCGCACCAGCGGGCCGGACATCACCCCGGCGAAGCCGATCTGCTCGGCCTCGGCGGCGAGCTCGACGAACTCCTCGGGCTTCACCCAACGCTCGACGGGATGGTGGCGGGCCGACGGCCGGAGGTACTGCGTGATCGTGATCAGCTCGCAGCCGGCCGCGTGCAGGTCGACCAGCGCCTGGGAGACCTCCTCGCGGGTCTCGCCCATGCCGAGGATCAGGTTGGACTTGGTGACCAGGCCGAAGTCGCGGGCCGCGGTGATCACGTCCAGCGACCGGTCGTAGCGGAACGCGGGCCGGATCCGCTTGAAGATCCGCGGCACCGTCTCCACGTTGTGCGCGAGCACCTCCGGGCGGGACTCGAAGACCTCGGCGAGCAGGTCCGGCTTGCCGTTGAAGTCCGGGATCAGGTTCTCCACCCCGGTGTCGGGGTTCAGCTCGTGGATCGCCCGGACCGTCTCGGCGTACAGCCAGGCGCCGCCGTCGGGCAGGTCGTCGCGCGCGACACCGGTGATAGTGGCGTAGCGCAGACCCATCGAGCGGACGCTCTCGGCCACGCGGCGCGGCTCGTCGCGGTCCAGCGGCTCCGGCTTGCCGGTGTCGATCTGGCAGAAGTCGCAGCGCCGGGTGCACTGGTCCCCGCCGATCAGGAACGTCGCCTCCCGGTCCTCCCAGCACTCGAAGATGTTCGGGCAGCCGGCTTCCTGGCAGACGGTGTGCAGCCCTTCGGACTTCACCAGCCCCTGCAGCTCGCGGTATGCGGGGCCCATCTTCGCGCGGGTTTTGATCCACTCCGGCTTCTTCTCGATCGGGGTCGCTGCGTTGCGGACCTCGAGGCGGAGCAGCTTGCGGCCCTCCGGTGCCGGGGCTGTGGGCGCGCTCGATCCAGGGTTCGTGGGCGCTTGAGTCACGCCCGCCACTCTACGCCGGGGGCGTTGCACGCCCCAAGCGCCGCGAAGGGTGCGGCGCCGACGCCGGGACGGCCGATGTCCGTCCGGTAACGCCGCCAGCGGGTGTCAGTGAAAGGTCGCTGCGGGGTCGATCAGCCGAGCCTTAGTGGTCGGTCGGGGTTCGGTGGTCGAGCCTGCCGGGACCCGGCCGGGTTCTGGTTTGGCCGGGAGGTCCGGCGAGCGGGTGTACGTCGTCCAGCTCAGCAGGTCGCGCAGGTGCGGCTCGACGACGCGTGCCGCCTCGGCCACGCTCACCGGCCGGCCTGCCTCGGCCGACAGGGACGTGACTCCGGCGTCGGAGATGCCGCACGGCACGAACCGGTCGAAGACGGAGAGGTCCATGTCGCAGTTGAGCGCGAACCCGTGCATCGCGACGCCGCGGCTGACCCGGATGCCGAGCGCGGCCACCTTCCGCTCGGGACCTCGCTCGTCCTCGGCCAGCCACACCCCGCTGCGTCCCGGCACCCGAGCCGTGCTCACCCCCAGCTCGGCACATGCGCGGATGAGTGCCTCCTCGATGCGGCGCACGTGGTCGACGACGTACACGTGGTCGGGCAGCCGCACGATCGGGTAGCCGACGAGCTGACCCGGCCCGTGGTAGGTGATCTTGCCGCCGCGGTCGACGTCGACGACCGGGATCCCTCCGGGGTCGAGCGGCCGCTCGTCTGGCTGGGTGCGCTTGCCCGCGGTGAACACCGGCGGGTGCTCGAGCAGCAGCAGCGTGTCCGGCCCGCCCGCGACCACCTCGGCGTGGATCCGACGTTGCAGATCCCACGCCTCGTGGTAGTCGACCGCGTTCGCGCCGTACCCCAGCTCCTTGACGATCAGCTCGCTCACGTGTCGAGCCTAACCCTGTGGATAACTTCTGCAGCGGGCCGCGGATCTGCGCCAGAGTGGACCGATGAGCACCGATCGCCCTCTGCATCTGGCCCCGCGTCCGGCGCGCGCGCGTCGAGGTGTCCTGGTCCTCGCTGTCGTGTGCGCGCTGCTCGTCGGTGGCGTATGGGTCCTCGGCCAAGGCCGGCCCATCGACGCCGGGGTGGGCGCGGTGGCCGCGGCGCCGGGAGGTCTCGACGGGCTCGACCAGCGGGCTTCGCTCGACCAGCGGGCTTCGCTCGACCAGGCTGTGCCCGGCAACGGCGGAGAGGTTCCGGCAGTGCGAGTCCTGCACCGGTGGGACCGGCGGCGCGCCCGGGCGTACGCCGACGGCTCGGCGGGTGAGCTGCGGGAGCTGTACACCGATGGCTCGGGTGCCGGTAGCGCCGACGTACGGCTGCTGCGGTCCTACGCCGCGCGGGGACTGCGCGTGGAGGGCATCCGGATGCAGCTGCTCGAGGTGGCCGTGCTGCAACACGGGGGCAGGCGATTGCGGCTGCGGGTCACCGATCGGCTGACCGGCGCGCTGGCGGTCGGTCATGGACACCGCGTGCGATTGCCCCGCGACGGGGCCACCACTCACATTCTGACGCTGCGACGACAGGGGCGTCGCTGGTTGGCGGCCGCGGTCAGGACAGCGCAGCCCGGAGGCGGTCCCCGAGCGTCGGGTGCTCGAAGGTGAACCCCTCCTCGAGCAACCGGGCCGGCTCCACGCGGGCGGACCCGAGCACCTCGCTGGACGCCGCCCCGAGCGCAAGGCGGATCGCCGGCGGTGGCACGGGAATCAGAGCAGGACGGTGCAGCAGCGAGCCCAGCGTGCGCGCGAACTCCCGGTTGGTCGTGGGGTGCGGGCCGCTGAGGTTGTAGGCGCCGTTGCACTGGTCATGGGTGGCGAGGTACGTCGCGGCGCGTACCCAGTCCTGCAGGCTGATCGTGGAGAAGTACTGCTCGCCGGAGCCCATCGGCCCGCCAAGACCGGCCTTGAACGCCAGGCTCATCGGTGCGAACGCGCCACCGCGCTTGTCGAGAACCACCGCCGTGCGCATCACGACGACGCGTGCTCCGGCGCCCGCTGCGGGCGTCGCCGCCTGCTCCCACTGCCGGGTCACCTCGGCCATGAACGTGTCCGCGTCGGCGTCGGACTTCTCGGTGCGCACGAGTTCGCCGTGTCCGGCGTACCCGGCGATGCCGTTCTGCGCGACCAGCGCCGGCTTGCGAGACGAACGCGCGACGGCCTCCGCGAGCGTCCGTGTCGGCACGACCCTGCTGTCGGTGAACGTGCGTTGGTAGGCCCGGTTCCACGGCACGTGGAGGAGAGGCGCGCCCGACAGGCAGGCGACGACGTCGGCCGTCTCGATCAGCTCCGGGTCGACGTGGCCGGCATAGGGGTCCCAGCGCGACTCGGACGGCGTACCGGACGGACGGCGCACCAGCCGCACCACCTCGTGCCCCTCACCGGCCAGGTGGTCGCGCCAGGCGCGGCCGAGGAAGCCGCTCGCCCCTGCGATGACCAGCCTCATCGAGGACTCACACCTCGAACTGCCCCGACTCCAGGCGCTGCTTGACCTCTTCGAGGAACCGAGCCGCATCGGCGCCGTCGACCAGCCGGTGGTCGTAGGTGAGCGCGAGGTACATCATGTGACGCACCGCGATCGTCTCGCCCAGGTTGGGGTCGTCGATGACCACGGCGCGCTTGACCACCGAGCCGGTGCCCAGGATGGCGACCTGCGGCTGGTTGATGATCGGAGTGTCGAACAACGCCCCACGGCTGCCGGTGTTGGTCAGCGTGAACGTGCCACCGGACAGCTCGTCGGGGCCGATCTTGTTCGTGCGGGTGCGCTCGGCCACGTCAGCGATCTTGCGCGCCAGTCCCGAGATCGACAGGTCGCCGGCCTCCTTGACCACCGGGGTGAGCAGGCCCTTCTCGGTGTCGACGGCGATCGAGAGGTTCTCGTGGTCGAAGTAGGTGACCTCGCCCTTCTCGGTGTCGATCGCGGCGTTGAGCGACGGGTGCGCCTTCAACGCGTCCACGGTCGCCTTGGCGAAGAACGGCAGGAACGACAGCTTGACGCCCTCGCGCGCGGCGAAGTCGGCCTTCGCCGCCTCGCGGAGCCGGGCGATCGCGGTCACGTCGACCTCCACCACCGTGGTCAGCTGCGCGGAGGTCTGCAACGACTCGACCATCCGCTTGGCGATCACCTTGCGCAGCCGGGACATCGGCTCGATCTTGCCGCGCAGCGGGCTCGGGGTGACCGGCGCCGGGGCTCCGGCACCCGAGGGCGCCTGCGCCGCGGCCGGTGCCTGCTCCGCCTGCGCGCCGGCTGGCTGCTGGGCCTTGGCTGCGTCGAGCACGTCCTGCTTGCGGATTCGCCCACCGACCCCCGAGCCCGTCAGGCCGGCCAGGTCCACGCCGTGCTCGGCGGCCATCTTGCGGACCAGCGGTGTGACGTACGGGCCGGCGTCCTCCTGACCGCCGCCCTGGCCGGACGCCTTGTCGGGCTGGCTGGCGGCGTGCTGGGGCTGCTGCGTCTGGGCCGGCTCCTCGGCCTGCTCGGGCTCTGCCTGCTGTGCCTTCTGCGGCTCGGGCTCGGGCTCGGCCGGCTTCTGCTCAGCCTCACCGGCGGCGCCCTCCTCGGCCGCGCCCTCCGCGGCCTGCTCCTGGGCGGGCTGCTCCTCCGGCTCGGCTTCCTGGGTCGGCTCGGCCTCGCCGCTCGGCTGCTCCTGCCCGCCGCCTCCGCCACCAGGCTTCCCGGAGCCGACGATGGCGAGCTCGGCGCCGACCTCGACGGTCTCGTCCTCGTTGACCTTGATCTCCAGCAGGGTGCCTGCGACGGGGGAGGGGATCTCGGTGTCGACCTTGTCGGTGGAGACCTCCAGCAGCGGTTCGTCGACGGC
>DASSKK010000071.1:0-77032 GCA_035690495.1 Nocardioidaceae bacterium | reverse complement strand
CGGTTGCCGTGCAACGGCCGCGGATCGAGAGTGCCCGGGTGAACAGGCCCCGGCGCGCCGCGCAACGGAAGAACCGAAGGGAGCCCGCATGTCGATCGGTACCGATGCGGAGACCAAGAAGAAGATCATCGCCCAGTACGCCACGAACGAGGGCGACACCGGCTCGCCCGAGGTGCAGATCGCGCTGCTCAGCCATCGCATCAGCCACCTGACGGAGCACCTCAAGGAGCACAAGCACGACCACCACACGCGTCGTGGCCTGCTGCTGCTGGTCGGCCAGCGCCGGCGTCTGCTGAACTACATGCAGAAGCAGGACATCAACCGCTACCGCTCCATCGTCGAGCGGCTCGGCCTGCGCCGCTGAGCTCGGCACGCCCCGGGGTTTCGACAAGCTCAACCGCCGGGGACAACTGAACAGAGAGTCACACCCACCAGGAGCGACCCCCGCGACCACTCGCGTCCGGCCCGGTCCTCGGTAGTGGCCTTCGGGGTTTCGACAAGCTCAACCACCGAGCAGCGACAAGCTCGACCACCGACCCCCGCGGGCCTCGATCGAAGACCGGCCCACCCTCGGGGTCCACCCGCAGCCGGGCAGGACACCTGCCGACTGCGCGCCTCGACCAGGCGCACTCGCGGTCCGCTCCGCGACACAAGAGAGGCACGCGTTGCCCACCCAGACTCAAGAACCCGTCATCTCGGCCGTCGAGACCGTTCTGGACAACGGCAAGTTCGGCCAGCGCACCGTCAAGTTCGAGACCGGGCTGCTGGCCCGGCAGGCCGCCGGATCGGTGACCGCCTACCTCGACGACGAGACCATGGTGCTGTCGGCGACGACCGCCGGCAAGCACCCGAAGGACCAGTTCGACTTCTTCCCCCTCACCATCGACGTGGAGGAGCGGATGTACGCCGCGGGCCGGATCCCCGGCTCGTTCTTCCGCAGCGAGGGGCGGCCCGGCGAGGACGCGATCCTCACCTGCCGGCTGATCGACCGTCCGCTGCGCCCGACCTTCAAGAAGGGCCTGCGCAACGAGGTGCAGGTCGTCATCACCGTGCTGGCCCTCGAGCCGGACACGCCGTACGACGTACTCGCGATCAACGCCGCGTCGATCTCCACCCAGCTGTCCGGCCTGCCGTTCTCCGGCCCGGTCGGAGGCACCCGGATGGCACTGATCGACGGCCAGTGGGTGGCGTTCCCGACCCACTCCCAGCTCGAGGACGCCGTGTTCAACATGGTCGTCGCCGGCCGCGTGACCGAGACCGGCGACGTGGCGATCATGATGGTCGAGGCCGAGGCCACCGAGCAGACCTGGGACCTGGTCCAGGCAGGCAAGCAGGCACCCACCGAGGAGGTCGTCGCACAGGGCCTGGATGCCGCCAAGCCGTTCATCAAGCAGCTCTGCGAGGCACAGGCCGAGCTGGCCAAGCAGGCCGCCAAGCCCGTCACCGAGTTCCCGATCTTCCTCGACTTCGAGGACGACGCCTACGCCGCCGTCGAGGGTTCCGCCGCAGCGGACCTCGCCCAGGCCCTGACCATCGCCGGCAAGCTCGAGCGCGAGTCGAAGATGGACCAGATCAAGGACGGCGTGCTCGACAAGCTCGGCGCGGACTTCGAGGGCCGCGAGAAGGAGCTCGGCGCGGCGTTCCGGGCGGTCACCAAGAAGCTGGTCCGCGAGCGGGTGCTGCGCGACAAGGTCCGCATCGACGGGCGTGGCATCACCGACATCCGCACGCTGTCCGCCGAGGTCGGCGTGGTCCCGCGCGTGCACGGCTCGGCGCTTTTCGAGCGGGGCGAGACCCAGATCCTGGGCGTCACCACGCTGAACATGCTCACCATGGAGCAGAAGCTCGACACGCTGTCGCCGGAGAAGACGCGCCGCTACATGCACAAGTACGTCTTCCCGCCGTTCTCCACCGGCGAGACCGGACGGGTCGGCTCGCCGAAGCGCCGAGAGGTGGGCCACGGTGCCCTTGCCCGCCGAGCGCTGGTGCCGGTGCTGCCGACTCGTGAGGAGTTCCCCTACGCGATCCGTCAGCTCTCCGAGGCCATGGGCTCCAACGGCTCGACCTCGATGGGCTCGGTGTGCGCGTCGACCATGTCCCTGCTGCAGGCCGGAGTGCCGCTGCGGGCGCCGGTCGCGGGCATCGCGATGGGCCTGATCTCCGGGGATGTCGACGGTGAAGGCCAGTACGTCGCGATCACCGACATCCTCGGCGCAGAGGACGCCTACGGCGACATGGACTTCAAGGTCGCAGGCACGCGCGAGTTCGTCACCGCGCTGCAGCTCGACACCAAGCTGGACGGCATCCCTGCCGACGTGCTCGGCAAGGCGCTCAACCAGGCCAAGGACGCCCGGCTGGTGATCCTGGACGTGATGGCCGAGGCCATCGACGGACCCGGCGAGATGTCGTTGAACGCGCCGCGGATCCTCACCATGCACGTCCCGGTCGACAAGATCGGCGAGGTGATCGGCCCCAAGGGCAAGGTGATCAACCAGATCCAGGACGACACCGGCGCACAGATCACCATCGAGGACGACGGCACGATCTACGTCGGCGCCACCGACGGCGAGTCCGCCGAAGCAGCCCGGTCGATCATCAACGGCATCGCCAACCCGACGATGCCCGAGGTCGGCGAGCGCTACCTCGGCACGGTCGTCAAGATCACCAACTTCGGTGCGTTCGTGTCGCTGCTGCCGGGCAAGGACGGGCTGCTGCACATCAGCAAGCTGCGCGCGCTCGCCGGTGGCAAGCGGGTCGAGAACGTCGAGGACGTCGTGTCGGTCGGGCAGAAGATCCAGGTGCAGATCGGCGAGGTGGACGACCGCGGCAAGCTGTCCCTGGTGCCGGTCACCGAGGACGAGGACAGCGGCGAGAGCAGCCGGGCCGACGAAGCCGGCGCCGCCAAGTAGGTGACGCCGGCAGCCGCACAGCGGCCGGGCACCACCCGCACGCTCCTGGTGGAGAAGGGCTCGGGAGGCGCCATCGCCTCCCGGGTCCGGCGCACCGTCCTCCCCGGCGGGCTGCGCGTGGTGACCGAGACGATGCCGGGAGTGCGCTCTGCGTCCATCGGCGTGTGGGTCGGGGTCGGCTCGCGCGACGAGTCGCCGCAGCGATCGGGGGCCTCGCACTTCCTGGAGCACCTGCTGTTCAAGGGCACACCGACCCGTTCCGCGCTCGACCTGTCGGTGGCGCTGGACCGGGTCGGCGGGGAGTGCAACGCGTTCACCGCCAAGGAGTACACCTGCTTCCACGCGCGGGTGCTGGACGACGACCTGGCGCTCGCGGTCGACGTGCTCGGCGACATGGTCACCTCCTCCCTGCTGGCCGCCGAGGACGTCGAGGCCGAGCGGGAGGTGATCCTCGACGAGATCGCCATGCACGACGACGATCCCGACGACGTGGTGCAGAACCTGTTCGCGGCCCAGGCGTGGGGCTCCTCGCCGCTGGGCCGTCCGGTCGCCGGGACCACCGAGTCGGTGGCCGCGCTCACCCAGAGCAAGATCGCGGGCTACTACGCCTCGCGCTACACGCCCTCGAACATCGTCGTGGCGGTCGCCGGCAACCTCGACCACGGCGCAGTCGTGCGAGTGGTTCGCAAGGCCTTCTCCCGCGGTGACTTCCTGGCCGACTCCGCAGCCGTGCCCCACGAGCCGCGCCGGAGCCGGCGGGCGCAGCGAGTCGCGGCCGGGTCGGCGACACTGGAGCGGCCGTTCGAGCAGGTCAACCTCGTGCTGGGCGTCAACGCCCTGGTGCGCACCGACGATCGCAGGTACGCCCTCGGCGTGCTGAACGCAGCGCTCGGGGCGGGCACGTCCTCACGGCTGTTCCAGGAGATCCGGGAGCGCCGCGGCCTGGCCTACTCGGTCTACTCCTACGCCGTGCACTACGCAGACGCCGGAGCGTTCGCGGTCGCCGTCGGCTGCCTGCCCGCGAAGGCGCGTGAGGTGGTCGACGTCGTACGCCGGGAGCTGTCCCGGCTCGCCGAGACCGGCATCACCGAGGACGAGCTGGCCCGCGGCAAGGGCCAGCTGCGCGGCGGGTTGGTGCTCGGGCTGGAGGACTCCGGGGCGCGGATGTCCCGGATCGCCAAGGCCGAGCTGGTCTACGACGAGATGCCGGCCATCGACGAGGTGATCCGGCGCATCGACGAGGTCAGCGTGGAGGACGTGCACGCGCTGGCCGGCACGCTGCTGAGCGGTCCCGACACGTTGGCGGCGGTGGGGCCGGCGCACGCGGTGCGGCACCTGGACGCGTAGGTTGGCGGCCATGGCAGGGCTGAAGGTGGGTGTTCTCGGCGCCGGCGGCCGTGTCGGGTCGGTGGTCTGCGACGCCGTCGCCGACGCCGACGACATGGAGCTGGTCGCGCGCATCGGGTCGCGGGACCGGCTCGACTCACTGGTGGAGGCGGGTGCCGGCGCGGTGGTGGACTTCACCCGCCCGGACGCGGTGATGGGCAACCTCGAGTTCTGCATCGCCCATGGCATCCACGCCGTCGTCGGCACCACCGGCTTCGACGACGACCGGCTGGAGCAGGTGCGCGGCTGGCTCGCGGGTTCGCCCTCGACCGGAGTGCTCGTCGCCCCGAACTTCGCGATCGGCGCCGTGCTGATGATGCGGTTCGCCGCCCAGGCGGCGCCCTACTTCGAGTCGGTCGAGATCGTCGAGATGCATCACCCGGGCAAGGCCGACGCGCCGTCCGGCACCGCCCGGCGAACGGCGTCCCTGGTCGCCGCCGCCCGCAGCGACGCCGGCCGCGGCCCGGTCCCGGACGCGACCTCCACGTCGATGGACGGCGCACGGGGCGCGGACGTGGACGGGATCCGCGTTCACGCGGTGCGGGCCCTGGGCCTAGTCGCCCACCAGGAGGTGCTGCTCGGCGGCCTCGGCGAGACGCTCACGATCCGGCACGACTCGACCGACCGGGCCGGCTTCACTCCCGGCGTGCTGCTGGGCCTGCGCAGCATCGCCGGCCACCCAGGACTGACAGTCGGGCTGGAGGGGCTCCTCGGGCTGGACTGATTGGGGCGGCGCGGGCCCGACCGGCGCTCAGCGGTCCTCGGGCGCGGGGCCAACATGCTCGGCCACCCCGGTCTCGTAGGCGAACACCACCGCCTGCACGCGGTCGCGGAGCCCGAGCTTTGCCAGCAGCTTCGCGACGTGCGACTTGACCGTGCTGACCCCCACCATGAGGTGGTCGGCGATCTCGCCGTTGGACATGCCCTGGGCGACCAGCCGCAGCACCTGCGTCTCGCGGGCGGTGAGGTGGGAGAGCAGCTGGTCGTCCGCGCGCATGCCCCGGGTGACGTAGGTGTCTACCACCCGCCGGGTGACCGACGGCGCGAGCACCAGGTCGCCCTCCATGGCGCCACGGATCGCCGCCAGCAGCTTGTCGCGGGGTGCGTCCTTGAGCAGGAAGCCGCTCGCCCCCGCCCGCAGCGCCGCCACGACGTACTCGTCGAGGTCGTAGGTGGTGAGCACGAGGATCCGGGTCCGCGAACCTGAAGCGACCAGTCGTCGGGTGGCCTCCAGCCCGTCCAGACGAGGCATCCGGATGTCGACGAGCGCCACGTCCGGGACCAGCCGCTGCACCGCCTCGACGGCATCGAGGCCGTCGGTCGCGGTGCCGACCACGGTCATGTCGCTCTGGCCGTCCAGGATCATCGACAGGCCGTCGCGCACCAGGTCCTGGTCGTCGGCGACCACCAGCCGGATCTGGCTCATCGCGCTCCGGCGTGGGGAAGGTGTACGGCGACCCGGAAGCCCCCCTCCGCGCGCGGGCCGGCGTCGACGACTCCTCCGAGCAGGCCCACCCGCTCACGCATCCCCACCAGCCCTCTCCCGCCGCCGGGCAGGCTGCCGTGACCGCTTCCGTGGCCGGCGTGGATGCCGGCGTGGCCGTCGTCGCAGATCTCGAGGTCCACGCCGCGGGCCGCATGCCGCACGCGCACCACCGCCCGCTTGGCGCGGGAGTGCCGCAGCGTGTTGGTCAGCGCCTCCTGGATCACGCGGTAGGCCGCGAGGTCGACCCCGGCCGGCAGCGGTCTCGCGCTGCCCTCGGACTCCAGGTCGACCTGCAGGCCGCTGTCGCGGACCTTGCCGAGCAGCTCCTCGAGCATGCCGAGACCCGGTTGGGGGGAGAGCTCGCCGGCATCCGGGTCGCGCAGCGCGCCCAGCGCCTTGCGCAGCTCGACCAGGCTGGAACGCCCGTTCTCGGCGACCCGCTCCATGGCCGCCCGGGCGCGTGCCGGATCGCGCTGCACGATCTCGGCGGCGCCTTCCGCCTGCAGGACCATCACGCCGAGCCCGTGCGCGACGATGTCGTGCAGCTCCCGGGCGATGCGGGTCCGTTCCTGCGACGCGATCCGGGCGGCGGTCGCCGCACGGCTCTCGCCGCGGACCCGCACGAACGCCCCGAGCAGCCAGGCGCACAGCATCAGTACGTCGTAGGGCAGCGCGGTCAGCAGCGCGTGCCACGTCTTCGCGGCGGGGTCCAGCCAGTCGTGCACGGCAAGGGCGAACACCGCCCACAGCAGCATCTGCTGGGCGAGTCGCCGGTTCGGCTCCCAGCGACCCACGGCGAACAGCGCCACCGTCACGTCGAGGACCAGTCCCAGGTTCTCCGGCGCCCCGAACGCCAGGAAGTAGCCGACGTAGACGCCGATCGTCACCGCGAAGACCGCGACCGGCCGCGCACGGCGCCAGATCAGCAGCACGGCCCCCAGGCAGACGCAGGCCACGAACAGCCAGCGCGGGCCGGGGGTGACCTCGCTCCGGCCGGAGAACACCACCGCGAGCGCGATGCAGCAGCCGCAGAGCGCGACGTCGAGCGCGCGCAGCGCGGGATGGATCCCTCCCCACGGCCGGATCGGCATCGCACAAAGGTAGCGACCCGGGGCCCGGATGTCTCGCGTCTGCGGCCTGCTCCTTCTAGCGGATCCGGACCTGGTGCGGTGCCGGGCCGTGCGGACCGTGGTGCCCGGTGAGCCCCGTGAAGTCGTGCAGCAGCAGGAACGCGGCGGCGATGCCGACCGCCGCGCCGACCCCTGCCCCGACTCCCGCGCTCAGTCCGGCAAGCATCGGGCCGGACGACTCGCCGAAGGAGTAGTTGACCCAGGCCCCGAGCCCTGCGCAGGCGGCGAGCAGGCACAGCGCGACGAGGGCTCGGTGGAGTGCGGGCAGTGGACCGAACATGGCGGGTTGGTTCCCGCTGCCGGCGATCTCAAACGCGGTCGGCGAAGGCTCTGCCTGCATGCGTCACGAGCCCAGGTCGGTGTGCAGGCGGACCTGTTTGACCCGCACCGACCCGTCGCCGTGCAGGTCGAGCTCGCGGTGTGCTCCGTCCGGTGCCCAGCCCGCCGACTCGAAGAAGCCGCGGCGTACGTCGTCGGTGCTGGTCACCCACGTGACCGCCCGGGTGAACCGGTCCGCGCGCAACGTGTCGGCGCACGCCTGCAGCAGCCGCGAGCCGTGTCCCGCCCGGGTGTGATGGGCGTCCACACTCAGCTCGATGACCTCTCCGTCGGCGAGGGGGTCGCAGTCGGGGTCATCCCCGGGCCCGGTCACCGCGAAGCCGCGAACGGTGGCCCGCTCGAGCGCGACCAGCACCCGGTTGCGTGCGTCACGGGGCTTGTCCAGCGCCTCGGCCCAGGTCTGGGTGAACGCCTCGGGGTCGAGCGCGTCGAGCAGCTCGGTGGGCAGCAGGCCGGCGTAGTCCGCCCGCCAGGCCCGGACCTGCACCTCGGCGATGTCGGCGGCGTCGGCGCTCCAGGCGACCCGCACCGAGACGTCGGGTCCCGGTTGCAGCCCGCCCGATGCTCCAGCCGTGCCTGGTTTCTCGGGGCCCATGGGAGCCATTGTGGCGCTCCCGCGGTGATGTTACACATCGAGCGCAGATGTGCGGCGCGGGTGTAACACGGGGTTGGTAGGATGAGGGCATGTACGGCAACGACTTCACCCCGCCCGGCTCGTCCGAAACGGCGGCGCCGGCGACGGGGCAGGCTGGCTCCCGGGCGTTCCAGGCGCTCCTCGACGCCGACGGCCGGATCGAGCCCCGCGACGAGATGCCGGACGCCTACCGCAAGACCCTGGTCCGTCAGATCGCCCAGCACGCCCACTCGGAGATCATCGGCATGCAGCCGGAGGGGAACTGGATCACCCGGGCGCCGAGCCTGCGCCGCAAGGCGATCCTGATGGCGAAGGTGCAGGACGAGGCCGGGCACGGGCTGTACCTCTACACCGCCGCCGAGACGCTGGGCGCCGACCGCGCCGATCTGCTCGACGCCCTTCACACCGGCAGGCAGAAGTACTCCTCGATCTTCAACTACCCGACGCTGACCTGGGCCGACATCGGCGCGATCGGCTGGCTGGTGGACGGGGCGGCGATCACCAACCAGGTGCCGCTGTGCCGGTGCTCCTATGGGCCGTACGCACGCGCGATGATCCGGGTCTGCAAGGAGGAGTCCTTCCACCAGCGGCAGGGCTTCGAGATCCTGCACACGCTCTCCCACGGCAGCGAGGCCCAGCATGCGATGGCTCAAGACGCCGTCGACCGGTGGTGGTGGCCGAGCCTGATGATGTTCGGGCCCAAGGACACTGCGGCGACCGGCGGAGACCCGTCGTCCGGCCACTCGGCGCAGTCCATGGCCTGGGGCATCAAGCGGTTCGCCAACGACGAGCTGCGCCAGCGCTTCGTGGACATGACCGTGCCTCAGGCGGAGGCGCTCGGGCTGGACCTGCCCGACCCGGATCTGGCCTGGAACGAGGAGAGCGGGCACTACGACTTCGGCGAGATCGACTTCACCGAGCTGTTCGAGGTGATCAAGGGCAACGGCCCGCGCAACGCCGAGCGGATGGAGCACCGGCGCCGGGCGCACGAGGACGGCGCGTGGGCACGGGAAGCGGCAAGCGCCTACGCCGCCAAGCAGCAGGCACGGCGTACCTCCGAGGTGGCGTAGTGGGCACCGATCCGGAGGTCTCGAGACGCTCCTCGACCACCGGGGCGCGGGAGTGGCCGCTGTGGGAGGTGTTCGTCCGCAGCCGGCGCGGGCTCGCGCACGGGCACGTCGGCTCTCTGCACGCTCCGGACGCGCAGATGGCGCTGCGCAACGCCCGCGACATCTACACGCGCCGCCAGGAGGGTGTCTCGATCTGGGTGGTTGCCTCCGCGGCGATCACCGCCTCGAGCCCGGAGGAGAAGGACGCGTTCTTCGACCCCGCCGGCGACAAGATCTACCGGCACCCGACGTTCTACGACATCCCCGAGGGCGTGAAGCACATATGATCATCCCGCGCAACGGCGTGATCGACTATGCAACGGCGCTCGGCGACGACGCGCTGCTGGCCGCCCAGCGGATGGGGGAGTGGATCGCCGCGGCGCCGCAGATCGAGGAGGACGTCGCGATCGGGAACATCGCACTCGACCTGCTCGGCCAGGCGCGCTCGTTGCTGAGCTACGCCGGCTCGCTGGAGGACCCGGTGCGCACCGAGGACGACCTCGCCTACTTCCGCGACGAGCGTGAGTTCCTCAACGTCCAGCTCGTCCAGCGGCCGTGGAGCGGATCCGGCGAGCGCGACTTCGGCGTGCTCGTCGCCCGGATGCTGCTCTTCGCGACCTACCAGCGCGCGCTGTACGCCGCACTCGCCACCAGCACCGACGAGACGCTCGCCGGCGTCGCCGGCAAGGCGGTCAAGGAGGTCGACTACCACCGCGACCACGCGACCATGTGGACGCTGCGGCTGGGGGACGGCACCGACGAGTCGCATGATCGGATCCAGGCCGCGCTGGACGCGGAGTGGCGCTACGTGGCCGAGCTGTTCGAGAACGACTTCGTCGACCCGGCGCTGGTGGAGTCCGGTGCGGCGGTCGACCCCGCGACGCTGCGGGACGGCTTCGACCGGCGGATTTCCGAGGTGCTCGCCGAGGCGACCCTGACGGTCCCCGAGGTCGCCCCGGCAGTCACCGGCGGGCGGCGCGGGCTGCACTCGACGTCGATGGGCTACCTGCTGGCCGAGATGCAGCACCTGGCCAGGTCGCACCCGGGGGTGTCGTGGTGACTGTCCGGTCCGCCGCGCCGCCGGTCGAGCAGGCCTGGGCGGCGGCTGCTGCTGTGCTGGATCCGGAGGTGCCGGTGCTGACCATCGAGGACCTCGGCATCCTGCGAGACGTTCAGGTCGACGACGACGATCAGCGAACCGTGCGGGTCACGGTCACGCCGACCTATTCCGGCTGTCCCGCCATGGATGCGATCAGCGAGGACGTGCGCTCGGCTCTGCTCGACGCGGGCTTCGACAACGTATGTGTCGCATTCGTGCTGTCACCGCCGTGGACCACCGACTGGATCAGCGAGGAGGGCAGGCGCAAGCTGGAGGAGTTCGGCATCGCCCCGCCGGGCCGTGCCCGGCAGGACGGGGTGACGGCGCTGTCGTTGACCGTGCGCTGCCCGCAGTGCGGGTCGCCGGACACCCGCGAGCTGAGCAGGTTCGGCTCCACCGCGTGCAAGGCGCTGTGGGTGTGCCAGGCCTGCCAGGAGCCCTTCGACCACTTCAAGAGCATCTGAGCTGAGTCCGCGTTGAGCCATAGCCACTCCGTCTTCCACCCTCTTGTCGTCGCCGCGATCGAGCCGCTGACCGACGACTCGCTGGCGATCACGTTCGAGGTCCCAGAGGAGCTGCGCGAGGACTACGCGTTCACCCAGGGACAGCATCTGACGATCCGCACGGAGCTGGCCGGTGACGACGTACGCCGCAACTACTCGATCTGCGCCCCGGTGTCGGCCGGGGTGCTCCGAGTGGCGGTCAAGCGGCTGCCCGGTGGGGCGTTCTCCGAGCACGCTCTCGACGTGCTGAAGGTCGGAGACGTGCTCGACGTGATGACGCCCAGCGGCCGGTTCTTCACCGAGCTGGACCCCGACAACCGCAAGCACTACGTGTGCGTCGCCGCCGGGTCGGGCATCACCCCGGTGCTCTCGATCGTCGCGTCCACGCTGGACGCGGAGCCGCACTCGCGGGTCACGCTGCTCTACGCCAACCGGACGCACGCCAGCGTGATGTTCCTCGAGGAACTGGAGGACCTCAAGGACTCCCATCCCGACCGGTTCCACCTGGTGCACGTGCTGTCGCGCGAGGCCCAAGACGTCGAGCTGTTCTCCGGACGGCTGGACACCGACCGGATGAGCCGGATCCTCGACACCCTTCTGCCGGTCGAGACCGTCGACGAGTGGTTCCTGTGCGGGCCGTTCGACATGGTCTCGTCACTGCGCAAGCTGCTGGTCGCCGAAGGAGTCTCGAAGCGGGCCGTGCACGCCGAGGTCTTCCACGTCGAGTCCTCGCCACCGCGCCCACCGGCCCCGCAGGCCTCCGCGGCGGGACCCGCCGAGGGCGCGGAGGTGCAGATCACCCTGGACGGCCGGAGCTCCACCTTCCGGCTCGCCCACGACGGGCCGGTGGTCCTCGACGCCGCGCTCGCCGTGCGCACCGATGCGCCGTACGCCTGCAAGGGCGGCGTGTGCGGCACCTGCCGCGCCAAGCTCGTCGAGGGCAGCGTGGAGATGGAGACCAACTGGGCGCTCGAGCCCGAGGAGGTCGAGCGGGGCTACGTGCTCACCTGTCAGTCGCATCCCACCTCCTCCCGCCTGGTGCTCGACTACGACGCCTGAAGCGGCGCCCCGCATCCCGCGGATGCGCCGCCTGCCGTCGCGCGCGGGCGGTGGCAGGTACATTGACCGCGTGCGGCAGTACCTCGATCTCGTGCAGCGGATCCTCGACGAGGGCGTGGAGAAGGGCGACCGGACCGGGATCGGAACGCTGAGCGTCTTCGGCCACCAGATGCGCTTCGACCTCAGCGAGGGCTTCCCGCTGGTGACCACCAAGAAGGTGCACACCCGCTCGGTGTTCGCCGAGCTGCTGTGGTTCCTGCGCGGGGACACCAACGTCAAGTGGCTGCAGGACCGTGGCGTGTCGATCTGGGACGAGTGGGCCGACGCGGAGGGGAACCTGGGTCCGGTGTACGGCGCACAGTGGCGGTCCTGGCCGGCACCCGGCGGCGCGCACCTGGACCAAGTCGCCCAGCTTGTCGAAAACATCCGTCGCGATCCCGACTCGCGCCGGCACGTCGTGTCGGCCTGGAACGTCGCCGACATCCCGCGGATGGCGCTCGCGCCCTGCCACGCGCTGTTCCAGTTCTACGTCGCCGACGGCCGGCTGTCCTGCCAGCTCTACCAACGCTCGGCCGACGTGTTCCTCGGCGTGCCGTTCAACATCGCCTCCTATGCGCTGCTCACGCACATGGTCGCCCAGGTCACCGGTCTGCAGGTCGGGGACTTCGTGCACACGCTCGGGGACGCTCACCTCTACCTCAACCATCTCGACCAGGCCAGGCTCCAGCTGACGCGCGAGCCCCGGCCGCTGCCCGCGCTGCGTCTCAATCCGTCCGTGCGCGAGATCGACGGCTTCGACCTCGACGACATCGCCGTGGAGGGGTACGACCCGCATCCCGGGATCAAGGCGCCCATCGCGGTATGACCCATCCGCCGGTCGAGCCCACGCCGCCGGTCGAGCCTGTCGAGACCAAGCGCGTGATCATCGTCGTCGCGTACGCCGACAACCGGGTGATCGGCCGCGACGGCGAGATCCCGTGGCGCATCAGCGCCGACATGAGGCACTTCCGCGAGACGACCATGGGCCACACGCTGGTGATGGGCAGGACGACGTACGACAGCATCGGCCGCCCGCTCCCGGGACGATCCACGATCGTGCTCACCCGCGACCCCTCCTGGTCCGCCCCCGGTGTGGAAGTGGCGCACAGCCTGGCCGACGCGTTCGTGCTCGCGCAGAGGCACGACGGGGACATCGTGGTGGCCGGCGGCGGGCAGGTGTACGCCGAGGCTCTCCCGCACGCCACGCATCTGGTTCTCACCGAGGTACGGCGCAGCATCGACGGCGACGCGCGCTTCCCCGAGATCGATCCGGACGACTGGCGGAAGACCCGTCGCGAGGACCACGACGAGCTCAGCTGGGTCTGGCTCGAGCGACGCTGAGACCGGAAGCCGGAGCCGACTTCGGTTAGGCTGGGTGCATGAGCCTTCCCGAGGCGCCCTTCGGGCGGCTGCTGACCGCGATGGTCACGCCGTTCGGTGAGGACGGCTCCCTCGACCTCGACGCGGCCGGGCGGGTGGCGAGCCATCTCGCCGCGCACGGCCACGACGGGATCGTGGTCTCCGGCACCACCGGGGAGTCGCCCACCACCAGCGTCGCCGAGAACGGTGCGCTGATCCACGCGGTCCGTGACGCCGTCGGCGACCGCTGCTCGGTCGTCGCGGGTGTCGGCAGCAACAACACCGCCCACTCGGTCGAGCTGGCCGAGCAGGCCGCCAAGGAAGGGGCCGACGCGCTGCTGCTGGTCGCCCCGTACTACTCCAAGCCGTCCCAGCCCGGGGTCCTCAACCACTTCCGGCAGGTCGCGTCCGCGGTGGACACCCCCGTCATCTTGTACGACGTGCCTGGCCGCACAGCGATGCCGATCGCCCCGGACACCTACCGTCGAGCCGCCGAGATCGAGAACGTCGTAGCGATCAAGGACGCGGTCGGTGACTTCGCCCGCGGTGTGCGGATCCTGGCCGACACGGGCCTCGCGCTCTACTCCGGCGACGACGCCGCGAACCTCGGCTGGCTCGCGCACGGCGCCTGCGGGTTCATCTCGGTGGTCGGCCACGTCGCCGGCGACGAGCTGGCCGCGATGCTGACCGCTTTCGACGAGGGACGCACCGCCGACGCGCTCACGACGTACACCCGGCTGCAACCGGCGATGCAGGCGGTGATGGGCGTGCCGAACTACGGCGCCACGACCGCCAAGGCGGCGTTGCAGCTGGTGGGGGTGCTCGGGAACCGCGTCGTGCGCCCGCCGCTGCTCGCCCTCGACGACGACGAGGTGGAGGCCCTTCGGGTCGGGCTGGCCACCGCAGGACTCCTCCACTAGAAAGACGCCGCGTGAGCCATCCGCATCCCGAACTGAACACGCCCGGTCCTCTTCCCAAGGGGGGCCTGCGCGTGATCCCGCTCGGCGGCCTCGGCGAGGTCGGCCGGAACATGACCGTCTTCGAGTACGACGGCCGGCTGCTGGTCGTCGACTGCGGCGTGCTGTTCCCCGAGGACCACCACCCCGGGGTCGACCTGATCCTGCCGGACTTCGAGGCGATCCGGGGAAGGCTCGACCAGATCGAGGCGCTGGTGCTCACCCACGGGCACGAGGACCACATCGGCGCGGTGCCCTACCTGCTGCGCGAACGCGGCGACATCCCGCTGGTCGGGTCGCGGCTCACCCTGGCGCTGCTGACCTCCAAGCTGCGGGAGCACCGGCTCAAGGAGACCGTGCACCACGAGGTCAGGGAGGGGGACCGGATCAGGTTCGGCCCCTTCGACCTGGAGTTCGTCGCGGTCAACCACTCGATCCCGGACGCGCTCGCCGTGGCCATCCGCACCGGCGCCGGTCTGGTGCTGCACACCGGCGACTTCAAGATGGACCAGCTCCCGCTCGACCGGAGGATCACCGACCTGCGGGCGTTCGCCCGGCTGGGGGAGGAGGGCGTCGACCTGTTCATGGTCGACTCCACCAACGCCGAGGTGCCCGGTTTCACCACCTCCGAGATAGACATCGCGCCCATCCTGGACGGGGTCTTCTCCCGCAGCAGGCAGCGAATCATCGTGGCCTGCTTCGCCTCCCACGTGCACCGGGTCCAGCAGGTGATGGACGCGGCGGTCGCGCACGGCCGCAAGGTCGCCTACGTCGGGCGGTCGATGGTGCGCAACATGGGGGTCGCGCGCGACCTCGGCTACCTGGACGTCCCGCCGAACACCCTGGTCGACGCCAAGGAGCTGGCCGACTACCCGCCGGACAAGGTGGTGCTGATCTCCACCGGGTCGCAGGGCGAGCCGCTGTCCGCGCTGTCGCGGATCGCGCAGCGCAACCACAACTTCGTGCATCTCGAGGAGGGCGACACGGTCGTCCTGGCCTCGTCGCTGATCCCCGGCAACGAGAACGCCGTCTACCGGGTGATCAACGGCCTCGCGCGCGGCGGTGCGCACGTCGTGCACAAGGGCAACGCGCTCGTGCACGTCTCCGGTCACGCCTCGGCGGGCGAGCTCCTCTACTGCTACAACGTGGTCCGGCCGCGCAACGTGCTGCCGGTGCACGGCGAGATCAGGCACATGCTCGCCAACGCCGCGCTGGCACGCGCCACCGGTGTGCCCCACGACCGGGCGGTGATCGCCGAGGACGGGATCGTCGTCGACCTCATCGACGGGGTGGCCATGGTGGCCGGCAAGGTCGACTGCGGGTATGTCTTCGTCGACGGGTCGTCGGTCGGCGACATCACCGAGTCGTCGCTGAAGGACCGGCGGATCCTGGGGGAGGAGGGGTTCGTGTCGGTGGTCGTGGTCGTCGACTCGGTGACCGGGAAGGTCTCCGGCGGCCCGGAGATCCATGCCCGCGGCTTCGCCGAGGACGACTCCACCTTCGACGAGGTCAAGCCGGCCATCGTGGAGGCCCTCGACCGCGCCACCGCCGAGGGCGTGGACGACACCTACCAGCTGCAGCAGACGATCCGGCGGGTGGTCGGTCGCTGGGTGAACAACACCCACCGGCGCCGTCCGATGATCGTGCCGGTCGTGCTGGAGGCCTGAGCCGTCAGCGGGTCGCGGTGACGGTGAAGAAGGAGTCGGCGATGTCGACCTCTGCGTGAGCGAAGCCGGCCGCCGACATCCGCGCCGACAGGCTGTCCGGGGGCACCGGCGTGTAGGTGTCCCCGAGGTGCGCCAGCCGCAACAGCACCGTCGGCAGGCTGTCCGAGGCGCAGAACACTCCGCCCGGTCGCAGCACCCTGGAGGCCTCCGCGAACACGCGGTCCTGCTCGGCAGGCGTCGGCACGTGGTGCAGCATCGTCGCCGCGACGATCCCGGTGAACGTGCCGTCCTCGAACGGCATCGCGGTCGCGCTGCCACGACGTACCGTCAACGGCTCGTCCCGGAAGCGCTCGTCGAGCGCGTCTGCGAGTGCGGGATCCAGCTCGAGCAGCGTCATCGCCGGGTACGTCGTGCGCAGCCACTCGGTGCTTCGGCCGCGTCCGGGGCCGACCTCCAGCACGTCTGTGCCGAGGTCGACGCCGTCCATCAGCTGCGGCAGCACGTCCTGCTGGAGGTGCCGGCCCCACCGGGACGAGCCGCAGTACCACCGATGGAACCGGTTCATGTTCACGCGAACGCCAGACGACGCTCGTTGGGCACCGTCTACTCGACGAACCGCTCGTCGTGCCGGTGCAGACGCTCGGGATCCTCCTCGATCGGCCGAAGGTCGCGCACCGAGACGACGCTGGTGCGGCCGAGGGCCATCGCGGCGAAGAACACCACGACCACGCCCAGGCCGGTGAAGAAGCCGATCTGCTCCGCGACGACGTGCAGCGTGCCGCTGCCGGTCGGGACGCCGGCCGGGTTGACACCCATCCAGAACCTCGCCAGCACCGGCCCGACGGTGAACCAGGCGCCGCCCAGGGCGGCCAGCCAGCCGCCGAACAGACTGACGGCGCGGCTCGCAGTGCCCAGCAGGAGCAGGCCGCCGAGGATCACTGCTGCGCCTGGCAGGATCTCCAGGTAGAGCCGGCCTGTGGTGTAGGTCCAGGCAGAGCTTGGTGTGTAGGCGTAGCCGAACAGCGGCCCGACGAACGGGATCAGGCCACCCCAGATGCCCAGCAGGATCAGCGCGATCCCACTGGCTGAGCCGCGGCTGCGGCTGACGTGGGTGCGCTCCCAGACTCCGACATGGGGTACATGACTGTGCGTCGTGGCGCTCATCTAGATCACCGGTCCTGTAGGTGCAGTAGGTCGGACATTCCTCTGAGTACCCACATCGCGGGCCCGCTAAGCCTTCCGCGCGGAGAAGCCTGCTCGGCGTGTGAAGCGTGGTGCTGGTGTGGCGATCGCCTAGATTGTCATCATGGCGACCCGTACGTCTTCCCCGCCGGCGTCGCGGAACCGGAAGTCCCCACGCTCCGGATCCACGTCCCGGTCGTCCGGCAGCCAGACCCGCAGGAGGCCCGCGAGGGGCCGCTCGACGGCGAGATCGTCGAAGCGGCCGGCACCGCGTGCGGTCCGCAACGGGCCTGGACCCGTCTCGACGCTGTTCCATGCCCTCTTCAGCGGCACGGCGGCGGCCGTCTCGGCGCTCTGGTTGGGCGCCGCGCACGTGGTCGGAGGGACCGTACGCCGTATCGGCCGGACCGCGGGGGAGCTCGAGCCGGAGCACCGCCGCGACGGGGTCGGCCTGCTGCTGATCGGGCTGGCGGTGGTCGTCGCCGCGGCCGTGTGGTGGCAGCTGCCCGGCACGGTCGGCGACGTGGTCCGCACCGTGGTGACCGGGTCGGTGGGGCTGCTCGGGTGGTTCGTGCCGATGCTGCTGTGCTTCGTGGCCTGGCGGAACCTGCGCAACCCGCAGAGCAACGGTCCCGCCGGCCGCCAGCTGATCGGCTGGGGGGCGCTGCTGTTCGGCGTGCTGGGGCTGATCCACCTCGCCAAGGGGATGCCCGAGCCGCACCACGGGCACACCGAGGCGCTGCGGCACGCGGGCGGTGCGATCGGGTTCGTCATCTCCTCCCTGTTCATGGACCTGCTGCACAGCGAGGCGGTGGTGATCCCGCTGCTCGTGCTGCTCGCCGGGTTCGGGGTGCTGGTGATCACCGCGACGCCGGTGCACCAGATCCCGGCGCGTTTCGCCGCGCTGCGCGACCGGCTGCTCGGTCGCGCAGCGAACGACGACGAGGGGGGAGACGGGGGGACGGAGGACACCGAGCCGATCGCCTCGAGCCGCCGCGGCCGGATCCGCCGCCGTGTCGGCTCGATGCGCCCCGACGAGGACGAGTACGCCGACGCGCCGTACGACAGCCCCGTGCTCGAGGACCGGGCGCTGCGCGGTCGCAAGGGCAAGCACGGTGTCCCGCCGCAGGGCCAGGCGCCGAGCCAGGAGAACGCTGCGGGCGCCGACGCCGATGCCACCGGCTCCGGCGACTCGGGGCAGGCGCCGCCGCACAGCCCGCTCCCGGCTCGTGTGGAGCAGCTCGCACTGTCCGGCGACATCACCTACACGCTGCCCGGCAACGATGCCCTCAAGCCTGGCAGCGTGCACAAGACCCGGTCGAAGGCCTCCGACGAGGTCGTGGATCGGCTCACCGAGGTGCTCGAGCAGTTCGACATCGACGCCCAGGTGACCGGCTACATGCGCGGCCCCACCGTCACCCGCTACGAGGTGGAGCTCGGGCCGGCGGTCAAGGTCGAGAAGGTCACCGCGCTCGGCAAGAACATCGCCTACGCGGTCGCCTCGGCCGACGTGCGCATCCTGTCGCCGATCCCCGGCAAGTCCGCGATCGGCATCGAGATCCCCAACAGCGACAAGGAGATCGTCTCCCTCGGCGACGTGCTGCGCTCCCCGAGCGCCCGCAACGACCACCATCCGATGGTGGTCGGGCTCGGCAAGGACGTCGAGGGCGGCTTCGTGGTCGCGAACCTCGCCAAGATGCCGCACCTGCTGGTGGCCGGCGCCACCGGCTCCGGCAAGTCCAGCTTCGTCAACTCGATGATCACCTCGGTGCTGATGCGGGCGACCCCGGACGAGGTGCGGATGGTCCTGGTCGACCCCAAGCGGGTCGAGCTCAACCACTACGAGGGCGTGCCCCACCTGATCACCCCGATCATCACCAGCCCGAAGAAGGCGTCCGAGGCGTTGCAGTGGGTGGTGCGGGAGATGGACCTGCGGTACGACGACCTGGCCACGTTCGGCTTCCGGCACATCGACGACTTCAACAAGGCGGTGCGCAGCGGGAAGGCGAAGGTCCCGGCCGGCAGCGAGCGCACGCTGACGCCGTACCCCTACCTGCTCGTCGTCGTCGACGAGCTGGCCGACCTGATGATGGTGGCTCCCCGCGACGTCGAGGACGCGGTCGTCCGGATCACCCAGCTGGCGCGGGCGGCCGGCATCCACCTGGTGCTGGCCACCCAGCGGCCCAGCGTCGACGTGGTGACCGGGCTGATCAAGGCCAACGTGCCGTCCCGGCTCGCGTTCTCGACCAGCTCGCTGGCCGACTCGCGGGTGATCCTCGACCAGCCAGGCGCGGAGAAGCTGGTCGGGCAGGGCGACGGGCTGTTCCTGCCGATGGGCGCCAACAAGCCCCTGCGGGTGCAGGGGTCGTGGGTCACCGAGGCGGAGGTCCACGGGGTCGTCGCGCACTGCAAGGAGCAGCTGTCGCCGACCTACCGCGACGACGTCACGGCCACCGCGCAGTCCAAGCGCGAGCTGGACGACGACATCGGCGACGACCTGGACCTCGTGGTGCAAGCGGTCGAGCTGGTGGTCTCCACCCAGTTCGGCTCCACCTCGATGCTGCAGCGCAAGCTGCGGGTCGGCTTCGCGAAGGCCGGCCGGCTGATGGACATCCTGGAGTCGCGCGGAGTCGTCGGGCCCAGCGAGGGCTCCAAGGCGCGCGACGTACTCGTCAAGCCCGACGACCTCGACGACGTGATCGCCTCGATCAACAGCGAAGGGGGAGCGCGATGAGCGCCATGGCCGAGGAGCCCCGCGAGACGCAGCACACCCACCACGCCGAGCCCGGCGGGACGACGGGACGGCGGGCCTACGAGGAGCCGGTGCCGGCGGACACCAGCGTGGAGGTACGTCGCAACGCGGGGCTCGCCGCGCTGATCGGGGCCGCGGGGTCGGCGATCGCGATCGGGTACCTGTGGCGGGCCAGCCAGAGCGGCGCGATCGTCGACTGGGCACTGTGTCTGCTGGTCGGTGTCATCGGGGCGGTCCATCTCGCGGCGCTGGTCGACGCACGCACACCGCTGCTCGTCGCCGACACGCACGGGGTGCGGGTCCGACTGGGCGGGCAGTGGCGCGGCCTGCCGTGGGACGCCGTCGCGACCGTCGTCGTCTCGCCGAGGCGCGGCCCCCTGCGCGACGGGCGCTTGTCCTTCTCCCCGCACAGCCTGGCCCGGGCGCTGGACGGGCTCGACGCGCGCGGACGCCGCGCGGCGGCGCTCAACACGACGCTGCACGGGGCGGCCCTGGCGGTGCCGATGGGGCTGACCACCCGGGTCTCGGTGCGCGACGAGCCGGCCCTCGTCGAGACGCTCACCGCTCTGGCCCGCGGCCGGACCGAGGTGGTCGTGCTCGGACCGGACACGCCGGTCGCCGAGCCGGCGGTCCCCGAGGAGGTCGTCTCGGCGCCGCACGAGATCGCGGCCGAGCCCGTGCGCCGCCGGTTCGTCGGGGGCATCGCCACGGTCGTCTCCCGCGTCGCGAAGGGCCGCAGCAACGACGTCGACGCCGAGGACACCTTCCTCCCCGCGCCTTCCGTCGACGACGTGCCGGTCCTGTCCGGCGACGACGCGCCGCCGGACGTTCGGCGCGAGACCACTCCTGGCCGACGCGCCGAGGTGACCCGCGAGACCGCGCCCGCGGTCGAGGTGCTCGTCGAGGGCCGTGAGCTGCACCGGCCCGGCAGCGTCGACCTGGTCATCGAGGCCGTGGACGGGTCGCGGGTCCGGCCGATCTCGAAGCTCGGCGAACCCGTCGAGCCCTTGGTGGTGCAGGACTTCGCCGCCGAGCCCGCAGAGGACCCGGTGATCGGGCCGCAGCTGGCGGCGGCGCGGACGCGGGTCGGGCTCAGCGTGGACGAGCTCGCCGAACGGACCCGGATCCGCCCCCACGTGATCGAGGCCATCGAGGTCGACGACTTCGCACCCTGCGGAGGCGACTTCTACGCCCGCGGCCATCTGCGCACGCTGGCCAGGGTGCTGGGTCAGGACCCGGCGGCCCTGGTGGAGAAGTTCGACAACCGCTACGCCACCGCGCCGATCAACGCCCGGCGCGTGTTCGAAGCCGAGCTCGCCACCGGCACGACCGGCAGCATGCGCAGCACCGTCGGCGGTTCTCACTGGGGCCTGCTCGTGGGTGCCGTCCTGGTCGTGGCCCTGGTCTGGGGACTGGTGCGCCTGTTCGCGACTCCGCCCGAGCCGCCCCTCCAGCCGCTCTCGGTCGGCAACGGCGCGGCGGTCTCGCACTCCGAGCCACACCTCGCGCCTGCGGTGCCTCCGGCGAAGATGCCGGTCACCCTGGCGGCCACCGGCGTCGGCTCTCGGGTGGTGGTCCGCAACGGCAACGGCAAGGTCGTCTACGCCAAGGTGCTCGCTGCGGGCAGGCACACCCGGCTGCACGTCCGGCCGCCGGTCCACGTCTGGGCCCGCCACGGCGGCGCGGTGACGGTTTCCGTGCACGGCCACGACAAGGGCCCGGTCGGCAAGCCCGGCCACCCCGCTCGGCGTACCCTTCACGGCTGAGGGCCAGACTCTCGCTCGTGCAGACCTACCGCGACCTGTTCGGCAACGCCGAGTTCCGCACGCTGTTCGCCTCCCAAGCGCTGGTCATGGCCGCGGCGTCCGCGTCGAGCCTGGCCCTGGGCACCATCACCTACGCCAGCACCGGGTCGCCGGTGCTCACCGCACTGAGCATGTACGGCGGCCCGCTGGTGCGGCTGGTCGCGTCGTGGTTCCTGATGTCCGCATCCGACCTGCTGCGACCGCGTCTCGCGCTGGTAGTCGTGGGCGCAGTGATGTGCCTCGCGGACCTGCTGCAGGCGCTCCCGGGCATGCCCTGGCAGGCACGGTTCGTGCTTCTGGCGCTGCCGTGGGTGGCGATGTCGGCGACCGGCGGCGCCAAGATGGCCCTGGTCTCCGACATCCTGCCGGCCGAGGCCTTCGTGCTCGGCCGTTCGACGATGAACATCGCGGTGGGCGTCATGCAGATCGCGGGGTACGGCGTGGGCGGGCTCCTGCTGCTGCGGCTGACGACCGGCGACCTGTTCTTGTGCGCGGCCGCAGCCTCCGGTCTGGCGACGGTCGTGGTCAGGTTCGGGCTGCGCGACCACCCACCGCGCGCCACCGGCGGCAGGGTGGCTGCCCGCTCACGTGCGGTGACCCGACGCCTGCTCGGCTCCCCGCTGCTGCGCCCGGTTTATCTCACGCTCTGGGTGCCCAACGGGCTGGTCGTCGGCTGCGAGGCGCTGTTCGTGCCGTTCGCGGGCCGGCATGCCGGGTATCTGTTGTCCGCCACGGCGGGCGGCATGTTGCTCGGGGACATCGTGGTCGGCCGCTTCGTGCCGTCGAGGGTGCGCGACCGGCTGGTCGTGCCGTTGCGCCTGCTCCTCGCTGCGCCGTACCTGCTCTTCGCGCTCTCACCGTCCGTGCCCGTCGCGGCGCTGCTGGGCCTGGTGGCCTCGTTCGGCTTCTCGGCGAGCCTGCCGCTCCAGGAGCGCCTCGTCACCCACTCGGAGGCCGACATCCGGGGCCAGGTGCTCGGGCTGTACGGCATGGGGCTGATGGTGATGCAGGGAGTCGGGGCGCTCGCCGGCGCGGCCATCGCCGCGCTCTGGACGGAGACCGCCGCCATCCCGGTGATGGCGGCCGGCTCGCTGCTGGTCACCACGCTGCTGGTGCCCGGACTGCGGCGTACCCGGCTGTCCGCTGCTGGACTTCCGGCGCCAGCCACCACGGCTCAGCCCTAGGCGCGGGCGGGTTCGGGTGGGATTGCAGTCGCCATTCCCCTGCGATCCCACCCGAACCCTCGCCGGCGCTGGTTCGCGTCCGGCGAGGTGGGGCCGTCATACTCGACAGCGAGATGACCACCGCCGAGTACAGTCCCACCGCCGAGCACGGAGTCGGCTCCGAGCACACCGTCGCGGTGGTGACGCTGGGCTGTGCCCGCAACGAGGTGGACTCCGAGGAGCTGGCCGGGCGGTTGGAGGCCGACGGGTTCCGGCTGGTGGAAGACCCCGACGCCGCCCAGACGGTGCTGGTCAACACCTGCGGCTTCGTCGAGTCGGCCAAGAAGGACTCGGTGGACACCCTGCTGGCCGCCGCGGACCTGAAGGGGTCCGGCCCGACCCGGGCGGTGGTGGCGGTCGGCTGTCTCGCCGAGCGCTACGGCAAGGACCTCGCCTCCTCCCTGCCCGAGGCCGACGCGGTGCTCGGGTTCGACGACTACCCCGACATCGCGGCCCGGCTGCGCTCGATCCTGGCCGGCGACGTGCCCGCAGCCCACACCCCTTCGGACCGGCGGCGGCTGCTGCCGATCGCGCCCGCCGACCGCGATCCCGGCTCGGTGGTGGTGCCCGGGCACACCCGCGCCGCCCCCGACCTCCCGCAGGGAGCCGCTCCGGCGTCGGGGTCGCGAGCGGTGCGCCGCCGGTTGGACGGCGGTCCCGTCGCTCCGCTGAAGCTGGCATCCGGCTGCGACCGACGGTGCACGTTCTGCGCGATCCCGTCGTTCCGCGGCTCGTTCGTGTCGCGGCGTCCCTCGGACGTGCTCGGGGAGGCTCGCTGGCTGGGCGCGCAGGGGGTCCGTGAGCTGTTCCTGGTCAGCGAGAACACCACGTCCTACGGCAAGGACCTCGGTGACGTGCACCTGCTGGAGAGCCTCCTGCCGGAGCTGGCGGACGTCGAGCAGGTCACCCGCGTGCGGCTCTCCTACCTGCAGCCGGCCGAGCTGCGTCCCGGGCTGGTCTCCGTGCTGGCGAACACCCCGGGCATGGTGCCCTACTTCGACCTGTCCTTCCAGCACGCGTCGCCCCGGGTGCTGCGGCGGATGCGGCGCTTCGGCGACTCGGACAGCTTCCTCGCGCTGGTCGAGCAGATCCGTGCCCAGGCCCCCTCCGCGGGGATCCGCTCGAACGTGATCGTCGGGTTCCCAGGCGAGACGGAGAGCGACCTGACGACGCTGACCGGGTTCCTGCGGCGCGCGCGCCTCGACGTCGTCGGGGTGTTCGGCTACTCCGACGAGGACGGCACCGAGGCGGCGTCGTACGACGGCAAGCTCGACCAGGACGAGATCCGGGACCGGGTCGACCAGGTAACGCGGCTCGTCGAGGAGCTCACGGCGCAACGAGCAGCGGACCGGGTGGGCGAGCGCGTCGAGGTGCTGGTGGAGTCGGTCGAGGGGAGCACGGCGGAGGGACGCTGCGCCCACCAGGGCCCCGAGGTGGACGGATCCACCACCCTGCTCGGGGTGCCTCCCGACGTACGCGTCGGCGACCTGGTGTCCGCCGTGGTCACCGGTTCCGACGGTGTCGACCTGAGGGCGGACCTGCGTGAACCGGGCGCAGGTCCGGACGGTCGGAGCCGATGAGCGAGCCTGCCGCGGTCGAGACGAACAACTGGAACCTGCCGAACGCGCTGACCACACTGCGACTGCTGATGGTGCCGTTCTTCGGCTGGGCGCTGCTCGTCGACGGGGGACACTCGGTGCTGTGGCGGGTGGTCGCCTACCTGGTCTTCGTGGCTGCGATGATCACCGACAAGGTCGACGGCGACATCGCGCGGTCGCGGAACCTGGTCACGAACTTCGGCAAGATCGCCGATCCCATCGCGGACAAGGCACTGACCGGGATGGCGTTCGTCGGCCTGTCCCTCATCGGCGAGCTCTGGTGGTGGGTGACTGCGGTCGTGGTGGCCCGGGAGTTCGGCGTCACCATGCTGCGTTTCTGGGTGATGCGGCAGCAGGTGATGGCGGCCAGCTCGGGCGGCAAGCTCAAGACGGTGCTGCAGACGGTGGCGCTGGGCCTGCTGGTGCTGCCCTTGCGGCTGCTGCACGGCACCTGGGCGAGCGTCGCGACGGGGGTCTGGTGGTTCGCCGTGGTGTGCATGGGTGCGGCGGTGGTGGCCACAGTCGTCTCCGGAGCCGACTACGTGCGCAAGGCCCTGGCGGCCCGCCGGACCTGACCGGGTCAGGCGCGGGTGCTCGCCCCACGCGGCTCGACGGAGCTCTCGGCGCGTTCGAGCGCGTGCGCCGCCCCGACCAGTGTCAGGTGCGAGAACGCCTGCGGAAAGTTGCCGACGAACCGCTTGCCGACCGGGTCGTACTCCTCGGCGAGCAGGCCCACGTCGTTGGTCAGCCCGATCAGCCTGCGCATGAGCGCGTGTGCGTCGCCCAGCCTGCCCGCGTGCGCATAGGCCTGGACCAGCCAGAACGAGCAGGCCAGGAACGGGTGCTCGCTGCCGGAGAGCCCGTCGACGCCGGACTCGGTCCGGTAGCGCAGCAGGAACCCGTTGTGCATCAGGTCCTTCTCGATCGCCTCGATGGTGCCGAGCATCCGCGGGTCGTCGCCGTCGATGAAGCCGACGTCGGAGAGCACCAGGAGAGACGCGTCCACCTCGCTGGTGTCGTAGTGCTGGGTGAACGTGTTTCGCCCTGCGTCGAAGCCCTTCTCCAGCACCTCGTCGCGGACCTTGTCGCGCAGCTTGCGCCACTTGTCGGCAGGACCGGGCAGGCCGTGCTTCTCGATGGCCGCGATGGCCCGGTCGAAGGCGACCCACACCATCACGCGCGAGTGCGTGAAATGGCGCAGTGGGCCGCGGATCTCCCACAGGCCGTTGTCCGGGTCCTCCCAGTGCTCGGCGAGCTCCTCGATCAGGCTGCGCTGCAGCGACCAGGAGTCGGCGCTCTCCTCCAGGCCGAGCTGGCGCGCCATCTGCAGCGCGATCATCACCTCGCCGAGTACGTCGGTCTGCTTCTGGGTGACCGCGTCGTTGCCGATGCGCACCGGACGCGAGCCGGCGTAGCCGGGAAGGTGGTCCAGGGTGCGTTCGGTGAGGTCGCGCGACCCGTCGACGGCGTACATGATCTGCATGTCGGCAGGGTCGCCGGCCACCGCCCGCAGCAGCCAGTCGCGCCACAGCTGCGCCTCCTCCCGGTAGCCGCACTCCAGCAGCGACTCGAGGGTCAGCGACGCGTCGCGCAGCCAGCAGAAGCGGTAGTCCCAGTTGCGCTCCCCGCCGAAGTCCTCGGGAAGGGACGTCGTCACCGCCGCGACGATGCCGCCGGTGAGCGCGTGGGTCATCAGCCGCAGGGTGATCAACGAGCGGGAGACTGCCTCCCGGTACTCGCCGTCGTAGTTGCTGCGCGCGACCCAGTCCTCGCTGCGCGTGGTGGTCTCCTGGATCCGTGTGTCGAAGTCGAGCAGATCGGGCAGCGGGTCGTGGGAAGCCGACCACGTGGTCGCGAACGTCAGCTGCTCGCCGGCATGTACGTCGAACTCGTCCACGTGCCTGCCGCCCTCTGCGTGAGGAAGCCGCGAGCCCCGGAGGATCAGCCGGTCAGGGCCGGCCACGGCGGTGATCACCTCTTCACCCTGGTCGTCGCGGCGGCGCACCCACGGTCTGATCCGGCCGTAGCCGAGCCGGACGACCCACTCGTGGCGCATCCGGACCGTGCCGTCCACGCCGACGACCCGCCGCACCACGTCGGCGCGGCCGTCGCCGATCGGCATCAGGTCCACCAGCTTGACCGTGCCGGTCGGGGTGGTGAACGTCGTCTCCAGCACGGCGCTGTTGCCCAGGTAGCGACGGGTCGACTCGAACTCGCCGGCTGGTCCGAGCAGCCAGCGACCGTTCTTCGGGTCCCCGAGCAGGGACGCGAAGCACGCGGGCGAGTCGAAGCGCGGCAGGCACAGCCAGTCCACAGAGCCGTCGTTGCCGACCAGCGCGGCGGTGCAGGTGTCGCCGAGCACGGCGTAATCCTCGATCGGTAGAACCATGCGGGTCACGTTAGCGGCCTCGCGCCGCCGGCTGCGAGCGGTAGCATCCGCGCCGTGGACGAGTCGGCTGAGCAGCTGCAGGAGGCTCTCGCCGAGCGCGGGGTGACCGTGGCGAGCGCCGAGTCGCTGACCGGGGGGGCGGTGGCCGAGCTGTTGTCGGAGGTACCGGGGTCCAGCGGCACGTTCCGGGGAGGCGTGGTCGCCTACACCTCCGAGGTCAAGATGCGGTTGCTCGGCGTGTCGGAGCACACCGTCTCCGCCGCCGGGGTCGTCTCAGCGCAGTGCGCGCGGGAGATGGCCTCGGGCGCTGCCGAGCTGTTCGACGCGGCGTACGCCGTGAGCACGACCGGGGTGGCAGGTCCGGAGCGGCAGGAGGGCAAGCCCGTCGGCCTGGTGTACGTCGCGGTGCACGGTCCCGCCGGTGTGGAGGCGTTCGAGCACCGGCTCTCCGGGGACCGTGCCCGGATCCGGGCCGAGACGTGCCGCCTCGCACTTCGCCACCTGCTTGCCGCGGTAGGCGGGTAGGCTGGGTCATGGTCACCCTGGGGCCACCGCCGCCGGGAAGTTTTCGGCGACCGGTAGCGTTGGCTCCCACAGACAGCGAGAGCAAACGCGTGGCTCGTTCCAGGCGCGGCAGGAAAGGGGCAGTGTGATGGTGGTCTTCCGCCGGCTGCTCGGTGAGGTGCTGCGCTCGAGGCGGATCACGCGAGGGATGACACTGCGCCAGGTCTCCGCCGACGCCAGGGTCAGTCTCGGGTACATCTCCGAGATCGAACGCGGACAGAAGGAAGCCTCCTCGGAGCTGCTGGGGTCCCTGTGCGCCGCCCTGGAGGTGCCGCTGTCGGAGATCCTCTCCGAGGTGGCCGATGCCGTAGCTCTCGAGGAGGCGGCGCTGGCCATGCAGCTCGACGACGTCACCGTCGACACCGCCTCGCTGCACCGACCGGACACCGCGCCGACCGCTCCGCCTCGCGGAGACGTGGTCGCCTCGGCTGCCTGACCGGTCACCTCCTCCTCCCGGCGATGAGCGCTCAACGCGACCTGATCCGACGAGTGCGCGCCGACCTCGACCGCGATCCCCGCGTCCGGGGCCTGTGGCTTACCGGCAGCTTCGGCGCCGGCACGAGCGACGAGTTCAGCGATGTGGACATGTTCGTGCTGGTCGCCGACGAGACCGTCGAGTCGTTCGCCGCCAGATGGCCCGACTTCGCTGCGACCTACGAGCCCGTGCTGTGCCGCAGACTCGGTGCCGAGCCGGTGTTCACCCATGTGCTGCCGGGATGGCTGCGCTGGGACGTCGTGATCGGTGGTCCTGCCGAACTCGCCGGCCTGGACGCCGCCGGCGTGCGCCAGCTCTTCAACCGCGACGGACTGTTCCCGGAGCATTCCCGCGGCGGTCTCGACTGCGGAGTCGACACGGCAGTCGTGCGCGAGATCGTCGAGGAGTTCCTGCGTGTCCTGGGGCTGCTGCCAGTGGTGCTCGGTCGTGGCGAGCTGGTGACCGCCGCTTCGGGCGGGGGGTTGCTGCGACAGCTGACGACCACGCTCCTGCGCTATCGCGCCGAGGAGGGCTCGTTGAGCGGCGCGTTGCACCTGCGCCGGGTGCTGCCGGCCCACGAGATCGCCGCGTTGCAGGCGCTGCCCCCGGCGTACGCCGAGCGTGACGCCGTGATCCGGGCCCACCTGGCATGTGCGGCGATCTTCCTGCCGGCCGCCCACGAGATGCTCGGCGCGGACTTTCCGACCGATCTGGAGCGGGCCTGCTGGGCGCACCTGCGGGGCCACCTCGACCTCACCGCCGAGTCCGGATAGCGTCGCCGCATGGCGGATTGCCTGGTATGCCGCGAGCACCGGCTCGACGTGCCGTTGCCGGGCGATCACCTGGTCTCCACCGACGAGGTGGTTGCGTTCCACGTGCCGCCGTGGCCGCCATCGGCCGAGGACGTGTTCCTCGGCTATCTGATGGTCACCCCTCGCCGCCACGTGGCGGACTTCGCCGGCCTCACGAGCGACGAGGCCGCCGGGGTGGGGCAGGGCATCGGCCGTCTGAGTGCGGCGTTGAAGAACCTGGGCGCCGAGCGTGTGTATGTCTTGGTGATCGGGCACGACGTCGACCATCTTCATGTGCACCTCGTCCCACGTTGGCCGGGCACGCCTGAGGAGGTGTCGTGGCTGCACGTTGACGACTGGCCCGGTGCGCGGCGCGGCGACTTCGCCCAGGCGACTGCACTGGTCGAGCAGCTTCGGAACGCTCTCTAGCGAATCTGCCCACGTCCGGGCGGGCCCATCGCCTGTCGATCACGGGAGTAGCTTCGCCCGAAGGAGCCATAATGCCGCCAGGCACGTGTCTGAGCGCCATCAGGTGCCTGAGGGCATGACTTCGCGGAACCGAATCGAATCGGTTGCGACAAGCTCGACCGGAGGTCCGGTCGCCGGCTACACGGGCGCGGTGGCGGTCGCCATCCTGCGGCGCAGGCTCCCGAACGTCGCCAGCGAGCGGACGCCCTCGTCGTGGAACGACCGCAGCGCGGGGTCGCCCTTGGGGTCGAGAGCAGCCGCCTCCTCCCACATCGCGCGTTCCGCCGCTCGCCAGTCCGGTCGGTCGCGCACCTCGATCTCGGTGAACCCTGCGCAGGCCAGATCGTTCCGCATGCGTACGGTCCGCAGCCGCGGCGGAACGTCGTCATCCGCGTCGACGGCCTCCCAGCAGGTCAGCACCACTCTGCCTCCCGGCTTCAGCACGCGCAGCATCTCGTCGTACGCGGCATGCGGCGGGTCTGCGAACTGGATCGCGTCCACGCACATCACCGAGTCGACGGCGCGGTCGCGAAGGCCGGTCGCCTCCAACCGGCCCACCACGAATCGCCCACCCAGACTCCGCGACAGAGCGCTCGCCTGCTGCAGGGCAGCCGCGGAGAAGTCGACTCCCACCAGCCGGCTGCCACGACGTCGCGCGACCTCCGTGCCGTAGCCGCCCCGGCCGCAGGCGAGATCGAGGACGGTCGCCCCGGGGCTCAGTCGGAGTGCCGCGGTCACCTCCGCGATGCCATCCCAATTGAGCAGGCTCGTCGAGAGCAGCTCGGGCGGAAGACCCAGGTGCCGGCGCTGGATCTCGTCCTTGCCCGGATCGGCCTGCATGTCGGCATACCACGCGTCGAAGTACGCCGCATCCGGCCCGGTCCCAGTCATCTGGTCAGTATCCCGGGACCGGTCACGACCACGACGCACGGATGCGCAGCCCGCGCGGTGTCGCCACGAAGCCTGCGTCCTCCAGCGCCCGGCGCAGCGCCCCGGCCCGCTCGCCGGCCCCCAGGATGCTTGCGCCGTCCGCCCGCTCGACCGTGAGCCGGCCGAGAACGCCGCGCCGCACCGCCGCGGCCAGTGCGGCGAACGCCGGGTCGAGTACGTCGTGCTCCTCGGCGAACGTCAGGAGCGTGCGGCCGCCCCGCTCGACGTACACGGCCAGCTCGCCGTCGACGAGCACCACCAGCGCTCCGGCCTTGCGACCCGGCCGGTGCCCGGCTCCGTCAGGGCTGCCGCCCCCCTCGGTGGCGCGCTCGGGCCAGGGGAGCGCTGCGCCATAGGGGTTGGCCGGGTCGGTGGCCGCGAGCACCAGCCCGTCGTGCTTCTCGATCGGGGGCGCGGACAGGTCGCGGGAGTAGGACCGCAGCCGGTCGACCGCACCGGGACTGCCGAACTGGGCGGCGCCGAGGGTGTCGACGAAGTAGCCTCGCCGGCATCGGCCGGAGTCCTCGAACGCGGAGAGCACCTTGTACATCGCCGCGAACCCGCCGGGGACCCGCTCACCGGTGACCGCTCCGCGGGTCACCACACCGTGCCGCTCGAGCAGGCCCTCTGCGGCGGCATGAGCGCGGCGGGTGGCATCCGGTTCCAGGTCGGGCAGCAGGGACCAGCGGCCGACAGTCGCTGGGACGGCACGAGGGGACCGGCTGCGCGCCGGCCGGGCAGCGGGCCGGCCGATCCGGGCACGTGGCGGCGCACGCCGGGAGCGGTGCGCGGTGCGGCCCTCGCCGGTGAGCGTCCGCAGCGGCGCGAGCGTGTCGTTGCCGAGCCTGCCCGCCCAGACCAACGACCAGAGCGCGGCCCCGACGTCGTGCTCCGAGGCGTCGACGGCCTCGACCAGGTGGCGGAAGAAGTAGGCGCCGCCTCCCGCGAGGGCTTCGAGGAGCGCGTCGTGCACCGGTGTCATCTCGCAGGGCCCGTGCTCGGGCAGGGTGAGCGGCGCCGTGTCGGCCGGGTGCAGCGACACCCAGCCGTCGGTGCCCGGCAGCGCGCCGTGCCCCGCCCACAGCACCTCCCCGGCGGTGGTGAGCTCGTCGAGCATCGCCGGGGAGTAGTCAACGACCCGCCCGGCGAGCACCAGCGGCTCCAGCGCGGAGGCGGGCACCGGGCAGCCGGCGAGCTGCTCGACGACCGCGAGCACGCCGTCGACCCCGCGTAACCGGCCGCCGCGGTGGGACGAGCCGGTGGGGGCGACGTTCTGCCAGGCGGGCAGGAACCGGCCGAGCGTCGCCGGCTCGACCGGCTCGACCTGCTGGCGCAGCACCGCCAGCGAACGACGGCGCAACCTGCGCAGCACCTCGGCGTCGCACCACTCGCCGCCGCTGCCGGCCGGCCGGAACTCGCCCTCGAGCAGCCGGCCCTGGTCGGCCAGCCGCACGAGGGCCTGCTTGGCCACCGCGACGCCGAGGCCGAGGCGGTCGGCCACGTCGGCGGCCGTGAACGGGCCGTGCGTGCGGGCGAAGCGGGCGACGAGATCGCCCAGTGGGTCCTCGACCGGCTCGGTGAACGGGTCGGGGACGCCCTGGGGCACCGGGACGCCGAGCCCGTCACGCAGCCTGCCGACGTCCTCCACCGCCACCCAGCGCTCGGCCGCAGCGATTCGTCCCCCGCCAGCCCCGCCCATTCGTCCCCCGCCGGCCCCGCCCATGCGCACCAGGTAGGTCCGGCGCGCGTCGGCGAGCAGGCCGAGCCAGCCGGCCACGTCAGCGGCGTCCACGCAGCGTTGCGTGAGCTCCTCGGCGGACAGCGGGCCGAGTAGTCGCAGCAGGTCCGCGAGCCCCTCGGCGTCCCGTGCCCGCCGGTCCGGGGTGAGCCGCTGCAGCTCCGCCTCGACCTCCGCGACCACGTCCGGGTCGAGCAGCTCGCGCAGCTCGGTGCGGCCGAGCAGCTCGGCGAGAAGCCCCTGGTCCAGCGACAGCGCCGCGGCACGACGCTCCGCGACCGGGGAGTCGCCTTCGTACATGAACGCAGCGACGTAGCCGAACAGCAGCGATCGGGCGAACGGCGACGGCTGCTGGGTGGCGACCTCCACGACCCGGATCCGGTGGGCCTGCAGGTCTCGCAGCACCGAGGTCAGGGCCGGTACGTCGTACACGTCCTGCAGGCACTCGCGGACGGCCTCGAGCACGATCGGGAAGGAGGGGTACTTCACGGCGACCTGCAACAGCGCCGCGCTGCGTTGCCGCTGCTGCCACAGCGGGGAGCGCCGGCCGGGATTGCGACGGGGCAGCAGGAGCGCCCTGGCGGCGCACTCGCGGAACCGCGACGCGAACAGGGCCGAGCCGCCGACCTCGGTGGTGACTATGTCCTCGATCTCGTCGGGCTCGAACGCCACGATGTCCGCGCCGGGCGGCTCCTGGTCCGTGTCCGGGATCCGCACCACGATCCCGTCGTCGGAGGCGAGCGCCTGCGCCTCTCCGTCGGCGAAGCCGTAGCGCTCCCGCAGCCGGGCCCCGATCGCGAGCGCCCACGGCCCGTGCACCTGGGTGCCGTACGGCGAGTGCACCACGATCCGCCAGTCGCCGAGCTCGTCGCGGAACCGCTCGAGCAGGATCGTCGTGTCGCTGGGGACGGTATTGGTGGACTCGCGCTGCTCGGCGAGGAACGCGGCCAGGTTGGTCGCGGCGTACTCGTCGAGACCGGCGTCCCGGCCACGGCGTACGGCGTCCTCGGCCGGCAGCGCGGCGACCTCGCGGGTGAACGCGCCGATCGCCTTGCCGAGCTCCGCCGGGCGACCGGGCTGGTCGCCCTTCCAGAACGGCAGCCGGCCCGGCTGGCCGGGCGCGGGGGAGACGAGCACCCGGTCGTGGGTGATGTCCTCGATCCGCCAGCTGGTCGCACCGAGCGCGAACACGTCGCCGACCCGGGACTCGTAGACCATCTCCTCGTCGAGCTCGCCGACTCTGCTTCCTGGACCGGTCTGCCCGCTGGTTGAGCCTGTCGAGACCAGGAACACCCCGAACAGCCCCCGGTCGGGGATGGTGCCGCCGCTGGTCACCGCGAGCCGCTGCGCGCCGGGGCGGCCGGTCAACGTGCCCGCGACGCGGTCCCAGACGATGCGCGGGCGAAGCTCGGCGAACTCGTCGGAGGGGTACCGACCGGAGAGCAGGTCCAGCGTCGCGTCATACGCCGAGCGCGGCAGCGTCGTGAACGACGCCGCCCGGCGGACCACGGCGTACAGCCGGTCGGCGTCCCATGCCTCGACCGCGGTGGCTGCGACGACCTGCTGGGCCAGCACGTCGAGCGGATTGGGCGGCACCCGCAACGCCTCGATCGCTCCTGTCCGCATCCGCTCGACCGCCACCGCGGTGTGCACCAGGTCGCCACGGTGCTTGGGGAAGAGCGCGCCGCGCGACACCTCGCCGACGTGGTGGCCGGCTCGGCCGACGCGCTGCAGGGCGGAGGCCACGCTCGGCGGGGACTCCACCTGGACGACCAGGTCCACCGCACCCATGTCGATGCCGAGCTCGAGGCTGGAGGTGGCGACCACGCACGGGAGACGCCCGGTCTTGAGGTCGTCCTCGATCAGCGCGCGCTGCTCCTTGCTGACCGAGCCGTGGTGGGCGCGGGCGATGACGACCTCGGCGCCTGTGGACTGGCCTGACTGTCCCATCAGAGAGGCCGCGCTGCGTCGCGGCTTCTGATCGGCCGTGTGGAACGCGGACGACGGCCCGCCCGAACCCTCGGGCCTCGCAGGCTCGGCCCTCACGCCAGACCCGGCCACGGTCGGGCCGCCACCCGCGTTCCGCCCGTCCTCATGCTCGGCGGGCTCGGTGTCGGTGGGCTCCCGGCCGCTGGCGGCGCCGCCCTCATCTTCGCCCATAACAGCTGAACGGGCGGTGGCGATCTCGTTGAAGCGGGCGGTGAGGCGCTCGGCGAGCCGGCGGGAGTTCGCGAACACGATCGTGGATCGGTGCTGTTCGATCAGGTCGACGATGCGCTCCTCGACGTGCGGCCAGATGGATCCGGCCCGCTCGGCCGCTGAGCCGGCCGCGGCCGTGCCCGGTTCGGCCAGCGCGAGCTCGGTCATGTCCTCGACAGGGACGACGACCTGCAGGTCCCAGCTCTTGACGGCCTCCGGCGCGACCACCTCGACGGGGCGGGCACCGCCCAGGAAGCGGGCCACCTCTTCGACCGGTCGCACGGTGGCCGAGAGGCCGATCCGCTGCGCAGGTCGCTCGAGCAGCTCGTCGAGGCGCTCCAGGCTGAGGCCGAGGTGCGCGCCCCGCTTGGTGCCGGCCACCGCGTGCACCTCGTCCACGATCACGGTCTGCACGCCGCGCAGCGCCTCCCGCGCCTGGGAGGTGAGCATCAAGAACAGCGACTCGGGCGTGGTGATCAGGATGTCGGGCGGCCTGGTCGACTGCCGGCGACGTTCGGCGGCGGGCGTGTCGCCGGAACGCAGCCCGACGGTGATCTCGGGCATGTGCTGGCCGAGACGGTCGGCGGTGTGCCGGATCCCGGTCAGCGGCGCGCGCAGGTTCCGTTCGACGTCGACGGCCAGCGCCTTGAGCGGGGAGACGTACAGCACCCGACAGCGGCGCAGCTTGTCGTCCGGCCGGGGTTCGGTCGCTAGTCGGTCGATCGCCGACAGGAACGCGCTGAGCGTCTTGCCCGAGCCGGTCGGCGCCACCACCAGCGCGTCACGGCCCGCGCCGATCGCCGACCAGGCGCCGAGCTGGGCCGGAGTCGGCTCCGCGAACGCGGCCGCGAACCAGGTCCGGGTCGCCTCGCTGAAGCCCGCGAGGGTCTCCGCCGCGTCGTACGAGCCGTCCTGCTGGGTCACGCGACCATCCTGACCCATGGCGCCGACCGTCCGGTGCGCCCGGCCCGATGGAACCGGCTCGGGTCCGGACGCGTCGAAGCGCCATGATCCGGACACTTCTGGCGGTTGTCGGGTTGGTGGCGCTCGCCGGCTGCTCCGGGATACCCAACCAGTGCGGAGCCTGCCCCCGGCCGCTGAGCGTGAGTGTCGTGGCCCCGGCCGGCCTTCCCGATGGCACGGACGTTCGGGTGTGCGGGGTACATCTCGGCTGCGTACACGGACAGACAGTGAACGGCCAATCGACGGTGTGGCTCGGCTTCCCGGGGGATCTTGCGGACACGGACTCCCGACGGGTCTACGCGTTCGCCCTCGCAACGCGGCGACCGTTTCGTGGCGACGGGTCGGCTGGCCTACGACGCCGGCGACTCCGCGCAGTGCGTGTGCCCAGGCTCGACCGCCCGGATCCGGCTGCGCGCACTCTAGGTCGAGGGAGCGTCAGGTGTGCAGGCCGCCGTCGCAGCACAGCAGCTGCCCGTTCACCCAGCCCCCCTCGGGTGAGCACAGGAAGCCGACCAGCGCCGCGGTGTCGTACGCCGTGCCGGCGCGTCCGAGCGGCGTGGCGGCCAGCACGGCGTCGCGCACCTGCTGGGTCATCCAGCCGGTGTCGACCGGGCCAGGGTTGACCACGTTCGCGCTCACCCGCAGGTCGGTCAGCTCGCGGGCTGCGGCGATCACCATCCGGTCCAGGGCGCCCTTGGTCGCGCCGTACGGGAGGTTGCCGACCACGGCATCGCTGGTCAGCGCGATCACCCGGCCACGGCCCTCGGGCCCGCGGAACCTCTCGGCGTACTCCTTGAGAAGCAGCCACGACGCGCGCAGGTTCACCGCGTAGTGCCGGTCGAAGCTCTCCACAGTGCTGTCCAGCAGCCCCGAGTCGACCGACTCGCAGTGGCACATCACCAGTGTCGTGACCGTGCCAAGCTCCGCCTCGACGTGGGCGAAGACGGCGGCCGGCGCTCCTGGATCGGCCAGGTCGGCGTGCACGCTCGTGGTGCGCGCGCCCAGCTCACGCAGCCGCGCCGCGATCAGGTCGGGGTCGTCGTCCTGGCGGCCCCAGGGCATCCGCTCGTCGTAGCCTGCCCAGCTGGTCGTGGCCACGTCCCAGCCGTCCCCGGCGAGCCGCTCGGCGATGGCCGCCCCGATGCCGACCTTTCGGCCGACTCCGGTGACGAGGACGACGGGACGGGTGTCGGGCGCGGGCGGGTCGGTCACCGGAGTCTCCTGTTCGGAGGTCGCGAAGGCGGCAGGTCGTCCGCGCACTCTCTCACGACCCGGTGGCAGGATGTCGGACGGCGGCATATCCAGGTGAAACTGTCGGCGCCGCCGGTTAGGTTCGTCGGTGTGTCCAGGCCAGACTCGGTGATGACCCCACAGATTGACCCCGTGGAGGGGTACGACGACGCCCGCGCCACCTCGCTGATCTGGGCAAGGGGACTGCGCAAGTCGTTCGGCGACTTCGAGGCCGTCCGCGGCGTCGACATCGACGTGCGCCCGGGGGAGGCGTTCGGGTTCCTCGGTCCCAATGGCGCCGGCAAGTCCTCGACGATGCGGATGATCGCCGCGGTCTCGCCGGTCAGCTCCGGCGAGCTGCGGATCCTCGGGATGGACCCGGCGGCCGACGGGCCGGCGATCCGCGCCCGGCTCGGGGTGTGTCCGCAGGAGGACACCCTCGACATGGAGCTGACCGTGCGGGACAACCTCTACGTCTACGGCCGTTACTTCGGGCTGCCGCGTGGCGAGGTCCGCGCCCGCGTCGACGAGCTGCTCGAGTTCGTCCAGCTCACCGAGAGGGCCAAGTCGAAGATCGAGGACCTCTCCGGCGGCATGAAGCGCCGGCTGACGATCGCCCGGTCGCTGGTCAACCGGCCCGACCTGCTGCTGCTCGACGAGCCGACGACCGGGCTGGACCCGCAGGCGCGGCACGTCGTGTGGGACCGGCTGTTCCGGCTCAAGCAGCAGGGCGTCACGCTCGTGCTGACCACCCACTACATGGACGAGGCCGAGCAGCTCTGCGACCGGTTGGTGGTGATGGACAAGGGCGAGATCGTCGCCGAGGGCTCGCCGCTGGCCCTGATCCGGGAGCACTCGACCCGCGAGGTCGCCGAGCTCCGGTTCGGGGTCGGGGAGCACGACGCGCTGGCTGCCCAGGTCGAGGACCTCGCCGAGAGGGTCGAGGTGCTGCCGGACCGGCTGCTGCTCTACACCTCCGACGGCGAGCAGACGCTGGCCAAGGTGCACGAGCGCGGGCTGCAGCCCCTCGCCGTGCTCGTGCGGCGCTCCACGCTTGAGGACGTGTTCCTGCGGCTGACCGGCCGGACGCTGGTGGACTGATGACGGTATCGGTTCCGGCCCCTGCCGGGCGCGTCGGCCCGGCACGGCTGTTCGACTACTGGCGGATCGTCTTCCTGCGCACCTGGAAGGGCTCGGTGATCTCCAGCTTCGTCAGCCCGCTGCTGTACGTCGTGGCGATGGGCGTGGTGCTCGGCGGCTTCATCCACGCCGGCCCCGCGAAGCTGGGCGGCGCCACGACGTACCTCGCCTTCGTCGCCCCGGGGCTCGTCGCCGCCCAGACGATGCAGGCGGTGTTCGGCGAGGTCACCTATCCCGTGATGGGCATGATCAAGTGGCACAAGTCCTACTTCGGGATGATCGCCTCGCCCCTGCGGGTCGTGGACGTGATGGCCGCCCACCTCGGGTTCGTGGTCTTCCGGATCGCGATCACCGCGGCGGTCTTCCTCGCGGTCCTCTCGGCGTTCGGGGTGTTCACCTCCCCGGTCGGGGTGGTGGGGGCGTTCTTCGTGCAGCTGCTGGTCGGGCTGGCGTTCGCGACCCCGGTCTACGCGATCTCCGCCGGGCTGAAGGACGAGACGGCGTTCGGCCTGATCTTCCGGCTCGGGATGATCCCGCTGTTCTTGTTCTCCGGCGCGTTCTTCCCGCTCTCGAACCTGCCGGACTGGCTGGCGACGCTGGCCAAGTTCACCCCGCTGTGGCACGGGGTCGACCTGACCCGGATGCTCACCCTCGGCGACGTCTCGGCGGGCTGGGCGCTGATCCACCTCGCCTACCTGGCGGCGCTGTCCGCCCTCGGCTTCTGGTGGGGGCTGCGCCGGCTCACCCGGAGGATGATCACCTGATGTCCTTGGCCACCACCTCCCTCGCCCGGCAGAGCGGCCGGCGGCTCGACGCCGGCCCGGCCACCGGCGTGCTGCTCTACCGCAACTACCTGGCCTACAAGGGCGCCTGGTACCTCTTCGCCACCGGGTTCCTCGAGCCGGTGTTCTACCTGTTCTCGATCGGCATCGGCGTCGGCAAGCTCGTGCACGGCTTCGAGTTCCACGGCCAGACCGTCGGGTACGCCGACTTCGTCGCGCCCGGGATGATGGCCGCCGCGGCGATGAACGGCGCCATGATGGACGGCACGTTCAACTTCTTCTTCAAGCTGAAGTACAACAAGCTGTTCGACTCGATCCTCGCCACCCCGATGGACAGCATGGACGTGGCCCGCGGCGAGCTGTCCTGGTGCCTGATCCGCGGCGGCATGTACTCCGCCGGCTTCCTGCTCGTGATGCTCGGCCTCGGGCTGGTGCACTCCTGGTGGGCCGTGTTCGCGGTGCCGGCGACGCTGCTGCTCGCGCTGGCGTTCGCCGGGGTGTGCATGGCGCTCACGACGTACATGCGCTCCTGGCAGGACTTCGAGTTCGTCACGCTGGCGATCATGCCGATGTTCTTGTTCTCCGCGACGTTCTTCCCGGTCACCGCGCTGCCTGGCGTGGTGCGGTGGATCGTGGAGATCACGCCGCTGTATCGCGGGGTGGTGCTGGTGCGCGAGCTGGTCACCGGCGTGCCGGGCATCGAGTCCGTGGTCTCGGTGGTCTACCTGATCGCGATGGGACTGGCCGGTCTGCTGGTCGCTCGACGGCGTCTGGACAAGCTGCTGCTCAAGTGAGTTCGCTGAGCGGGAGCCGACGCCGTCAGTGATCTGCTCGCAGGAACTTCTGGTACCACGCGACGTCGATCCACTGGTCGAACTTGTAGCCGACCTCCCGCATCATGCCGACCTGCTCGAAACCGCAGGCCTTGTGCAGTGCCTCGCTGGAGGGGTTCGGGAGGGCGACGAGGGCGACTGCCGTGTGCACGCCGGAAGCGGCCATCGTCTCCAGCAGCGCCGGGTAGAGCTTTCGCGCGACGCCCCGGCCGCGCACCGACGGGTCGAGGTAGATCGACGTCTCCCGGGTCAGGTGGTACGCCGGGCGCGGTCGGTAGGACCAGGAGTAGGCGTAGCCGACCACGTCGCCGTCGGTGTCGACCGCGACCAGCAGGTGGTCGCCGGGGTGGTTGCCGGCCAGCTTCTCGCGCCAGTAGCCCAGGTCCGGCGGGTCCAGGTCGAAGGTCGCGGTGGAGTTGACCACCTCGTGGTTGTAGATCGTCGCGATGTCCGCGAGATCGCCCTCGACGGCAGGCCGGATGATCACCTCGGCTGGCATGGGCACATTCTCTCAGCCCGGCTGACTCGGTCGGGACGGGCATGGGCGCAACGAGACCCGACTCGACGCGAAACGAGACGCGACTCGACGCGAAACGAGGCGCGACTCGACGCGAAACGAGGCATAACTCAACGGGGGAGGGGCCGTAGGCTGGCGCAATGCGGCACACGGAGTTCTGGGCGCGGATGGAGCATGCGCTGGGTCCGACGTACGCCCGCAGCTGGGCTAAGCAGCAGCACATCGGCACACTGGGAGACCGCACGCCGCAGCAGGCCCTCGACGAGGGAGAGTCGCCGAAGCGGGTCTGGCACGCGGTCTGGCAGAACCTCGAGCTGCCGGCGAGCGAGCGGTGAGCCTGCGCGGCTGGGTCGGAAGTACGGCGGCCGGTCTGGCCCGAGGGTGGTACGGCGGGATGCGCTGGCCGGACCACAAGGTCGCGCAGGTGCAGCGCCGCACGCTGGGCACGCTGGTCGTCTCGCAGGCCTCCGGCGGGCTCGGCAACACGTTGGGCATCGCCGTCGCGGCGCTGCTGGCCGAGCGGCTCTCCGGCTCGGAGAAGCTGGCGGGTCTCGCGCAGACCACCCAGGTGCTCGGCGCGGCCGTCGCGGCGTACGCGCTGGCCAGACTGATGGGTCGCCGGGGGAGGCGGCCCGGACTCGCCCTCGGCTACGGGATCGGGGGGAGCGGTGCGGTGCTGTGCGTGCTGGCCGGCGTGCTCGGGTCGTTCCCGCTGCTGCTGTTCGGGTCAGGCCTGTTCGGCGCGGCGAGCGCGGCCAACAGCCAGTCGCGCTACGCGGCGATCGACCTGGCGGTGCCGGCTCGCCGGGCCCGAGCGCTGGCGACGGTGGTGTGGGCGACCACGGTCGGCGCGGTCGTGGGGCCGAACCTCGTCGGGGTGGCTGGCCGGTTCGCGGTCTCGGTCGGGCTGCCGAGGCTGACCGGGCCGTTCGCGTTCGCGGTGCTCGCCCTGGCACTCGGCGCCGCGGTAGTCGCGGTGCTGCTGCGTCCGGACCCGTTGCTGGTGGCGCGCGAGGCCGCGCGCACCCATCAAGAGCCCGTGACGACAGCCACCAGCACCTCGTGGTCGCGGGTCGCCGCCAGCGTCCGCGAGCGCCCCGGCGTGGCGGCCGGGATGGCTGCGCTGGCGCTTGGGCACGCGGTGATGGTCGCGATCATGGTGATGACCCCGCTGCACATGCGGCACGGCGGTGCGACGCTCCAGGTCATCGGACTGGTGGTCAGCGTGCATGTTCTCGGCATGTACGCGCTGTCCCCGGCCGTCGGGTGGGCAGCGGACCGGTTCGGGCGCCCCCGGCTGCTCGGCGCCGGTGCCGGCGTGCTTCTGCTGGCTCTCGCGCTCGCAGGCAGCTCGCCGATGGGCACGTCCTGGCAGATCGGCGTCGGCCTGTTCTGTCTCGGGCTCGGCTGGTCGATGTGCACGGTCACCGCCTCGACGCTGCTCTCCGAGTCGGCTCCCCTGTCTGCGCGCACGGACGTGCAGGGCGCGGCCGATTTGGTGATGGGGCTGACCGCCGCCGCGGCCGGGGCCCTGGGCGGTGTCATCGTCGGGTTCCTCGGCTTCGCGGCGCTCAACGTGTTCGCGGCGGTGCTGGTGGCCGGCATCGCGACCGCGGCCGAGTTCGCCCGTCGCGCCCGCGGTCCGCGGCTGCCCGACGACGTCGAGCCGCTGGCGTTCTGATGAGCATCAAGGCCTATGCCCGAGCCGACAGCCGAGAAGCTACAGCGCATTGACACGTTGCTGCGACAGATCGGCGGTGAGCAAGTTGTCAGGAGTGCGGCACAGTCGCTCGACAGCGTCGTGCAAGCAGAGCCGTATCTTGAAGTCCTCAGCCTGTTCGCTTGACGATCCGCCTAACGAGGCTATCCGAGGCTGCCGCCACACTCGCTTGTGGCATGATCGTGGCATGAGTCGCACACGGTTGAGTACCACGGTGGACGCCCAGCTTCTCGAGAGCGCCCGCGAGGCGTCTGGGAAGCCGGACTCCGCGCTTGTGGATGAAGCCCTCGCTGCCTTCCTCGCTAGCCATCGCGCAGCCGAGGTGAACGCCAGCTACGCGGCGTACGACGCGCACCCGCTCGACGAACCAGACGAATGGGGAGACCTGGCGTCGTTCCGACGCGCGGTTGCGGCCTCATGACGGACTTCCCCGCACGCGGGGAAGTGTGGTGGTGTGAGATGGCGGAGATCGGCCGCAGACCTGTCGTGGTTCTGTCTCGCGATGCACTCATCCCGCGCCATCGACGCGCACTCGTCGCTCCCTGCACGACCACCGTCCGGGGCCTCCCGAGTGAAGTTCTCCTCGAACCGGGTGACGACCCGGTGCCGATTCGCTCGGCTGTCAACCTCGACTCGATCGAGAGCGTCTCGATCGCGATCCTCGTCGAACGTCTGGGACGAGTGGCCGATGCTCGAATGCGCGAGATCTGCGCTGCCCTCGCAGTCGCTGTCGACTGTTCAGGCTGACCTTCGGTCTGGCAGACGGCACGGCGCCTGCGCGCGCTCGACGGCGCGGTGCTCATCGGCACCGGCTTCCGGGTGCCTCGGCTGGCTACGGTCGATCGGCGAGGCATTGGGATCCTCAGCACTGTCTCGCGCGGCAAGCACCTGCTCACCCGGCTGGCCGACGGAAGCACGTTGCACTCTCACCTGCGGATGGAGGGCCACTGGTCGGTGCACCCGCGCGGGCAGCGGTGGCGCCGCCCCGCGCACACCGCACGACTGGTGCTCACCACGGACGGCACTGAGGCGGTACGCCGGCTGCGTGCCGATCCCGACGTACCGCTCGGCGACGCATTGCTCGACCAGCGCAACCTCGGCGGCGTGGGCAACGTCTACCGGTGCGAGCTGTGCTTCCTCACCGGGACACACCCGTCGACACCGGTCGGGGTGGTCGCGGACCTCCCCCGCCTGGTGACTCTCGTACGCCGAGACCGGCCCGGCGGGTCGAGAGCGGAGCACTTGGTGGTGCCCGCGCTGCCAGCCCTGCTGAGGAGCTCTATGGCTGGATGACGTTCATGAAGGCCTGCCTCAAGGACTGGTCGTGCGTCGTTCTGCTCGCCTCACCGCTCGGATGAAGACCGCAGCCCAGATGAGGTCGCTGACTATCCACGCGGCGAGCACGCGCTTGGACAAGCCGTCCATGAGCGACAGCGTGCCACTCCTGCCCCGATTCGTCCCGCCCGGCCATGTCGGCTGACAGAAGCTGCGTCACGACGTACCGGCGTCGAGCAGTGCTTCGGCCTCGATCTCGACCTTCCAGCGCGAATCGAGCAAGCCCGCAACGATGACCATCGTGGCCGCTGGGCGCACCTCGGCGAAGAGGCTCCCGTGCACCTCGCCGACGGCATCAGCGGCCGAGGGATCGGTCAAGTACATGCGCGTGCGAACGACTGCGGAAAGGTCGGTGTCCGCGTCGACGAGAGCGGCACGGATGATCTCGAAGCAGCGACGAGCCTGCACTGCGGGATCGTCGGTACATGAACCGTCCGGCCAGATCGGCCCGGTCCCGGACACCAGCACGCGGTTGCCCACGCGTACGGCGCGGGAGAACCCGATGCTCGACTCGAACGGAGAACCCGACGCGAAGTTCCTTCGCTGCTGCATGGCGTCAGTGTCGCAGCACGGCCCGCCCGGTCCGATCGGGACCGGCCCTCCGGCTGAGCTGCGGGCGTGTCGCTCCCGGATCGAACATGTGTTCGTCATAGCCTGGTGCGCACGTACACAGCACCAGAGGCGGCTCGGTTGTCCACAGATCGCGTTTCGGGGATCGCAACTGTCGGTGGGCCTCTCTAGTGTCATCGGTGATGAACAAGAAGCAGGGTTCCGCGAAGCGGACGAACGAACGGATGGCTCCCATGGCTGGTGGAGATCGCGACAAGGCACTCGACGCGGCGCTCGCGAACATCGAGCGGCAGTTCGGCAAGGGCTCGGTGATGCGGCTGGGCGACGAGACCAAGGCACCGCTGGCGGTGATACCGACCGGGTCGATCTCGCTGGACGTCGCGCTCGGGCTCGGCGGACTGCCGCGCGGGCGCGTGGTCGAGATATACGGACCGGAGGCTTCGGGAAAGTGTCTGACCGCAGACACATACGTGTGGACCGACCACGGGTTGGAGACGGTTGAGGAGGTGTTCGCCCGCGCGGGGCAGCAGGCCAGCTGCACATCGCGGACGACGGACATATCCGGTCTTGGGATGCGCGTGGTCAACGAGCACGGCAACCTCGAGCCGGTCGCCGTGCTCACCCACAACAACCGCAAGCCGGTACGTCGTATCCGACTGCGCTCAGGTCGTCACGTCTCGGCTACCCACAACCATCCGTTGCGGGTGGTCAGCGAGCGTGGGTTCATCGTCTGGCGCAAGGCGGGGGACCTGAAGGTCGGAGACACGGTGGTGTCCGCGCTGTTTGGCGCCGACGAGGCCGCCGGTGGCAGTGACCCGTTGAGCGAGGACGAGGCCGTGTTCCTCGGCTACCTGGTCGCCGAGGGCACCCTGGGGTGGCACGCCAGGAACGGGGTCCACTTCACGAACTGGGACCCGGAGGTCGCCGCGGAGTGGTCGGCCCTCGCCGAGGGTCTCTTCGAGTGTTCCGTCAGGCATTACGACGGCAAGGAGCACCGCGTCCACGACACGGCGCTCCGGCGAAGGCTTGCCGATGAGTACGGTCTGGCCTACGTCAACGCACCCGAGAAGACTGTGCCCCATCGGGTCAGGACAGCCGGCGCCAAGATCCAGCGCGCGTTCCTGTCTGCACTCTTCGAAGGTGACGGCTGGATCGACCCGAGCTCGACGATCGGTTTGGGCACGGCCTCGCTGAAGATGGCGGAGCAGGTGCAGTTGATGCTGTACGGCTTGGGGGTCCCCGCGACGCTGCAGACGACCTTCAACAAGGAATACCAGCGGGACTACTACTCGGTGATCGTCAACCCGTCGGTCACCCACAGGTTCCTGGACATCGTCGGATTCCGGTCACAGCGGCGGACCGCACAGGTCGAGGCGCACTTCCGGCGCTCTTCTTGCGACCCCCATTTCGAGAACATCCCCCATCTGCGCGGGTTGCTCACGGACCTGCGGGACTGTGTCGGGGGAGACCGGGAGTTCGACCGGATCGCCGGCGACATGTTCCGGTCCGACATGAATCTGTCGTGTTCGCGCCGGCGGCTCGCGCAGATCGTCGCGTGGGCCGACTCCCGTCCCCAGCGGGTGTCCGCGGGCGCCGAGGGCATCGTCGAGCACCTTCGCGAGCTGGCCGGCGCGCACTACAGCTACGAGCAGGTAGTCGCGATCGAGGACGGCGGCCTCCAGCCGACCTTCGACCTCGCGCTCCCCGACAGTCACAGCTTCACCGCGAACGGCATGCTCAGTCACAACACAACGGTGGCCCTGCATGCGGTCGCGAACGCGCAGAAGGCCGGCGGCATCGTCGCCTTCATCGACGCAGAGCACGCTCTCGACCCTGAGTACGCCAAGGCCCTCGGCGTCGACACCGACGCCCTGCTGGTCTCCCAGCCGGACTCCGGGGAGCAGGCGCTGGAGATCGCCGACATGCTGATCCGCTCCGGAGCCCTCGACCTGATCGTGGTCGACTCGGTGGCCGCGCTGGTGCCGCGCGCCGAGATCGAGGGGGAGATGGGCGACAGCCACGTCGGGCTGCAGGCCCGGCTGATGAGCCAGGCCCTGCGCAAGGTGACCGGCGCCCTCAACAACGCGGGCACGACGATGATTTTTATCAACCAGCTTCGTGAAAAAATAGGCGTGATGTTTGGCTGCCTGTCTGGAGACACCAAGGTGACTCTCGCCGGTGGCGAGAAGATGCGGATCCAGAAGATCGTGAACCAGAAGCTTCCCGTCGAAGTGCTCACCTACGACGCCGAGTCGGAAGCCATCGTTGCGCGCAAGGTAGTCAACTGGTTCGACAATGGCCCGACGCAGGGCTTCTTGAGCTTCCGGGTCGCGCGAGCACAGGGGCAGGGAGCGGAAGTCGGATTCTCGGTGACTCCCAATCATCTGGTCAGGACTCCGGGTGGATGGCGTGAGGCCGGGGAACTGAGGGTGGGCGACCGGGTGATGCAGGAGGTGACGCATCACCTCTCCCCACAGCAGTGGCAGGTCGCGCTGGGGGGACTCATGGGTGACAGCGCGCTGTCACCAACCAAGAGTCGGCACGCTGCACGCTTGCGTTGGGGGCACGGAGCCAAGCAGGAGGCATACGCCGACTGGAAACGAGAGATGTTCGGCAACGTCCCTGTGTGCAAGACGACAGACGCACGGGGCGCAGTCTTCTACGACATGAAGCCGCTTGCTGAGCTCGCAGAGCTTCGGCGAGTGGTCTATCTGACCGGAAACCGCAAGACGCTGACTGACGAGTACCTCAAGGCGCTCACCCCACTGGCACTCGCCGTCTGGTTCATGGACGACGGCTGTTTCACCGTTCGTTCCAAGGGAGTCCAGCAGCGCACTCAAGGTGGCAGCGGCCGCGTAGACATTTGTGTTGCCGCTTTCACTGACGGTTCCCAGCAGAGGCTGGCTGAGTTCCTGCGCGATTCGTATGGATTCGACGTTCACATCCGCCAGGCGGGACAGCGCAAAGTGCCGGTCCTGCAGTTCAACACCGAGTCGACCGCGCGATTCCTCGAGCTGGTCGCTCCGTACGTGCACACGAGCATGGACTACAAGCTGCTTCCGCGCCTTCGAGGAAAGTTCTCTGTGCAGCCCAAGTTCGAGGAACCGCAGAAAGCTCTCATGCCTCTGCCCATCACGTCGATCCAGCCAAAGAAGCTCACGTCCACCCAGCCGCGGCACCGCTACGACATCGAGGTCGAAGGCACCCACAACTACTTCGCGGATGGGGTCATGGTCCACAACAGCCCCGAGACGACCACGGGTGGGCGGGCGCTGAAGTTCTACTCCTCGGTGCGTCTGGACGTCCGACGGATCGAGACGCTGAAGGACGGCCAGGAGATGGTCGGCAACCGGACGCGGGTAAAGGTTGTAAAGAACAAATGCGCGCCGCCGTTCAAACAAGCGGAGTTCGATATTATGTATGGCCAAGGAATCAGCCGTGAGGGCGGGCTGATCGACGTCGGCGTGGACGCCGGTCTGGTCCGCAAGGCGGGCGCCTGGTACACCTACGAGGGCGACCAGCTCGGCCAGGGCAAGGAGAACGCGCGCGCGTTCCTGCGGGACAACCCCGACCTGGCCAACGAGCTGGAGAAGCGCATCCTTGAGAAGCTCGGCATCGTCCCCGTGCTGGATGCGGAGAACGCAGCCGAGAAACCCGAGTCGCAGGAGCCCACCGGCGTGGACTTCTGACGTACCATCGGCTACACGTCGATGAGACCCCCAGACGACCGCCCGTCTGGTCCTTACCTCCCAGGGGACCAGGCGGGCGGCTCTGTTCCACCGGACCCGGGTGACGGCCCGGACGCCGATGCGGAGGCGGTGGCACGCAAGATCCTGCTCGACCAGCTCACCGGACAGGCGAGGAGCCGGGCCGAGCTCGCCACCAAGCTCGCCAGGAAGAACGTGCCCGACCACATCGCCGAGGCCCTGCTGGCCCGGTTCGAGGAGGTCGGACTGGTCGACGACGAGGCGTTCGCGCGGGCCTGGGTGCAGTCCCGACAGACCGGCAAGGGGCTGGCGCCGCGCGCGCTGGCCCAGGAGCTGCGCCGCAAGGGGGTGGCCGACGAGACCGCCCGCGCCGCGCTGGACGAGGTCAGCCCCGAAGACCAGGAGCAGGCCGCCAGGGCGTTGGTGCGCAAGAGGCTGCGCACGGCGGCGAAGCTGGACCGGGCGACCGCAATGCGCAGATTGACCGGGATGCTGGCGCGCAAGGGATACTCCTCGGGCCTGGCATGGCGCGTGGTCCGCGACGAGCTCGAGGCGACCTCGGAAGAGGACACCATTGACCGGTTCTCGGGCGGGACCTAGCCTCGAAGCGGCACAATGGAAACACCCCGGGCGACCGGGGCTCCGACTGACACTGAAACCGGCGCGAGCCGGATGCGAACACCGAACGACCACGGACGGGCGAGCGACGGTCCCGCGACCACGCCGGAAGGCGCAGGGAGACCGCCGCAGGTGCGTCGTCGGTGTCGCGTGAGGCGAGGAGTGCGTGATGCCGCGGTCCGGGATAGTGATGGCCGGGCAGAACTTCCTGTCCCCAGGGGGCGTCGTCGTCGGTGCGCTGATGGTGCTGGCCGCGTTGACGATCCTCGCCGTGGTGACCGTCGGCGTACTGCTGCTGGCCCGGCAGCGCACCTCCCGCCGCGAGCACGACCTGCACCGGGACCTGCAGGAGCAGCGTCGCGACATCGAGCGCCGCGAGCATCGGCTCACCGAGATGCAGCAGCGGCTGGACGAGGACGGTGAGCGCCTCGACGAGCGCTCGGCCGAGCTCGACCGGGCCGATGAGGCCCAGCGGGAGGCACTCGAACGGGTCGCCGGCCTCACCGCCGAGGACGCGCGCACGGAGCTGATCGCCGGCATCGAGGCCGACGCCAAGCGCGCCGGCGCGGTGATCGCCCGCGACATCGAACGAGACAGCCAGGAGCAGGCCGAAGAGCGAGCCCGCCGCACCCTGGCCACGGTGATCCAGCGACTCGCCTCCGACCAGACCGCGGAGACCGTCGTCTCGGTCCTGCACCTGCCGTCCGACGACATGAAGGGCCGCATCATCGGCCGCGAGGGCCGCAACATCCGCTCCTTCGAGCAGGTCACCGGGGTCAACCTGATCATCGACGACACACCCGGCGCGGTGCTGCTCAGCTGTTTCGATCCGGTACGCCGTGAGGTGGCCAGACTGGCGCTCGACAAGCTCGTCGAGGACGGCCGGATCCACCCGGCGCGCATCGAGGAGGTGTACGAACGCTGCCGCGACGAGGTCGACCGACGCTGCAAGCAGGCCGGGGAGGACGCGGCGTTCGAGATGGGCATCCATGACCTGCACCCCGAGCTGATCGCCACGCTGGGCAGGCTGCAGTTCCGCACGTCGTACGGGCAGAACGTGCTGCGCCACCTCGTCGAGTCCGGCCATGCAGCCGGCCTGCTCGCCGACGAGATCGGGCTCGACCGCACGAGCTGCGTACGCGGCGCGTTCCTGCACGACATCGGCAAGGCCCTCACCCACGAGGCGGAGGGCTCGCACGCGATCGTCGGCGCCGACCTCGCGCACCGCTATGGCGAGTCCGAGGACGTCGTGCACGCGATCGAGGCGCACCACAACGAGATCGAGCCTCGCACGGTCGAGGCGGTGATCACCCAGGCCGCGGACGCCATCAGCGGCGGCCGGCCGGGTGCGCGGCGCGAGTCGCTCGAGTCCTACGTCAAGAGGCTCCACCGTCTCGAGGAGATCGCCGCGGGTCACGACGGGGTCGAGCAGGTCTACGCCATGCAGGCGGGCCGCGACGTGCGGGTGATGGTCAAGCCCGACATGGTCGACGACGTCGCCGCCCAGGTGCTCGCCCGCGACATCGCCAAGCAGTTCGAGGAGGAGCTCACCTACCCCGGCCAGATCAAGGTGACCGTGATCCGGGAGTCGCGGGCCACCGAGACCGCCCGCTAGCGTCGAGCCGCGGGAAGGTCGGATGCGCACCTGGGACGGACTTCCGATCGCTGACGAGGAGCCGCACGGCGCCTCGGTCGCGGTCCGCCGGATCCGCGGAGAGACTCCCGAGTTCCTGGTCCTGCACCGCAACGTCAACGGCCCGGACTACGAGGGGGACTGGGCGTGGACCTCGCCCGCCGGGGCCCGGCAGCCGGGCGAGCCGGTGTATCGCGCGGTCCTGCGGGAGCTGACCGAGGAGACGGGGATCACCGCTGCCGACGTGTGGGCGGTCGACCTGTCCGGGCGATGGGCCGTGTTCGCGGCCGATGTCGCCGACGACGCGGTGGTGGATCTCATCGACCCCGAGCACGACCGGTACGAGTGGCTGGAGGCGCCGGCCGCCCGCGCACGCATCCTTCCGTCGTACGTCGCCGAGACACAAGTCGACCGGGTGGTTGCGATTCCGCGGGTCTCCCTGGGGTTCCGGCCGATGAGCCGCGCGGATCTTCCCGACGTGGTGCGCTGGACCACCGCGCCGCACGTCGCTCGCTGGTGGGACCAGGAGTCCACCGACCTGGGTGCGGCCGAACGGCACTATGGCCCCGCGATCGACGGGAGCAACCCGACCCGGATGTGGGTGCTGGAGGTCAACGGCCGTTCGGTCGGCTTTGTACAGGACTACCTGATCGGCGACCACCCCGAGTGCGCGCTTCTCACCGCCCGGCCCGACGCCGTCGGCTTCGACTACGCGATCGGTGATCCGGCCTGGATCGCCCGTGGCGTCGGCACCCGGATGCTGTGGACGTTCCTGCGCGACGTGGTCCGGCCCCACTACCCGCACGCGAAGCAGTTCTTCGCCTCCCCCGACCACCGCAACGCGGCCTCCTTGCGGGTGCTCGACAAGCTCGGCTTCGCGCGCGGGACCTGGTTCGACGAGCCGCAGCGCAACGGCCGGGTGGACACCCTCGTGGGCTGCTGCCTCGACGTCCCGCGCGTGTTCGGCTGAGCGGCTGAGCGGCCGGGTCCACCGTTCAGTGCCGCAGCACGGTGGCCAGGAAACCGGCCGCGCGCTCGGTCCTCGGGGCTGCGAAGAACTCCTCGGGCGGACCCTCCTCGACGAGCCGGCCGTCGGCCATGAACACCACCCGGTCCGCGGCCGTCCTGGCGAAACCCATCTCGTGGGTGACCACCACCATCGTCATCCCGCCGTCGGCGAGGTCGACCATCACGTCGAGGACCTCCTTGATCATCTCCGGGTCCAACGCCGAGGTGGGCTCGTCGAACAGCATCACCTTCGGGTCCATCGCCAGCGCACGGGCGATCGCGACCCGCTGCTGCTGGCCTCCGGAGAGCTGTGCAGGCAGCTTGCCGGCGTGCCTGCCGACGCCGACACGGTCCAGGAGCGCCCGGGCCCGCTGCTCCGCATGGTCGCGGGCGGTGCCGCGGACCCGGATCGGCCCGAGGGTCACGTTGTCCAGGATCGTCTTTCGCGGGAACAGGTTGAACCCCTGGAACACCATCCCCACGTCTGCCCGGAGCCGGGCCAGATCGGGGCCGTGGTCGGGAAGCGGGTGGCCATCGACACTGATGCTGCCGGCGTCGATCGTCTCGAGGCGGTTGATCGTGCGGCACAACGTCGACTTGCCGGCTCCTGAAGGGCCGATCAGCACGACCACTTCGCCCTGGGACACGCTCAGGCTGACCTCGTCGAGCACCCGGACGTCGCCGTACCACTTGCTCACCCGGTCCAGCACGACGAGCGGCTGCATGGGGGTCAACCTAGTCCGTGCGGCTGGGGCGGGGCCCCGCAGTGTGCTTGAATCCGAGAGGACGGCGTACGACGCGACCCTGGAGGCCTGACGTGGCACGACGCATTCCGATCGACAAGTGGAAAGGCACGGCGCGCGAGGTCCTCGACGAGGCGCGCAAGGACCCGCGGGCGGCGGCTGGGAAGGCGCTGGAGCAAGGCAGGGGCGCCGCGATGCTCGGCGCGTCCCTGGCCGGGCAGGCCGGACGGACTGCCGCGGCCAAGGCCCGGCCGCTCGCCGAGCGCGCCGCGGCGCGGATCGCCGACCGGGCGCGCGGGCAGGGCGCGTCCCGTCCCGGCCGCGCCGGCTCACCCGCGTCGGGGCAGCCGGCACCGCCGCTTCGCCCCGTGCCGCCGGTCAACGAGCCGGCGCATCCTCCGGTGCCTGAGAGCGGGCCCGCAGCTCAGCCACCTGCCCCGCCTCCTCCGGCGCCGGCGAGGGAGCAGACGCCGGCGAAGAGGGCGGCCGCGAAGGCCCCGACGAAGAAAGCGGCAGCAAAGCCCGCCAAGAAGGCCGCGGCCAAGAAGGCGGCACCCAAGAAGGCGGCGCCCAAGAAGGCCGCGAAGAAGGCGACGCCGGCGGACGTGGCCAAGCACGTCGCAAAGAACCCGCAGGCTGGTCGCAACGGCCCACCGCGCGCTGAGTCGTCGCCCGGCGACAAGCTGCCGCCGCCCAAGAAGACCGAGTAGCGACCGAACCGCAGACGGTTCGCCGGGCCGGATCACGTAGCCTGGGCGCGTCATGACCTTGCTCCAAGCCGGCCGGCGCACCTACGAAGTCCGCACCTACGGGTGCCAGATGAACGTGCACGACTCCGAACGGCTGAGCGGTCTGCTCGAGGAGGCCGGCTACGTCCCGTTCGCAGGCGACGCCGGGGCTCCCGATGTGGTGGTGTTCAACACCTGCGCCGTCCGCGAGAACGCCGACAACAAGCTGTACGGCAACCTCGGGCACCTGGCCCCGGTGAAGGCGGCGAACCCGGGCATGCAGATCGCGGTCGGCGGCTGCCTTGCGCAGAAGGACCGCGGCACCATCACCGAGCGGGCGCCCTGGGTCGACGTGGTGTTCGGCACCCACAACATCGGGTCCCTGCCGGTGCTGCTGGAGCGTGCCCGGGTGCAGGAACAGGCCCAGGTGGAGATCCTCGAGGCCCTCGAGGTGTTCCCCTCCACCTTGCCCACCAAGCGGGAGTCGGCCTACGCGGCGTGGGTGTCGATCTCGGTCGGCTGCAACAACACCTGCACGTTCTGCATCGTGCCTTCCCTGCGCGGCAAGGAGCGCGACCGCCGGCCGGGCGACGTGCTCGCCGAGATCCGCGCCCTGGTCGACCAGGGGGTCAGCGAGGTGACGCTGCTCGGGCAGAACGTGAACTCCTACGGGGTGGAGTTCGGCGACCGGCTCGCCTTCGGCAAGCTGCTGCGCGCCTGCGGTGAGATCGACGGGCTCGAGAGGGTGCGGTTCACCAGCCCGCACCCCAAGGACTTCACCGACGACGTGATCGAGGCGATGGCCGGGACGCCGAACGTGATGCCGCAGCTGCACATGCCGCTGCAGTCCGGTTCGGACACGGTGCTCAAGACGATGCGCCGCTCCTACCGGCGCGCGAAGTACCTCGGCATCCTCGACCGGGTGCGGACAGCGATCCCGGACGCCGCGATCACGACCGACATCATCGTCGGGTTCCCGGGCGAGACCGAGCAGGACTTCGCCGACACCCTCGACGTGGTCGCGCAGGCCAGGTTCGCCGGGGCCTTCACGTTCTTGTACTCCAAGCGTCCGGGCACACCGGCCGCCGTGCTCGAGGACCAGGTGCCCCGCGAGGTCGCCCAGCGGCGCTACGAACGACTGGTCGCCGCCGTGGACGACATCGCCTGGGAGGAGAACCGCCGCCTGGTCGGGAACACCGTCGAGCTGATGGTCGCCGAGGGGGAGGGCCGCAAGGACGAGAAGACCCACCGGCTCAGCGGGCGCGGCCCCGACAACCGGCTGGTGCACTTCACCCCGGCCGACGCGGACGGCCGCACGCTCGACGTACGCCCCGGCGACGTGGTCGAGGTGGACATCACCTACGCGGCCCCCCACCACCTGGTCTCGGACGCGCCGGTCCGGACGGTCCGGCGTACCCGCGCCGGGGATGCCTGGAAGGCCCGGACGGCGGACTCGGCGGCCGTGCCTCTCGGCATGCCCAGCATGCCCGCCCGCGCCCTCCTCGCCATGTGAGCGAAAGGCGCCCCGGTCTCGGCCGGAAGCGGGGCCCGAACCGGTCAGATGGCCGAAAGGGCCCGCGGGTCAGCCGTGCGAGTGGCCGGGGTTCTTGGCCGGGTCGCTGCGGTGGCTGGGCACCCGCGCGGGGTTCGACTCGCCGACGGTGCGGTCCACCCCGCTGCCGGGCATCGCCCCGCCGCCCTCCTCGACGTCCTCGTCGGGCTCCAGCCGCTCCGCCTCCGGGTCGTCGGGTACGTCGACCTGTGTGGGGGAGGAGCCTTCGGCGCGGCCCAGCGACGATTTCTGGGTGCCGGTGCTCTCTATCCCCTCGAAGTCGTCGGCGCGCTCGCTGGACAGTCCCATGTCGCCTTCCAGGCCCTCGGAGCTGGCGGCGTTCGGGTTGGAGTCGGCGTGGTCGGTCTCGATCGGTGCCGCCCGGTCCTTCTCGGGACGGTCGTCTTCTGGCTGCGAGCTGCTCACGACTGCTGCTCCTTCCAGGCACGGACGGGCTGTCCGGGACGCTGCAAGTCAGACGTACCCGGATGGCCCAGGACGAAACGAGGCGTCAGCCGCCGCGCCGTGCGCCGATCGCCCCGCTTTGCCAGACTCCACCCATGAGGACCCAGAGTGCGAAAGGCCGCAGGCCACCGGGGACTGTGCCGGTGGTCGCGGTCGTCGGTGCGACCGCGACCGGCAAGAGCGACCTCGCGCTCGACCTCGCCCAGGCCCTCGGCGGGGAGGTCGTCAACACCGACTCGATGCAGATCTACCGCGGGATGGACATCGGCACCGCCAAGCTTCCGCCGTCCCAGCGGCGAGGCATCCCCCATCACCTGCTGGACCTGCTGGAGGTCAGCGAGCCGGCCACCGTCGCGCAGTTCCAGGGGTGGGCGCGCGACGTCGTCGCCGACTGCCGGGGCCGCGGGGTCGTCCCGGTGCTGGTGGGCGGTTCCGCGCTCTACACGCGTGCAGTGCTGGACCGCTTCGAGTTCCCCGGCACCGACCCCGACCTCCGGCGCAGACTCGAGGACGACCTGGAACGACTCGGAGCCGAGGCCTTGCACGACCGTCTGGCGACCCTGGACCCGGCGGCGGCGAGCAAGGTGCTGCCCAGCAACGGCCGACGGGTCGTGCGGGCCCTCGAGGTCAACGAGCTCACCGGCCGCTTCACCGCGGACCTCCCGCGGCACGACTACGCCTACGACCACGCGGTCCAGATCGGTCTCGACATCGACCGCCCGGTCCTGGACGGCCGCATCGAGCAGCGGGTCGAGGCCATGTGGCGCGCCGGCCTGGTCGACGAGGTCAGCACCCTGGCCGCACGCGGTCTCCGCGAAGGGCGCACCGCCAGCCGCGCCCTCGGCTACCGGCAGGTGCTGGACTTCCTGGCCGGGGGGTGCACGGAGCAGGAGGCGAAGCAGGCCACGATCACCGGGACCAGGAGGTTCGCCCGCCGCCAGGACTCCTGGTTCCGCAAGGACCCGCGAGTGAGCTGGGTCGGCTGGGACGACCCGGGCCGGGTGGACTCGGCTCTCGATGCGGTGGCCAGGGTCACGACCGTTCCCGGTTGAGCAGCACGCCCAGCACGATCACGCCGATCCCGATCGAGACGACGGCGCCCGTGGGGGTCGGCGACAGCAGGATGGGCGCCGTCAGGAGCAGGAGTACGTCGAGCCCGCGGCCGAGCGCCCCGAACAGCGACGTCGGCACTGCGCCGGTGGGGGAGGACAGCAGCGGTTTCTGGTAGTCCGGCGGCGCGGCCGTCAACCAGCGGGTGATCGCGACCAGCGCCGCGAACCCGGTGGCGATCCCGAGATCGACGGCGAGCGGCCAGTCGCCGCCCGGCAACGCCGGAAGGGTGGCGTGGAAGGCAGGCGCCGTGCCCAGGCCCCAGGCGAGCAGAAGGGCGCCGGGCACGACCAGGCACGACCCGCGTGTCTGCCAGGTGGGCATGGGCAGGCAGCGGGCCAGCCCGGGGTTGCGGCTCACCACCCGCACGGCCGAGCACAGCCCCAGCCCCGCCACGAAGCCGGTCACCGACGCGGCCAGGACCAGCACCCGGCCCAGCCCGGCGGCCGCGCCGAGATAGGGCACCACCAGGGATGCGGCCAGCACCACCAGACGCTGCGGGGCACGGCGTACCCGGATCAGGTCCCGCCACACCAGTGCCGCCCCACCCGTCGGACCGCGGCGACGGGCGCGCACCGAGCGGACCGTGCTGCGTGCCAGCCAGCGGCGGGCGACCATGATGTCGTAGATCAGGGCCAGGTCGACCGTGGCCAGCGCACCCGACAGGCTGGGCACCAGCGAGCCGCCCGGCTTGAGCCGGTCCGCGGACAGCAGTGGCAGGCTGCGCGCCGCCAGTGCCGCCGCCCCCATCATCAGCACGCCGGCGACCCCGGCGGCGGCCGGCCAACCGGGCCCGTAGGCCGTCGCCGCTTGCAGGTCCGGCGCCCGCCCGGCGCTCAGTGCGACCAGGCCCGCCCACGACACCGCGGCGACCAGCCAGGTCAGCGCCCCCGTGACGCCAAGGCCACGGGCCTGGTCGACGACGGCGACCGCCACCAGGAGCGCGCAGCCTGCGGCGACCACCACGCTGAACGCGACCACGGCGCCGACCGCGAAGCTCGCCAGGGCGCTCGAGGCGAGCGCGAGCAGCGCCCCGGCCAGCAGCGCCGCGCCGCAGGTGGCCACCAGGCGGGGACGCAGGAGCGCGGCGCGGTCCACCGGGGCCGGCAGCAGCCAGGTCCCCACCGCCGGGGTGACCAGCATCGGCCCGAACAGCCTGGCCACGCCCAGGCACGCGGCGGCCACCCCGATCACCAGCAGCCAGGGCAGCGTCGTGCGGGCCTGCACGCACAGACCGGACGTGCAGCCGCCACGGCCGACCGCGCGCAGGTTGATCACCACGTTGACCGCCATCGCGCCGAGCATCAGGGTGGCGAACACCGCGACGTAGGCGTCGTTGAACGCGTCGACGAACCGGGTGTCGACCCGGCCGCGGCGCCAGTGCCGGATGGTGGCACGCAGCTCGCGGATCTCCCGGGCCGACTCCCGGCTCACGCGAGGCTCAGGGTGGCATCGGCGACGGCGGCCACCAGCTGCTCGTCGTGGCTGGCCAGCAGTACGCCGAGCCCGTCGGCCTTCTCGGCGCGGAGCCTTTCGGCCAGCCAGGCCCGTCCGGCGGCGTCCAGCCGCTGCTCGGGCTCGTCGAGGACCAGCAGGCGACGCGGACGCACGAACGCGCTTGCCAGCGCCAGCCGGCGCCGCTGCCCGGACGACAGCGTCGGCGGCAGCTGGTCGGACTGCGGAACCAGACCCACTTCGGCGAGTACGGCGTCCACGACGGCCTCGGCGTCCTCGACGCCGTGGGCTCGGGCCAGCAGGTCGAGGTGCTCGACCACGCTCAGGTCGGGGAAGAAGTCCATGTCGTCCATCGCCACCGCGAGGTCGCGACGGATCCGCTCCGAGCGCTCGTCGATCCGCACCCCGTTCAGCTCGACCGAGCCCGAGGTGGGCCGGTCCGCGCCGACGATGCAGCGCAGCACCGTGGACTTGCCGGCGCCGTTGCGCCCGACCAGCGCCAGGCCGTGCCCGGCGGCGACATCCAGGTCGAGGTCGTGCACGACGGCGATCTCCCCGAAGCGCCGGGTCAGCCCCCGCACCCGTAGCAGCGGCGGGCTGCCGGACGGGGCACTGCCGGGCTCGCTCACACCCGAAACCTACGGCGTGCGGGTCAGGCGACTCCCCGACGGGTGTCCGTCGTCTGCTCCTCCGCTGCTGTCCCCCACCGCTCCCACTCGGCCATCACGCTCATGTAGACCGCCGCGTCGCAGCCGGTGCAGCAGAACTCCCCGGAGTCCGGCCGGTCCACGGGCAGGAAGAGCCGTTGCTCGCCGCAGTCGGGACACTCGGCCATCCGGCCGCTGAGCATCAGCAGGTCCGACTTGCTCCTCATGGGACCACGGTGCCAGACCGAGCGGACATAATGCGGCCGCCACGCCCGGCGCAACGTGCTCGGCCTCCGCCGGCCGTATCGTGGAGCCATGGCAGCGCCCAGCCCTCCCCCCGGGGCCGTCGCCTTCTGGAAGGGCCACGGCACCGAGAACGACTTCCTGCTGCTGCCCGACCCCGACGGCACCGCGCTGGGGTCGCTGAGCCCGGGGCTGGTCGCGCGGATGTGCGACCGGCGTGCCGGGATCGGCGCGGACGGGGTGATCCGGGTGGTGCGCACGCAGGCGTACGACGACCCAGCGGCGGTGCGCGCCCGGGAGGCCGCGGAGTGGTTCATGGACTACCGCAACGCCGACGGGTCGCTCGCGCAGATGTGCGGTAACGGCATCCGGGTGCTCGCCCGCTACCTGGCCGAGCAGCACGGCGTACCCACCGACCGCGCGCTCCCGATCGGCACCCGCAGCGGTGTCAAGCACGTCGTCTTCGAGCCGGACGGACGGATCAGCGCGGACATGGGCGCACCGGAGGTCAACGCCGAGACCAAGGTCGGCGTCCCGGGCCACACCTGGCCCGCCTCCCACGTGTCGATGGGCAACCCGCACGCGGTCGCCTTCGTCGAGCGGCTGGAGGACGCCGGTGCCCTGAGCGCACCGCCGCGCTACGAGACCGCCGACTTCCCCGAGGGCGTGAACGTGGAGTTCGTGGTGCGACGCGGCGAGCACCGCTTGGCGATCCGCGTGCACGAGCGCGGCTCGGGGGATACCCGCTCCTGCGGCACCGGCGCCTGCGCGGCGATGGTCGCGGCGGCGCTGGCCGACCGGGCGCCGCGCGGCACGACGTACCAGGTCGACGTCCCGGGCGGCACACTCCAGGTCACCTGGGCCGAGGACGACCGGGTCTGGCTGACCGGTCCCGCCGTGCTCGTCGCCGAGGGACGCTGGACCGGCTGACGCACCGATCGAGGAAGGCCCCTGGGGGAAACGTGCGTGCGTGCACGCACGCCCGCGCCTAGGCTTGAGCGCGATGACGCACGCACACGACTACGAGGCGGAACCTGAGCGTTCCGCCGACGACCTCGCACCGGGCGCCGACCTCGCACCGGACGACTGGGGGACCATCGGGATCGAGGCGTACGACGAGCCCGATCCCGAGGAGGACGCCGAGGAGACCAGCGGCGATCTCGATCTCGCAGAACGCTATGCCCTGCGACGGGTCGCCGGCCTGTCGACCGAGCTGGAGGACATCTCCGAGGTCGAGTACCGCCAGCTGCGCCTGGAGCGCGTCGTGCTGGTCGGGGTCTGGACCGAGGGCAGCGTCGTCGACGCGGAGAACTCGCTCGCGGAGCTCGCCCTGCTCGCGGAGACGGCCGGCTCGCAGGTCCTCGACGCGCTCTATCAGCGTCGTGACAAGCCCGACCCGGCTACCTACGTCGGGCGCGGCAAGGTCGACGGGCTGCGTGAGATCGTGACGAGCACCGGCGCCGACACCGTGATCTGCGACGGGGAGCTCGCCCCCAGCCAGCTGCGCAACCTCGAGGACCGGGTCCGGGTCAAGGTCGTGGACCGCACCGCGCTGATCCTCGACATCTTCGCCCAGCACGCGAAGTCCAAGGAGGGCCAGGCCCAGGTCGAGCTCGCCCAGCTGAGCTACATGAAGCAGCGGCTCCGCGGCTGGGGCGGCAACCTGTCCAGACAGGCTGGCGGCCGAGTCGGGTCGCAGGGCGGCGGCATCGGCGGCCGCGGGCCCGGCGAGACCAAGATCGAGACCGACCGGCGCAGGATCAACACCAAGATCGCCCGGCTGCGCCGAGAGCTCGCGCACATGCGCACCACCCGGGACACCAAGCGCGCCGGCCGGCAGCGCAACAAGGTCCCCTCGGTCGCGATCGCCGGCTACACCAACGCCGGGAAGTCCTCGCTGCTGAACCGGCTCACCGACGCGGGCGTGCTGGTCGAGGACGCGCTGTTCGCCACGCTCGACCCGACCACCCGGCGCACCACCACGTCTGACGGACGGATCTACACGATCAGCGACACCGTCGGCTTCGTCCGCCACCTGCCGCACCAGCTCGTCGAGGCGTTCCGGTCGACGCTGGAGGAAGTCGCGGACTCCGACCTGATCCTGCACGTGGTGGACGGCTCGCACCCCGACCCGGAGGGGCAGCTCGCCGCGGTGCGTGAGGTGTTCGCCGAGATCGGCGCCGACAAGGTCCCCGAGCTGGTGGTGATCAACAAGGCCGACCTCGCCGACCCGCTGGTCGTGGCCCGGCTGCGACAGCGCGAACCGCACGCGGTCGTCGTCTCGGCGAAGACCGGCGAGGGCATCGAGGCGGCGCTGCACGCCGTCGAGGCGGACCTGCCGCATCCCGACGTGGCCTTCGAGGCGCTGCTGCCCTACGAGCGCGGCGATCTGCTGAACCGGATCCACACCACCGGCGAGGTCGACCACCTGGAGCACACCGGCGACGGCACGGTGGTCCGCGGGCGCGTCGACCCGAAGCTGGCCGGCGAGCTCACGCCGTACCTAACCGCCTGAGGGCACCCGCCATGTGACCGAACACGGCCCCGAGATCCGCGAAATCGGGGCCGGATCCGCTCACATGGCCGGGAGGGACGCCGGGTACCCGACCGCAACAGCGACTGAGGCGGCGGAGGGAAATGTGCACGCACGTGAGCGGTATGAGGGCAGCTACGGCCTGGCCGTGGCCATCGTCCTGCTCGGCCTGTGCCCGAACATCGTCCTGGCGATCGCGTTCGTGCCGCTCGCGGGAACGATCGCCCACGACCTGGGCACGTCGGAGGGCACGCTCGCGCTGGCCGGCGCGCTGAGCAACGCCGGCTACGCCTTCGGCGCGGTGGCCGCCGCCCAGCTCGCCCAGCGCTACCTGCAGCGCAACCTGTTCTTGTGCTACGAGGCGATGTTCGTGGTCGGGTCCGTGCTGGCCGCAGTCGCTCCGAGCGTCGAGCTCTTCATCGCCGGACGAGTCCTGGAAGGCGCGGCCACCGGGTTCATGCTGATCAGCGCGCTCCCGCCGCTGGTGACCCGGTTCGGCGTGGACCGGCTGCCCGGCACGGTCGTGATCGTGAACATCGGGCTGTTCGGCGCCAGCGCGGTCGGGCCGCTGATCGGCGGGGTCGCCGCGCAGACCGGCGCCTGGCGGGCGATGCTGGGCATCGCGGCTGCCTTGGGCGCGATCGGGTTCGCCGTCGCCGCGGTCGGCTACGTGCACCTCGTCCCGCCGGACCCCGAGCGGCGGTTCGACCGGCCGGCTCTGGGCCTGGCGCTCGCCTCGACGGTGCTGCCCTTCTTCGCCGCCGCGACGGTCGCGGCCGTCGGGTTCGCCTCGCCGCTGTTCCTGGCGCCGTTCCTGGTCGGGCTCGCCGCGCTCGTGCTGCTGATCGTGCTGCAGTACCGCAAACCCGACGCGCTGATGCCCGTGGAGGCGCTGTCCACCCAGCTGCCGGTGACCGGGATCCTCGTGGCGATGATCGCGGGCGCGGCGTTCGTCACGGTGGTCGAGCTGGTGCAGACCTTCCTCGCGACCGTCGCCGGGCAGGGCCCGATCGCGGCGGCCGTGCAGTTCTGGCCGATGCCGGTCGGGCTGCTGGTCGCCGCGGCGGCCTTCGGCGCACTGTTCCGCACCCGCTGGCTGCCGGTGCTGGTGAACGTCGGGCTGGTCGCGCTCGCGGGCGGCTCCGGCGTGCTGCTGCTGCTCGGTGCGGGCTCCACCGGAGAGGTGGTGTCCGGAGCGTCCTTCCTGCTCGGCTTCGGTGCCGGGGCGACGGTCTCGCCGGGCCTGTTCCTCGCCTCGTTCGGCGTGACGTCGGACAAGCTCGCCCGCGCCTTCGCCCTCGTCGAGCTGCTGCGGTCGGAGGCGGCGTACGCCGTCGCCCCGATCGTGCTGTACGTCGCGACGAGCCGGCCCACGCTCGCCGGCGGGGTGCGGATCGGCCTGGCCGCGATGACGGCGCTGTCGCTGGCGGGGCTCGGCGCCGCGTTGGCGATCCCGGCACTCAGCGGGGCGCGGCTGCGCCGACCGGATCTGGAGGGCTGGCTCAACGAGGGCAGGCAGGCGCTCGCCTCCCCGCGCACCGTGGTGCACGTGCGCCCGCGGGCGGTCGACGAGGTCGCGGCTCCGTTCGTGCCCGACGGGGTGCGCAACCAGCGGCACGTGCAGCGCCTGCGGGAGCGGCGTTTGCGGCGCCGCCGTGCGGGTAGCGATGACGAGTGGAACGAGACATCACGCTGACCGTGGACGGGGAGCAGCACCGGCTCTCCGTCGACACCCGGGCCAGCCTGCTCGACACGCTCCGCGACCGCCTCGGCAACTTCTCCCCGAAGAAGGGCTGCGACCACGGCCAGTGCGGAGCGTGCACGGTCCTGCTCGACGACCGTCGGATGCTCAGCTGCCTGCGCTCGCAGCCGCCCACGACGATGCCCAGGTGGTCACCGCGGCCGGGCTGGCCGACGGCGACCAGCTGCATCCGGTGCAGCAGGCCCTCCTCGACCACGACGGGTTCCAGTGCGGCTACTGCACACCGGGGCAGGTCTGCTCCGCCGTGGGCATGCTCGACGAGGCGGCATCGGGAAGCCCGAGCTACGTGAGCGCCGACCTCGCCGCAGACGCAAGCGCCGAAGGCCTCGACGACGCGGAGATCCGCGAGCGGATGAGCGGCAACCTGTGCCGGTGCGGCGCCTACGTCGGCATCCTCGACGCGGTGCGCGAGGTGGCCCAGCGGCAGACGGGCGCGGCTCGGTGAGACCGTTCGAGCTCGTGACCGCCGAGGACCCGAACCAGGCGGTCGCGCTGCTGTCCGAGCACCCCGATGCGTCCTACCTCGGCGGCGGCACCAATCTCGTCGACCACCTGCGCCTCGGTGTCGCCACCCCCACGCTGGTCGTCGACGTGCGCCGACTCCCGCTCGGCGAGGTCGAGCGTTCCGAGGACGGGGGTCTGCGGATAGGTGCGACCGTGCCCAACGCCGACCTCGCGGCACACCCCGTCGTCCGCCGCGACTACCCGATGCTGTCCCGGGCTCTGCTCGCCGGCGCCTCCGGACAGATCCGCAACGCCGCGACCACGGCGGGCAACCTGCTGCAGCGCACCCGGTGCGCCTACTTCCAGGACGTGACCACACCGTGCAACAAGCGCGAGCCCGGCTCCGGCTGCTCCGCGGTCGGCGGGTACACCCGCTACCACGCGATCTTCGGCGCCTCCGAGAGCTGTCTGGCCGTCCACCCCTCCGACATGGCCGTGGCGCTGGCCGCCCTGGACGCGACGGTCGTGGTGCTCGGCCCGGCCGGTGAGCGTCGCATCCCGGTGGTGGACCTGCACCGGCTGCCAGGCGACGAGCCGGACCGCGACACTGTCCTGGCCCACGGCGACCTGATCACCGCGGTCGAGCTGCCCGCTCCGTCGGGGGCCAAGTCGACCTACCGCAAGGTCCGCGACCGAGCCTCGTTCGCCTTCGCGCTGGTCTCGGTCGCGGCCTCGCTCGACGTGGAAGGCGGCACCGTGCGCGAGGCCAGGATCGCCTTCGGCGGCGTCGCCCACAAGCCGTGGCGCGCACACCTCGCCGAGGACGCGCTGGCCGGGGTCGCTCTCGACCCGGACGATCCCGAGGCGCAGGAGCAGGCGTTCCTGGACGCGGCCGACGCGGAGCTCGCGCAGGCCAGTCCCGTGGGTGGGGCGGCGGGGGACTTCACCGAGGGCAACGAGTTCAAGGTGGGGCTGCTGCGCAACACGCTCGTCTCGGTGCTGCGTGAGCTCTCGGCAGCAGATAGCGGAGCCGAGTCCGAGGGGACGCGTCGATGACCGAGATGTCGCCGGCCTCGTCGGTCGGCACGTCCCTCCAGCGCCTCGACGGCCCCGCGAAGGTGCTCGGCCGCGCGGCGTATGCCTTCGAGCAGCCCCTGGAGAACGCGGCCTACCTGCACCCGCTGCAGGCCACGATCGCCCGGGGCACGATCACCCGCATAGACAGCACCGCGGCCGAGGCGACCGAGGGGGTCATCGCGGTGCTGACCCACCGCAACGCCAGCCGGCTCGACGACACCGAGGACCGCGAGCTGGCGATCTGCCAGGGCGCGGACGTCGCCTTCCGCGGCGAGCTGATCGGGGGAGTGGTCGCCGAGACCCAGGAGATCGCCAGGCACGCCGCAAGCCTGGTCGAGATCGACTACGAGGAGCAGCCGCACGACACGCGGCTGGAGCGCGAGGACGGCGAGGTCTACACGCCGGACTCGGTGAACCCCACCTACGACACCGACACGGACATCGGAGACGTGTTCGCGGCGATCGGGGAGGCCGACGTCCTCGTCGACGAGACCTACAAGACCCCGATGGAGCACAACAACCCGCTGGAGCCGCACACCAGCGTCGCCGTCTGGCGTCCCGGCGGCGAGGGTCCGACGCTGACCGTCTACGACTCCACCCAGAGCGTGCACGGGGTACGCGCCGTGCTGGCGCGGGTGTTCGGGCTCGACACCCAGGTGCGGGTGGTCTCGCCGTACGTCGGGGGCGGGTTCGGCTCCAAGGGGCGCCCCCACGCCCACAACGTGCTCGCGGTGCTCGCCGCCCAGCTGGCCGGCGGGCGGCCGGTGAAGCTCGCGGTGACGCGCCAGCAGATGTTCGCGGTGACCGGCTACCGCACCCCGACCATCTCTCGGCTGCGGCTGGCCGCCGACGCGGACGGCCGGCTGACCGCCCTGTGCCATGACGCGGTCGAGCAGACCTCGCGGATCAAGGAGTTCGCCGAGCAGACCGCGACGTGCAGCCGGATGATGTACGCCGCGCCGAACCGGCGCACCACCCACCGGCTGGCTGCCCTCGACGTACCCGTGCCGTCGTGGATGCGGGCACCCGGCGAGGCGCCCGGGATGTACGCGCTGGAGTCCGCGGTCGACGAGCTGGCCCACGCGTGCGGGCTGGACCCGATCGAGCTGCGCATGCGCAACGAGCCGGACGTCGACCCCGAGTCGGGAAAGCCCTGGTCGGGAAGGCACCTGGTGGAGTGCCTGCGCACCGGTGCGGAGAGGTTCGGCTGGGACGCCAGGGCAGGCGCGGGGACCCGCCGCGAGGGGTCCTGGCTGGTCGGGCTCGGGGTCGCCGCGTCGACGTACCCCGCCTACACGATGCCGGGTTCGGTCGCCGAGATCGGCTACCGCGACGGGAGGTACGCCGTGCGCATCGGCGCCGCGGACATCGGCACCGGCACCTGGACCGCCCTCAGCCAGATCGCCGCGGACGCCCTCGAACGCCCGATGGAGGAGATCGACCTGTCGATCGGCGACACCGACCTGCCGTACGCCACCGTCGAGGGCGGTTCGTCCGGGATCGCGTCCTGGGGCTCGACCGTGGTGGCCGCGGCCCGCGCGTTCCGCGACGAGCACGGCAAGGACCCCGACCAGGGGGCCGTGACCCGCGCGGAGATGCCCGAGCACCCCGACCGCGCCGACTACGCCGCGCACTCCTTCGGCGCGGTGTTCGTCGAGGCCCGCGTGCACGTCGACACCCGGGAGGTGCGGATCCCGCGGATGCTCGGGGTGTTCTCGGCCGGCCGGATCGTCAACCCGCGGACCGCCCGGTCGCAGCTCATCGGGGGCATGACGTTCGGGTTGTCGATGGCGCTGTTCGAGGAGAGCGTGCTCGACCACCGCTTCGGGCACGTGGTCAACCACGACCTCGCGCAGTACCACGTCCCCGCGCACGCCGACATCGGCGACATCGAGGCCACCTGGCTGGACCATCCCGACGAGCATGCCAACGCGCTCGGCGCGAAGGGGATCGGCGAGATCGGCATCGTCGGCACCCCGGCGGCGGTGGCCAACGCGGTGCACAACGCCACCGGGATCCGGGTCCGCGACCTGCCGATCACCCCCGACAAGCTGCTCGCCTGAGCGCTCTGCCGGCTCGGGGGAGCCGGCGGCTAGGGTGCTGCGGTGCCCCTACCCATGACCCAAGCCGGTCCGAGCGTGCGCGACGTGCTGGCCGCGGCGGTGGACGCGCTCGGCGGGCAGGAGCGGCCCGGCCAGATCGCGATGGCCGAGGCGGTCGAACGGGCGATGGAGCACGGCGAGCACCTGCTCGTGCAGGCCGGCACCGGCACCGGGAAGTCGCTGGCCTACCTCGTTCCCGCGCTGCTGCACCACCGGCGGGTGGTGGTCGCGACGGCGACGCTGGCGTTGCAGCACCAGCTGGTGCGCCGCGACATCCCCGCGCTGGTCGAGGCCGTCAAGGCTCTGCTGCCGGCCGCGCCGTCGTACGCCGTGCTCAAGGGCCGGTCCAACTACGCCTGCCTGCACCGCGTCCGCGAAGGCGTCCCCGACGACCAGGGCACGCTCGTCGACCTGCCGGAGGGCTCGATGGGCGCGGAGGTGGTCGCCCTGCGCGAGTGGGCGGAGGAGCAGGCCACGCAGGGCGGCAGCGGCGACCGCGACTCCGCGCCACGGCACACCGACCGGGTCTGGCGACAGGTCTCGGTCACCCACCGCGAGTGCCTGGGCGCGACCAAGTGCCCGTTCGCCGGGGAGTGCTTCGCCGAGAACGCCAAGCATCGGGCCGCCGAGTCCCAGCTCGTCGTGACCAACCACTCGCTGCTGGCGATCGACGCCATCGAGGGAGTGCCGATGATCCCGGAGTACGACGTGGTGGTCGTCGACGAGGCCCATGAGCTGACCGCGCGGGTCACCCAGGCGGCGACCGACGAGCTGTCGGTGTCCGACGTGCAGCGCGCCGCCACCCGGAGCCAGAAGCACGTCGAGGACACGTCCGCCGACGACCTCTCCGACGCTGCCGACGCGCTCCGGCTCGCCTATGACGACTCGCCGCCCGGCCGGATCGACGCGCTTCCCGAGGCGCTCGCGGACGCGCTGGCGCTGGTGCGGGACGCCTCGCGCCGACTGGTCTCCGCGTTCCCGAAGGAGTCGCCGGGCGACGAGCCCGACGCCGGCCTGACCCAGGCGCACGGCTGGGTGCAGGAGATCTTCGCCACCGCCGAGCGGATGGCCGCCGCTCGCGAGTCGGACGTGCTGTGGCTGTCCGAGGCCCAAGGTCGTGGCGGAGGCTCTGCCGTGTCGAGGCTGCACGTGGCCCCGCTGCAGGTCTGGGGCCCGATCCGCGACAAGCTGCTCGCCGAGAAGACCGCCGTACTCACCTCGGCGACCCTGATGCTCGGCGGCGACTTCGACGCGCTGGCCACCTCGGTCGGGTTGCGCCCCTCCGAGCGGGTCGACCACAGCATCGACGAGCCGTCCACCGGCGCGGCCGCAGAGCCGGTCACCGAGCCCGACCCCGAGTCGGAGGACGACGAGCCGTGGCGCGGCATCGACGTCGGGTCGCCGTTCGACTACCGCAGCCAGGCGATCCTGTACGTCGCCTCCCACCTGCCGCCGCCCGGCCGCGACGGCCCCGTCGACGCCCAGCTCGACGAGATCGTGGACCTGGTCGACGCCGCCGAGGGCCGCACCCTCGGACTGTTCTCCTCCCGCCGCGCGGCCGAAGCCGCCGCCGAGGCGGCCAGGGAGCGGCTGCCGCACCTGACCGTGCTCGCCCAGGGCGACGCTCAGCTGCCCGAGCTGGCCAGGCTGTTCGTCGAGGACCCGCACTGCTGCCTGTTCGGCACGCTCAGCCTGTGGCAGGGCCTCGACGTGCCCGGCGACACCTGCCGGTTGGTGATCATCGACCGGATCCCGTTCCCGCGCCCGGACGACCCGCTGATGTCGGCACGCCAGCGCGCCGCGGACCGGGCCGGTCGCAACGGCTTCATGGCCGTCGCCGCCACCCATGCCGCGTTGCTGCTGGCCCAGGGCGCCGGCCGGCTGATCCGCACCACCACGGACCGCGGCGTGGTGGCGGTGCTGGATCCGCGGCTGGTCACCGCCAGGTACGGCGGCTTCCTGCGCGCGTCGTTGCCGCCGATGTGGTCGACGACCGACCGCGAGGTCGCCCTGGGCGCGCTGCGCCGCCTCGCCGGCTGAGCCCAGTCGCTACCGGGTCATGGCGCGACCTGGGCGAGGTAGGTGCCCCAGTTCGCGATGAACTCGGGGTAGCCGAACGTGCCGGGGATGTACTCCGTGGCGACCCAGACGTTGCCGGACCCGTCGGCCACGGCTGCCGAGTAGTCGCCCCAGCGGCCGACGCCGTCGCCGGCGTAGGCGGGGTAGCCGGTGAACCCGTCGTCGGGCACGGCGCCCGCGGCGAGCACCTCGATGTCCGAGGTGAGCCGACCGGTCGGGTCCAGGTGCACCATCGCTGCGCTCGGGTAGTAGTCGAGCCCGGTCAGCGTGAACACCATCACCGCCGAGCCCCCCGGGGTGACCCCGATGGACGGGAAGATCACACTGTTCTGGTCACCCTGCGGCGCGACGTAGCCCTGGTTCGCCATGGTCCCCTGAGCCATTCCCTGCGGAGTGACGGACGGGGTCACCACGAAGTAGGCGATCCCCACGGTGGTCGGCCCGGTCGGGGTCCGCACCGCGGTGTTCAACCCGGACCACAGCTGGCCGTCGGCGAAGACGACCTGGTTCATCCGGTCGTCGTTGGCCGCGATCTCCTCCTCGTCTGTCTTCAAGGCGTCGGCCTGCGGGGTGGGGCCGGCCTTCTGCGCGACGCCCTCGGGCACCTCGCCGTACACCTCGGAGTGCACCACGCCGTAGGACAGATGCGCGTCCGGGCTGTCGGTGGTCAGCGAGGCGGTGTTGGTCAGCGCCCACGTCGCGATCCGGTTGTCGAGCCCGCCGGTGAACTCCAGCGAGGACAGGAAGTACTCCGTGCCGTTCGCGGCGTCCGACCACTGGTCAGCGGTCGGCGAGGTGGCCGGCTGCACGGAGTACGCCGTGCCCTCTTCCAGCGGCGTGCCGTTGCTCTCGATGCGCTGCACGTGCAGGCCGTTGCGCCTCTTGTCCCGCTTCGTGTAGGCCTGCGCGAGCGCGGTCTTGTCGAAGGCGTAGATCTGCGCGCCGTTGAAGTTCGGCCCGAGGATCGAGAACTCGTTCGTAGAGACGTAGAAGCCGTACCGGTCCGCGCCGATCAGCGGCTGGTCGCCGAAGCACGGGCAACCCGTGTGCTTCGGGGTGCCGCCCTTGCCGTTGTTGGTGGTGTCCAGCGAGTAGAGGTACCAGTCGCTGGAGTCCGTGCTCGGCGTCGAGGTCTTGCTCACCGCGATCCGCTCCGAGCTGTGGCCCGTGAACGCGCCGGTGGCCGGGTCGACGGACAGCTGCAGCTCGGTCATGAAGAACCGGTCCAGCGCCGGGTCGTAGTAGCACTTCGGGTCGGAGATGAAGGGCCCGTAGACGTAGTCCGGCGCGTTGCTCCTGTCGATCTCGGCGGTGCCGTTGTTCCAGAACGGGTCGAGGGACTGCGGGCCGCCGACCATGGAGCCGCCCTTGTAGACGGCGAAGACGTTGTTGACGGCCTCGATCACGTAGCCGTTTCCCGTGCACAGGCCCTGGTCGGGCGGCTCGATCGAGAAGGAGTTGCCGCCGTTGGAGAGGCGCTGGTCCTTCATCGTCAGCCCGTCGATGCGGGCGCGGACCCCGGAGGCTGCTCCGGTGACGGGCAGCGCGTCGACCTGCGGGACGTGGGCGGCGGGCACCCGGGACGGGCCGTTGCCCTTCGGCACGTGCGCGTCGGGGCCGCCTCCCTCGTCGGGGCCGGGCTCGTAGGGCCGGACCTCCCCGTGGTGGGTGTCGTGGTCGTCCGCGGTCGCGGACGTGGCTGCTGCGGCGACCCCGAGCGGCGCGACCAGGATCGCTGCGGACGCGAGTACGGCCGAGAGTCGCCGGCGGCGGGTGGTGGATAGAGTCATCTGCTTTACCTCCCGAACAGTTGATCCGAGACAGGCAGCGAGGCGCAGATCGAGTCCTCGATGACGAGGGCCGAGGTCTTCGGCCGAGATGAAACTAGACCCGCTCCGCCCGATTTGTGAAGGGGCGCCGACCACCTGCGAGGATGGCGCGATGGGATCCCTGTTCGTGGTCAGCGACATCCACGGCCATCTCGACGACCTGCGCGCCTCGCTGCGTCGGGCCGGGCTGATCGACGACGCGGACGCCTGGACCGGAGACGACGCCCAGCTGTGGGTGCTCGGCGACCTGACCGACCGCGGGCCGGACGGCATCGGCGTACTGCGGCTGCTGCGCGCCCTGCAGCAGCAGGCTCCCGGCAGCGTGCACGTGCTGATGGGCAACCACGAGGCGCTGCTGGTCGGTCGCAAGCTGTTTCCCGACAGCCGGTTCGGCGAGGTGTGGGAGATCAACGGGGGCCTGACCTCGGACCAGGACGCGCTGGAGGCCGAGGACATCGCCTGGGTGCGTGGGCTGCCGGTGATCGGCCGTGCGGAGGGGTACCTGCTGATGCACTCCGACACCACCGACTACCTCGAGTGGGGCTCCTCCGTGGCGGAGGTGAACGCGGCCGTCAGCGAGCTCTTGGCCGACGACGACGCCGAGGCGCACTGGGAGGTGTTCGCGTCGCTGACAGGCCGCCACGACTTCGCGGGCGCGGACGGTCGTCGGGCCGCCCAGGACATGCTCTCCACGTTCGGAGGCGACTGCGTGGTGCACGGGCACTCCATCATCGGCTCGCTGATCGGGGTGCCGTCGGAGCAGATCCAGGCGCCGATCGCCTACGCGGACGGGACGGTGGTCGCCATCGACGGCGGTCGCTACGACGGCGGCCCGCTGCTCGTGGTGCAGCTGAGCTAAACCCCCGGGAAGGCCCGGCGGACGGTGGCCGGCAGGAGACTTAGCCGGTGGCCTTGGCCGAGAACGCGTAGGTCAGTCCGTCGTCGCGCGGCGTCCCGTCGCAGGACAGCCATGAGTCGGTCGGAGGGGTGCAGTCCATCCGGGTGCTCGCGTCGGTGAGGGTCAGCTCGATGAATCGGGTCCTCGACCGGGTGAAGTTCACCGTCCGGTCGCCGTTGCCGTGCTTGTCCAGCGTCACCGGGCGCAGCCAGATGTGGCCGTTGCGTGCGTGCACGACAAGCGTGGCGGCCGATCCGCGGCGGCTGGCCGGCAGGTTGACGTGCACGCGCAGCCGGTGATGCCCGCGCAGCGACGTGCCGGGGGTGAACCGGACGGTCAGGCTGCCCAGGTGGTACATCGTCGCCTTGACCGTCTTGGTCGAGGGGTGCCGTTTGCTCAGCCGGAAACGGTGCGCGAGCGGTGCGTTGGGATAGCGGTGGCCGAGCGCGTACCAGCGGTGCGCGAACCGGTCCACGGCTCCGAACTTGGCGAACAGCGCGGTGAAGTCCAGGTCCCGGTGGTGCAGCGCGGAGCGCATCGCGGTCAGCGAGTAGTCGCCGGGCGCGCCCGGAGTGTTGGCGGCGCGGTTCCAGATGTCGTGCACGATCGAGCCGTCCGGATGGGCGTGGGTGCCGAGCTGCTCGGCGAGGAACGTCCACCAGATCCAGCCGCCGTACTGCGCGTAGTAGCCCGGGTCGTCGCGCACCGGGTCGAAGTAGTCCAGCGAGATGCCGGGGTGCCCGAGCGGCCCGGACTCGAGGAACTGCAGGTTGTCGTGCAGTCCGGGGTAGACCTGGCTCTCCATCCACGTCGCGGTGGTCTCCATGAACCAGCGGTCCTCCACCCAGTCGTAGGAGAACTGGACGGCATGGAAGAACTCGTGCGCCGCGGTGACCCGCAGGCTGGTCAGCGGGTCGCCGGGGAACTCCTCGGCCGAGAAGTCGTTGTCGACCACGCAGTAGGCGGACACCGCATGGTGGGTACGTCGTGCCGGGTCGTCGCTGGTGCAGTAGCCGTAGTAGCCCTTGTCGCCGATCTCGGCGAGGTACACGTCGAGGCGGCCGTCCGGACCGTGGTCGGGGGAGCTGAGGTCCGACCGCGGCGGCAGGTAGCCCATCTGGTCGACCTCGGTGCTCCAGACGTGCTCGAAGACCGTGTCGGTCAGCTGCACCTGGGCCTGCGTGGAGGCCGACGGGCCGGAGGCCACGTAGTGCACGCACACGTGCTCCGAGCAGACCGGGGTGGCCTCGTGGCCGTGGTACTTCACGCCGATGCCGTCGCCGTCGGTGCCGGCGTCGGTCGGCCGGGCCAGGATCTGCTCGGCCCGCGCGCGGGCGGCGCCGTGCAGGGTGCCGGCGCGCAGGGACAGGTCGCGCAGCACCATCGTCGCGTCGTGGCCGGCGTTGGCGGAGCCCCCGTCCGGAGCCGTCTTGTCCGGGTGAGCGAACGCCTGGTGGGCGCGGGCCAGAGCCTGGCGGGCCTTCGGCCGCGAGCCGAGGTCGCGGCCGAGCAGGTGGCCATGGGCGGACCCGGAGTCGTGGTGGCCGCCGAGCGTCGCCTGCGGGGGAGCCTGCGAGGGGAGGGTGGCGGCGGTCGCGCCGCCGGAGCCGAGTGTCGCAGCCGCGGCCAGCGCGAGCGCCGACGAGAGCAGGCCGAGGCGGGTGCGCATCACATCCCCCTGCGAGGGTCGAGGGTCTCTTGAGACTTCGCATGTCTCATACGGCGCCTGCACTGTACAGGCGAGGAGGCGAGCCTAACCCGCGCGGAGAGCTTCGTGGGGCCGAACTGCCGAGTCGAGTTCCTGGCGGGTTCAGACCCGGCGCAGCACCGCGGTGACCCTGCCGAGGATCGTCGCGTTCGTGCCGTCGATCGGGTCGTAGGCCTCGTTGTGCGGCAGCAGCCAGACGTGACCGTTCTTGCGCTGGAACGTCTTGACGGTCGCCTCGTCGTCGAGCAGCGCGGCGACGATGTCGCCGTTCTCCGCGGTCTGCTCCTTGCGGACCACGACGTAGTCGCCGTTGCAGATGGCCGCGTCGATCATCGAGTCGCCGGACACCTCGAGCAGGAACAGTGTCCCCTCGCCGACCAGGCTCTTGGGAAGCGGGAAGACCTCCTCGACCTGCTCCTCGGCGAGGATCGGCACGCCGGCGGCGATCCGGCCGACCAGCGGCACGTGAGTGGCCTCGGGCAGCGCGTCGCCGATGCCGGTCTCGTCGATCTCCTCTGGGTGGAACACGGTCATCGCGCGGGGACGGTTCGGGTCGCGTTTGATGAAGCCCTTCTCCTCGAGCATCCGCAGCTGGTGGGACACCGACGAGGAGCTGGTGAGCCCGACCCGCTCGCCGATCTCGCGCATGCTGGGCGGGTAGCCGCGCCGCTGCAGCGAGTCCTCGATGACGTTGAGCACGCGCTGCTGGCGCGGCGTCAGGCCGGTGGCGTCGGGAGGGCCGTCGGGGAGCTCGGCGACTGTCTCGGCGGTGGCGCCGCGCTCGGACGCCCTGGGCGTCCTCGGTGTCCTCGTTGTCATCGTGATCGCCTCTCGCCGGTGTGGTTCTCGTGGGCCCACGGTATCCGCGACCACCCCCGGACTTCAAACATGTGTTCGAACGGCGTGTCGTGCTTGGATTCCGGCATGTCCCCGACGACGACAGCTGCCGGCAGCGCCGTGGTCACCGGTGCGGGCCGCGGGATCGGCCGGGCGGTGGCGCAGCGGCTGGTCCAGCGCGGGTACGCCGTGGTGGTCACCGACGTGGACGGCGACTCGGCACGACGTACCGCCGAAGAGATCGGCGCGGTCGCCGGCGTGCGTCAAGACGTGCGCGAGGAGGACTCGCACACCGAGGTGGCGCGGGCCGCGGGCGAGCACGGACCGCTCGCGGTGTGGGTGAACAACGCCGGGGTCGGCGACGACGGGACGCTCGCCGAGCTCGACTCGGCCGCCATCGACCGCCTCGTCGAGGTCAACCTGCGCGGCACGATCTGGGGAATGCGCGCGGCGCTCGCCGGCTTCGGCGAAGGGAGCGACGTCGGCGACATCATCAATGTCGCGTCGCTGTCCGGGCTCGGGCCGGTGCCGGGCCTGGCGGTGTACGCCGCGACCAAGGCCGCGGTCGTGTCCCTGACCGCCTCGGTGGCCGCCGAGACGCCGCGGCGGGTGCGCGTGCACGCGGTGCTTCCCGACGGCGTGGACACCGACATGGTGGCCGGGATGCGGCCTGGCGGCAGCGCGAAGGCGCTGGTGCACTCAGGTGGCCGGCTGCTCTCCGTGGACGAGGTGGCGCGGGCCGCGGTCGGAATGATCGGCAGCCGCCGGGTGCTGCGCACGGTGCCGGCGTGGCGCGGTGGCCTGATGCGGGCTGGTGCGCTCGCGCCGAGCGGGTCGGCCGGGCTGTTCCCGGTGATGGCCGCCCTCGGCCGCCGCGTGATGACGCGTTCGAACACACGTTCTTGACTTGCTCGAACAGGTGTTCTAGCGTCGTACGTGTGTTCGAGCGAACGTGTATTCGAGTCACTGTCACCACAGTGTCGGTGGCTGCCGATAGACCTTCGTCATGGACACGCAGACCGACCGCACGCCTCGCAGCCGTGAGCGCGTTGCTTCCCCCAGGAGGTCACCGATGAGCACGATCACCGCGATGCCGGGTCTCGCCCGGCCCGTCGTCCGTCGGCCGGTTCGCCGGACGGCGCCGACCCGGCCCGCTGCGCCGCTGCGGCTGACCCGCCGCGGCCGGGTGGTGGTCGTGCTGGCGTTGCTGGCCGCGCTCAGCGCGGTGCTGATGGTCTTCGCCGCGCACTCGGCGGCCACCGACGAGCGGGGCGCCCCGGTGCCTACGCGCAGTGTGCGGATCGCGCCGGGGGACACGCTGTGGCAGATCGCGAGCAGGGTGGCCGCGCCCGGTCACGTGCGCGACGCGGTGCACCGCATCGAGGAGCTCAACGCGATGTCCGGCCCGCAGCTGCAGGTGGGGCAGACGATCGCGGTGCCCCTGCCGCAATGAGACTGCCGCAATGAGACTGCCGCGGTGACCAGGTATCGCGGGATCAGACGTCGATGCGCTGCATGACCCAGCCGCCGCCCTTGCGGAGCAGGAAGAACTGGAAGTTCTTGTCCCCGCCCTTGTAGGTCTGCGGCTTCGAGCCCTTCTTGCGGTAGACCTTCTGCGGCGCGATCGTGACCGTGACGTAGAGGCCCGGCTCCTTGGCGTTGTTCCCCTCGATCGGGATGATCCGCTGCACCGACCAGCCCTTGGAGTCCACGTGCCCGCCGGCGGCGTAGATCACGTCGAGCTGCTTGGCGAAGTCGGTGCACGCCGTGCAGGACTTCGCGCTGATCGCCTTGAGCTTCGTGGTGTTGCCGGTCGTGGTCGCCGTGTTCAAGGTGCCCACCCACTGGCTGGTGAACTTCTTGGCGCTGGCGAGCGTGCTCGCCGGGAGGGTGGGATGCGCGGAGGGGGACGCGGAGCCCGAGGACTGGTGAGCCTTGGCGTGCGCGTGGGCCGGGGTCCCGTTGCCGTTGCAGGAGGCCAGGGCCAGGCAGCAGGCCAGCGAGGCGGCCGTGGCGAGGAGGCGTTTCACGCCGTAGATCTTGACACGCAGGTGGTGACATCAAGGAATCGGCGCGGAGTCGGCTGGGTCACAATCGCTGCGGCGGTTCCCGCTCCGGGGTGCTGTCGGCACGTCGTCTGCTGCGGCGGCCGCCCGAGGAGCGTCGCGGATGCGGCCGTCCGGCAAGCCCGATCAGGCGCAGCGTGCGGGTGCCGAGGACGAAGAACAGCAGCAGGCAGACGGCGGCGCCGGCTGTGGCCGCGGCCGTGAACGCCCAGGGCATTGCGTTCCCGCTGGGCCGGTCTCGTGCGGCGTGGCCGAACGTGATCGCGGCCTGCACCAGGAACACCCAGGCGACCGCGCAGGCCGCCGTACCGAGGACCAGCAGGGCCAGCGACATGAACGCACCCGGCCCGCCGCGCCTCGCCGCTCGTCTTCCCGCCACGGACGCATTCTCTCCGACCCCCAAGCGATTCGTCTGCGGTTGCGAGGACTCGTCCCGCGGACGACTCGCAGACGAGTCGGGCTGGGGGAGCGGTTATCGTCGCGAGCGTGGGTCGGATCGAGAGCTTCACGCGGGACGGACTGGTGTTCGACCTGCGCGACGCCGGGCCCGAGAACGGCACGCCGGTGGTGCTGCTGCACGGCTTCCCGCAGGACTCCCGCTGCTGGGACCGGGTGGCTCCGCTGCTGCACGAGCACGGATACCGCACGCTCGCCCCCGACCAGCGCGGCTACTCCTCGCGGGCGCGTCCCGCCGGCCTTGCGGCCTACCGGGGCCGCGAGCTGGTCGCCGATGTCGGCGCGCTCGTCGAGGCCGCCGACGCCGGCCCGGTGCACCTGGTCGGGCACGACTGGGGCGCGGTCGTCGCCTGGGCAACAGCTGCGCGGCACCCGGAGCTGCTGCGCAGCCTGTCCACGCTGTCGGTGCCGCACCCGGCTGCGTTCGCGCGGGCGATGCGCACCACGCCCCAGGCCTTCAAGTCGTGGTACGTGCTGGCCTTCCAGCTGCCCCGGCTGCCCGAGCTCGCGCTTGCCAGCCCGTGGTTCGAGGCCGCGCTGCGCCGCACCGGCTCGCCGTCCGCGGCCCGGGATGCCACCCTGATGCGCGAGCGCGACACCGCGACCGCCGCGTTGGCGTGGTACCGCGCGATGCGGTCGGCCGGCGGCTCGTCGGGCGGCGGCTCGTCGGGCGGCGGCGCACGCATCACGGTGCCGACCCTGCACGTGTGGAGCGACGGCGACTCCGCGGTCGGGCCGTGGGGCGCGCGGGAGAACCCCCGGTACGTCGACGCCCCCTACCGCTTCGAGGTGCTCTGCGGTGTCAGCCACTGGATCCCCGAGGAGGCACCGGAGCGTCTTGCCGACCTGCTGCTCGCCCACTTCGCGAGCGTCGGCTGAGACCGGGTCCTCGCCGCTGCTTATCGAGATGCTCGCGTTGCTCGCGGCAACTTTGCCGAGCACAGATGCAAAGCCCCGGCTGGAACCGAAGCGCTAGCCAGCCGGGGGATGAGTCAGCAGGTGCCTGCCTGGGCCTGGTGCACGATCGCTGCGCGGCTGCCGGGTGTCGTGGTTTGATCAGCTGCGCCTTCTCCTCGGGCGACGACGGCGCCGTTGTGCGTGATCCTCGAAGACTCCACTCCCACGCAATTGCCGTGAGACTTGGCATGGTCGTTGTACGTGCACGCCATCGCGGGGGCTGCTCCCGCAAAGCCGACGGCCGCCAGGCAGGCGGCCGCAGACAGGATTCCAGCGGTCTTGCGCATTTTGGTCCTCCCAGGGTCCTGTGTCCGCGGGCGCTCCACGGACAAAACGGAAATTAGGCCCGCCGGAAGGCATAGTCAAGCGTTGTGCCCAAAATTGCGCGGCCCTCCTCGATGCGCAACGCGACGACGACGTCGAGCTCTGGTCTGACGGTCACACCAGCAGGCACTCGACCGCGTGAAGTTCCCTGATGCCCCAGTTTGGGGGTGTTCGCGGGGCGCAAGCGCCTGTCGGTGCGACGGCGCGATCACCCGGCGAGCGTCGCGGCCTCACCGAATGTGCCGACACGCCGTACGACTTGTCGGTTCAGGGGCGCTGACCTGCGGTTTTACCGAGATGCCCGACTTGCTCGCAACAACTTCGCCGAAAGGGTTGCACGCCGCTCCGCCCCGCCGTACGGTTACCACTACATCTAGTAGTTACACGGCTGTAGTTCTCCACAGATTGTGGTCTCTTCTGCACAGTGTGGCGCTAGTTGTCCCCAGCACACTCACAGGTTCATCCCCAGTTTCCGGGGCAGAAACTGTCGGTGCGGGGCGTTGTACTGAACACGACACGAAGACGATCGACACACGGTGAGAGGAGTGGCGCGATGCATTGTCCGTACTGCCGCCACACCGACACCCGGGTGCTCGACAGCCGGGTCGCCGACGACGGCGGCTCGATCCGCCGTCGGCGGACCTGCCCGGAGTGCGAGAAGCGGTTCAGCACCGTCGAGCAGATGCAGCTGACCGTCCTCAAGCGGTCCGGCGCCACCGAGCCGTTCGCCCGCGAGAAGGCGATCGGCGGGGTGCGCAAGGCCTGCAAGGGCCGGCCGGTCACCGTCGACGACCTGGCCCGGCTCGGCCAGACCGTCGAGGACACGCTGCGCACCGAGGGCTGGGCGGAGGTGCCGGCCAACGAGGTGGGCCTGGCGATCCTCGGCCCGCTCCGCGAGCTCGACGAGGTCGCCTACCTGCGATTCGCCAGCGTTTACCAGGCGTTCGAGTCGCTCGACGATTTCGAGGCGTCGATCGCCCAGCTGCGTGCCGATCACGCCGACAAGGCCGCCGCGACCGCCGAATCGTCGGGGGATGCCGCCTCCCGGTAGCCTGGCGGGGATGTATCCCCTGTTCTTCCGCACCGTCCTGTCGCGCCTGGACCCGGAGTTCGCGCACCACGCCGCGATGCTCGTCATCCGGATCGCGGGAGTCCCGCCGTTCGCCTGGATC
>DASSKK010000070.1:0-21281 GCA_035690495.1 Nocardioidaceae bacterium | reverse complement strand
CGCGACACCGCCCAGGTCGGCGCCGGAGAGCGACTTCAGACCGCCCAGCAGGCGACCGATGGGCGTGCGCGCCCCTGCGACGATCACGGATCCACTGTTCGACGACATGGGGTGCCTCCTTGGGGAACTGCCGCACTGAGCTGAAGAGTCTCTTGGAGCCGACGATACCCACGGCGCTCGGCGGACGGCGATGTCGGCCCGGTCACACCTCGTTGAGGCCCGCGTTCCGCTCCGCGAGGATGACGCCATGGACATCCCCGAGCACCTGTTCATCTGCGTCGACCACGTGGGCATCGCCGTACCTGACCTCGACGAGGCCAAGCGGCTCTACACCGAGACCTTCCAGATGTCGGTGACCCATGAGGAGGTCAACGAGGAGCAGGGCGTCCGCGAGGCGATGGTGCAGGTCGGCGGCGGCGAGGGCGCCGCCGCGATGCTCCAGCTGCTCGCGCCGCTGAACCAGGAGTCGACGATCGCGAAGTTCCTGGACCGCTCGGGCCCGGGCATCCAGCAGCTCGCCTACCGCGTCACCGACGTCGAGGAGGTGGCGAAGGTGCTCCGCTCACGCGGAGTCCGGCTGCTCTACGACGCCCCGAAGCGCGGTACGGCGGACAGCCGGGTCAACTTCGTCCACCCAAAGGACGCCGGTGGCGTGCTAGTCGAGCTCGTCGAGCCTGCTGAGACGCCCGCACACTGACCCCTACCGGCCGGTAATGTGGCCGGACACTGCTACTGCCCAGCCTCACTCCCAGGAGACTCATCATGCAGCAGATCCTCGACGCGATCACCGCGGCCGACGCCGGCGACGCCTCCGCCGAGGACTTCGCCGCGCTGAAGGTGCCTGAGTCCTACCGGGCGGCGTTCGTGAGGAAGGACGAGACCGATCTCTTCGAGGGCATGGCGACCAGGGAGAAGGACCCGCGCAAGTCGCTGCACGTCGACGAGGTGGCGCTGCCGGACCTCGGTCCGGGCGAGGCGCTGGTCGCGGTGATGGCCAGCGCGATCAACTACAACACGGTGTGGACCTCGATCTTCGAGCCGATGGCCACCTTCGGGTTCCTCGAGCGCTACGGCAAGAGCTCGCCGCTGGCCAAGCGGCACGACCTGCCCTACCACGTGGTCGGCTCCGACCTGGCCGGGGTCGTGCTGCGCGCGGGGCCCGGTGTGCACGCCTGGCACCCCGGCGACGAGGTGGTCGCGCACTGCCTGTCCGTCGAGCTGGAGAGCCCGGACGGGCACAACGACACGATGCTCGACCCCGAGCAGCGGATCTGGGGCTTCGAGACGAACTTCGGCGGACTCGCCGAGATCGCGCTGGTGAAGTCCAACCAGCTGATGCCCAAGCCCGGGCACCTCACCTGGGAGGAGGCGGCGAGCCCCGGCCTGGTGAACTCCACGGCGTACCGGCAGCTCGTCTCCCGCAACGGCGCCGCGATGAAGCAGGGCGACAACGTGCTGGTCTGGGGGGCCAGCGGCGGGCTCGGCGGCTATGCCACCCAGTACGCGCTCAACGGGGGCGCCACCCCGGTCTGCGTCGTGTCCAGCGAGGACAAGGCGGAGATCTGCCGGCGGATGGGCGCCGACCTGATCATCAACAGGCGCGAGGAGGGCTTCGCGTTCTGGTCCGACGAGCACACCCAGGACCCGAGCGAGTGGCGCCGGTTCGGCAAGCGGGTCCGTGAGCTCACCGGCGGCGAGGACGTCGACATCGTGTTCGAGCACCCGGGGCGGGAGACGTTCGGGGCCTCGGTGTACGCCGCGCGCAAGGGCGGCACGATCGTCACCTGCGCCTCGACCACCGGCTTCGTCCACGAGTACGACAACCGCTACCTGTGGATGAGCCTCAAGCGGATCATCGGCTCCCACTTCGCCAACTACCGCGAGGCGTGGGAGGCGAACCGGCTGATCGCGAAGGGCGCCATCCACCCGACGCTGTCGAACACCTACCCGCTGGAGCAGGTGGGGCAGGCGGCGTACGACGTGCACAACAACCTGCACCAGGGCAAGGTCGGCGTGCTGTGCCTGGCGCCCGAGGAGGGCCAGGGCGTACGCGACGCCTCGATGCGGGCCACGCACCTGGAGGCGATCAACCGGTTCCGCGGCGTTTGAGAGGACACGCGGCCCATGTGTCGCGGGGCGTCGCGTACGGGTCGCGGCCGTGCTTGACTTGTCCGGTCGGGAAGACTGTGTCTCGGCGTACCCCCCGGCAGCGATGACGAAGCGAGGAACACCCCGATGAGCGACCCGCGTGACCGTGACGGCTTGTCCATCTTCGACGAGGGCGACGACGACGCGACGGCGGAGAAGCGTGGAGAGGCCGGCCCCGACGAGGCAACACAGGTGATCTCGCGGGCTCCTCTCGGCGGCTCGGCACCCCGGCAGGGCAGGCCGCCCGCGGCCACCGCCAAGCCGTCGTTCCCGGTGGTGCGCCGGGGCGGCTACGACACGGCGGCCGTCGACCGTTACGTGCAGAGCCTCACCGGCGAGAAGGCGGGCGTGCTCACCGGGCTCGAAGACGAGAAGCGCCGGCGCGCACAGCTCGAGAAGCAGCTCTCCGAGATGCAGAGGCAGATGGCCGAGGTGGAGAACCCCACTTATGCGGGGCTCGGCGGCCGGGCCAGCGAGATGCTCCGCCTCGCGGAGGAACAGAGCGACGACGTGCTTGCCGAGGCGAAGGCAGAGGGCGATGCGATCCGCAAGCAGGCCGGCAAGGACGCCGAGGCCCTCAAGGCGCAAGCCGCCCGCGACGCCGAGGACATGCGGATGGTGCAGCTCAAGGAGCTCGACGAGCACCGCTCCCGGGCGATGGCCGACGTCGAGCAGCAGCGCAGCGCCACCGCCGCGGAGGCCGACGACCTGCGGGCGGCCGCCCAGCGCGAGGCGGACCAGCTCCGGCTGGCGGCCGAGCAGGAGACCAACGCGCTCCGCACCAGCGCCACCCGCGAGGCCGAGCAGGCGCGGGCCGCGGCCGACCGCGAGGTGCAGGAGGCACGACGTACCCTCGCGGTCGAGAAGGAGCGCCTGACCCGCGAGGCCGCCGAGCACCACAGCACTGCCACTGCGGAGACCGACCGGCTGGTCAAGGAGGCCGAGGAGCGGGCGGCGGCCGCCGAGGGGCGAGCTCGCGAGGCGATGGCCCAGGCCAACTCGCACCGTCAGCAGGCCCACGACGAGTCCGAGCGGCTGCTGGCCCATGCGCGACGGGAGGCCGAGCAGATCGTCAGCTCGGCGCAGAGCCAAGCAGCCAGCTTCACCGCCGCCGGACAGGCCGCCGCCGATCGCGAGCTGGCGACGCTCAGGGCCGAGGTGAACCGCTACACCAAGCGCCGCGACGCGATCGTCGCCCAGCTCGGTGCGTTGCGCGACGTCGTCGCCGGCTTCGGTGAGGACGAGCCCCAAGAGCCAGGAGAGCCCGCCGCGAAGCAGCCGGAACCGGCCGCCAAGAAGACCAAGGGCGCACAGGTCGCCGAGGGCGAGGCCGAGTAGCTTGGACGAGCCCCGCGCCGGTCGGGTGACCCGGCTGGCACGGCTGGCCCAGGGCGTCCAGTCCTCCCGCGACGGCCTGGCCGCACAAGGTGGCCGGGCCCAGGGCACGCAGGGTCCGCGCCGCCCGCTGGCGCTGCGGTCGCCGTTCGCGCTCGGGTTCATGGGCGCCGTCGGCGCGCTGCTGGCGTTCTGGCTCGCCCAGCGCGTGGTGCAGATCGGGTCCATCCTGATCCTGGTCGTGGTCGCGATGTTCCTCGCGGTCGGGCTCAACCCGCTCGTGGAGTTCTTCGTGCGACTGCGGATCCGCCGGTCGGTCGCGCTGATCCTGGTCGCCGTCCTGGTTCTCGCCGCGATCACCGGGTTCGTGATCGCGATCGTGCCGGTGATCAGCGACCAGGTGACCGCGCTCGTCGACAACGTCCCGACCTGGATCCACGACCTGCGCAACAACCAGACCATCAAGCACTACGACCAGAAGTACGACATCCTCAACAAGCTGCAAGACGCCCTGACCGGGGGCAGCATCGCCAAGAAGGTCTTCGGCGGAGTGGTCGGGGTCGGACTCGCCGTGCTCGGCGCGATCGTGAACATCTTCATCGTCATCGTGCTGACGGTCTACTTCCTCGGCGCCCTGCCTGCAATCAAGCGCGGCACCTACAGCCTGGTCCCGGCCAGCAACCGGGAGCGGGTCACCGAGCTCGGCGACCGGATCCTGGCCAACGTGGGCGCCTACGTGATCGGCGCATTCGTGGTCGCGATGTGCGCGGGTCTCAGCTCGCTGGTCTTCTTGTTCCTGGTGGGTCTGGGCGCGTACGCCGTCGCGCTGTCGCTCGTGGTCACCGTGCTCGACGTGATCCCGATGATCGGCGCGACCCTCGGCGCGGTGGTCGTCACCCTCATCGGCTTCGCCACCGACCCGAGGATCGGGCTGTTCTGCCTGATCTTCTACGTGCTCTACCAGCAGGTCGAGAACTACCTGATCTACCCGCGGGTGATGGCCCGCTCGGTCAATGTGCCCGGCTGGCTGATCGTGGTCGCCGCCCTGATCGGCGCCAGCCTGCTCGGCGTGATCGGCGCCCTGCTGGCGATCCCCGTCGCGGCCGCGATCCTGCTGATCGTCCGGGAGGTCGTGATCCCCCGCCAGCAGACCCGCTGAGGTGGCCCGGGTTCACTCCGGCATCGGGACGTCCTTGTACGCCGCGGTCGTGCGATCCGCATAAGCGCTCGTGTCGGCGGTCTCCATCGGCCCGTCCCACTCCTGAGGCAGAGGTACGTCGACCTCCGGCGAGACCCGCTCGACGATCATGTCGAGCACCTTCTCGGCGTCGCCCACCCACAGGTGCTTGGCCCCGGCCACGCCGATGACCTCGGCGTGCGGCAGCGCCCGGAAGCCCTGCCGTGCCTGGTCGGGTTGCAGGTAGTCGTCGTGCTCCGGGACGAACGCCGTGACGGGCTTGCCCGAGGAGGCCCACCTCTCCAGGTCCGAGTCCGTGGCCGCGCGCAGCGGCGGCGACATCAGGATCAGCCCGGTCACCGAGGGGTCGCAGCCGTACCTCAGTGCGAGGTCCGTGCCGAACGACCAGCCCAGCAGCCAGATCCGCGGCAGGTCGTGGAAGTCGGCGTACTCCAGAGCCGCGGCCACGTCGTACCTCTCCCCGACCCCGTTGTCGAAGGCGCCGTCGCTGGTGCCCTGCATGCTCGACGTGCCGCGGGTGTTGAACCGCAGCACCGCCACACCCGCGAGCGCCGGGAGCCGGAACGCGGCCTTGCGGAAGACGTGGCTGTCCATCATCCCGCCGTGGGTCGGCAACGGGTGCACGCACACGAGGGTCGCGACCGGGTCCCGCTCGAGCGGCAGCGCCAGCTCGCCGACGAGCGAGAGCCCGTCCCCCGTCTGCAGCGTGATCGCCTCCCGCCGGGCGGGCAGGACGGAGTTCGCTCGGATCGCAGCCATGCTGGCCATCCTCCCCCACACCTGGACGTCATGCCTCACGGTTGCTATTGCGACCGGACGCGATGACGTCCCGCTGGGACGCGAGGTAGCGTTCCACCCGCCGGTCGGGGACCAGCCACATCACCGCGACCGCGACGTAGGGAACCATCGCCAGCCACGAGGTCACGAACGCGAGGCCGATCCCGATCAGGTAGAAGAACGGCGAGGCCTTCCCCTTGAAGTCGCGGCCCAGCGCCTCGCGGAGTCGCGAACCGCCCTTCGCCCGGAAGATCGTCTGCTGCAGGGCGTAGTAGCCCAGCGCAGCCAGCAGCAGGACCACGCCGTAGACGACCATCGGGTTCCGCGCGAAACCGGTCTGGTCGATCCAGGCCGTGGTGAACGGGAACAGGGACAGCCAGAACAGCAGGTCCAGGTTCGCCCAGAGGACGGCGCCGCTGACCTGCTCGACCACCTGGAACATGTGGTGGTGGTTGTTCCAGTAGATGCCGATGTAGACGAAGCTCAGGGCGTAGGTGAGGAACCCCTGAGCGGAGTCGCCGAGCGCGTGCCAGCTGGCCCCGTTCGGAATATCGAGCTCGAGCACCATGACGGTGATGACGACGGCCAGCACCCCGTCGCTGAACGCCTCCAGCCGGTTGGTCCGCACGCGCCTACTCTGCCACCCCCGGACCCTCGCGGGACGTCATAGCCTCCGGTCGCTATTGCCCCCGGCTCCTATGACGTCAGCGGGGTGGGTCAGGTGTAGTCGCGGAAGCCGCGTCCGGTCTTGCGTCCCAGGTAGCCGGCGGTGACCAGGTGCTCCAGCAGGGGCGCTGGTGCGAACCCCGGCTCCCGGAACTCCAGGTAGAGCTCGCGCTGGATGGCAAGCGACACGTCGTTGCCGACCACGTCGAGCAGCTCGAACGGCCCCATGGGGAGCGCGCAGCCGTACTTCATCGCGGTGTCGATGTCGTCGGCCGTCGCGTAGTGCGCCTCGAGCATCTTCACCGCGTCGTTGAGGTAGGGGAACAGCAGGGCGTTGACCACGAAGCCGGCCCGGTCTCCGCAGGCCACGGCCTTCTTCCCGACGCTGGCGCACACCGCACGCACGGTCTCGGCGACGTCGTCGGACGTCGACACAGTGCTGACCACTTCCACCAGGTCCATCACCTGTGCCGGGTTGAAGAAGTGCATGCCGAGCACCCGCTCGGCGCGCTTGGTCACCCGTGCCATCTCGATCACGGGCAGTGAGGACGTCGAGGTGGTCAGGATCGCGTCGGGGCGACAGATCTCGTCGAGGTTCTCGAACAGCACCGTCTTGACGTCGAGGTCCTCGACGACGGCTTCCACGACCAGGTCGACCCCGGCGAGATCGTCCAGCTTCGTAGTGCCGTGCAGGTTCGCCATGGTCTGCTCGCGCGCGGGCTCCTCGAGCTTGCCCCGCTGCACCGCCTTGTCCAGGGACTTCGCAACCGCCCGGGAGACCTGCTCCACCTTCTCGCGGCTGCGCCCGACGTAGGTCACGGCATAGCCGGCCTTGGCGAACACCTCGATGATCCCGGTGGCCATCGTCCCGGTGCCGACCACACCGACCGCCGAGACGTCCTGGTGCAACCGCGGCGCTGCGTCGGCCGAAGGCGTGAGCGCGTCGTCGACGACGATCGGGCTGTCCGGACCCTCGTAGGTGTAGAGCCCGCGCCCGGTCTTGCGGCCGAGCAGGCCGGCCGTGGTCATCTGCTTGAGGATCGGGGCGGGCGCGTGCAGCCGGTTGCGACCCTGCTTGTACATCGTGTCGAGGATCTCGTACGCCGTGTCCAGGCCTATCAGGTCGAGCAGCGCGAGCGGCCCCATCGGGTAGCGGCATCCGAGCCGCATCGCCGCGTCGATGTCCTCGCGCGAGGCGTACTTGGCGTCGTACATCGCGACCGCGTGGTTGAGGTAGCCGAACAGCAGCGCGTTCGCGATGAAGCCGGCCTTGTCGCCGCAGACCACCGGGGTCTTGCCCAGCGAGCGGGCGAGCTCGGCGACGTCGTCGAGGACGTCCGGCTCGGTGACCACGGTGCGCACCACCTCGACGAGGTTCTGCACGGGTGCGGGGTTGAAGAAGTGCACGCCGATCACGCGACCGGGCTGCGAGGAGGCAGTGGACAGCTCGGTCACCGACAGCGACGAGGTGTTGGTGGCCAGGATCGTGTCGGCGCCGACGATGCCGTCGAGCTCGCGCAGCAGGGCCTGCTTCAGCGGCAGGCGTTCGACGATCGCCTCGACCACCAGATCGCAGCCCTTGGCGTCGGCGAGCTCGGTGGTGAACGTGACCCGGTCCACGAGCGCCTGCTGGTCCTCGGCACTCAGCTTCCCGCGCTTGACCGCACGGTCCGTGGAGTGCTGGATGTGCTGACGCCCGCGCTCGAGTGACTCGTCGTTGAGCTCCACACCCACCACCGAGAGCCCGTTGCGGGCGAACACCTCGGCGATCCCTGCGCCCATGGTGCCCAGCCCGACCACACCGATGGTCTTGAACTCGCGGCTGCTCATGCGCGGCATCATGTCACGCTGCGGAAGGCCCCGCCGTGAGGGAGGTCACCGCCGGCGCCCTCTCGACGGGCGTGGAACGGCGGGTAGATTCTGCGGCCGTGAGACTCGTCATCGCCCGCTGCCAGGTCGACTACGCGGGCCGGTTGACCGCGCATCTGCCGATGGCGACCAGGCTGATCATGGTCAAGAGCGACGGGTCGGTGCTGATCCACTCCGACGGCGGGTCCTACAAGCCGCTGAACTGGATGTCGCCGCCGTGCTCGGTCGTCGAGACGACCACCGCGGGCGGTGCGGCCGAGTGGCTGGTCACCGGCAAGAACGAGGACACGCTGCGGATCCTGGTCGAGGCCGTGCTCCACGACTCCGACCACGAGCTCGGCACCGACCCTGGCTTGCAGAAGGACGGCGTCGAGAAGCATCTCCAGGAGCTGCTCGCCGAGCACCCGGGGTCGCTCGGTGAAGGTCTGCGCCTGGTACGCCGTGAGTTCCCGACCGCGATCGGTCCGGTCGACCTGATGTGCCGAGATGCCGACGGTGCCAGCGTCGCCGTGGAGGTCAAGCGCCGCGGCGAGATCGACGGGGTCGAGCAGCTGACCCGCTACCTGGAGCTGCTCAATCGCGACCCCCAGCTGCGGCCGGTGCGCGGGATCCTCGCCGCCCAGGAGATCAAGCCGCAGGCGCGGGTTCTGGCCCAGGACCGCGGCATCGACTGTGCGCTCGTCGACTACGACGGTCTGCGGGGCATGGACGACCCTTCAGAACGGCTTTTCTAGCGTTTGCTGCTCCCACGCTGTGGGTACGCACAAAACGATGCGCCCCGTCGTCGATCCGGGGCGACCTCCCGGCGCAGCGGACGAGAGAGTTGAGCGTGCCACCGAACACCGGGCCCACCACGGTCAGTCGCCTTCACCTGTGGATCTGGATCGGGGTGTGGCTGCTGGTCGCCACACCGGTGGCGTTCCTCGGACTGCGCCGGTGGACGCCCGTCACCGTCATCGTGCTCTTCGTGCTGGCAGGCTTCCTGGCCGGGCTGGCCTCGCTCGGGTTCCAGACCCGCGACGGTGTCGAGACGCCTCCCCACCCCAAGGAGATGGTCTCGTCGATCGCGTGGCACGTGGTCCTGAGCGGGGCAGTGGTGCTCTTGTTCGCCGGTATGGCAGTCGCGGTCGGCAACCTGGTGTGGTCCGCGTTGCTGCTCGCCGCGTTGAGCTCACCATGGACGCCGCGGCTGGTCCGCCGGATACGGCGTACCGTCGGGGAGAACGAGAGGCAACCCACGGCCGACGCCGGTCCTCCCGCCCCGCAGCCCCGGCCGACGACCCGCAAGCCGAAGACCCACGCGCCCGTCGCCGTGTCGCAGGCTCCCGAGGAGGAGCCGTCGCCACAGCCGCCCGTCGGCACCGCCGCTGAGTGGTCCGGCTCGGTGCGGTCGCTCGACGACTCCGAGCTGTGCAATGCCTGGCGCACGAGCTTCCGGAAGCTGGAGGCGGCGACGACCGCGTCCGCGCGCGCCGACCTCGTCGCCCTGCGGCAGGCCTGCATCGACGAGATGGAGCGCCGCTACCCCGACGGCCTGCGGGCCTGGCTGGAGTCGGGGGCTCGCGCCGCCGGCAACCCGAGCCGCTACCTCGACCGCTACCGCGACGCCAGCTGAGCCTGGGTCCGCGGGCTCACGAGCGCGCGGGCTGATCGGCGACCAACGAGCTGACCTCGGCTGCGCAGCCCCACGAGAGCGTGACCCCGGCGCCCCCGTGTCCGTAGCAGTGCACCACCGTGGTCGGCCCCTGGACTTCTGCCTCCAGCCGGACCGCGAGACGGGCAGGTCGTAGGCCGACCTTGTGCCCGAGCACTCTGGCTCCGGCGATCGACGGCACCAGCTCGGCCGCCCGAGCAAGGATCCGCCGTGCGGTGGCCGGGTCGGCACGGTGGTCCCAGGACCCCTCGTCGTCGGTGCCGCCGACCACGATGTCGTGGCTGCGGGGAACGACGTAGATCGGCGCGCCGTCCTCGGCATCGGCGAGCAGCCACCGTGCGACGCCGACCTGCTCGACGTACACCACCTGCCCGCGCACGGGGGCCAGCGACGCGTCGCCGGCCATCATCCGCGCGCCCAGCCCCGTCGCGTCCACGACGACCTCGGTGCGGTCGGGAAGACCCGCGAGCGCCGCGCGTGTCACGGTGCCGCCGAGGTCGCTCACCCGGCGGGCCAACCAGCGCAGGTAGACCGGCATCTCCACCACCGGAGTGACGAACGACCAGCCGTCGACGTAAGCGCCCACGCCGGCCACGCGTGACAGCGAAGGGACCGCCCCGACCCACCACGGATCAGGGCTCGCTTCGCGCAGGAGCTGGGTTCCCTCCACCATCCGCACCCCGCTCCCCCTCACGTCCGCGAGCCCTGCGAACTCCTGGTAGCTCTGCGCCGACCAGGCGGTGACTCGGTCGAACGGATAGGCCCGGTAGGGGTACCAGATCGCGGCGGCCGCCGCCGAGGTGGTCTCCAGCGGCAGGTCGCGGGCGAGTACGTCGACCCGGTGGCCGGCCTCCAGCAGACGCACGGCGCAGGTCAGCCCGATCACGCCCGCGCCCACCACGATGACTCTGGCCATGGTGCCCAGTCTGTCCCAGAGTGCGCGCGACCTCATCGGTAATGGGTGATCCGGACCGTGCCGTCGCGGCTGGTGACGGTGGCGACGACGTACCGGTGCTCGGCGTGCTGATCACTCTCGGAGACCTCGCACACGATCTTCTCCCCCACCCGGGTCGGGTACGCCGCCCGCGTCCCGCAGTCCACCTGGTGAAAGCCCTGGCGCACGAGCTGGTCCACCAGGGTGGCCGTCGCGAACACGCCCGCGCCGAGCGTGGCGTCGTAGCTGATCGCGTGCCCCGCCACCCGGTGGAGCCGGACCTTCACCGTCGCCGTGACCCCGTCCAGGTAACCCGTGCACGCCATCGTGTGCGGGAGACCGCCGTGCCACGACGGGCAGTGCAGATAGTCCACGCGCAGCCCCTGGGACGCGACCCGCTCGCCGATCTGATCTGCCACCGACCTCTCCAGCTTCGTCATCGGCGAGGCCGGCGGCGTGACCGGAGGCGGCGCAGGTCCGCCGAGACTGGGTGGCGATGTCGAGCTGGATGACGGAGGCGCCGATGCGGTCGCGGTGCCCTCTCGGGCCGAGGCGGTCTCCGACGCAGGCGGTCCGGCACACCCCGAAGCGAGAACGGCGACAAGCAGGACGGCCGGCACGGACGCGGGTACGACGAGCGCGGCAGTCATTCCGGTCAGGACAGTGGAGCGAACTCCGCGACGAACACCGATCGCTCGCCGCCGGCGGGCTCGACGTGCACGGTCATCCGCACGGTGATCTCGGCCCCGTCCCGCCGCAAGGCGGGCACCTCGACCGACCTGCCGAGCAGAGGCGCACGACCGACCAGCTGGTACAGGGTGAACCCGGCGACGTGGGCCTGTCGGTACCTCTCCGGGATGATCGACACCACCCGGTTGCCGAGCAGCTCGCCCGGCTCGTCGTAGCCCAGCATGGCGAGCAGCGGCGCGCTGACCGCACGGATCCGGTTGGCCTCGTCGGCCGCGATCAGGGCACGCCTGGAGGCCGCCACCGGCGCGGGGTCCCAGTCCAGCGGGTACGCCGTGCCCGACGGCATCCCTCCCCCGCCGGTCCACGGCTCCGGCTCGGCGCCTTCGGCCTGGCTGAGCACCTGACGGCACAGCCAGTGCCGGAACTGCTGGATCTCCGGCTGGGTGGGCGGAGCCAACCCCGACCCGTCGTTCGACATCGTCACGGCCGCCTGCAGGGCGCGGTCCAACACGGCGAAGTGGGGCACGGAGTCCAGGGGCACGCCCATCTCGATGACCGCCGCGGTGACGCGGGGCTCGGTTGCCTCCATCATCAGCCGTCCCGACTCGAGCACCATGGTGTCGTCTCCCCCGGCTCCGCCGGCGTCGCCAGTGTCGCCAGTGTCGCCCCCCGCCGCCCCCTCCCAGAAGACACGCGGAATCGCGAGTTCGGCGATCGCGATCGCGTCGGTGGCCTCGGCGTGCATCTGGATGGGGTCGCTGCCATCACCGACGTCGCTCTCGGCATCCAGGCTGGCAAGGAGGTACTCGCGCAGCAGCGCCTCTGCATGCTCCTGCCACGCGGCGTGCAGCAGCAGCGGCACGTCGCGCAGCAGGACCACGATCGAGTCCGACCCGGGATCGCCATGTCCGGACGTCGACGGAGACACCATCTCCTGCTCGGCCTCGGCCCGCGAGAGTCGGAACCAGATGGACTTGCCGTCCCGGCTGCGGGAGATCCCCCAGTCGTCGACCAGGTGTTCGAGCATCTGCATGCCGCGTCCGGTCCCCGCCGCCGTACCGTAGCTGCGGCGCGTGGGAAGGTGCGCGCTGCCGTCGCCGATCTCGACGCGCAGTCCGCTGCCGTCGAGGGACGCGAAGACGTCTATGGGAGTGCCGGCGTGCAGGAGCGCGTTGGTCACGACTTCGCTGACCAGGAGTACGGCGGTCTCGGCGAGGTCTCCGCGACCGCCGTCGACAAGGAGGTCGTGGACCAGCCGGCGCGCCTCGCCGACGCTGGAGGCATGAGGGGGGAGCCGCCGCTCGACCGACCCGTACCGGTCACGCACGCTCGTTTGTGGTCCGCTCACACCTCAGGCTCTCCCACGCCGACAACACCGTCGTCCCGAGACCCCCCGACGACCCATTGTGCGCCCGAAAGTCCGACAAAGTCACGCTTCGTCGAACATGCCAGACACGCCTCACGTCACCGACGCCGTCTGCTCAACGGGCTCGCCACCCCAGGATTGTACGGCCCAGCCATCGGCGTCGACCTCGATCGACACGACGTCGCAGTGCTCGAGATCGTGGTCGGCGCCGTACCCGCCGGGCAGGTTGACGGCCAGCTGCGGCACGCTGACGCGCAGTGCGCCGCCGTGCCCGACCACCAGCACAGCCTCGCCGCGGTGCTCGTCGACGATGGTCTCCAGCTCGCCGGCGACCCGGGCGCAGATCTCGCGTGCGCTCTCACCTCCGGGGATGCGGGCATCGACATCGCCCTGCGCCCAGGCGCGCAGCACTTCGTCGTACATCCCCTCGACGTAGGGCCGCCCGTCGAAGTCGCCGACCAGCCACTCGTGCAGGTTGTCGCGGACCCGGACGGACACACCAAGCTCGGCGGCCGCGATCTCCGCGGTCTGCACTGCTCGGGCCAGTCCGCTGCAGTAGATCCGTGCGATGCGCTCACCGGCGAGCGAGCGGGCCAGCGCACGCGCCTGGTCGCGGCCACGCAGCGTCAGGCAGCCGCCGGCGTCGGTGAGCACGTCGGTCTCGTACTCGGCTTCGCCGTGCCGGGCGAGGAACAGACGGGCGGGACAGTGCAGGTCGGACACAGACCCAGGCTACCCATCGGACAGCTTGGGGAGACCATTGGCTGTTCGGATCGCAGCGACGATGCCGGCCATGATGTCGGTGAGCCCGAAGTCCTTGGGGGTGAAGACGGCGGCCACGCCGAGATCGCGCAGCCGTGTCGCGTCGACTGCCGGGATGATGCCGCCGACGATCACGGGTACGTCGAGCCCCTCGGCTGCCAGGCCGTCGAGTACCGCCGGCACCAGCTCCATGTGCGAGCCGGACAGGATCGAGACCCCGACGCAGTGCACGTCCTCGGCGACCGCGGCGGCGACGATCTGCTCGGGGGTCGACCGGATGCCCTGGTAGACGACCTCGAACCCGGCGTCGCGGGCGCGCACAGCGACCTGCTCGGCGCCGTTGGAGTGCCCGTCCAGTCCCGGCTTGCCGACCAGCAGCCGCAACCGGCCGCCCAGCTCCCGGCCGGTCTGCTCGACCTGGCGACGCACGACGGCCAGCTGAGCCCCCGCCGCGTGGGTCGAGCCCGCGCCGTCCTGACCCTGTCGGAGGGCCGAGGCCGTCGACACTCCTGCCGCACCCGACACCCCCGTGGGGGCGCGGTACTCCCCGAAGACCTCACGCAGCGTGCCCGCCCACTCGCCGGTGCTCGCCCCGGCCCGGGCGGCCTCGAGGGTGGCCTCCATCAGGTTCGCCTCCGACTTGGCCTCCTGCGCCAGCCGGGCCAGCGCCCGGTCGACCCGCCCCTGGTCGCGCTGCTGCCTCCACCGGGTCAGCGACAGCCGAGCTGCCTGCTCGGCCTCGGGGTCGGCGGTCTGGATCGCGGTGTCCATGTCGGCGGTCAGCGGCGACGGCTCGGTCGACTCGTAGCAGTTGACACCGACCACCTTGTCCTGGCCGGACTCGATGCGTGCGCGGCGGACGGAGTGTGCGGACACCAGCGCCTGCTTGAGGTAGCCGGACTCGACCGCCGCGATCACCCCGCCCATCGCCTGGATGCGGTCCATCTCCTCCTCGGCGCCGGTCACGAGCTCCGCGACGCGAGCCTCGACCACCGTGGACCCTTCGAAGATGTCGTCGTACTCGAGCAGGTCGGACTCGACAGCGAGCACCTGCTGCATGCGCAGCGACCACTGCTGGTCCCACGGCCGGGGCAGACCGAGCGCCTCGTTCCACGCCGGCAGCTGTACGGCGCGGGCGCGCGCGTTCTTCGACAGCGTGACTCCGAGCATCTCCAGCACGATGCGCTGCACGTTGTTCTCCGGCTGGGCCTCGGTCAGGCCGAGGGAGTTGACCTGCACGCCGTACCGGAAGCGACGCAGCTTCTCGTCCTGCACGCCGTACCGCTCGCGTGTGATCGCGTCCCACAGCCGCACGAACGCCCGCATCTTGCAGGTCTCCTCGACGAAGCGGACGCCAGCGTTGACGAAGAACGACATCCGGCCGACCACAGCCGGGAAGTCGTCCTCGGCGACCTGACCGGAGTCACGGACCGTGTCGAGCACCGCGATCGCCGTGCACAACGCGAACGCGAGCTCTTGGACCGGGGTCGCGCCGGCCTCCTGGAGGTGGTAGCTGCAGATGTTGATCGGGTTCCACTTCGGCAGGTGGCGCACCGTGTAGGCGATCAGGTCGGCGGTCAGCCGCAGCGAGTGCTCGGGCGGGAACGCGTAGGTGCCGCGGGAGAGGTACTCCTTGACGATGTCGTTCTGCGTGGTGCCGGCCAGCCCCGGTGGTTGAGGTGCGGAGGACCCCGGTGGTTGAGGTGCGGAGGATCCCGGTGGTTGAGGTGCGGACGATCCCGGTGGTTGAGGTGCGGAGGAGCGAAGCGGGGGAGCCTCGAAACCACCTCTCCCTGGCAAGCTCGTCGAGCCCTGCTCCTCCGCGACCACCTGGTAGAGCGCGAGCAGCCACATCGCGGTCGCGTTGATCGTCATCGAGGTGTTCATCTCCGCGAGCGGGATGCCCTCGAACAGCCGCCGCATGTCGCCCAGATGGGCAACCGGCACGCCCACCTTCCCGACTTCCCCGTGAGCCAGCGGATGGTCCGGGTCATAGCCGGTCTGGGTGGGCAGGTCGAAAGCCACGGACAGACCGGTCTGGCCCTTGGCGAGGTTGCGCCGGTAGAGCGCGTTGGACTCCTGCGCCGAGCTGTGCCCGGCGTAGGTGCGCATCACCCACGGCCGGTCCTTCTCCCGCGGCTGGTCTGTCATCCACCTGAGGGTACGGCGTGCGCGGTGCACGGTCACCGCGTTGTGAACCGCGCCACGTGACGGGTAGGTCACACGGCGGCGGCGTCACGCTCCACGCTGAACACCCGTCGCACCCGAGTGAATGTCAGCACCCGCCGGAGGGACGGGGACGCACCGCGCAGGGTGAGGGTGCGGCCGTCGCGCTCCATCAGCGCACTTGCCGCGGCCAGCAGTCGAAGTGCGGTCGCGTCGACGGACTCCACCTCCGACAGTTCGACGACCACGTCGTCGTAGGTCTCGATCAGCTCGTGCAGGGTGTCGCGCACCTCGCCGGTGGAGCGGCCGTCGAACCGGCCTGCCAGACGCATCGTGTTGCCGCTCGCCGATACCTGCATACCGTTCCCCTGTCCGGGGCGAACCCCCGTGGCCGCCCTTCTACCGAGTATGACGCGCCTTTCACCGGATCGGTTGCCTCGGCCGGGTCACAGCACGATCACGGATCGGTCTCGCTGGGCGGCTGCACACTCGCGATCACCTCGGGAGGCAGGGCCAGCCACCAGCCGACCGCCTCACGGGTAGCCCTCGGGAGCTGCTCGCTCGGCAGGCCGGCCATCAGATCGAGGTGGCCGCCGATGCCCAGGGAGTACACGAGACCGGTGAGGATCTCCGTCGAGCCATGGGATTGCGACGAGGGCGACTCGACGCCGTACTCACCCAATGCCCGCTCCAGGAACGCCATCTCCACCTCACCGCGTAGATGGCCGAGGCTGCGGGCAACGGAGGCGCGCAGCTCGGTATCCATGTCAGGATCGAGGATCAGTCCACGGACCTCCCTGGCCTGCTCGGGTCCGCTGATCACCCTGGTCAGGCTCAGCAGCGCCGGACGCAGCTCGGGGTGCTGCGGCTCGACCAGCCGCCGCGCGCAGATGGGCGCGAGCGCGGCTCGGTAGGGGGAAGACCTCAGCAGCATCGACACGAACAGACGCTGGTCCGGCACCGGGTCGAGCACGGCAGCTCGCAGGAGCGCCGGCAGCGTCTTGTCGACCATCAAGGAGCTGCCCGGCGCCCGCCGGGTCGACTGGTGCAGCTCGTCCACGAGGGCGTCGCCGGCCTGCATCACCGTGGCGCTCACCGAGGGCATCGCCGGTCCCTTGGGGAGCGGGAACTGGGCCACGGCCGACCGGGTGGCGAGATTCTTGCGGAGCAATGCCAAGACGCGCACAGCGATGCGACGTGTCGCCTCGTCCGCATCCGCGTCGGCGATCAACGCGGACACGATGCCGGCGACCCGATGAGCCTGCTCAGGAGTGAAGTGGCCGAACCTGGCCTTGCGTACACAAGCAAGCAGGGCGCCCACGAAGGCTCTGTCGGTGGTCGGGTCCTCCAGCAGGGACACCACGTGCCGAGCGGCGTCTGGGTGGACGCTCCCGTCGAGCACCGAGATCGTCTCCAGGAACACCTGGTTGGTGGGATCGCGGGCCATGGTGGCGCACACGTCGACGGCCGCAGCGGCGTACACCGGGTGCATCAGCAGGCGCGCGAAGGCTTCGTACCTCAGCATCCACGCCAGGTCGTCGGCGACGAGCATCTCGGACAACAGCCGCCTGGTGACTTCCTCCGCGGTGTCGGGCCGGGGAAGCAGGATCTGCGGTGCGGCACACATCGCCGCACTGAACGCGTCCCAGTCGCGGCCGCTCACCGGGCGTCCTTCGTGCACGGCCTCGACCGTCTCGGCAAGCGCCGCGTGCTCGGCGGGGCTCGGAGGACCCAACCGGCGGTCGAGCACCGGCTCCATCCGCACCCTGTCCGCGAAGTGGCGGTGGAGCAGGTCGATGGTCGATACCAGCAAGGAGGGGGGCAGGTTCAGCAGCCGTTCATAGCGCACCACCGCGGCGTACGGCACCGCCTGCGCTCCGGTCTCCCACCGGGACACGGTGCTGGGCGCGAAGGGAGGCGTCGAAGGGCTCATCGCCGTCGGCAGCGCGGCTGCGAACCGGGTCAGCGCGCGGAGATCCTCGTCTGCACCGGACAGCCGGTTCGAGCGCAGCAGCCATCCGATCGCGCCATCGACGTGCTCCCGCGTGAAGCGCGTATCGGGCAGGGCGACGCTCTGCGATGGGCGCCCCCGTGCTCTCGATCCGGGCATCACGCTCCCCACAGCCCCTCGGATCCGGCGACCATACGCCCCCGGTCCCACACCCTCTCGGTGTGCGGGTCAGGCAACCATGTTCCCCGTAGAGAGCCGATTTATTGCGCAGCCGCCCGACACCCGCAACAAAGGGTCGGTGGTTGAGGTGCGCTTGTCCTGAGGCGCGCTTGTCCTGAGGTGCGAGCCTGCGAGCCTCGAAGGGAGCTCGCGAGCCTCGAAGGGAGCCTGCGAGCCTCGAAACCACCCGCGTCCGAGTGCAGAGCTCCTACCCGAACGGCCGGTACTCCCGCCCGCCCTCGACGATCTCGCGGTTCCGCTCGGTCAGCAGCCGCACCAGCTCGCGGTCGCCCTGCGCGACCGCGCCCGGCCAGCCATAGCAGTCGACGACCGCCTCGTCGAGTTCCTTGTGCAGCGTCTTCAGGTCCGTCCAAGCGCCTTCGTCGACGGCGTTGTACAGCGTGGTGAGCCCGATCTGCTCGCTTGTGCAGATCTCGGTACGCCGTGCCAGCAGCCGTCTCGACGCCTCCGCAACCCGCTCCCGCTGTACATCGGTGACGGGGTCCGGCCACGGGAAGGTCTCGAACACCGACGTGGGTGTATAGCGCAGTCGAGTCTCTAGCGTCGACGACTGGGCCCACGCCCACGCGCCGTGTGCCCGGGACAGCAGCACGCCCATCGAGTAGTCGTCCTCGAACGCGAAGACCATGCACGCGTTGCTCGCGAGAACCGAGTGTGGCTCTCGAGCCACATTGAGCCGCTTGGCGTGCGCCGCCACCACCGCGTAACCGGACAGTTCACCCACCGCTCTACGTAACCCGACTCGCGGCTCACCGAACTGCCACCACCTCCTCCTATGCCCCTCGCGATTCACTGTCTCTCGGAACGGCTTGACCCGCTCGCGCACGATTCGCATGGCCGTGGGGTAGTGGTTCGCTTTCTCCAGGGGCATCTGACCGAAGTCGATGATCCACCGGCTCGGTCGCTGCCGGAGATCGTCGGTGATGTCGGCTGCCGTGAGGTAGCGCCGGACCACCTGCGAGTAGTCGACCTGCTCGTCGGCGAGCATCGTCGCGGCCTCGTCGTCGCTGACGATGAACCCCGCGCCGACCGGGATCGGGCCCTGGAAGCACCTGCCCTTGTTCGCGTCCAGCCGGACCGGCACCCAGCCGCCGGGCGCCGCGTCCGTCAGGCTGGTGGTGATGCCGTCGACCGCCACGCCGTCGAGGAAGAACGCGCTCGGCGGCGGGGCAGGCTTGGCGACCCAGTTGACAAGGCTGACGTGTACCTTCGCGTCGCCGGGCCACTTCTGCGAGGAGACCGCGTCGGTGATCACGCCGCCGCGGTCGACGACGTACTCCAGCGACACCGACCGCGCCCGGTTCTGAGAAACCGAGTTCGTGCCGACCAGTCCGGCCCGCTCGCCGGGCTGGAGATGGTCGGCGGCGCGGCGGAACCAGTAGGTGCAGAAGTCCTTCACGCCGACGCCGAACTCGGCCTTCAGCCAGTCCACGTAGTCGTCGCCGAACGAGCCGCGGATGTGCTGGGAGCCCAGGAAAGGCGGGTTGCCGATGATGGCGTCGGTCTCCGGCCAGGGGATGCGCAGCGCGTCGGCGGCCCGGATCGAGGACAGGTCCTGGAGCGGCAGCGGGTCCTCGGCGGCGCCGTACCGGTCGATCATCTGCCGATGCCCCATCCACAGCGTCACCCGGGCGATCAGCACCGCGGACCGCTCGATGTCGATGCCCTGCATGTTCGCGAGCGGGAAGTACGGCCACGGCTCCAGCGGGAGGGCGAACCCCTTCCCTTCGGCAAGCGCGTGGATGCGCTGCTTCAGGTCGTGCTCGAGCGCGCGCAGCTCGCGGTAGGCGACGTACAGGAAGTTGCCGCAGCCGCAGGCCGGGTCGAGCACCCGGAACCGGCACAGCTCGTCGAGCAGGTCCCGCGCCTCCTGCGGAGTCGACGTGGCCTCGATCCGCTCCCGCCACGGCCGGACGATCGTCGGGGTGACGATCTTCATGATGTCGACCTCGTGGGTGTAGTGCGCGCCGATCTCCCAGCGCCGGTCGTGCCCGAGCACGCCTTCGAGCAGGGAGCCGAAGATCGTCGGGTTCACCTTGCGCCAGTCGAACGACGTCGCCTGCAGCATCCGCTCGATCTCGTCGCTGTTCAGCGGCACGTCGGCGGGGTCGGCGAACAGCGCGCCGTTGACGTACCTCGTCCCGGCCAGCCGCCCGATGCGGTTGTGGTTCGTCTTCTGGTTGAGGACGCGGAACAGCAGCGCCAGCTCGGCCGACGAGCGCTCCGGTGCGTTGCGGACCTCGTTGAGCGTCGCCTGGAACGGGTAGCCGTCGAGCAGCCCGAGGTCCTCGGCGAACATGCACCACACCGACTGGAGCACGAACCGCTGGATGTCCGGCGGGCTGGCCGCTGCCCGGTCCTTCAGCAGGTGGAACACGTCGGAGACCGCCTGCGCGGCCTCCTTGGTCAGCTGGCGGTAGTGCTCGGTGTACGACGCCGCGACGTTCGCCCCTGCCAGGAACGCCAGCGCGTCGTAGTGGTCGGACAGCTCCTCGAGTCCGAAAGTGGCCATCGGCCGGTTCGGGAACCGGCCCGGCTCCCAGACCTCGAATCGCTGGAAGGAGCAGGTGACGACGTACTTCGCGGCACTGATGCCCAACTCGTAGTCCGCCGACTCCCGCCAGTAGCGCTCGACCTGGGCCTGGGCGACCTGCAGGTCCCGGTTCGGCGCCTTCATCTCGACGATGCACACGCCCGGCCAGTGCAGGTCCATGAAGCCGGCCGATGAGCGGAAGTCCTCGAACACCGCGCCGACCTCTCGCCGGTCGGTGCCGTAGCAGGCGAACAGCTCGTTGAGGAACGTCTGCGCCTCGGACCGTTCGGTGCCCGCGTAGCCCTGCCAGCGGTCGGCGAACTCGCGGAGGGCCGCCTGGATCTGCTCACCGCTGGGCACGGGTCAGACGAGCCGGGTGTCCGTGGCGAAGTAGGTGTCCTGCATCAGCCGCTTGCGGACCCGCTCCAGGTCCTTCACCGCGTCGCCGAGCGCGAGCTCCGCGTTGACGTCGACGCCGTCCTTGGCGACCGCGGTCTTCGCCTTCTTGGCCGCGGTCAGCGCGAACTCGATGCTCAGCAGTACGTCGGACACCTGGCCGGAGGCGCGCTCGCGCGCGACCTGCTCGCTGCGCTCGGCTGGCTGGCTCAACGACGTACCCTTTCTGCGCCCGCCCTGTTCGGCTGATCCGACTCGTCCAGCGCCACCCTAGGCCAGCCGGAGGCCCCGTGGACGTTTCCCACAGGGCGTTCCGCCAATCTGTGGAAAGCCCGTGCGGGCTGTCCCCCGTCTCCACAGAAATTGCGGTGGGACGCGAAGAGGGGCGTGGTCGCCCCGGTGGTTGCCCGGCGATCGCCGCAGTACGCGCCGTCGTGTGTCGACTGTCGAGCCTATGTCGGTGGCCTCCTCTACAGTGAACGTATGATCGAGAACGGTCCCGAAGACGACGGTGTCGGGCAGGGTGCTGCCGCCGGCATCGACGGCTTGGACCGCGAGGGTCTGCTCGGGTTCGCCACCGACTGCCGCTCGAACGC
>DASSKK010000069.1:0-73321 GCA_035690495.1 Nocardioidaceae bacterium | reverse complement strand
GCCCGCCGTCGGCGAGGCGGTGTCGATCGACACCACGGCCGGCCCGGTGCTCGCCGAGGTGGTCGCGGTCGGCGACGGGCACAGCGTCTGCGTCCCGGTCGGCGACCTGACCGGCATCCGCAGCGGCGCCACCGTCACCGCGACCGGCGGCCCGCTCACCGTCCCGGTCGGCGCCGAGCTCGCCGGACGGGTCCTCGACGGCCTCGGCCGCCCGATCGACGGCGGCCCCCCGCTGCACGCGCTGCCGCGGGTACCGGTGGAGAACCGCACCCCCAACCCGCTCGAGCGCACCCGGATCGCCACCCAGGTCGGCCTCGGCGTGCGCGCCATGGACGCGCTGGTGCCCTGCGGGCGTGGCCAGCGGATCGGGATCATGGCCGGCTCCGGCGTCGGCAAGTCCACGCTGCTGTCGATGGTCGCCCGCGGCACCGATGCGGCGATCTCGGTGATCGCGCTTGTGGGAGAGCGCGGACGGGAGGTTCGCGAGTTCCTGGAGAACGACCTCGGCCCCGAGGGGCTAGCCCGGTCCGTCGTGGTGGTCGCCACCTCCGACGCGCCGCCGGTGGAGCGGATGCGCGCGGCGTTCGTGGCCACCCGGATCGCCGAGTGGTTCCGGGACGCCGGAGAGCACGTCGTGCTGATGATGGACAGCCTCACCCGGGTGGCGATGGCGCAACGCGAGATCGGGCTGTCCGCCGGCGAGCCCCCGACGACCCGCGGCTACCCGCCGAGCGTGTTCGGCCTGCTGCCGCGCCTGCTGGAACGGGCAGGGCCCGGGCGGGTCGGCTCGATCACCGGCCTCTACACCGTGCTCGTCGAGGGCGACGACCTGCAGGACCCCATCGGTGACACCGCCCGTTCGATCCTGGACGGACACGTGGTCCTCTCACGGCGGCTCGCGACCTCGGGTCACTACCCGAGCATCGACGTGCTCGAGTCGCTGTCCCGGGTGGTTCCGGCGATCACCACCGCCGGGCAGCGCGCGGACGCCGTACTCCTGCGGCGGCTGCTGGCCGCGCACCGCGACGTCAAGGAGCTGGTGGAGATCGGTGCGTACGTCGCGGGGACCTCACCGGACGCCGACCGCGCACTCGCCCTGCTCCCGCAGATCGACGCGTTCTTGCAGCAGGGCCTCGACGAGCCGTCCGAAGTCCCGTCGACCTGGCAGCGGCTGCACGAGCTGGTGGGCCGATGAGCATCCATAAGACTGATCGCGGGTTGGCTGCAGTACGCCGAGTGCGGTCGGCCCGCGAGAGCGACAGCAGGATCGGGCTCGCCGCAGCCCTGGCCGCCAGCCGCCGCAGCGACGAGCGAGCCCTGCGCGCCGCACAGCGGCTCGACCAGGCGCCGGCCTTCGACGCCGGCGACCCCGCCGTGTTCGCCCACCACGTGCGCGTCGTGCAGGCCCTCGCCCGCGCCGAAAGGGCCGCCGACGAGGACGCGCGCAGTGCCCGCGCCGTCGCCGACGAGGCACGCCGGAGGTGGCAGCAGGACCGCACCGCCGTGCGGGCCGTCGAGCTGCTGCTCGAGCGGCGCGCCGCCGAACGGGCCGCCGAACGCAGCCGCCGCGAGGCACGCGACCTCGACGAGCTTGCCGCCCAGGCATGGACGCGCGCGGCCGAGGAGGTGTCCCGGTGAGCGTCTCCGATGTCACCTCACGGATCCAGCAGATCCAGGGCCAGTTCGCGCTGCTGACCTCCGGTCTCGGCGTCGGCGCCCCGGTCGGGAGCGCCGTGCTTGCTGCGGGCACGGCGCCCGGCAGCTTCGCCAGGACCCTCGATGGCGCGCAGTCGGCTGCCCCGTCGGCCTCCCCGCCGGCCCTCGGGCAGCCGACCGGCAGCCCGGCCGGGGCCGTCGACGGGGCCGCGGTGGTCGCCCAGGCCCGGCAGTACCTCGGCGTCCCCTACGTGTGGGGCGGAACCAACCCCGCCACCGGCCTGGACTGCTCCGGGCTGGTCCAGGTCGTCTACGACAAGCTCGGCGTCCACCTGCCGCGCGTCGCCTTCCAGCAGGCCCGCGAGGGCCGTGCGGTCGCGAGCCTCGCCGAGGCAAAGCCCGGCGACCTGCTCGCCTTCGGCAGCCCCGTGCACCACATCGCGATCTACATCGGCGACCACAAGATGATCGAGGCCCCGCACACCGGCGCCGACGTCCGGATCTCCGACGTCTACGAGACACCGACTGCGATCCGGCGGATCCTGCCGGACACGGCCGCAGCCACCGGGTCGCTCGCTCCGCTGGCGCGTACGGCGCCCGCCGGCACGCCGTACTCCGGACTGTTCGCCGCCGCCCAGCAGAAGTACGGCGTGCCCGCCACCCTGCTCGCGGCGATCGCCCACCAGGAGTCGGGCTTCTCGCCGAGCGCGGTCAGCCCCGCGGGAGCTCGCGGGCTGATGCAGCTGATGCCCGGTACCGCGCACAGCCTCGGCGTGAACCCCGACGATCCTGCCCAGGCCGTCGACGGTGCGGCCCGGATGATGCGCGACCTGATCCACCAGTTCGGCAGCGTCGACCTCGCTCTCGCGGCCTACAACGCCGGCCCGGGAGCGGTGCACCGCTACCACGGCATCCCTCCCTACCCCGAGACCCGCAGCTACGTGCCCGCGGTCCTCGACTACCAACGAGCGCTGGAGGCAGCATGACGATCACGCCCAGCCTTCCCGACCCGGCCCCCACCGCGCGCACGCGAACCGGCCAAGCAGGAGGATCCGCACCCGGTCACGCCGGTGAGTTCGCCTCTCTGGTGCACGCGCACCTGGGCAGGTCCGACCCGGGCGACGAGGGCAAGCCGGCACGGTCCGGGCAGCCGCGTCGCGACTCCGGCGAGACCAGCGCGCCCGCGGCCACGGACGCTGGTGCAGCTGCGACCGGCCGACCGGACGGGCACGGCGGTGCAGTCGCGCCGGGCTCATCCGGCTCGTCCCGAGCGGGCCGCCACGACGACAAGGCCGACGGCGACGTCGACTCCGCGCCGGCGACGACACTCCCGGACGCCGTTGCCCGCGGGGTCGTGCCCGCAACGATCACGGTCCCTGCGGTCCCGACCTCCACGGGCAGCCCGGTCTCGACGGCAACCACGCCGGCGCCGACCGGCAACGCGGCCTCCGTACACGTCATCGGCGGCTCCGCAGCGCAACCTCCGGCCACGCCGCCGGCCCCGGCCACCGCGCGCACCGGACCTGCCGCGAAAAGGCCGAGCAGCCCGCTGCCGGCAGCCTCGCCTGCAGACTCCAGCGCGCAAGCCGTTCCGTTGCCCGGCCCGGGATCGGGACAGCAGGCCGACTCCCGCACCACCGGCGCCCCGCCGTCCGACTCGTCGGACACCGGCACCTTTCAGCAGGGGCAGACTTCCGCCGCGGCGCCGGCCGGCCAGTCGCCCGTCTCCGGAGCGCAGGCCCCGCCCCGCCCGAGCGCCCCGGCCGGGCCCACCGGGACATCCACAGCCGCGGTGCTGGACCAGACCATGCCGGTGGTGAACCGGCTGGTCAGCCGCGGCGACGGCACCCACCGGATCACGCTGCGTCTCCACCCCGCCGACCTCGGAGAAGTCCGGGTGACCGTGACCGTCCGGGCCGACAAGGTCGACGTGACGCTCGCCGCGGGCGCCACGGCCCGCGACGCCCTGGCGGCCGGGTCCGCGCAGCTGCGCGGACTGCTCGCCGACACCGGACACACCCCCGGTGCGCTGACGCTGCGGGACCTGCCGGCCGGCTCAGCCCCGTCCGCTCAGGTCCAGCTCGGCCAAGCCGCCCAGGCGAGCCAGGCGGGAGCACCGGGGCAACCGGGCCAGCCCGGCTCATCGGGGCAGGCAGGCCAACCCGGGCAGCACGCCCAGACCGGCGCGTGGTCGGGAGGCCCCGGCCAGCAGGGCCAGCCCGGGCAGTCCGGCACCGCCGACCCTTCCGCCTGGAGCGGGCAGCACGGATCCGCTGACGGACGGCAGTTCCGGGAGCCGGGACCGCAGCAGCGCATCGATCCGGCCGGCTCCCGAGCCGCTGCCGTGGCCGGTGCCGGCCGCCCGACCCGGGGGGCCGGCGCCTCGGCCCCGGGACGCACGGCAGTGGACGTGAGGATCTAGGAGAGGAGACACATGAGCATCACCGCAACCGACCCCGTGGGCCCCACCGGCTACGTCGGGCCCTCGGCCACCACCGGGACCACGATTCCGGACACCACCGGGGTGTTCGGCAGCACGGCAACCGCCGGGTCGTCGTCGGGCAGCACGTCGGATGCCCTCGCCGCGACCAACCAGCTCGGCAAGGACACTTTCTTGAAGCTGATGGTCGCCCAACTGCGCAACCAGGACCCGATGCACCCCACCGACTCCACCCAGTTCCTGGCCCAGACCGCCCAGTTCAGCACCCTAGAACAGCTCGAGGAGGTCGCCAGCCAGAGCGCCGCAGCCTACTCGGCGCAGATGGCCTTCGGCGCGAGCAGCCTGGTCGGCAAGTCCGTCAGCTACCTCGCCGACGACGGCAGCACCGCCCGGGGAGCCGTGACCGCGGTGCGGTTCGCCTCCGCCGGACCGGTGCTGTCCGTGGGCGGCGCGCAGGGAGGCCAGCCGGTCGACGTACCCCTGAACCAGCTGGTCAGCGTCGGCGCGACTCCCGACAACCCGGCCACCCCACAAGGCACAACCGGCACCACCAGCACATCCAGCAGCACGGGCACCGCCACGGCCGGCGCCTGATCTCGACCTCACCGCCACCACAAGAGCGCACACCCACAAGAAAGGCACCCGTCCCATGCTTCGTTCCCTGTTCTCCGCGATCAGCGGCCTGCGCGCCAACCAGACGATGCTCGACGTCACCGGCAATAACATCGCCAACGCCAACACCGTCGGCTTCAAGGCCAGCGACATCGTCTTCCAGGACACGCTGAGCCAGATGCTCACCGCCTCGTCCGCGCCGACTCCGGCCGGCACCGGCACCCCGTCCACGCCGGCGGCCGGCGGCACCAACCCGATCCAGGTCGGCCTGGGCGTCCAGGTCGGCGCGATCACCACGAACTTCAACCAGGGATCCGCCGAGGTGACCGGCAGCGCCACCAACCTGATGATCTCCGGCGACGGCTTCTTCGTGGTCAACCGCGGCGGCGAGAGCCGCTACACCCGCGCCGGCGACTTCACCTTCGACGCCTCCGGCAGTCTGGTCACCCCCGACGGCGACATCGTCCAGGGCTACAAGGCCGACGCGAGCGGGAACATCGACAACTCGGCGACCGCCACCCCCAGCGACATCACCATCGCCGAGCTGGTCACTCCGCCCACGACCGGCGCCAAGATGGTCTCCTACAACATCGGCGCCGACGGGGTGATCACCGCGACGTACGACGACGGCTCCAAGAAGCCGCTGTTCCAGATCGCCACCGCCGACTTCTCCAACCCGGCCGGCCTCGAGAAGGCCGGCGACACGGCGTTCCGGAAGAGTACGAACTCGGGCGACCCGCAGCTCGGCGCGCCCGGCACCGGTCGCCGCGGCAACCTGATCGGCGGCTCGCTGGAGATGTCGAACGTCGACCTCGCCAAGGAGTTCACGAACCTGATCATCGCCCAGCGCGGCTTCCAGGCCACCTCGCGGGTGATCACCACCTCCGACGAGGTGCTCCAGGACCTGGTGAACATCAAGCACTAGTCCCCCGATTCGTCCGCAACCGCCCCGTCTGGAACGGACGCAATATCGCGGACGAATCGGGGTGGGGGCCTCAGGTGGGGCGGCGGCCTGCCGATGGGAGGGGTGTCGGCCAAGGACGGCCGGCCCGCTCGGCGTCGCAGCCGAGCGCCTCAGGTGTACAGCCCGGACAGGGCTGGACAGGTTGCACAGGGATGGTGCACGGATGGTGACGCTCACGCGCATCACGGGGACGCTCTTCGCGCTGAACCCCGACCTGATCGAGCGCATCGACCGCACCCCCGACACCGTCATCACCCTCGTCGACGGCACCAAGTACCTCGTCTCGGAGAGCCTCGACGAGGTGGTCCAGGCGATCCTCGACTACCGGGCGCAGATCGTGGCCCTCGCCGGGTCCTTCGAGCGCAACGGCACGGTCGCCGTACGCCGCAACCGGCTCTCCTCGGTTCCCCCGGTGGCACCCGAGGCTGCTGAGGAGGCCGCGGGGCAGGACAGCGCGCAGAGCCCGGTGGTTCCGATCAGCCCGAGGAACCCGTGATGGACCGGGCCACACAGATCGGCATCGGCCTCGGCTTCGTCGTCATCATCGGCGCGAACGTGATGGAGGGCGGGAACCCGACCTCGCTGCTCATGATCCCGGCGATCGTGCTCGTCTTCGGCGGCACCATCGGCGCAGCCGTGGCCGGCGGCACGATGGCCGACGCGAAGGAGGCGGTGCGCTCGTTGAAGCGGGCGCTGACCTGGAAGCCGTCGCCACCGGGCGAGCTGGTGGGCGTGGTGGTCTCCCTGGCTGACAAGGCCCGGCGGGAGGGCCTGCTGACGCTGGAGGACGCGGTCAGCGATCTCGGCGACGACTTCTTGAGCCGCGGCGTCAGTCTCGCCGTGGACGGCACCGACCCGGAGGAGCTCCGCGAGGTCCTCGAGGCCGAGGTCGACGCGAGACGGGCAGCGAACGCGCACGCAGCGAAGTTCTTCAACGACATGGGCGGCTACGCACCCACCATCGGCATCATCGGCACGGTGATGGGGCTGGTGCACGTGCTGGAGAACCTGTCCACCCCGGACAAGCTCGGCCACCTGATCGCCGGCGCCTTCGTGGCCACTCTGTGGGGTGTGATGACGGCGAACCTGCTGTGGCTGCCGATCGGCAACCGGCTCGGCCGGCTCGGCGAGCTGGAGGCCCAGCGGATGGAGCTGGTGGTCGAAGGGGTGCTGGCCGTCCAGGCGGGCGCCAACCCCCGGGTGGTCGCCCAGCGGCTGCGGTCGTTGATTCCCGACGCGGAGGACGAGTCCGAGGCGAGGGCGGCCTGAGGTGGCCAGAGCCAGGAAGCGCCGCGGCGCGGGGACCCACCAGCCCAGCCACGAGCGGTGGCTGATCACCTATGCGGACATGATCACGCTGCTGATGGTGCTGTTCATCGTGCTGTTCGCGATAAGCCAGGTCGACCAGAAGAGGTTCGACGAGCTCAAGCAGGGGCTGGCGGCCGGGTTCGGGCACGACCCGTCGCCGCTGGACGGCGCTCGGGCAGTGATGGACAACGGCGCCACGACGCCGCTGGAGTCGCTGACGCCGGTCGTGCAGGGCGTGCAGCCGGCAAAGCCGGCGAAGCCGGTCGCCCCCGCCAAGACGCAGAGCGAGAGGCAGCACCGGGCCGACCAGGCCCGTCGCGCCGACCTGGCTGCGGCACGCCGGGAGGTAGCCCGGCTGACCGCGCTGGAGCGGCGGATCCACCGGGCGCTCGCCGCACAGGGCCTTGCGGACGACGTACGCACCAGGATCGAGCGGGGCGGCCTGAGGATCAGCATGGTCTCCCGGCACATCGTGTTCGCCGCGAACCTCGCCAGCCTGACTCCGCGTGGCCGGCGGGTTCTCGACGTGCTGTCCCCGGTGCTGCGCGAGCTGCACAACCAGATCAACGTCGACGGGCACACCAACCAGGTCAAGGTCAAGCCGAAGTACTACCCCACCGACTGGGAGCTGTCCGCCGCCCGTGCGGTCACCGTGCTCCGCTACCTGCACGAGCACGGCGGCGTACCGTCGCGCCACCTGTCGGCGGTCGCGTTCGGGCATGAGCGGCCCTTGGTCGATCCCGCGCTGCCGAAGGCCCGGGTGCTCAACAAGCGCGTCGACATCCTCGTGGTCTCCAAGGCGAGCGAGGACGCGCGCAAGCTGTTCGGCCAGGTGCTGAAGCAACAGGGCGTGCACGCGCGCCTGATCGAGACGACGAGTGCGAGGTGAGCGCGATGACCACAACACAGGTCCTGCCGACCCAGGCGGCGGGCGAGGAGGAGCAGGTCAAGCCCAAGGGCAAGAAGAAGAAGCTGCTGCTGGTCTTCGCGGTCGTGCTGCTCCTCGCCGGGGGCGCCTGGTGGTTCATGTTGCGCCCTGCCCCCGCGGATGCGAAGCCGGAGCCCGGCGCGGTGGTCACGCTCGACGCGATCCAGGTGAACCTCGCGCACGGCCACTACCTGCGGATAGGCATCGCGCTGCAGACCACCAAGTCCGCGAGCCCTGACCTGGACGGCAGCAAGGCCCTGGACGCCACCATCTCGCTGTTCAGCGGTCAGAGCATGCACCGGCTGGCCGAGCGGACCTACCGCCACAAGCTCAAGAGCCAGCTCGAGCACCGGTTGGAGAAGTCCTATGACGAGGAGGTGATGGGGGTCTACTTCACCGACTTCGTCACCCAGTAGCCCACGGGCGGCAACGACACAGCCTTTACGTTTTCCCTCAGGTCCGGTGCGCCCGCACCGATAGACCTGGGCGTGAACGCGTCTGCGCGTACGACGAAGTCCCGCGTCGTCACCCCCTCCGGCCCGCAGCGTCGTCGTCGTGCCTCTGCACGCAAGAGCGCTCCGACGCCGTACGACTTCCGGCGCCCGGTGAAGCTGTCGCGGGAGAACTCGCGCACCCTGCAGATCGCCTTCGACACCTACGCGCGCCAGGTCTCCACGGTGCTCACCTCCGCCCTGCGGGTGGTCTGCCACGTCGACCTCGTCGGCTTCGAGCAGCAGACCTACACCGAGTACGTCGACGCGCTCGGTGACATGACGCACATGACGGTCTTCTCCGTGGAGTCCATGCAGTCCTCCGGCGTGCTGCAGATGCCGGTGACGATGGCCATGGCCTGCGTGGACCGGCTCCTCGGCGGATCGGGAACCGCCGAACAGCCGGACCGCCCGCTCACCGACCTGGAGACCTCCGTCGTGGCAGGTCTCTACGACCGGCTGGTCGCCGAGGTGCGCTACGCGTTCTCCTCGGTGGGCGCCCTCGAGCCCGTCGTCCTCGGCGTGGAGTACAGCCCGCAGCTGGCTCAGATCGCCAACGCCTCCGACGCGATGATCGTGGCCCGCTTCCAGGTCCGCCGCGGCGAGGCGCACGAGCCGATGACGCTGTGCTTCTCCTTCAACGCGGTGCTCGCGCTGCTGGCGGCGGCCGGCGCCGACGACGCGATCAGCGCACGTGAGCGCGCCCACCGCGAGCAGGCGTCGGCGCGGCTGGCCGCCGGGTTCCAGGAGGTGCCCGTCGAGGTCGCGATCAGGTTCCGCCGCACGTTCGCGGACCCGGGGGAGCTCGCCGACCTGGCGCCCGGCGACGTGGTGCGCCTGGAGCATCCCGCCCAGGCCCCGCTGGACGTGATGGCCGCCGACGTCGTGTTCGCGCACGCCACCGCCGGCAGTCGCGGTCCGAAGCTCGCCGCGCTCGTCGTCGCCCAGCCCGAGACCCTCACCTCCACCCCAGCCTGACCCAGCTCTATCAACTCCCACCCGCCACCCCCCGCACCTGGAGCATCGAATGACCCGCAAGAAGAGCGCCCCTGCCGACACCGACACGTCCGCCGCCCCCGCCCCTGCCGGACTGTCGACGCGGGTGGAGCAGGCCGCGACGGCAGCCGCGGGGCTGATGCCGGCCGCCGTGCCGCTGACCGTCGGGCCACCCCGTGCAGCCGGAGAGCTCGACGGCGAGGGCTGGACGCACGGGGCGCTCGCCCCGCTGACCCCGGGCGACGCCCAGGTCGGCGTACTGGTCGGCACCGACCTCGCCGACGCGCTGGCCACCGCGCCCGAGGAGCCGCTCGACCTCGGCGCGGCCGTGCAGCCCGCCCTCGACGCCGCGGCGACCGCCCTGGGCGCGAGCGCCGGACCTGCCCGCGCCGTCACCGGCGACGAGCTCGACGCGGTGCTCGCCCAGGCCACGTCGGTGGTGCCGCTCAGCGCCGGCTCGGAGGTGAGTGCGGTGCTTTTCGTCGTGGAGCAGACGGCCGGTGCCCCAGTCACCGATCTCGGCCAGGTCGCCGACCGGGCGCGCTCGCGGGTGGCCTCGCGCGGGGTCGAGATGCTGCACGGCGTCGCGATGGAGGTCACCGTCGAGCTCGGCCGCACCACGATGTCGGTGCGCGAGCTGCTGCAGCTCTCCCCGGGCGATGTGCTCGAGCTGGACCGCGCCGCCGGCAGCCCGGCCGACCTGCTCGTGAACGGGCGGCTGATCGCCCACGGCGAGGTCGTCGTCGTCGACGAGGACTTCGCGCTGCGGGTCACCGAGATCGTCGCGCCGTCCGCCGCGGGCTGACCGTGCTCGGACTCGTCGTACGGGTGGTCGCCTCCCTGTGCATCGTGCTCGGCCTGCTCTGGCTGACCGCCCGCTTCGGCTCGCGTCGGCTCGGCGGCGGCTCGCGGGCGCTGATGCGGGTCCGCGGCCGGCAGCCGTTGAGCCGCACGGCGTCGGTCGCGGTCGTCGAGGTCGGCAGCCGGCTGCTCGTGGTCGGAGTCGGCGACGGCGGCGTACGTCTGCTCACCGAGCTGGACCCCGAGGACCTGACGGTGCCAGAGGCGTACACGGACACGGACCCGGAGCCGGAGAGCAGCGCGCCGCTGGGCGGCTCGCTGCTCGCCCCGCAGACCTGGAAGCAGGCCTGGACTGCCGCCACCAGCCGAGCCGCGAAGAGCGCGACGGCGCCGGGTCGAGGAGTGAGCTTGCGAGCCCCGCAGATGCCCGGCGCGAAGAGCGTTACAGGCGCGAGCCGCGGGACGATGCGCGTCGAGCCGGGGGAGAGTGCGCGCCCGTGACCGAGTGTCCTACCTGCCGCGGGCGGTCGCGCCGCACCGCCCGGGCGGCCTGCTGGCTGCTCGGGGCCGTGCTGGCGCTGCTGGTCCTTCCGGGCGCCGCAGCCGCGTCGGCGGCACCGGCGACCACCCCCCCAGCGGACGTGCCCTCGGTCATCGGCCGCCCGGCAGCCGGCCTGCACGTCGCCGCCAAGCCCGACGGTCCCACCGCCCCGCGCACGCCTCATGCACCGAAGGGCCCGCAAAGCAAGAGCAACGGCGGCGACGTGACGGTGAAGTTCGACGACCTCACCAAGAAGCCGAGCACCCCGGTACTGACCATCATCGGGCTGACGCTGCTCTCCCTGCTGCCCGCGATACTGCTCACCTGCACCAGCTTCACCAAGATCCTGGTGGTGCTCGGGCTGACCCGCAACGCGCTCGGGCTCCAGCAGATCCCGCCCAACCAGGTGCTGGCCGGGCTGGCGCTGTTCCTGAGCCTGTTCATCATGAGCCCCGTGCTCGGCCAGATGAACCACGACGGGCTCCAGCCCTACCTGCACGGCACCAAGTCCCAGTCGCAGGCCTGGCACGACGGCGTCGAGCCGCTGCGCGGCTTCATGCTCGAGCAGACCGGCGACAAGGAGCTGGGTCTGCTCACGGACGTCGCCCACGAGCAGAAGCCGAAGACTCCTGACGACGTGCCGCTCACCACGCTGATCCCGGCCTTCATCCTCAGCGAGCTCAAGCAGGCCTTCATCATCGGCTTCATGATCTTCATCCCGTTCCTGGTGATCGACATCGTGGTCAGCGCCGGTCTGATGTCGCTCGGGATGATGATGATGCCGCCGGTGATGGTGTCGCTGCCGTTCAAGCTGCTGTTGTTCGTGATGGTCGACGGGTGGGGCCTGATCGTGAAGTCGCTCGTGCAGAGCTACGGAGGCTGAGACCGTGACCGACAGCGCCGTACTCGACATTGCACTGCAGACCATGCTGGTCGCGCTCAAGCTGAGCGCGCCGATCCTGATCCCGGCGCTGCTCGTCGGATTCGTCATCTCGCTGTTCCAGTCGATGACGCAGATCCAGGAGTTCACCTTGTCGTTCGTGCCGAAGGTGGTCGCGGTCGGCATCTCGCTGCTGATCTCCGGGAACTGGATGCTGCACACCCTGATCGCCTACACCCAGGACCTCTTCGCGCGTCTCCCCGGACTGCTCGGCTGAGTCCATGGTCCTCACCGTCCAGGGTGCGCCGCTGATCGCGTACGTCCTCGCGGCCATCCGGTTGGTGGCCTGGCTGGTGGTCGTCCCGCCCTTCTCCTCACGTGCCGTGCCCAACCTGGCCAAGGTCCTGCTGTCCCTCGGCCTGGCGTTCGCGGTCGCCCCCAGCCTGGCCGGACGCCCGGCGCCGACCGACACGCTGACCCTCGTTCTCACCGCCCTGCAGGAGGCGGTGATCGGCGCGTCGATGGGCTTCGTCACCTATCTGGTGTTCGCGGCGGTGCAGGCGGCCGGTGATCTCATCGACGTGTTCGGCGGGTTCACCCTTGCCGCGGCGTTCGACCCGCTGAACCAGACGATGAGCTCCGTCAACGGCAAGCTGTTCTCGATGCTGGCCACGATGCTGCTGTTCGCCAGCAACGCCCACCTGATCGTGATCGGCGGGCTGCTGCGTTCCTTCTCGACGCTGCCCGTCGGGTCCGTGTGGCACCCCGAGAGCGCCACCTCCGTCGTCACCACCACTTTCTCGCTGTTCTTCACCTCCGCGGTCCAGATCGCCCTGCCGCTGATCGGCGTGCTCTTCCTCGCCGACCTCGGGCTCGCCCTGCTCACCCGGGTCGCGCCGCAGCTGAATGCGATCACGATCATGTTCCCCGCCAAGATCGGTCTGACGCTGCTGCTGGTCGGGCTCTCGTTCGCCGTCCTGCCCGATGCGCTGTCCCGGCTCCTGGAGATGCTCTCCCAGGCGATCGGTGCGCTGACATGACCGGAGTGCTGGCGTGAGCACCGAGGAGAAGACCGAGAAGGCGACCCCGAAGAAGCTCAAGGAGAGCCGCAAGGAGGGCCGGGTCGCCCGGACGCCCGAGCTCGGTGCCTGGGCCGCGGTCCTGGTCGTCGCGGTCAGCCTGAACTGGTTGGCCGGCCGCGGGCTCGGCGCGATCCAGTCGCTGCTGATCGTGACCCTGGCCGGGACCGGGACCGCCGACACCGCGAGCGCACTGGCGCTGCTGGGGCGCGGCGCGAAGCTGGCCTTCCTGCTCGCGCTGGCCATCGGCGCCGGAGTGATGGTGGTCGGCGTCGCGAGCGCTGTCGCCCAGGGCGGGCTCTTCTTCGCCACCAAGACGATCAAGCCGACGCTCTCGAAGCTGAACCCGCTCCAGGGCGCCAAGAGGATCTTCGGGCCGCACGCCCTGTGGGAGGGCGCCAAGATGCTGCTCAAGAGCAGCCTGGTGGCGCTCTTCGTCTGGCGCGCGGTGGAGGGGTTGATGCCCCTGGTCGGAGGGCTGGTGCCGATCCCCGCGGCCATCCACCTCGCCGCCCGCGCGGCAACCGGGTTGATGCGCGACGTGGCGCTCGCGGGCCTGGTGGCCGCCGCCGCCGACTACGCGATCGCGCGACGGCGTACCGGCAAGCAGGTCAAGATGACCAAGAAAGAGGTCCGCGACGAGCACAAGCAGAGCGAGGGCGACCCGCTGCTGAAGAGCGCCATCCGGTCCCGTCAGCTGGCCGCGGCACGCAGCCGGATGATGAGCGACGTCCCGGCTGCCGATGTGGTGCTGGTCAACCCGACGCACGTCGCGGTCGCCTTGCGCTACGAGCCGAGCCGAGGCACCCCCCGAGTGGTCGCCAAGGGCGCCGGGGTGGTGGCGGCCAAGATCCGCGAGATCGCCGAGCGCCACCGGGTGTCGATGGTCGAGGACGTGCCGCTGGCGCGCGCCCTGCACGCGAGCTGCCAGGTCGGCCAGGAGATCCCGCCCGAGCTGTACCACGCGGTCGCGCAGGTGCTCGCGTTCGTGCTCAGCCGACGCGCCGGCGGCACCGGGGGCAGCCGCGTCGCGAGCCCGCGAGGCGGCGCGTCGCTTCCCGTGGTGCCGCGCAACCGCCGACGGGTGCGCCCCGTCGTCGCACCGGAATCCTCAGTTCGTCCCGCCCCCGGCCGATAGGACTGGCGCTGGCAGCGAGCAGTGGGCAGCACCAGCACCATCAATGTCAACAGCACGGTGCACCTCTTCCGTGCTACCCGAGAGGCGACCGCGTGCCCGCGACCAGTGTCGAGCAGAACTCCGCACGAGCTCGCCTGACCCAGGTCGGCGTGCCCGTCGCCGTGGTGGCGATCGTGGTCATGCTGGTGGTGCCGCTGCCCGCAGTCGTCCTCGACCTGCTCATTGCGGCGAACATCACCGCCGCGTTGCTGATCCTGCTGACCGCGATGTTCGTGCACCGCCCGCTGGACTTCTCCTCGTTCCCGGCGCTCATCTTGGTGGCCACCCTGTTCCGCCTCGCGCTGAACGTCAGCGCCAGCCGGCTGGTCCTTCTCAACGGGTACGCCGGAAAGGTGATCGACACGTTCGGTCACTTCGTCATCGGCGGCTCGTTGATCGTCGGGATCATCGTGTTCGCGATCCTCGTCGTGATCCAGTTCGTGGTGGTCACCAACGGCGCCGGACGCGTCGCGGAGGTCGGCGCCAGGTTCACGCTGGACGCCATGCCCGGTAAGCAGATGGCCATCGACGCCGACCTGAACGCCGGCCTGATCGACGACGACGAGGCACGCAGACGCCGCAAGGAGGTGGCCGGGGAGGCCGACTTCTACGGTGCGATGGACGGTGCGTCGAAGTTCGTCAAGGGCGACGCGATCGCGGCGATCATCATCACCGTCGTCAACCTGGTCGGTGGGTTCACCGTCGGCGTGGTGCAGCACCACGTGTCGTTCGCGGACGCCGTACAGACCTACAGCCTGCTCACCATCGGCGACGGCCTGGTCTCCCAGATCCCGGCGCTCCTGCTCTCGGTGGCGACCGGCCTGATCGTCACTCGCGCGGCCGGTGAGGCCGACATGGGCTCGGACCTGATCAAGCAGATGACGCAGGCCAAGCAGCCGCTGCGGATCACCGGCTTCGCGGCGCTCGGCCTCTGCCTGATCCCCGGCATCCCGAAGATCCCGTTCCTGGTCGCCGGCGGGGCGATGCTGTTCATGTCTACCAGGGTCGTCGAGGCCTCGCTTGCGCGTGAGGAGGTGGCGCTTCCCGAGCCGGAGGCACCCGGGCCGGACTCCGTCGAGTCGCTGATCGACGAGATCCGGGTCGACCCGCTCGAGCTCGAGCTCGCCGCCGACCTGATCGACCTGGTGGACCCTGCGGCGGGCGGCGACCTGCTGGACCGGGTGAAGGCCCTGCGCCGCAAGATCGCAACCGGGCTCGGTGTCGTGGTCCCGCCGGTGCGGACCCGCGACAACCTGGACCTTCCGTCGGGCAGCTACGCGATCCGGCTCTTCGGGGTCGAGGTGGCCCGCGGCGAGGCGCCGCAGGGGTGCGTGCTCGCGATCGGCGACAACCTCGACGGGCTGCCGGGCCGCCGCAGCCGGGAGCCCGTGTTCGGCCTGGCGGCCGTATGGGTCCCCAGCGAGCTCCGCAGCCAGGCGGAGCTGGCCGGCGCGACGGTCGTCGACCGCTCGTCGGTGCTGACCACGCACCTGGCCGAGGTGGTGCGCGGGCACGCCGCCCGGTTGCTCGGCCGGGAGGACGTCAAGATGCTTCTCGACGCGGTCAAGCGCACCAACCCAGCCGTCGTCGAGGAGCTCACCCCCGCCCTGCTGAGCTTGGGCGAGATCCACCGGGTGCTGCAGGCGTTGCTCGAAGAGCAGGTGTCCGTGCGCGATCTTCCCCGGATCTTCGAGGCGCTGTCGCTGCGTGCCCGGATCGGCAAGGACATCGACGGGTTGCTCGAGGCGGCCCGCGAGACGCTCGGGCCGGCGGTCGTGGCGCCGTACGTCAAGGACGGCACTGTGCACGTGCTCAGCTTCGAGCCGGGACTGGAGCAGCGGCTGCTCGAAGGGCTTCGCGTCAGCGAGGGCGGCGGCTTCCTGGTGCTCGACGCCGACCTGTCCCAGCTGGTGATCACCCAGGTGATGAGCGTGGCGAGCAACGCCGAGGAGCAGGACCTGACTCCGGTGCTGGTGTGCGCGCCGCAGATCCGGGCCGCCGTGCGCCGGATGACCAGCGCATCGATGCCGGGCCTGCCGGTGCTGTCCTACAGCGAGCTCAGCGGACCGGTCCAGATCCGCTCGGTCGGCGTGGTGTCGCCCTCGGCCGTCTCGCCGGTCCCGCCGGTCTCGCCGGTCTCGCCGGTAGAGCATGTCGAGACCATGGCCGGGAGTCGCGGATGAGCCCGTTCTCCTCGCCGGTGCTGCTCGGCGCGGCCGTGGTCAGCTCACCCGCGCTGTGGGACGTGGTGACCGGCCACGGCTCGCTGCGGGTGGCGCTGGTGCGCTACCTGGTCTGCGTGTTCGCCTGCTGGGTGGCGCTCGAGGTGATGGGCGTCTTCGTCGGGCCTGCCGAGACGCGCGACAGCGACGACCGTGAGCCCGGCCGAGGGGCATCGGATCACTCGACCGCAGACCCTGAAGGGGCCTCGGCGAAGTCATGAAGGCCCCCGTCGGCTCTCGTGCGCTTCGGGTTACCGGTGGGTACGCGGTGGATCCCGTGCACATGGTGCGTGCGATCAACCGCGTACTGGCCGGTAACAGTCGACGCACTCAGGTCAGCTGGGGCGGCTCGACGACCAGGTGACGCCGCCTGGCACTCTGGGCGAGCAGGATGCCGGCCACCACCGCCACTCCGCCAAGGAAGGCCACCAGTCCCAGGGACTCGCGGAACCACACCCAGCCGAGGACGTTGACGCCGATCGGCTCGAGCATCGCGACCATCGTCACCGTGGTGGCCGACAGGTGCCGCAGCGCGGCCAGCTCGACCGCGAACGGCACCACGGTGCCGAGCACGACGACCCAGGCGAGCACCAGCCACACCGGCAGGTGCCCGGCGAGCCTGCCACGCAGGTCGGCGCTGTCGTCGAGAAGCCCGCCGGAAAGTGACCACACCGGGTCGACCAGGTTGAGTGCGACCGTGGCCACGGCGAAGGACCACAGGACGACGCGCAGCGGGTCGAGTCGCCCGACCCCGTGCTCGCCGACCAGGAAGTAGACACAGAAGCAGAGCGCCGCCCCGATCCCGGCGAGAACGCCCCAGCCGTCGAACCGCAGCCCGTGCCAGATTCCCGTCGCGGCGACCAACCCTCCCCAGGCCAGCGCCAGGCCGAGCCACATCCGACGGCGTACTCGCTCCTTCTGCACGAACCTCGCCCACAACGCCACCAGGATCGGCGCCTGGTACTCCAGCAGCAGCGCCATGCCCACCGGGAGGCGGTCGATGGCCACGAAGTAGGTCCACTGCAGCGCCGCCACGCCGATCACACCGTGGACGAGCAGCGCCAGCCCGAGACGACCACCGGGCGGACGCAGCGCCGATGGACGGAACAGCCCGGCCACGACGAGCAGCACGACGAAGGTGCCGGTGACGCGCACCGTGGTCAGCAGCAGCGGGTCCACGCCCGCGCGCAGCGCCACCCTGGAGACGCCGGCGTTGAGGATGAACAGGCTCGCGCCGAGCACCACCAAGGTGAAGCCGACGGCCGGGACCCGTGCACGCATCGCACGAGTGTAAGGGGTGTCGTGGTTAGACGCTGCTGTCGGCGCCGGAGGGTGGCCGGGCCGCTCCGCCCGTGTGGGCGCACTACTCTGACGCCCATGAGCACTCCGACGTCCCCGCAGGTGCGCGCGGCGATCCGCGGCATCCCCGCCTACGTGCCCGGCAGGCCGCCCGCGCCCCGCCCGGGGGTGACGGCGTACAAGCTGTCGTCGAACGAGAACCCGTACCCGCCGCTGCCCGGCGTGGTCGAGGCGACCGAGGCGGCGGTGTCGGCGATGAACCGCTACCCGGACATGGGGTGCACGGCGCTGTACGCCGCGCTCGGCCGCAGGCTCGACGTACCGGAGACGCATCTGGCCGCTGGCACCGGCTCGGTCGCCGTGCTCTACCACCTCCTGCAGGCCTTCTGCGAAGCCGGCGACGAAGTGGTCTACGCGTGGCGGTCGTTCGAGGCCTACCCGATCGCGGTAGCGGTGACCGGCGCGGTGTCCGTGCAGGTGCCGGTGGACGCCCAGGCCCGGCACGACCTGGACGCGATGGCCGCAGCGGTCACCGACCGCACCAGGGTCGTGATCGTGTGCAGCCCGAACAACCCCACCGGGCCGGCGGTCACCCGCACCGAGCTCGACGCGTTCTTGGACCGGGTGCCGCCGCACGTGGTGGTCGTCCTCGACGAGGCCTACCGGGAGTTCGTGCGCAGCGACGACCCGTTCGACGGGGTCGACCTCTCTCGGTCGCGCCCCAACGTGGTGGCGATGCGCACGTTCGCGAAGGCCTACGGCCTGGCCGGGCTGCGCGTCGGGTACGTCGTGGCGCCCGAGCCCATCGCCACCGCCGTGCGCGCGTGCGCGCTGCCGTTCGGCGTCTCCTCGGTGGCGCAGGCCGCCGCCGTCGCCTCCCTGGAGCGGGAGGCCGAGCTGCTCGACCGGGTCGACGCGGTGGTGGCCGAACGGGGCCGGGTGCTCGCCGGGCTGCGTGAGCAGGGCTGGGACGTGCCCGACGCGCAAGGCAACTTCGTCTGGCTCGCGCTGGGAGACCGGACGGCCGAGTTCGCGGCGGCGGCTGACGAGGCAGGGATCATGGTCCGCCCGTTCGCCGGAGAGGGTGCCCGGGTGAGCATCGGCGAGCCGGCGGCGAACGACGTACTCCTGAAGGTCGCCGCATCCTCCACCCCCTCCCGTTGAGTTACATCTCAACGGGAAAAGCGATTGGTGAGTGTCAGGACCAGCCGGTATTCTGTCTCTTACCGCCACCAGCCGATCGTGCCGTCCCAACGAGGGGAACCCCCGCCCACTGATGTCGTCGACCAGTAGCCCCAAGCCCACGTTCGCCCTTCCCGACGATCACCCGCCGGCCGGCGTGCACTCGCTGTGGCGGCTGCGGGGCTACCTGCGTCCGCACCTGAAGGCACTGCTGGTCATGCTCGTCGCCGCGCTGGTCGGGGTCGGAATGTCGATCGCGATCCCGCTGGTGATCAAGGCGATGATCGACGGACCGATCCACCACCACGAGGTCGGGCCGGTCGTCCCGCTCGGTCTGCTCGCCCTCGGACTCGGGGTGGCCGAGGCGATCCTGGTGTTCACCCGGCGATGGGTGCAGTCCGGCGCGGTGCTCTCGGTCGAGACGTCGCTGCGGCACGACCTCTACGAGCGGCTGCAGGCGCTGCCGATGGCCTTCCACGGCCAGTGGCAGTCCGGTCAGCTGCTCTCCCGGGTCACCACCGACCTGTCCAGCATCCGGCGGTTCAGCGGCTTCGGGATGATCTTCCTGCTGATCAACGTGGTCCAGCTGGTCGCGGTCACGCTGGTGCTGCTCAAGATGTACTGGCCGCTCGGCCTGGTCGTCGCGGCCGCGGCTGTGCCCATCATCGCGCTGTCGAACCGCTTCGAGCGTCGGTACGTCGTGATCTCCCGCCGGGTGCAGGACCAGCAGGGCGACCTCGCCACACTGGCCGAGGAAGGCGCGGTCGGCGTCCGGGTGATCCGGTCCTTCGGGCGCGCACGCTACGTCTCGGACAACTACGAGCGGGCCGCACGCACGCTCTATGACACGTCGATGGACAAGGTGCGGCTGTCGGCCAAGTTCTGGTCCTTCCTCGAGGTGATCCCGAACGTCGCCGTGGTCGTCGTCCTGCTGCTCGGCGCGCTCGCGGTGGGTCATGGCAACGTCACGTTGGGCACGCTCGTCGCGTTCATCACGCTGATGCTCTCGCTGGTGTGGCCAATCGCGTCGCTCGGCTACATCCTGGCGATGGCTCAGGAGGCGATGACCGCTGCAGCCCGTGTCCTGGAGATCTTCGACAGCGAGCCCTCGATCGTCTCCGGCCCCCGCACGCTCGACGCACCCCGAGGCCAGCTGCGGCTGGAGGGCGTCGGGTTCGCGTTCCCCGACCAGCCGGACGAGCCGGTGCTGCACGACGTCGACCTCGAGGTCGCGCCCGGTGAGACCGTCGCCCTGGTCGGCGCGACGGGGTCCGGCAAGACGGTGCTCACCGCACTGGTCCCACGGCTGTACGACGTGACGGCTGGGCGGATCACCATCGACGGGGTCGACGTACGCGACCTGGACCTGGTCAGCCTGCGCAGCGTGGTCGCCACGTCGTTCGAGGAGCCCACGCTGTTCTCGATGAGCGCGCGCGAGAACCTCACGCTCGGCCGCCGCGACGCCACCGAGGACGAGATCGGCGCAGCAATCGACGTTGCGCAGGCCGGGTTCGTCTACGACCTGCCGTGGGGCCTGGAGACGCGGATCGGCGAGCAGGGCATGTCGCTCTCCGGCGGTCAGCGGCAACGGCTCGCACTGGCCCGGGCGGTGCTGGCCCAGCCGAGGATCCTCGTCCTCGACGACACGCTGTCGGCGCTCGACATACACACCGAGAAGCTGGTCGAGGACGCCCTGCGCCGGGTGCTCGCCAACGCCACCGGGATCGTGGTCGCGCACCGGGCCTCGACCGTGCTGCTCGCCGACAAGGTCGCACTGCTGCAGGACGGCACGATCACCCACGTCGGAGACCACTCCGAGCTGCTCGCGCGCGTGCCCGCCTACCGCAACCTGCTCGCCGCGGACGCCGAGGACGACGCGGACCTGCAGGATCTCGAGGGGGTGAGCGCGTGACCAAGGGGACGCCGACGAAGACGCCGGAGGTTTCGAGACGCTCGCAGGCTCGCTCCTCAACCACCGGCAGCGAGGAGCAGGGCTGGCGCGGCGTCGCCGCCGAGCATCGCAGCGACGACCTGTCGGCGCACATCTCCGGGCTGCTGCAGGCCCGCTCGCGTCGCCTGCTCGGCGAGCTTGTCCGGCCCTATCGCAAGGTCATCTACCTGCTGGTCGGCATCGTGCTGGTCGAGAACGCCTCCCGGCTGTCGATCCCCTACCTGGTCAAGGAGGGCATCGACAAGGGCATCCCGCCGATCCGGCACGGCGGGCACTCCGAGACGTTGTTCACGATCGTCGCCTTCGTGCTCGGCGCCACGATCCTGCAGGCGATCAGCCGGCAGACGTTCCTCGTCATCTCCGGCCGGATCGGCCAGAACATGCTGTTCGAGATCCGCCGCCGGGTCTTCGTGCACTTCCAGAAGCTGAGCTCGTCCTTCCACGACGAGTACACCTCCGGCCGCGTCATCTCCCGGCAGACCTCCGACATGGAGGCCATCTACGAGATGCTCGAGACCGGCTTCGACGGCCTGGTCACCGCGTTGCTCACTCTGGTCGGGATCGCGATCCTGCTGCTCACGCTCGACGTGAAGCTGGCACTGGTCGCGCTGTGCTGCTTCCCGTTCCTGATGTTGCTGACCAACTGGTTCCGGAAGAACTCCTCGAAGACCTACCGCGTCACCCGCGAGAAGGTCGCACTGGTCATCGTGCACTTCGTCGAGTCGATGCTCGGCATCCGCGCGGTCCAGGCGTTCCGCCGCGAGCCCCGCAACCAGGAGATCTTCGACGACGTCAACGACCAGTACCGCCGCGCGAACCTGCGGGCGTTCCGGCTGGTCGCCTGGTTCAGTCCCGGCATCAAGCTGATCGGCAACATCACGATCGCGGTCGTGCTGCTGTACGGCGCCTACCTCGCCTTCCACGGTGAGGTCACCGTCGGGGTGCTCGCCGCGTTCCTGCTCTACCTGCGGCAGTTCTTCGAGCCGATGATGGAGATCTCGCAGTTCTACAACACCTTCCAGTCCGCCTCCGCCGCCCTGGAGAAGCTCTCCGGCGTGCTCGAGGAGGAGCCGTCGGTGCCGGAACCGACCACCCCGCGGGCACTGCACGACGTACGCGGCGAGATGCGGCTCGACCACGTGAGCTTCGAGTACGTCGACGGGGTGCCGGTGCTTCCGGACCTCGACCTGACCATCCCGGCGGGGCAGACGCTGGCGCTGGTCGGCACCACGGGCGCCGGAAAGACGACCATCGCCAAGCTGATGTCGCGGTTCTACGACCCGGTGAGGGGGAACGTCCGTCTGGACGGGGCCGACCTGCGGGAGCTGGCCGAGGAGGCGCTGCGGACGTCGGTGGTGATGGTGACGCAGGAGAACTACATGTTCGGGGGGACCGTCGCGGACAACATCCGGTTCGGGCGGCCCGATGCGACTCTCGAGGAGGTGGTCGCGGCGGCGAAGGCGATCGGCGCCGACGACTTCATCACCAAGCTGCCGCAGGGCTACGACACGGACGTCGCGAACAAGGGCGGCCGGCTCTCGGCCGGGCAACGGCAGCTGGTCGCGTTCGCGCGCGCGTTCCTGGCCGACCCCGACGTGCTGATCCTCGACGAGGCGACCTCCTCGCTCGACGTACCCTCCGAGCGGCTCGTGCAGCGCGCGCTGCGCACGATCCTGGCCGACCGGACCGCGGTGATCATCGCGCACCGGCTGTCCACCGTCGAGATCGCGGACCGGGTGCTGGTCCTCGAGCACGGGCGCGTCGTCGAGGACGGCGCGCCGGCCGACCTGATCGAGGGCGGCGAGGGGCGGTTCTCCGACCTGCACGACGCCTGGGTCGCCTCGCTGGCCTGAGCCCGGGGGCCCGGCCGTCGGGTCAGCCGGCGGCGTCGGACTCGGCCGCCGCCTTCAGCCGGGTCAGGGTCGCGCTGATGCCGCGGCGGTTGCGCTCGGGGAAGCCCGCGAGCGCCATCACCCTCTCCGAGACCCGGTCGTTGCGGGTGTAGTCGAAGCTCTCGGTGACGGTCGTGCCGCCGTTCCCGGTGGGCTCGAGCTCGTAGCGCCAGCGGTGTGCGCCGAAGTGCCGCCAGGCGATTCTACGGTCGGGCTCGAACTCGACGACCCGGTTCGTGATCGAGTAGGGAAGGCCGAACAGCCTCATCGACACTCCGAACCGCGAGCCCTTCTCGAGCCGTTCGGGCCCCTCGATCAGTCCGCGCACCGAGCCTGACCCGTCGATGCGGGAGTGCTGGCGGGGGTCGGTCAGGATCGCGAACACCACGGATGCCGGGGCGCCGACGGTGATGGACTCGCTGACGATCTTGTCGGCCATACCGCCTATGTTACCGATCAGTAGTCCCAGGCAAAGAGGGGCCGGGTGCGCACATGCCGAGCGGCACCTCCCAGCAGGACGGAAGGTGCCGCTCGATCCACTCAGAGCCGGTCGAGACTCAGCTCACCGGACGGTGATCCCGCGGTACATGCCCATGAAAGCGTGCGGCATCCCGGTGTCCACGTCGCTCCAGAAGCAGGTCAGCACGTAGCGACCAGCCTTCTGGCCCGAGTAGGAGAACGCGAACCGGTGTCCCGGGCTCACCACGCCGGTCTCCAGCCCTTGGACGGACTCGTCGATGGGCGGAGGACCTGAGGGGTCCTTCGTCCAGGCGGCGAAGTCCTTGACCGTCTTGCCGGGCAGCAGCTTGCCCGTCGTGATGAAGTGGTCGGCGTCGGACTTGTTGACGAACGTGAGCAGGCCGTGTCTGGCGATGCTGTGCGGCCGAGCGGCGAACCGGTCCTCACCGACCGCGCGGATCGTGCGGGTCGCCGGCATCTGGCCCGAGACCCGCTGACCCCCCACCGAGAAGTGGTGGAACGGCGTGTCGGGCGCGTTGGTGTCGACGGCGACGTAGCGGCCGCCGCGGTGGAGGTCGACGTACATCACGGTGCGCGTGCCGGGCACCGAGGTGACTCCGCCGAGCAGCGTGACGTTGCGGGTGAACCGCTTGAGCGCCTTCAGGTCGCCGCCGTTGGGGCCGGCGGCCGCGTCGCGGGCGAGCTCGCGGTCGGAGTAGCCGCGGCGTACCCAGGCGAGCTGGAAGGCGGAGACCTTGCCGGAGCGGATCTCGAACCGGTGCACGCCCGGATGCATGCCGGACGTCATGTGCACGACGCGGTGCTTGGTGATGTACACCTGGATCGTGTGGGACTGCGCCGCATCGGCGGCGACGGGTGTGCTCATGAGGCTCAGCGTCGTTGCGGCGACGGCGCCGAGCGAGGTGAGCCTGGCCATCCGTGAGCGGGTCACGGTCATCGGGGAACCCCCTGCGAAGGTGAGAGCGCGGAGTCCCCGGGATCGGGCGCGCTTGGGGAAGGCTCACCGACATCGACCCGGATGGGGAAGAGGCGGGGTGGGAAACCGCCCGATCGGGTCAGGGCTACCGGCGACCGCATAGTCCGCGGTTCGTTCGCGAGACGGGCCGGGCATCCTTCTCAGGGGGGAGGAGGCGACCTCGCAAGGCCAGGGGATTATGCGCCCACGGGGCTCGGCCGGTACGTTATGAGGTGAGCGACCGGTGTGTCACCGGTCACAAGACGAGGTCGCCACGGGCGTCGGCGCACCACCCCCGTGCCGGTCAGCCGCAGCGGCCTCCAGCTCCCAGAAGCCGGTGGCGGAGACCCCGCGAGACCGACGAACCGAAGGAGTGCAGGTGAGCCAGAGCACCGCCCACGACCGGCCGAGCCACGACCTCGGCGAGATCTTCGGCCCCTCCCATGCGGCCATCGACGAGATGGCGACGCCCAAGTTCGTCCAGCTGCTGACCCCCGAGGGCGAGCGCGTCGAGCATCCCGAGTTCGACTTCGTCCGGGGTGGGGTGGCGGGGGACGACACGGGCGGGGACGAGGAAGCCGGCCTGATCAAGGGCTTCTACCGGGACATGGTGCTGACCCGCCGCATCGACACCGAGGCGACCGCGTTGCAGCGGCACGGCGAGCTCGGCATCTGGGCCCAGCTCCTCGGCCAGGAGGCCGCTCAGATCGGCTCCGGACGAGCGTTGCGGCCGCAGGACTTCGTCTTCCCGACCTACCGTGAGCACGGCGTCGCCTTCTGCCGCGACATCGACCCGCTGCAGCTGCTCGGCCTGTTCCGCGGCGTCGACCAGGGCAGCTGGGACCCGCACGACGCCAACTTCGGCCTCTACACGATCGTGATCGGCGCACAGACCCTGCACGCCACCGGCTACGCGATGGGCCTGCAGCGCGACGGCGTGGTCGGCACCGGCGATTCCGACCGGGACGCCGCGGTGGTCGCCTACTTCGGCGACGGAGCGTCCTCGCAGGGCGATGTCAACGAGGCGTTCATCTTCGCCGCCTCCTACAACGCCCCGGTGGTCTTCTTCTGCCAGAACAACCAGTGGGCGATCTCCGAGCCGTTCGAGCGCCAGTCCCGGATCCCGCTCTACCAGCGGGCTCTCGGGTTCGGGTTCCCCGGCATCCGCGTCGACGGGAACGACGTGCTGGCGACGTACGCCGTGACCCAGGCCGCGCTGCAGCGCGCACGCGAGGGCCAGGGCCCCACGCTGGTGGAGGCCTATACCTACCGGATGGGCGCACACACCACCACGGACGACCCGACCCGCTACCGGCTCTCGGCCGACCTGGAGAAGTGGAAGCTCAAGGATCCGATCGCGCGCGTCAAGGTCTATCTGAGCCGCAACGGCATGGCCGACCAGGAGTTCTTCGACCAGATCGAGGACGAGGCCGAGAGGCTGGGCGAGCACCTGCGCGAGGGCTGCAAGGCGCTGCCGGAGCCGAACCCGCTGGACCTGTTCGACCGCGTCTACGCCGAGGGGTCTCCCGAGCTGACCGAGCAGAAGGCCGGCTTCGCGGCGTACCTGGACAGCTTCGAAGGAGTGCACTGATGGCAAAGGTCTCGACCGGCTCGACCGGCGCGAAGACGGGCTCGGGCCGCATCACACTGGCCAAGGGACTGAACGCCGGCCTCCGCAAGGCGATGGAGGACGACGCGAAGGTCCTCGTGATGGGAGAGGACGTCGGGACGCTCGGCGGCGTCTTCCGGATCACCGACGGGCTGCAGAAGGACTTCGGCGAGGACCGGGTCATCGACACCCCGTTGGCGGAAGCCGGCATCCTCGGCACGGCGGTCGGGCTGGCGATGCGCGGCTACCGGCCGGTGTGCGAGATCCAGTTCGACGGCTTCGTCTACCCGGCCTATGACCAGATCGTCAGCCAGGTCGCGAAGATCCACTTCCGCAGCCAGGGCAAGGTGCCCATGCCGATCGTGATCCGGATCCCGTTCGGGGGCGGAATCGGCGCGGTCGAGCACCACTCGGAGAGCCCGGAGGCGCAGTTCGCGCACACGCCCGGCCTGAAGGTGGTCGCCTGCTCCAACCCCGTCGACGGCTACTGGATGATCCAGCAGGCGATCAAGTGCGACGACCCGGTGGTATTCCTCGAGCCCAAGCGGCAGTACCACGCCGACAAGGCGGAGCTGGACACCTCGGTCGAGCCCGCGCCGCTGTTCACCTCCCGGGTGGTCCGCGAGGGCTCGGACCTCACCCTGATCGGCTACGGCCCGATGGTGAAGACGTGCCTGGCCAGTGCCGAGGCGGCCCTCTCGGAGAACCACCGCCTCGAGGTGATCGACCTGCGTTCGCTGTCGCCGATCGACATGGGCCCGGTGGTGGAGTCGGTGCGCAAGACCGGTCGCGCGGTCGTCGTCCACGAGGCGCACGTCAACCTCGGGATGGGCGCCGAGCTCGCAGCCCGGATCAGCGAGGCGTGCTTCTACTCCCTGGAGGCTCCGGTGCTGCGCGTCGGCGGCTTCGACACGCCGTACCCTCCGAGCCGCATCGAGGAGGAGTGGCTGCCCGATCTCGACCGGGTCCTGGACGCCGTGGACCGCTCGCTCGCCTACTGACCCGGAGGAGGACACGTGTCCGAGTACAAGCTGCCCGACGTCGGCGAGGGGCTCACCGAGGCCGAGATCGTCACCTGGAAGGTGAAGGTCGGCGACGTGGTCAAGGTCAACGACATCGTGGTCGAGATCGAGACCGCCAAGTCGCTGGTCGAGCTGCCGTCGCCGTACGCCGGGACGGTGCAGGAGCTGCTGGTCCCCGAGGGGGAGACCGTCGAGGTCGGCACCCCGATCGTCAGGATCGGTGCGGCAGACGAGGCCCCGGCGGCGCAGCCGGCAGCGCCCGAGCCGACGCCGCAGACCGAGTCCGACCCCTACCTGGGGATGGCGCAGGCCGCCGGGGCCACGGAGGCTGAGGAGCCGGCCGAAGGTGACGGCGAGCAGCCCAAGACCCTCGTCGGCTACGGCCCGCGCGCCGCGCAGGCCAAGCGCCGTCCGCGAAAGGGTGCCGCCAGTGCTTCCTCGGAGGCGGGCGCGGCGACCCAGGCGCAGGTGCAGGGCGCCTTCGCCCCCGGCGGGGCGCAGAGCGCCGAGGTGGAGGCGGCCGACGAGCCTGCCGTCCCCGCCGCCTCGCACACTGCACCCGCTGCACCCGCTGCGGAGACCCGGGTGCTGGCCAAGCCGCCGGTGCGCAAGCTCGCCAAGGACCTCGGCGTCGACCTGCGTACGATCACCCCCTCAGGTCCCGACGGCACCGTGACCCGCGACGACGTACATTCCGCGTCCCCTTCGCACCCCGATTCGTCCGCGATCGCCCCGCGTGAACCGGACGCAGTTCCGCGGACGAATCGGGGTGAGACCCGCGAGCCGATCAAGGGCGTGCGCAAGATGATGGCGCAGGCGATGACCGACTCCGCCTTCACCGCCCCGCACGTCACCGAGTGGGTCACCGTCGACGTGACCGGCACCATGCAGCTGCTCGAGCGCCTCAAGGCCCACCGCGAGTTCGCCGAGGTCAGCGTCTCCCCGCTGCTGGTGGCGGCCAAGGCATGCATGCTGGCCATGAAGCGCACGCCGGAGGTGAACGCCGCCTGGGACGCCGACGCCCAGGAGGTCGTCTTCAGGCACTACGTGAACCTCGGCATCGCCGCGGCAACGCCTCGCGGTCTCGTCGTACCCAACGTCAAGGACGCCGACACGATGTCGATGGCGGAGCTCGGTGCGGCGATCAAGTCGTTGGCGCGTACGGCGCGCGACGGCAAGACCCAGCCGGCCGAGATGGCCGGCGGGACGTTCACGATCTCGAACGTCGGTGTCTTCGGGGTCGACTCTGGCACGCCGATCATCAACCCGGGCGAGTCAGCGATCCTGGCGCTGGGCACGGTGCGCAAGCAGCCGTGGGTCCACCCGGCCGGAAGCGACGAGATCGCAGTGCGCTCCGTGACGACGCTGGCGCTGTCGTTCGACCACAGGTTGATCGACGGTGAGAAGGGCTCGCGGTTCCTCGCCGACGTCGCGGGGATCATGGAGGACCCGGCGAACGCCCTCCGGTTCTGAGGCTCACCCGACTGGGCGAGAATGGTGCGGTGATCCGCGCCCCGTGGCATCTGCCCGCCCTCGCGCGGAGATCGCCATGAGCACCACGTATCCCCGCGGACGGCGAGCGTGGGTGGTGTGGGGCGCGGGAGTGGCGGTGTACTTCTTCGCCATCTTCAACCGGTCCTCGCTCGGGGTCGCCGGGATCATGGCTTCGCGGCGCTTCGACATCTCGGCCGCGCAGCTGTCCACGTTCACGGTGCTGCAGCTCGGCGTGTACGCGGCGATGCAGATCCCGGTCGGGGTGCTCGTGGACCGGTTCGGTCCTCGGCGGCTGCTGCTGACCGGGACGCTGCTGATGACCGGCGCGCAGCTTGCCTTCGCGTTCACCGGCAGCTTCGGGGGCGCGCTCACCGCGCGGGTGTTCCTCGGCATGGGCGACGCGATGGTGTTCATCAGCGTGCTGCGGGTGGTGGCGTACTGGTTCCCGCCGATGCGGAACCCGGTGCTCAGCCAGCTCACCGGACTGCTCGGGCAGATCGGCGCGCTGGTGGCCGCGATCCCGTTGGCGCACGCGCTGGCGCAGTTCGGCTGGACGGCGACGTTCGCGGTCAGCGCGTCGGTGGGCGTCCTGCTCGTGCTGCTGATCGTGCTGCTCATGCGCGACGCGCCACCCGGCACGCCGGTCGCCCACCAGGCCAGGCCCCCGCGCGTCGTACTCCATGACCTGCGGTACGCCTGGCTGGACCCGGGCACCCGGCTGGGGCTCTGGTCGCATTTCACCACGCAGTTCTCCGCGAACGTGATGGCGCTGCTGTGGGGCTACCCGTTCTTCCTGCACGGACAGCACACCGGCCGCCCGGCGGCGGGAGCGCTGCTGTCGCTGCTGGTGGTCACCACGATGGTCGGCGGTCCGCTGATCGGCGGCTACATCGCCAAGCACCCTTGGCACCGCTCGACGATCGTGATCAGCATCGTCACCGGCATCGCGACGATGTGGTCGGTGGTCCTGCTGTGGCCGGGGGACGCGCCGCTTTGGCTGCTGGCGACGCTGGTCGTGGTCACCGGGCTCGGCGGGCCGGGGTCGCTGATCGGATTCGACGTCGCACGCACCTTCGCCACCCCGTCGCGGCTCGGCTCGGCCACCGGGATCGTCAACGTCGGCGGGTTCGTCGCCTCGCTGTCGGTCGTGCTCGGCATCGGCCTGGTGCTCGACGCGGTGACCCCGGGCGGCGGCGCGCACTACCCGCCGCACGCCTACACGCTGGCGATGTGCGTGCAGTACGCGTTTTGGATCCTCGGCGGCACCCAGGTGCTGCGCTACCGGCGGCGGGCCCGGGCTCATCTAGAGGTGAGCCAGCCGGACACCTATCGCGCCATGCGCGGCTTCTGATTTGCGCGGTGACCAACTCGTTGGCGCGTACGGCGCGCGACGGCAAAGCGCCGCCGGACCAGACGGCCGGCGGATTCAGGAGACCCTTACGTCACGATCGGAATCACGCGCATGGCGCGGGCGCTATGGCCTTCCTGGGAGACTTCCTCGAAGTCGACCTCGACCGCGCCCCCTGGTGTCAGAGTCTTGTAGCCCGGAGCATCGATCGTGTGCCAGAGCACCCAGCAGGTCCCACCCGGAAAGGCGTCGCCTCGGAGCACACCGACGCCGTTCTCACCGTCCCACGTCTCGACCGTCGCGATCGTGTGCACAGGTCTAGGTTGGCCGTGGCGCGACGAGCGCGCGGTAGCGGAGGGCACGCTGCGCGACCAGCTCTGCGGGATCGCGCGCCGCGAGCGCTGCCAGCTCGAACCGCAGCACCGCCCCGAGCCGGTCACAGAACAGCTCCGGCTCGTCGGCGGCGTCCGGAAGCTCGGCGACGATCCGGTCCACCAGCCCGGCGGCGCGCAGGTCGACCGACCGCACCCCCTGGTCGCGGGCCATCTCGGCGGCGTGGCGCGTGTCGCGGTGCACGATCGCGCTCGCACCCTTCGGGGGAAGCGGCGCCAGCCAGCCGTGCTGCGCGGCAATGACCCGATCGGCGGGCAGCAGCGCGAGCGCGCCTCCGCCTGTTCCCTCGCCGAGCAGCAGGCACAGCGTGGGCGCCTCGAGGCTGACCAGATCGGCAAGACAGCGCGCGATCTCGCCGGCCATCCCGCCCTCCTCCGCCTCCACCGACAGCGCCGCACCGGCGGTGTCGATCACGGTCATCAGCGGCAGGTGCAGCTCGGCGGCCAGCCGCATGCCACGTCGCGCCTCGCGCAGCGCACCAGGGCCGAGGGGATGCGCTTCAGTCTGTCCGCGCCGGTCCTGCCCGAGGAACACGCATGGTGAGTCGCCGAATCTGGCCAGCGCGATCAGCAGCCCCGGGTCGGATTCGCCCTCGCCGGTCCCGTTGAGCGGGATCACGTCGGAAGCGGCGTACCTGAGCAGCCTGCGCACGCCCGGCCGATCGCCGCGACGGGAGCGGCGGATCGACTCCCAGGCATCCACGTCCTCGACCGGCTCGTCGGGCGGGTCGGGCACGGCGCGTAGCGACTCCCGCGGTGCCTGCAGGATGCTCAGCGCCCGGTCGAGAAGGTCCGCGAGGTCCTCGTGTGCGACGACTCCGTCGATCAGCCCGTGGGCATAGAGGTTCTCCGCCGTCTGTACGTCGTCCGGGAACGACTCGCCGTACAGCTGCTCGTAGACACGTGGTCCCAGGAAGCCGAGGAGCGCTCCCGGCTCCGCGACCGTGACGTGGCCCAGTGATCCCCACGACGCCATCACGCCGCCGGTGGTGGGGTGGCGCAGGTAGACCAGATAGGGCAGGCCGGCCCTCTTGTGGGCAGCGATCGCGGCCGAGATGCGCACCATCTGCACGAACGCGACGGTGCCTTCCTGCATCCGGGTGCCGCCCGACACCGGGGCGGCCAGCAGCGGCAGGCGTTCGGCGGTGGCCCGCTCGACCCCCTCGGTCAGGCGCGCCGCGGCGGCTGTACCGATGGAGCCGGCCAGGAAGCCGAACTCGCAGGCGACCAGAGCCACTCGGCGCCCACGCATCCGGCCCTCGCCGGTGATCACCGCCTCGTCGACGCCACTGCGTTCCTGCGCGCGGGCGAGCTGGTCGGCGTACGCCTCGTCAACCGTGCCGCGCTGGGGCGGGGAGTCCCACGAGACGAACGACCCGTCGTCCAGCACGAGGTCGATCAGCTCACGCGCAGACAGCCGCTCGCTCATGCCGCGATCCTGCCACCTCCCGATTCGTCCGCGGTCGGTCCGCGCGAACCGGACGCAGTTCCGCGGACGAATCGGGGTCGGGGTCGGGTCGGGTCAGAGGCCGAGCCAGTCGCGCACCGACTCGTCGTGCTCTCCGAGTCGCGGGGGCGGCAGGTGCCGCTCGCGGGCGCCGGCGAAGAGGTTGTCGTCGAACCGCAGCGGGGGCCCGGGCAGCTCGACCCGGCCCGCGGTCGGATGGTCGACCTCGACCACCAGCCCTTGTGAGCGGGTCTGCTCCCAGCCGTAGACGTCGTCGACGGTGCGTACCTTGCCGGCCGGGATCCCGGCCTCGGCGAACCGCGCCAGCCAGGCCTCCGCGCCGTCGTCGGCGAGCGCCGCCTCCATCACCTCGATCAGCTCGTCGCGCCGCTCGACCCGGTCCCGGTTGGCGGGGAACCGGTCCGCGTCGACATCGAGCACTTCGGCCAGCGTCCGCCATTGGTTGTCGTTGCCGCAGGCGATCTGCACCGGGGCATCGGCGGTGTGGAACAGCCCGTAGGGCGCGATCGACGGATGGTGGTTGCCGATCGCGTGCGGCACGTCCTTGGCCACCGTCCACCGGGTGCCCTGGAACGCGTGCACACCGACGATCGAGGCGAGCAGGCTGGTCCGCACCACCCGGCCCTTGCCGGTGCGGGCGCGCTCGTGGAGTGCGGCGAGGATGCCGTAGGCGGCGTACATCCCGGCGAGCAGGTCGCCGATCGCCACCCCCACCTTGGTGGGCTCCTCGGCCGAGGGGCCGGTGAGCGACATCAGCCCGGCCTCGCCCTGGGCGATCTGGTCGTAGCCGGCGCGGCCGCCCTCCGGCCCGTCGTGGCCGAACCCGGTGATCGCGCAGATCACCAGCCGCGGGTTGATCTCGTGCAGCCGCTCGACGGAGAAGCCGAGCCGGTCCAGGACGCCGGGGCGGAAGTTCTCGATGAGTACGTCGGCCCGCCCGACCAGGGCGGTGAGGAACCGCTTGCCGTCGTCGGACTTCAGGTCGGCGGTGACCGACTCCTTGTTGCGGTTGGCCGACATGAAGTACGTCGAGACCGGCTCGTCCTGCGGTCCGACGAACGGCGGCCCCCAGTGCCGGGAGTCGTCGCCGCTCTTCGGGGACTCGACCTTGATCACCCTGGCGCCGAGGTCGCCGAGCATCATCGCGGCGTGCGGACCGGCCAGCGCGCGCGTCAGGTCGACCACGACGAGGTCGTCGAGCACGCGCCTCAGCTCTTCGGCGTCGTCGGCGAGGTGAGCCACCGGTCGAGGAAGGCCGCGACATCGGTGCCGGTGCGATGTTCCACCCAGGCAGCGTAACCGTCACGGTCCGCGGTGCCGTCGCGGTGGGTCTGCGGCCATGCGCGCAGCAGCCCGTCGAAGGTGGCCGCGCCGAGCAGAGTGCGCAGATGCTCGAGCATCAGCGCGGTGCAGTAGTAGACGTTGATCTGCGCGAACTGGTCCTTGCGGTAGTCGCCGGGTGGGCCGAATACGGTCCGCCAGTAGTTGTCGTCGCGGGCGAACTCGCGCTGCCAGTAGCGCCAGGTGTGCCAGCCCATGTGCACCGTGTAGCGCGCTTCGACGTACATCGCGAAGCCCTCGTTCATCCACAGGTCGTCCCAGTTGCGCGGCGTGACCGTGTCGCCGTACCACGCGTGCGCGAGCTCGTGGGCGACAGTCTCGCGGACGTCGCGCCCGCCGTAGGCGAAGTTCGCGGCACCCATCGTGATCATCGTCTGGGTCTCCATCGCCGACTGGGACGGAGTGACCAGGATGCCCGCGCGGTCGAACGGATAGCGGCCGAGCTTGCTCTCCAGCCATCGCAGCGTCGCGGGTGTCTTCCGCAGCGGCTTCAGGTAGGACGGCTTGCCCTTCGGGACCCAGTAGCTGATCGGCAGGTGGTGCGGGCCGCGATCGAGGTAGTGCCTGTAGGGCCCGATCGCCACCGTGACCAGGTAGGCGGCCATCGGGTCGCGGTTGGTGAACCGGGTGATCATCCGGTGGCCTTTGTGCGTGCGGTGCATGTGGCCGCTGGAGACGCCGGTCCACCGGTCGGGGACGTTGAGGGTGATCGTGTACATCGCCTTGTCGGCGGGCTGGTCGTCGACCGGGTACCACGTGAACGCGCCGTACGGCTCCTGCATCGCCCACACCCGCCCGTCGCGCAGCGTGTGCCACCCGACCGTCGGCTCGTCGCTGCGACTCGTCGGTGCCTTCGCCGGCTTCGGCGTGCCGTGGTAGCGGATCCGGACGTGCGCGACCCGGTTGGTCCTCAGCCCCGTCGGTGCCCGGATGATCAGCTCGTGCCCGTCGCGGTGGTACGTCGTCTGGGCGCCGTCCACCGCGACCGCGTCGACGTGCAGCGCGGAGGAGAGGTCGAGGGTGAACCTTTGCTCGGTGGCCGTGGGCCGCATGGTGAGCTTCGCGGTCGCCTTCAGCGTGCGCGTGCTCGGCGCCCAGTGCAGGCGGAGGTCGTAGTGCAGGACGTCGACGCTGGACTCTCCGGTGCCGGGGTAGACGCTGTCGCGGTGCGGGTCGGGCGAGTAGCCCGACCCGAAGACGTTCCGCGAGGTGTCGACGCCGCGGACGGCGTGCGCGCTCGCAGGGGTCGTGAGGGCGCTCGCGACCAGGGTTCCGGCAGCCAGGGCGGACGTCAGGCCGCAGATCACGGTGCGGCTTCCCACTCGCTGCATTGCCCCCACCCCTCCCTGACCGGTTCGGGTGAGTGTAGGCCGCACACCGCTTGTCGCGGCGGACTTCACAGCTACCCGTTATCGGGTCCGGCGGTCGTCGATCCGCTTCGCCTTCCCGAGCGAGCGTTGCAGCGCATGCGGGTCGAGCACCTCGACCTCGACGGTGACGCCGACGTGGCTCTTGACCAGCCCGGCGAGCTGCCCGCCCAGCGAGGCACGCGGTGCCCGGGCGTCGTACGCCTCGACCTGCACGGTCAGCTCGTCGAGGTTGCCCGGCCGGGTGAGCACGCACAGGTAGTGCGGCGCGAGACCCTCCACCTTGAGGATCTGCTCCTCGATCTGGGTGGGGAAGACGTTGACGCCTCGCACGATCATCATGTCGTCGCTGCGACCGGTCACCTTCTGCATCCGCCGGAAGGCCGGGTACGCCGTGCCCGGCAGCAGCCGCGTCAGGTCGCGGGTGCGGTACCGGATCACCGGCATCGCCTGCTTGGTGAGGCTGGTGAACACCAGCTCGCCCTCCTCGCCGTCGGGAAGCGGCTCGTGCGTCACCGGGTCGACGATCTCGGGGAAGAAGTGGTCCTCCCACACATGCAGCCCGTCCTTGGTCTCGACCGCCTCCTGGGAGACCCCCGGCCCGATCACCTCCGAGAGGCCGTAGATGTCGACGGCGTGGATGCCGCTGCGTCTCTCGACCTCCTCGCGCATCTGGTCGGTCCACGGCTCGGCACCGAAGATGCCGATCTCCAGGGCGGTGCTGTGCGGGTCGACGTTCTGCCGCTCCATCTCATCGAGGATCGCCAGGAAGTACGACGGCGTCAGCATGATCACCCGCGGCGCGAAGTCCACGATCAGCTGCACCTGGCGCTCGGTCATCCCACCGCTGACGGGGACGACGGTGCAGCCGAGCCGCTCCGCGCCGTAGTGCGCACCGAGCCCGCCGGTGAACAGGCCGTACCCGTAGGCCACGTGCACCACGTCGCCCGGCCGGCCGCCGGCGGCACGGATCGAGCGGGCCATCACCTCCGACCAGACGTCCAGGTCTGCCTGCGTGTAGCCGACGACGGTGGGCTTGCCGGTGGTGCCCGAGGAGGCGTGGATCCGGGCCACCTGCTCGCGGGGGACGGCGAACATCCCGAACGGGTAGTTCTGCCGCAGGTCCTCCTTGGTGGTGAACGGGAGCTTCGCCAGATCGGCCGTCGAGCGCACGTCGTCGGGGGAGACGCCGGCGTCGTCGAACGCCCGCCGGTAGTGCGGGACGTGCTCGTAGGCGCGGTGCACGGTCTCACGCAGTCGCGCGGTCTGCAGCTCGCGCAGTTGCTCCAGCGTGAGCTCGGGGATCTCCCCGGCGGTGGTTGAGCCATCCCCGGTGGTTGAGCCATCCCCGGTGGTTGAGCTTGTCGAAACCACTACTCCTCCTCGAACAACGCTCCCCGGATCTGCTTGCTGCGCCCGACGAACTCCGCGACGACCCCCGCATCGTTGCGCACGGTGATGTCGTAGACGCCGTCGCGGTCCAGACGAGTCCGCTCGACAGCCTCGGCGACCAATCGTTCTCCGAGCCGGGTCGGCGCCAGGAACCGGATCTCGCACGCAGCGGCGACCGTCCTGGCGTTGTAGGAGTTGCACGCGAACGCGAACGCCGAGTCCGCGAGGCTGAACGTGAACCCGCCGTGCCCGATCGCATGCCCGTTGACCATGTCCTCGCGGACGTCCATCTCGAGCGTCGCGGTCCCCGGCCCGACCGCGACCAGCCGCATGCCGAGTCCCTGGCTGGCCTTGTCGCCGCCCCACATCACCTCGGCGGAGCGCTCGGCCCGCTCCTGCGGGGTCACAGTGGCTTCTCCTGCAACGACACCAGGTGTACGTCGTCCCCGAGCCGCCCGACCTCGGCGTACCCACGACCCGCGTGGAACGCCAGACTCGGCTCGTTGCGCGGCGTGAGGTTCACCTCGAGCAGCATGCGCCCGTGCTGCTTGGCCGACGACTCGATCTCGTCGTACGCCGCACTCCCGAGCCCGCGCCGGCGGAGGTCCTCGTGCAGCACGATCCGGTCCAGGTAGCAGAAGTCGTCGTACCTGCCCGAAAACCACCGGTAGTAGGGGGAGTCGTACGGCGCGCCCGGTGCGAACGTCACCACCAGGCCGGCGAACGCGCCGTCCACCTCGATGACGTCGAAGCGGTCCGCGATCCCGCGCAGCAGCCGGAGCTTCGTCTCGTCCATCGGCGCGAGCATCGTCACGTTGCGCTCGTTGAGCGCCAGCACGTCGTCGATGTCGGTGTCCTCGACCGGTCGTAGCAGCACCCCGGCAGGCTATCGCCCGCCGACCGGGCGTGACCGCACTCCGTCCACCTACCAGATCCTCAGGGCGTGATCGTGAACGGCATCGCCGAGGACCGCAGCGTCGCCGTCTCGCCGACATCGAGGCAAGCGACGAGCCACCATCGCCCCGCGGGGAGGGCGTACCCGAGCTCCGGGCGAAGACTCTCGGTGCCGACCCATGTCGGCACGGCCAGCTCCGTGTGCGGCTCGACGCCGAACGTGACAAGCGACGATTGGGTCGGACCCGTGTCCTCGGCCGACACCTCGCCTTCGTCGTCGGTGACCACCGAGCCTAGAAGGCCGCCTGTAGCGGACAGGACCACCCTGTCGCTCGTCCCGTTCCCGATCACGACCTCGCATCTGACGCCGTGCCCGGACGCGATCGCCAGCGGTCGTGGGAGTCTGGTGCGGATTCCGCAAGACTCCGCTGGCACCAGCTCCTTCAGGCTTGGTGGAGGTCGGCGGAGCCGCTGCTGCGGGTAATGCATGGCGCCGACCTTGAGCTCCACAGCGTCGCCGAACCGCTCGTGCAGGTCCGCGGCGACATCGAGCGCCCACGCCGCCAGGTGGATCTCCCAGGGTTCGTCGTGCCGGGCGGCCGTGCTCGGACCGGGATAGACGTGCAGGGCATCCGGGTGCTCGTCGACCACTCGCAGGAGCGTCGCCCGAAGCTCGGTCCACGTGCTCACGCCGCCAGCATCGCACCCGGACCGGTGGGGCGACGCATCCTGTCGAAATGCGCAGCCGACCGTCCACCTCAGCCTGGCCGCGGCACCGTGACAGACTGGCCGCACACGTGCGTCGCACTGTCACAAACGTCTGTGAGGACCTGATGAGCAACGCTTCGGAGATGTTCGCCGCCCACGAGCAGATGCTGAACGACGCGATCGCGGCCGCGTCGAGCCGGGAGTACTTCTCCGCGTTCGACGAGTCGCCGTCCCCGAAGGTGTACGGCGAGAACGCGGCCGCCGAGGGCAAGGCGGCCTTCGAGGCGTGGCGAGGCGCGGACTTCCCGCTCGACACGCCCGGCGCCGGTGGCACCGTGGCGACCGAGAAGTCGCCGTTCGGCTTCGCGCTGGACACGCGCTACCCGCGCGTCGCTCCCGGCGGCGTCGACGCCTTGGTCTCGGCGGCCGGTGCGGGCCTGAAGGCGTTCCGCGACGCCGGTCCGCAGGCTCGGGTCGGGGTGTGCCTGGAGATCCTGGCCCGGCTGCACACGCGGGTCTTCGAGCTGGCGAACGCCGTCCAGCACACGTCGGGACAGGCGTTCGTGATGGCGTTCCAGGCCGGCGGAGCCAACGCGCTGGACCGAGCGCTGGAGGCGATCGGCTACGCCTACGCCGAGATGACCCGCACCCCGGCGTCGGCGGTCTGGGAGAAGCCCGGCCGCCGGGAGCCGCTGCGGATGGAGAAGACGTTCACGCCGGTGCCGCGCGGGCTGGCGCTGGTGGTCGGCTGCAACACGTTCCCCACCTGGAACTCCTACCCTGGCTTGTTCGCGTCCCTGGCCTGCGGCAACCCGGTGATCGTCAAGCCGCACCCTGGTGCGGTGCTGCCGCTGGCGATCACCGTGCAGGTCGCCCAGGAGGTGCTCGCCGAGGCCGGCTTCGACACGCACCTGGTCACGCTCGCCGCCGAGGACCCGGCCGACGGGCTGGCCAAGGTTCTCGCCGTACGCCCAGAGGTCAAGCTGGTCGACTTCACCGGCTCCAACGCGTTCGGGGAGTGGCTGGAGGACAACGCCCGGCAGGCGACCGTGTTCACCGAGAAGGCCGGGGTGAACACCGTGGTCGTCGACTCCACCGACGACTTCGCCGGGATGTGCGGCAACCTGGCGTTCTCGTTCGCGCTCTACACCGGACAGATGTGCACGGCCCCCCAGAACGTCTTCCTGCCGGCCGCGGGGATCGACACCGACGAGGGCAAGAAGAGCGTCGAGGACGTCGCGGCCGGGATCGAGGCGGCCTTCGGCAACCTGCTCGGCGACGACGCCCGGGCGGTCGAGCTGCTCGGCGGCGTGGTCAACGACGGCGTGCTGTCCCGGCTCGAGGACGCCGGGTCGCGCGGCAAGGTCCTCGTCGAGTCGCGCCACGTCAAGCACCCGGCGTACGACGACGCAGTGGTCCGCACGCCCACGCTGATCGGCCTGACCGCCGACGACGCGAAGGTCTACGAGTCGGAGTGCTTCGGGCCGGTCGCCTACCTGATCGCGACGGACGGCACCGACGAGTCGATCGACCTGTTCCGCAGCACGGTGCAGGAGCACGGCGCGATGACGGCGTCGATCTACAGCACCACTCCGCAGGTCGTCGAGCAGATGCGCGACGCCGCCCTGGACGCCGGTGTCGCGCTCTCGGAGAACCTCACCGGCGGCGTGTTCGTCAACCAGTCGGCCGCGTTCAGCGACTTCCACGGCACCGGTGCGAACCCCGCCGCGAATGCGTCCTACACCGACGGCGCCTACGTGGCCAGCCGGTTCCGGGTGGTCCAGTCCCGCCGCCACGTCTAACCCCCGTCGACCCGTCCCGCCTGCAGACGCGCCGACTCGCCGGGGTGGGAGCCTGCAGACGCGCCGACTCGCCGACTCAGCGGGTGACGAAGGCGGCGAGGTCCTTCGCCTGCTGCAGCCGCGACGGCTCATGGACATACATCATGTGCCCGGCCTCGTAGTAGGCGTGCTCGATGTTCGCTCGCAGGTCGTCGGAGATCTGCAGGTGGGCGAGCACGTCCTCGGCGGCGAAGTGCGGCGTCGCGCCGTCGTAGTAGCCGTAGCCGACGTACACCCGCAGGTGAGGGTTCTGCCGCATCGCCCGCTCGAGCTTCGGCGTCACGTCGATCGGCCGGCCCTCGAAGTCCTTGAACGACCACGGGTGCACCCGTCGGGAGATCTGCTCGTAGGGCAGGTCGTTCTCGTAGCCGAGCTCGTCGCGGATGTAGTGGTTGAACGCCGCCGCATAGGGCCCGGCGATCGCGTCGTGCGACGGGTCGGCGTCCATCTGCTCCGCGATCGAGCTGGCCGCCGGGCCGGTGAAGCGGGCGTCCAGCCGGCCGACGGACAGCTGCCGGTCGCGCAGCAGCTCGGTGAAGAATCGGATGTGCTCGATGCGCAGGTCGGCCCGGTCGACGTACTCCTCCGAGAGCCCGGTGAGCCCGGCGACCTTGCGCACGGCCGCGGCCCGCTCCTTGCGGGTCAGCCGGCTTCCGCGCGAGAGCACCCACGGATAGTCACGCGCGGCGTACTCCTCGGCCTCATCGACCACTGACTTCAGCGACCGCCGGCCGTGCTTGCCGTGGTAGTGGGCGATGGCGGCGTACGTCGGGAGGTACAGCGCGTGTGCCCGGTCGTTGCGCTGGTTCTCGAAGTCGATCGACGACAGGTCCAGGACGCTGGAGATCAGCATGATCCCGTTGAGGTACATCCCGTGCCGGGACTGCAGGTGCTCACCGAGCGCCGCCGCGCGCAACGTTCCGTAGGACTCGCCGGCCAGGAACTTCGGCGACATCCAGCGGCGGTGGCGTGAGGTCCAGATCCGGATCAGCTCGGCGACCGACTCGACGTCGCCCTGATAGCCGTGGAACGGCTCGGCCTTGTCGCCCTCGACCACGCGCGAGTAACCGGTCGACACCGGGTCGATGAACACCATGTCGCTGACCGTCAGCAGCGACTCGGCGTTGTCGTCCATGGCGTACGGCGGAGGGGTGAGCGTCTCGACGTCGCCCATCACGACGCGGCGCGGCCCGAGCAGGCCGAGGTGCAGCCACACGCTGGCGCTACCGGGTCCGCCGTTGAACGCGAACGTCACTGGGCGACTCGCCGCCGCGGTGGTCTCGGCGACGTAGGAGGTCATCGACATCTCCGCCTTGGCCTTGAAGCCGGCGAACTTCCCGTCTTCGTAGACCTCGTCACGGAGTACGACGCGCCCGGTCGTTGCGGTGTAGTCCAGGCTCTTCCGGTCGATGCGCAACGTGTGCTGGCTGGTGACCAGGTCGTCCTTCGGCTCGGCCGGCTTCGTGGTCGCGGAGTCGGTCGTGCCGCCGCCCTTGTCGGGCGCGGTCTCGCTCTGCTTCTCGTCGCTCACATCGGACACCCTAGGGCCCGCCGACCCACGGCGACTCATGGTGCAGGCGGGAACGCCACCTTGGCCTCGTTCCCGCCCGCACCTTCTGGGACTAGAACTTGCGCGGGAACTGCTTGATGAGACCGGCGCTGAGCATGTCGGCCATCTGCATCATGTGGCTCTCAGCCCGGCCGTAGTCGCGGATCGACCTCGCGTAGTGGCCCTGGAGCTGGTCGGCCGCGTAGGCCGTCGTCTGGGTGATGTGCGTCTTCATCATCTTCTCCATCGCCCTCTTGCCCCAGTGCGGGTTTGCAGCGGCGAGGAAGTCGGCGATCCGCTTGGCGTTGGCGTACCAGGCCTTCTCGGCCTTGTTGAACGCTGCTGTGTCACCGTTCCTGGCGGCGACGAGCACGGGCACGGCGTCGTTGATGTGGGTCCGCAAGAGCACGGTGAGCCGGTGACCCGCCTTGGTCCCGTAGAAGGGCTTGAAAGCATCGCCGATGTCGACCTGGTTGCGCAACAGCCGCGCGAGCGTGGCATCCAGACCCGGCGAGTCCTGGGCGAACGCGGCGACCGTGGCGTAGGTCCACTCCATGTGCTGGACCCACAACTCGCGCATCGCGCGATAGAGAGCAGCCTGGCTGCGGGTTCGGGGCAGCGTCGCCATCTGGGCCATGTCGTGGGACGCAGTGGCCGCGGCAACGCCCGCCGTTGCTGAGTTCCGGGCAGGCTCGCCGGTGCTGGCGCCGCCCACTGAGACGACCAGCAAGGTCGACAAGGCACCGGCGGCTACCACCGCCGAGATCCTTGACGTGCGCACGTTGACTCTCATCTGATTCTCCTCGCTCGCCTGAGGGCGGGATCGCTGATTCCTCGGTCTAGTGGGTTCGTGCAGCCCAACGGCGAGTCCTTACCGGCCGTGCACCTGAGGGAATCCGTTGGTAAGAAGTCGAGGTCAGGTCACACTCATAAGGTGAGAGTCGACCTGACTGTGGAGGAGCCCATGGTGAGCGAGGCAGCCATTGAGACTGCTGACCCTGGCGAGTGGGTTGTCCCGTTGAGCGGTGGTGGCCCTGAGTACGAGGACGCGGTCCGTCGGCTGCACGCACTGATGACCCGTGCGGCGGGTCGCTATGTGGCCACCTCGGCGTTGGCGCGCTCCCTCGGAGGGGCGACCAGGGACGACATCATCCAAAGCAGTGCTGACGAGGCGACCGTGGACGTGATCAACAAGCTGTCGACATTCGAGAACCGCAGCAAGTTCACGACATGGGCCTACAAGTTCGCGATCCTCAAGGCCGCTGTCGAGGTACGGCGGGCGACTTGGCGTGAGCGCAGCGTCGACCTCCTCGCGATCGCCGAACCTGTCGAGGAGGGCGCGAGTCCCCATGACCACGCCGTGACGAGCATGTTGTCGAATGCGCTGAAGCGGAGCATCGACACCCAGCTCACTGCACACCAGCGTCGCGTTCTGGTCGCCATCGTGATCGACGGCATCCCGATCGACGTGGTGGCCGACCGGCTCGGCGCCACCCGCAACGCCGTCTACAAGACGCTCCACGACGCGCGCAAGAGGCTCCGTCGAGACCTGGTCGCCCAGGGGCTCATTGAACCGCCGACTCTGAAGGAAGCCGCCCGATGAACCGCCCTATGTCCCTCACCGGTCACGCGATCGAGCACTTGAGCTCCGATTTCGAGCCCTGGCTGTCGTGCGACGACTGCTTCGACCAAGTCGACCAGATGATCGAGGGGCTCGCTTTGCACGGGTTGCCGATCAGGGGGGCGTTCCGCGCCCACCTGCGGGGCTGCCCTGCATGCAGGGAGGAAGCACGGGCGCTCCTCACCGTGGTGGCAGAGGATGCCGGCCTCGACGTGGCGGGACTGGTCGCACAGTTCGACGAGTTCGTCCTCACTCGCTGAACGCCTGCTCGGTCAGTCGATGACCCGCAGCCGCACCGTCTCGGTGACCGCGCGCAGGTCGGAGAGCACCTGTGCCGACAGCGGGGAGTCGGTGTCGGTGACGACGTACCCCGTCTGGTCGCGGGTGGCGAGCACCTGGGCGCCGACGTTGACCTCGTGCTCGGCGAAGACCTGGTTGAGGTCGGCCAGGACCCCGGGGGTGTTCGTGTGCAGGTGGGCGATCCGCTGGCTGTGTGCGGACACGCCGGGCGTCAGCGCGGGCAGGTTCACCGAAAGCGCGGTGATTCCTGAGCGGACGTAGTCGCGCAGCTTCGTCGCCACGAAGCGGCCGATGTCCTCTTGTGCCTCCTCGGTGGAGCCGCCCACGTGCGGGGTCAGGATGACGTTCGGCAGCCCCCGCAGCGGGGAGTCGAACGCCTCGCCGCGCGAACGCGGCTCGGAGGGGAACACATCGACGGCCGCGCCGGCGACGTGCTCGTCGAGGACGGCCTCCCGCAACGCATGGTAGTCCACGACGAAGCCGCGCGACAGGTTGAGGAACAGCGACCGTGGCCGCATCCGCTTGAACTGCTCGGCACCGAAGAAACCGGCGTTCCCGGACCGGCCGTCGACGTGCAGGGTCACCGTCTCCGCCTTGTCGAGAAGCTCGTTCAAGGAGGCGCAACGACGGGCGTTGCCCATCGCGAGCTTCTCGTCGGTGTCGTAGAAGTAGACCTGCATCCCGAGCATCTCGGCGACCACGGAGAGCTGCGAGCCGATGTTGCCGTAGCCGACGATGCCCAGCGTCCGGCCGCGCACCTCGTGGCTGCCCGTCGCGGACTTGTCCCACACGCCGGCATGCAGCGCCTTGTCGCGTTCGGTGAGCCGTCGCGCCATCGCGATGATGTTCGCGATCGCCAGCTCCACCACCGAGCGGGTGTTGGAGAACGGCGCGTTGAACACCGCGACGCCATGCCGGGTCGCCTCGGGAAGCTCTATCTGGTTGGTGCCGATGCAGAATGCGCCGATCGCGACCAGGCCGGGGTGCGCCGACAGCACCTTCTCGGTCAGGTCGGTCTTGGAGCGGATGCCCAGCAGGTCGACACCCTCGAGAGCATCGATCAGGTCGGCCTCGGCCAGCGAGCCGGAGCGCGTCTCGACCTCGAAGCCGGCCTCGGTGAGGATCGACGAGCCGAGCGGGTGGACGTTCTCCAGCAGCAGCGCCTTCATGCGACGACTCTATGGGCTTCAGTTCACCTGGCGTTCCTGGCCCTCCCAGAACGGCTGGCGCAGCTTGAACTTCTGCAGCTTGCCCGTCGCGGTCCGAGGCAGCTCGTCGACGAAGTCGATGCGCTTCGGGCACTTGTAGCCGGCAAGCCCGTCGCGGCAGTGCGTGATCAGGTCCTCGGCGGTGACCTGCGAGCCGGCTGCGTCGTTGCGGACGACCAGGCCGGTGACCAGCTCGCCCCACTTGTCGTCCGGGATGCCGATCACCGCGCACTCCTTGACCGCCGGGTGCGACATCAGCGCGTCCTCGACCTCGATGGAGGAGACGTTCTCACCACCGGAGATGATCACGTCCTTCTTGCGGTCGCTGATCACCAGGTAGCCGTCGTCGTCGAAGTAGCCGCCATCGCCGGTGTGGAAGGTCCCGCCGGCCTGCACCCGCTCGGTCTCCTCCGGCTGCTCCCAGTAGCCGTCCAGGTTGTGGTTGGAGGAGGTGAGGACCTCGCCCTCCTCGTCGATGGACACGCGTACGCCGAGCGCCACGGCTCCCGCCCGGCCCAGCAGCCGTGCGCGCTCGTGCGGGTCGAGCTCCTCCCACTCCGCACGCATCCGGTTCACGGTGACGATCGGCGAGGTCTCGGTGAGGCCGTAGATCTGGCAGAACTCCCAGCCGAGCTCGCTGTGCACCCGCTCGATGGTGCGCGTCGGCGGAGGCGCGCCGGCCACGATGATCCGTGCGCGATCGCGGCCGGGGATCTCGCCGTCCCACGTCTGGGCTGCCTCGAGCGCGGCGCTGACCACGGCAGGCGCTGCGCACATCATCGTCACGCCGTACTTCTCGATGCGTCGCAGGATCTCGGTGCCCTCCACCTGACGGAGCACGATGTGCTTGCCGCCCATCCCCGTCACGCCGTACGGCATCCCCCACCCGTTGGCGTGGAACATCGGCAGCGTGTGCAGGTAGACGTCACGGTCGGTGACGCCCGCGTGCAGCGCGAACACGGTCGCGTTCAGCCAGAGGTTGCGATGGGTCAGCTGCACGCCCTTGGGCCGGGCGGTGGTCCCGGACGTGTAGTTGATCGTCGCGGTTGCGGACTCGTCCGGATCCGTCCAGGGTGTCGGCTCGGTGTCGCGCAGGTAGAGCGCGTCGTCGTCGCCGAGCACGAACTTGTGGGGTACGTCGAGCCCGTCCAGCTTGTCCTTGAGCGCCGGGTCGGCGTACACCACCTCGGCGCCGGAGTGCCCGACGATGTACTGGATCTCCTTGAGGCTGAGCCGGAAGTTCACCGGGACCAGGATCCGGCCCCAGCCGCTGACCCCGAAGAAGGAGGTGAACAGCCGCGCGGAGTTCTGCGAGATGATCGCCACCCGCCCGCCGACGGGGACGCCGAGCTGGTCGAGCCGCGCCGCCTGGGCCCGTGCGTTCGCGGCGACCTCGCGATAGGTCAGCTCCCCGAGCGGCTCGGCGGGCTGGTCGGGCTCGTCGACGATCGCGACCCGGTCGGGATAGACGGTCTCGGCGCGGTCCAGGAAGTCGCGCACGGTCAGCGGGTAGTACACGAGTCACCTCCGAAGATGTGGTCCCCTCTTCCCTCACATTTCACCCTAGCCCCGCTCGTCGCGCCAGGCGGGTGGCAGGCATGACACAGGGGCGGCAGAGCATCGCTCCACCGCCCCTGTGCGCTTTGGTCAGCGCCGGTCGTCGAACCGCCGCTCCTCGACGTGCTTGGTGCGGGAACGCTGCGCGTTCATGATCAGCGCGAGGATGATCGCCAGGATCCCGACGACGATGAGAATCCAGCCGAGCGCCTGGCTGTCGACGTAGCTCGAGCTGAAGTTGATCGCGAACTCGATGATCAGTCCGATCACGAGCAGCGCGATGCCGATCCCGATACCCATGGTCACTCCTTCGGTGGCCGACTGGTGAAGCGTTCCCCCTTATACCCAGTGGTCGATGGCTTACTCATGTCTCAGAAGGCGTCCTCGGGAAGGTCCATGAGCGACAGGTCGGTGCCTTCGGCGATGGCCCGCTCGGCGGACAGCCGAGGCAGGACGGTCCGCGCGAAGAACTGCGCCGCAGCGACCTTGCCCTCGTAGAAGGCCTGGTCTTTCTCGCTCACGTCGCTGCCGAGCCTGTCCAGTGCCACCTCGGCATGGCGCAGCATCAGCCATGAGCAGATGACGTCGCCGAGCGCCATCAGCAGCCGCGAGGTGTTCAGCCCCACCTTGTAGACGTTGCGGGGGTCGCCACCCTCGGAGCCGGGGTCGGCGGACATCAGCTCCTCGATCATCGTCGCCACGATCGCCTGTGCATCCTCCAGGCCCTGTGCCAACAGCTCGCGCTCCACCTTCAGCCGCCCGTTGCCGGCCTCGGACTCGAGGAATGCGGTGACCTGCTCGGCGAGGTGGCCCAGCGCCTTCGCCTGGTCCTTGACGATCTTGCGGAAGAACAGGTCCTGGCCCTGGATGGCGGTGGTGCCCTCGTAGAGCGTGTCGATCTTCGCGTCGCGGACGTACTGCTCGATCGGGTAGTCGGCGAGGAAGCCGGAGCCCCCGAAGGTCTGCAGCGACTCGGTGCCGAGGAGCACCCAGGAGCGCTCCGACCCGTAGCCCTTGACGATCGGCAGCAGCAGGTCGTTGACCCGGCGGGCCATCTCGTCTGTCTCGCCCCCATCGCCCGCAGAGTGGTCCGCCAGTTGGATCCGGTCCTGCCAGGAGGCGGTGTAGAGCACCAGTGCCCGCAGCGCCTCGGCGTACGACTTCTGTGTCATCAGCGAGCGGCGTACGTCCGGGTGGTGGGTGATCGTCACCCGAGGCGCGGTCTTGTCCGACGCCTGCGCGAGGTCCGGCCCCTGCACGCGGGACTTTGCGTAGTCCAGCGCGTTCAGGTAGCCGGTAGACAGCGTCGCGATCGCCTTGGTGCCGACCATCATCCGGGCGTTCTCGATCACCTGGAACATCTGGGCGATCCCGTCGTGCACCTCGCCGAGCAGCCAGCCCCGGGCGGGCTCGCCGCCGCCGACCGAGGGGTCGCCGAAGGTCACCTCGCACGTGGTGGACACCTTGATGCCCATCTTGTGCTCGACGTTGGTGACGTAGACCCCGTTGCGCTCGCCGGTCAGCTCGCCGGTCTTGGCGTCGAAGTGGTGCTTGGGTACGACGAAGAGCGACAGCCCCTTGGTGCCGGGGCCGCCGGTGCCTTCAGGCAGGTCGTCCCCGGCGGGCCGGGCGAGCACGAGATGCACGATGTTCTCGGCCATGTCGTGCTCGCCGGAGGTGATGAACCGCTTGACGCCCTCGATGTGCCAGGAGCCGTCCGGCTGCGCCACGGCCTTGGTGCGGCCCGCGCCGACGTCGGAGCCGGCGTCCGGCTCGGTGAGCACCATGGTGGCGCCCCACCCTCGTTCGACCATGTGCCGGGCGGTCTGCTTGTCACGTTCGTTGCCGTTGCGGAAGACGACGTTGGCGAAAGCCGGCCCGCAGGCGAACATCCACACCGCGGGGTTCGAGCCGAGCACGAGCTCGGCCACCGACCAGGCGAGAGTGCTCGGCGTACGCTGCCCGCCGAGCTCCGGGTCGAGCATCAGCCGGAACCACTCCGCGTCCATCCACGCCCGGTAGCTCTTCGTGAAGCCCTCGGGCATCCGCACCGCATACGTGCTCGGGTCGTAGGTCGGCGGCTGCCGGTCGGAGTCGGCGAACGACGCGGCGAGGTCCTCGCGGGCCAGCCGGTCCACCTCGGCCAGGATCGACCGCGCGGTGTCGGAGTCGAGGTCGGCGAACGGGCCGGTGCCGAGGATCTCGTCGCGGCCGAGCACCTCGAACAGGTTGAACTCGATGTCGCGGATGTTGCTCTTGTAATGGCTCACAGCCTCCGCCTTCCTTCTTCGGCGCCTACGCCGGCGACCGCAAAGTGGAAGCCCCGCGCCGTTTCTACTCGTCGGTAACAAAGCCTACCGTACCCGCCAGTAGCTTCGGCAATGCCCGTGAGGCACGTCTCACCCCTTAGTGCATTGAAATAGTTGACTTTGATCCGGTGTCCAGTCATAGTCATCTGAGTCAGTAGACAAACTAGATCAACGAGGGAAGAGGTGAGCCGGATGCGCGCTCTGGTGCTCGTAGCGGTGGTCGGCGCGCTGGCACAGCTGGTCGACGGGTCGTTGGGCATGGCGTACGGCGTGACGTCGTCGACCCTGCTCCTGGCGACCGGAGTCGCCCCCGCCGCAGCCTCGGCCGCCGTGCACTTCTCCGAGATGGGCACCACGCTGGTCTCCGGGTTCGCGCACACCAAGCTCGGCAACGTGGACTGGCGCACGGTCAGCATCGTCGCGGTTCCCGGCGGTATCGGAGCCTTCGCGGGCGCGACGCTGCTGTCGAGCATCGACGGCGACCTGGCCAAGCCGTGGGTGGCCGCGCTCCTGCTCGGGCTCGGCGGCTACGTCGTCTGGCGGTTCCTGCGACTGGGCGGCCGCCGGCCGCAGTTCCGCGGCAGACCCTCGGTCGGGTTCCTGCTCCCCCTGGGACTGGTCGCCGGCGCGATGGACGCGGTCGGCGGGGGTGGCTGGGGGCCGGTGGGCACCACGTCGCTGCTGTCGTCGGGACGCCTCGAGCCGCGGAAGGTGGTCGGCTCGGTCGACACCGCCGAGTTCGTGGTCGCTATCGGCGGCTCGCTCGGATTCCTCACCGCGCTCGGTGCCCAGGGGATCGACTTCGGGTTGGCGACTGCGCTCCTTGCCGGTGGCGTGCTCGCCGCGCCGTTCGCGGCGTGGCTGGTCAAGCACCTGCCGGCCCAGGTGCTCGGCGTGGGTGCGGGCGGGCTGATCGTCCTCACCAACACGGACACGATCGGTGCGGCTCTCGGCGTACCGCCGGGCGGGCGCCTGGCCGCGGTCGGAGTCGTCGCCGTCGGGTGGGCGGCCGCGGTGGTCTGGGCGGTCCGGCAGGAGCAGGCGGCGCGCTCTGCGAGAATCGCGCCATGCGCGTCTCCGCCAAGTCCGACTACGCACTCCGTGCGCTGATCGAGCTGGCCGCACGCGGGGACGACGCCCCTGTCAGCGCAGAGGACATCGGACGCGCCCAGGACATCCCGCGCGGGTTCTTGCAGACGATCCTCGCCGACCTGCGGCGCGCCGGGCTGGTGCACAGCCAGCGTGGTCAGTCCGGCGGCTGGCGGCTGGCTCGTGACGCAGGGACGGTCAGCGTCGCCGACGTGATCCGCGCTGTGGACGGCCCGCTGGTCAGCGTCTACGGACTGCGGCCGGAGGCGGTGTCCTACCAGGAGCCCGCAGCCGTGCTCCAGCACGTCTGGATCGCCGCACGCAGCAGCCTGCGCGACGTCTTCGAGCACGTCACGATCCGGGCGCTGGCCACCGACGACCTCCCCGACGACGTGGTGGCCCGCACCCGTTCCGAGGACGCCTGGCAGTCCCACTGACGTGCGTCAGGCGGGGGTCTCCCCGATCCGGTCGGAGATCCACTCGACCAGCGGACGCATCCACCGCCAGTCCCTACGGACCAGGGCCAGCAGCTCGGAAGTGTGGATGACATCCTCGAACCCGTAGTCCCGTCCCGCAGTCAGCGACTTGTGCTTGAGCAGTTCCACGCGCGGGTGGTCGGCGTCGAAGCCCCGCGGCGGTCGCTTGAGCTGCTCACCGCCCACCTCCAGCCCAGCCCGGCTCAGCTTCGCGAGCAGCTTCTCCAGCTCTCGGCCGGTCCTCTCATCGTCAATGGCCGCCCGGATCCGGGCGAGGTCGGCGGACTCCGCGTGGTAGAAACCGCCGCCCACCCGGACACCGGGCGCGCCGATCTGGATGTAGTACCCCGTGGCCGCCGCGACTCCCACGAACGCACCTTGGTGGGTCTTGTATGGAGCCTTGGCTCTGCCAGAGCCGGCGAACCGCATGTCCCGGTACGGACGGAACACCTTCGCGGGACCGAACTCCATCTCCAGCGCCGCGCACAGCGCCAGCATCGGCGCCTTCACCGCGGAGTCGTACACGTTCTTGTGCGCGGTCCAGAACGACTTGGTGTTGTCCATCTCCAGGTCGTCGTAGAAGTCCAGGGCGGCGACCGGGAACCCGGTGAACTCCTCTGCCATGGGCGTGACGATACGAGCCGGGCTGGAGCGCGGCCGTGCGAGTCCCCCAACTATCCTGTGGGCATGCCGCTTCCCCCGCTCACCTGGTCGAGCTTCTGGGCGTCCTGGGGGTTCCGTCCGGTCTGGGATCTGCTGATCCTGGTAGCGCTCGTGTGCTACCTGCTCGGGCTCCGCGCGGCGGCTCGCCGCGGCACGCTGTCCGTGCACCCGGCCAGGGTCGCCTCGTTCGTCGCCGGGCTGGTCCTGCTCGCCTTCACGCTGAACTCCGCGATCGACGTCTACGCGATGGCGGTGTTCTGGGACCACATGATCGAGCACCTGCTGCTGATCATGGTGGTGCCCGCGCTGCTGGTCGTCGGCCTGCCGCTCACAGTGTGGCGGGACGCCCTGACCGGACGCGCGCGCACCCGGCTCGAGAGCGTGCTCGAGTCGCGCCCGGTCGCCGTGCTCACCCACCCGATCGTCGGTCTGGGCATCTACTCCCTGGTGATCGTGGCCACCCACCTGACGTCCTTCATGGACCAGATGGCGATGCACCCCTGGCTGATGTACGTCGAGCAGGTGCTGTACCTGGTCGCCGGCTACCTGTTCCTGCTGCCGCTGCTGGGCCGTGAGCCGATCCGGTGGCGGCTGCCCTACCTGTTCCGGATCGCGCTGATCCTGGTCGGGATGACCCCCGACACCGTGGTCGGCATCGTGCTCATGCAGACCCAGTCCGACCCGTTCCCGATGATGTTCTCGATGCACCCGGCATGGGCGCCGGCACCGCTGCACGACCTGGAGATCGGCGGGGCGATGATGTGGGCGTTCGGCGACATGCTGATGATGTTCTTCGGCTTCGGGGTGATCGCCGCCTTCATCGCCGACCCGCATCGTGACCGGATGCTGGGTCCGTGGCTGGAGCGGGTGCGCGCCGGGACGTTGTCCGCCAACGTGGTCAAGGGCCTGGACGACTCCGCCAGCCCGGGCTTCGCCGAGGACGCGGACGTCGACGAGGACGAGGAGGTTCTCGCCGCTTACAACCGGATGCTCGGGCGGCTGGACTCCCACCGGAGCGGATGACGAGACTCGAACTCGCGACATCGACCTTGGGAAGGTCGCGCTCTACCAACTGAGCTACATCCGCCTGCGTCGCCGCGGCGACCGGCTGGAATAGTACCCGACGCTGGTATTTCGAGGTTTCGAGGTTTCGAGGTTTCGAGGTTTCGAGACGCTCCCCCGCTTCGCTCCTCCGCTCCTCAACCTCCGACGCCGGCTCCGCTCCTCAACCTCCGATAGTGTGCGTATAGCGAACGATGTGTAACGAATGCGAACACAGGTCTCGACAAGCCGGACGGCGCAGGGCAAGGTGGCCGCAGGATCAATCATCAGCGCCGAAGGCGCACCGGTCCGGTTCCCGGACCCGCCGGCTTCGGAGCTTCCTTGGAGGCTGAGATGGGAAGGTTGGCTCAACAGCAGTACTCAGGGACCGCGTTCGGGGGTCTGTCCCGGCGACAGTTCCTGTTGCGCTCCGGTCTGATCGTCGCCGGCGCGGGTGGCGGGTCGTCGCTGCTCGCTGCGTGCGCGGGCGGCGGGGGCGGCACCGGAACCGGCGGCGGCGGTGGCGGCGGTGGGGGAGGCGGCGCCAAGAGCATCCGAATCCTGCTGTGGAGCCACTTCGTGCCGAAGTACGACGACTGGTTCGACCCGTGGGCCAAGGCCTGGGGCGAGCAGAACAACGTCACCGTGACGGTCGATCACATCGACCAGGCCGACCTGCCGACCCGCACTGCCGCGGAGTTCGGCGCGGGCAGCGGCCACGACCTGATCGAGTGGATCACCCCGCCGTCCGCGTACGAGCCCAGCGTGCACGACATGAAGGACGTGGTGCAGGAGGCGACGAGCAAGTACGGCGACCAGATCTCGTTCTGCAAGGCCTCGTCGTACAACCCGAAGACCGGCAAGTACTACGGGTTCTGCCACACCTACACCCCCGACCCGGGTGACTACCGCAAGTCGCTGTGGAGCGCGGTGGGCATGGGAAGCGGTCCGACCACCTGGGAGGAGCTGCTCACGGGAGGCGCCAAGATCAAGCAGCAGAAGAAGGTCCGGATGGGCATCGGGATGTCGTCGGAGGTGGACTCCAACATGGCGGCCCGTGCGTTGATCTGGTCGTTCGACGGTGCGATCCAGGATGAGAACGAGAACGTCACCCTCAACTCGCCGCAGACGGTGCAGGCGGTCAAGTACATGGCCGAGCTCTACAAGAAGGCGATGAGCCCGGAGGTGTTCAGCTGGACGGCCGCATCGAACAACCAGGGCCTGATCGCCGGCGAGCTGTCCTTCATCCTCAACTCGATCTCTGCCTACCGCAGCGCGCAGACCACCAACGTTAAGGTGTCCGACGACATCTTCTTCCTGCCGGCGCTGAAGGGCCCGGGCGGCACGGGACTGGCCAGCCAGCACGTGGTCCGGGACTACATCATGCCGAAGTGGGCGAAGAACACCGACCAGTGCAAGCAGTTCCTGCTCGACCTGGTGGCCGCCGGCAAGGAGTCTGTGAAGAACTCCGAGCTCTACGACTTCCCGGCGTTCGCGAACACGCCGGGAAGTGCGCCCCTGCCCGGCTGGCTTTCCAACGACCCCTTCGGCTCCCATCCCGCCGACAAGCTGGAGGTGCTCGGCACCGCGCAGAAGTGGACGACCAACGTCGGCCATCCGGGCCCTGCCAGCCCCGCGATCGGGGAGATCTTCGACACCAACGTGATCTCGACGATGATGGCCAATGTGGCACGCGGTAAGTCCACCGCGGAGGACGCGGTCAGCAAGGCGCACGGTCAGTGCGAGTCCATCTTCAAGAAGTGGCGGGCCAAGGGTCTCGTCGGCGGGAGCAGCTAGTGGCAACAGTGCAGACCCGGGAGCTGCGCAAGGAGTTCGGGCACAACGCCGCCGTGGACGGCATCGACCTGGAGACCGAGGAGGGCGAGTATCTCGTCCTCCTCGGGCCGTCCGGGTGCGGTAAGACCACATTGCTGCGGCTGATCGCCGGCCTCGAGCACCCCACCGGTGGCGACGTGCTGATCGGTGGCGAGGTGGTCACCAGGCTCCCCCCGCGTGCCCGCAAGATCGCGATGGTGTTCCAGAGCTACGCCCTGTACCCCCACAAGACCGTGCGCAAGAACATCACGTTCCCGCTGGCGGCGGCGGGGGTGCCGAAGGAGAGCTGGCCCGACAAGGTGGAGTGGGCCTCCGAGGTGCTCGGCATCGGGCGGCTGCTGGACCGCAGGCCGCGTCAGCTCTCCGGCGGTGAGCGGCAGCGGGTGGCGCTCGCCCGGGCGCTGGTCCGCGAGCCGCAGGTCTTCTTGTTCGACGAGCCGCTGTCCAACCTCGACGCGAAGCTGCGCACCAGCGCCCGCGACGAGCTCAAGGAGTTCCAGCGCCGGATGGGCGTCACCACCGTGTACGTCACCCACGACCAGGTCGAGGCGATGGGCCTCGGGGACCGGGTGGCAGTGCTCAACAGCGGGCAGGTCCAGCAGATCGGCCTCCCCGAGGAGGTGTACGCCGACCCGGCGAACACGTTCGTGGCCACGTTCGTCGGAGCCCCGCCGATGAACCTGCTGCACGTCAAGGACGAGCTGCTCGGGTTCCGCCCGGAGAACCTCCTGCCGCTCGAGGCCGTCGGCCGGCGCGAGGGCCAGATGGAGTGCGACTTCGAGATCAGCCGGGTCGAGAACCTCGGGTCCGACCGCTACGTCTACGGCACCATCGCCGAGCTCGACCCGGACGCCAAGGTGATCGCCAAGCTGCCCTCGACGATCACCGTCACGGTCACTCCGGGCGGCCGCGAGAAGTTCGTCGTCGCCGGCGACAAGCTGCGCTACTTCGACGTCGAAGGCGGTCACCGGATCGACGCGCCGACCGCGGAGCTGCCGCGATGAGCTCTGCCGCGGACACCGCCGCAGGCGCAGCGGTCGCAGGCACCGGCCGGGGCGACGGGCCGCGCCGACGCTGGGGCTACCTGTTCGAGCGCGAACGCGTGCTCGGGCCGGTGATGCTCCTGCCGGCGGTCCTCTACCTCATCTTCGTGGTCGGGTACCCCTTGCTGCTCGCGTTCTTCTACGCGTTCAGCGACGTCACTGTGGGCAGCAACCGCTTCGACTTCGTCGGCTTCCAGACCTTCATCACCGCGATCCACGACCCCGTCTTCCTCAAGGCCATCGAGCACTCCTTCCTGATCACCGGCATCTCCCAGGCGTTGGTGATCGTGCTGTGCACCGTCCTCGCGTTCGTGCTGGCCGCCGACTTCCACGGCAAGTGGTTCCTGCGGTTCCTGGTGCTGATGCCCTGGACGACCCCGGTCGCGCTCGGCGCGATCATCTGGCTGTGGATGCTGGACTCGATCTTCACGCCGTTCGACTGGTTCGCCTCCAAGCTCGGGGTGATCCCGGACGGGGGGCACCTCGTGCTGCTCGGCCACGCCGGGACGGCGGTCGGCTCGGTGATCGCGGTGCAGACCTGGCGGATGCTGCCGCTGGCCACCGTGATCGTGCTGGCCGGACTCTCCTCGATCCCGCAGGACATCGAGGAGCAGGCGCAGGTGGACGGAGCCGGCTTCTGGCGGCGGCTGTTCTCCATCCAGCTTCCCCTGCTGGCCCCGGTGATCATGGTGGCGATCCTGTTCGGCGTGGTGTTCACGTTCACCGACATGGCCGTCATATTCATCCTCACCGGGGGAGGCCCCGGCAATGCAACCCAGGTGCTGCCGAGCTGGGCGTTCTACAAGGGCATCAACGGCGGCAACCTGTCTGTCGGTGCCGCGGATGCCATGTTCATGTTCCCGGTCTTGCTCGGGATTACGGCGATCGTGCTCAGGATGGCTTCGCGGATCGGAGGCGAGTGATGGCCGGCACGATGCGTTCGCGTGAGGTCGGCACGGTGCGGGGCCGTATCGGGATCTACCTCACGGCGCTGTTCTTCGCGCTGTTCTGCGGATTCCCGTTCCTCTGGGCCGGCATGACGATGTTCCGTCAGGACGCGGACCTCTACAACTCCCAGCACCTGCCGTTCGAGTACTCCCAGCCGGCGACGTTCAGCCACGTCAGCAGCCTGTTCACCGACACGCCGTACCTCCGCTTCATCCTCAACAGCGTGATCATCGGGCTGCTCACGGTCGCGATCACGTTGCTGCTCGCCGTGCCGGCTGCGTACGCACTGGCCCGGCTGACCGGCCGGTGGGGAGTGCCGCTTGCGATCGGGATCTTCGCGGTCTACCTGGTGCCGCCGACGCTGCTGTTCCTGCCGCTGTCGCGGGTGATCGTCGCACTCGGGCTGCAGGACTCGATCTGGTCGTTGGTCGTGGTCTATCCAGGGTTCACGATCCCGCTGTCGGTCTGGCTGCTGGTCGGGTTCTTCCGATCCGTGCCCAGAGACGTGGAGGAGCAGGCACAGGTCGACGGCTACAGCCGGATCGCTGCGGTGGTGCGCACCGTTCTGCCGTTGGTGGTCCCCGGCCTGTTCACCGTGATCGTCTTCACGTTCACGTTGACCATGCAGGACTTCATCTACGCGCTGGCGTTCATCTCGAGCTCCTCGCACATGACCGTCAGCGTCGGGGTGCCCACGAACCTGATCAAGGGCGACGTCTTGTACTGGCAGTCGCTGATGGCCTCCGCGGTGATCGTCGCGATCCCGATCGCCCTGCTCTACAACCTGTTCCTGAACAAGTTCATCCAGGGCTTTACCCTCGGCGCTGTGAAGGGATAGGGCGGCCGGTCGAACCCCCTTCGAGACCCGGCTGGCCAGTCCGCTAGAGCGAGCGCTGGTAGGCGCGGAAGGTCCGCGTCGCGACGCCGGCCATCACTACCGCGAGCACGGTGAGCGCGACCAGCCGCGGCCACACCGCGCCCCAGTCGGGGCTGCCGAGCAGCGTCTCCCGGCTCGCCACCACGGCCCAGTCCAGCGGGTTGTAGCGTGCCACCACTTGGATCCAGTGCGGGGCGAGCGACGGGTCCATCACCGCCGAGGACAGGAACGTCGCCGGCAGGGACAAGAACTGGCTGATCCCGATCAGAGCCTCCTGCTGGCGAGCCATCAACGCGATGGCGTTCGACAACGCCGCGCAGATCACGGTCAGCAGGATCGCCGCAACAAGCGTGATCAGCACGCCGACGGCCCCGCCGTGGAAGCGGCCGCCGGCCGCGAGCGCCACCAGCAGCACGACGGCGGTCTGGATGATGCTGGTCGTGGACTGGTAGGCCAGGGTGCCGTTGACCATCGCGCCACGACGCACCGGGGACGCGAGCAGCCGATCCATCACGCCGCGGTTCATGTCGTCGATGTAGACGGTGCCGGCCCACATCGCCGAGAACAGCGCGGTCATCATCACCACGCCGGGTGCCAGGTAGTCCATGAAGCTGCCCCCCGCATGGAAGCCCGGGATGCGGACCACGGACTCGAACAGCTTGCCGAACAGCAGGAGCCAGAACATCGGCTGGATCAGCGTGATGAGCACGAAGACGGGCTGGCGTGCGAACGCGCGCAGCGAGCGTCCGGTGAGGTACGTCGAGTGGCTGATCAGAGTCGTCATCTCAGGCCACCGCCTCGGCCGTCTCGTAGCGGCGGCCGGCATGACGCAGGTACACATCGTCCAGCGACGGCCTGGCCACGGTTGCCGACACGACTGTGACCCCGATCGTCTCGAGTGCGGAGAACAGCTGGGGTACGACGCGAGCGCCCGTGCGCGTGCGGGCCCGGATCGCCGCACCGTCCGCCACCACGTCGGTCAGCTCGTCCATCGTCCTCATCCGCTCCACGGCGGCCCAGGTCTCGTCCGGTGCGCCGAGCTCGACGTGCACCACGTCGCCGTGCAGCTGGTTCTTGAGCTCGTCGGGGGTCCCCTCCACGGCCAGCTTCCCGTGGTCGATGATCGCCAGCCGGTCCGCGAGCCGGTCCGCCTCGTCGAGGTAGTGCGTGGTCAACAGCACGGTCATCGCGTCGTCGCCTGCCATCCGTGCGATCTCCGCCCACATCTCCGCACGAGCCTCGGGGTCCAAGCCGGTCGTCGGCTCGTCCAGGAACAGCACCTGCGGCCGGTGCACGAGTCCGATCGCGACGTCGAGCTTGCGCGCCATGCCGCCCGACCACGTCTTCACCAGCCGGTCGGCGGCCTCGGCGATGCCGAGCCTGTCCAGCAGCACGCCGGTCCGGGCAGATGCGTCCGGTTTCGACAAGCCCTGGATCCGGGCCGTGAGCATCAGGTTCTCGCGCCCGGTGGCCATCGGGTCGCTGGATGGCCGTTGGGAGACCAGACCGATCCTTCGGCGTACGACGTCGGGCTGCGATGCCACGTCGGCACCGGCCACGATCGCCCTTCCGGAGTTCGCACGCGAGAGCGTGCTGAGGATCTTCACCGTGGTGGACTTGCCGGCGCCGTTCGGACCGAGCAGCCCGTAGACGGTGCCGGGCTCGACGTCGAAGCCGAGACCGTCGAGCGCTCGCACGGGCGGTTTACCGCGCCCGGACGGATAGGACTTGTGCAGACCTTCGGCCTGCACGACAGGGTTGGGCATGGGGATCTCCTTGTGATGAGGAGCCGGCCGGGCCTGCCGTATCGTGGCCATGCGCCTTGGGTTGCCTGGACGGTCGCGTCCGGGTCGGCTCGAGGATGTTCCCCGGCCGGTGTTGCCGCACCGGCCGGGGGTTTTCTACGAAGTCGCGGAATCGCCTCCCTCCGCCCCCGGGCCGAGGAACGCGAGCATCTGGGCCGCCTCGTCGCCGAGATACTTCGCAGGGTCGGCGATGATGTCCGCCATGGTCACGCCGCTGTCCGCGGCCAGCTCGTGCATGCGCCGCCACCAGACGGTGCCAGGCAGATCGCCGGTCTCGATCCGCTCGGCGAGCCGGGCCACGAAACCCAGCTCGGCCTCCAGCAGCGCCTGTCGGTACTGCTCCTCGACCACGAACAGCTCCGGAACGCCGTGCTCGGCGGCCCATTCGAGCCCCAGGTCGATGCTGCCGAGCTCGATGCGGAGTCGTTCGACCCGCTCACGCAGCAGTCGGGCGCTCTCATCGGGTGGTACGCCGCCGAGCAGGGCCAGCGCGGCCTCCAGTGAGGTGTACTCCCGCACCGGGGTCGAGATCAGCTCCGCCATCCAGTCCTCGAACTCCGCCCGGCCGGCCGCCGTCACGTCGTACACCGTGCGTTCGGGTCTGCGGCCCTCCCGGAGGGTTCGCTTCGGCTCGATCAGACCGTGCTTGGCCAGGGAGTCCACCACCGAGTACAGCGAGCCGTAGTTGAGCTTGATGTTGTGGTCCTTGCCGCGCGTGCGGAGCGTGGTCGAGATCTGGTACGGATGCATCGGCTGCTCGACCAGACACGAGAGCACGGCCAGTGCCAGCAGGTTGGACACCCGACGCCGCGCCATTGCTCCTCCTCGAATACTCGGAATAGAGTATCTGGAGTCGAGTGCATTGCCAAGAGGTGTCCCGGGTCACCGCCGGTGCCGGCGCTGTCATCCCTCGGTAGGGTGCGGGGGTGCTGCTCTCCGACCGCGACATCCTCGCCGAGATCGGCGCCGGACGGGTCAGCCTGGACCCGTTCGACGACGTGATGGTCCAGCCGTCCAGCGTCGACGTACGCCTGGACCGGTTCTTCCGGGTCTTCGAGAACCATCGGTACCCGCACATCGACCCGGCGGCCGACCAACCGCACCTGACCCGGCGGGTCGAGCCCGAGGCGGACGAGCCGTTCATCCTGCATCCCGGCGAGTTCGCCCTGGGGTCGACCTACGAGGTGGTGACGCTGCCCGACGACGTGGCGGCCCGACTCGAGGGCAAGTCGTCGCTGGGCCGGCTGGGGCTGCTCACCCACTCGACGGCCGGGTTCATCGACCCGGGCTTCTCCGGCCATGTGACCTTGGAGCTCTCGAACGTGGCGACACTGCCGATCAAGCTCTGGCCCGGCATGAAGATCGGCCAGCTGTGCTTTTTCCGGCTGTCCACGCCCTCGGAGCATCCCTACGGCTCGGAGAAGTACGGGTCGCGCTACCAGGGCCAGCGGGGGCCGACCCCGTCGCGCTCGCACCTGAACTTCCATCGCACCGAGGTGTAGCAGCGCTGTTCAGTTGTCGATGCGGTTGGCGATGTGGTGCAGCCGGGTGGCCAGCGCGTGCCGTCCACGGGGGCGCGGCGGCCTGGGCAGGTGCGGCTGACGGCTGCGGGCCAGGTGTTCCTCGATGCGCTGGGCGGCGAGGCGGTCGTAGTAGAAGCCGAGCTCAGACATGATCGGTGTTCCCTTCGAGGGTGGTCTGTTGGTTGTCGTTCATGATGCTTGGATGGGTGGGGTGGCGGGGGGCAAAACGGGAAGGCCGGCGGCTTGATCCGCCTTGCCCACAAGGCTTTTCGGGGCGAGGGGGTACGTCGTCCGGGGCCGGGGCCCAGTTCCAGGTGACTCTCACAGCTGCTCCAACATGATGTCGCCGCTGACCGTCTTGGCCCGCAGCTCGATGTAGTCCTGCCCTTCCTCGGGCTGGCCGGCGCCGTCGAGGGTCGAGCGCACGGAGCCGGTCATGCTGGAGACGTCGGTCCACACCGGGATGCCGGCAGGGATCGCGACCCGGATGTCCCCGGAGACGTTCTTGGCCTGCAGGCGGCCACGGTGCATGCGGTCGACGAACAGGTCGCCGGAGGCGGTGCTCAGCGACACGTCGTGCTGTGCCTCGCGTACCCGCATGTCGCCGGAGCCGGACTTCACCTGGACCGAGCCGCCCGCCTCGCCGATCTCGACGTCTCCGGAGCCGGTGCTGATCGAGGCGGAGCCGGCTACCTTGTCGATCTCGACGTCGCCCGAGCCGGACTTGGTACGCAGGTCGCCGGAGACGCTGTCGATTTGGAGATCCCCGGAGCCGGTCTCGACCATCGCGTCGTCGTCGACGGCGTCGAGGCTGACGTCCCCGGAGCCGGTCTTGATCATCGTCTCGCCGAGCCGGCCGGTGACGGTGACGTCGGCGGAGCCGAGCTTGGTGCCCAGCCGGCTGCCGGCGGGCATCGTGACGTGCACACTCAGGTCGCCGCCGCGGCTGAAGAACCCCCCGCGGTTCGGCGGGGAGAGCACGACGATCTGGTCACCGCGCTGCTCGACGGTGACGTCCTCGGCGTCCTGGCCGGCGACGTCGACGACGGTCTCGATGGTCTGGTCGCAGCGCACGCTGAGGTCGCCGCTACCGATCTCGACGTACACCGAGGTCGGCTCGGGGGTGTCGAACACGTGATGGGTGGACATGATGGGCTCCTTCGGGGTGTGCGAGGCCTTCCGGCCGGCGTTGCCTGCCGGTCGGTGCGGGATGTTGGGTTGGTCCGGCTAGATCCAGCCGGTCATCTTCTTGCTGCTGCGTCCGGGACGGCCCTGGTTGCCGGCGAAGCCGGTGGCGACGTCGAGGAACGGGATGCTGGACAGGTCGATGTCGACGTTGATGGCGCGCTCGCGGGTCGCCACCCGGAGCACGTTGACGATCCAGCTGTTCAGCGAGTGCCCACCCTTGGCGGCGAGCTCCTCGGCGCGGAACTTCAGCGACTCGGGGATCCGCAGGGTGATTCGGGCGATCGTGTCGTCCTCCTCCGGCTGCTCGTCCTCGGCGTCGCCGCCGGAGGGCCGGGGTGCGCTCGGGCCGGAAGGTGCCGCGGACGCCGCGATCGGCTGGGTCGGCACGTCCACGACGAACTGCGGCTCACGGCCGCGGAGCCGGACGTCGACCGATCCGACCGGCAGGTCGGCGGTGATCTCGGCCGCGGCCTGGGTGAGCGCGTCCATCAGGGCCATCCGCATGGCGGGGTCCAGGGCGAGGGCGAGCCGTTCGGCGGCCTGCCTGGCTTCGGTGCCACCTGCTTCGGCGGCCGCGGCGAGGTCGTGTCGGAGGCTCTCGACGTAGGGCGTGATGTCCATGTGCGCCACTCTGACACTACGATGGCGTCATGTCAAGGATTGAGTGACGTCACTTTGCGTCACGATGGTGCTTCATGATGTCACGCCGGGGTGAGACGGGTGAAATTTGTCGATTCGGGCTATGGACTTCGACTGGAAGTGCTGTCATCAAGGAAGCCAACGTTCGATTGGAGCCCCCACCCATGACGCGTCGCCGCTTCACGCATCGTCGCATTGTCTCGTCCGCTCTCGGCATCGCCGCTCTCGTCGCCGTCGCCATCATCCCGGCCACCGGCGCTGCGGCCGCCGGGCGGAGTGGTCCCAGCGGCCAGAACGGCACGCAGGCTCCGCGGCCGCTTCCCGCGCACAGCCAGCGGCCGGTGTGCGGACCGCCCGCGGCCGGCACCGCGATGTGCCACGCGCATGTGGTGACCCATGCGCACAACCCGACCCCGCTGGCCACCGGCTCCTACCATTACGGCTACACGCCGGATGAGCTGCAGGACGCGTACAACCTGCCGGCCCCGGCGAACGGGCAGACGGTGGCGATCGTCGACGCCTTCGACAACCCGAACGCGGAGGCCGATCTCGCGAAGTACCGTGTCGAGTTCAACTTGGGCCCCTGCACGACACTCAACGGGTGCTTCAAGAAGGTGAACCAGAGGGGCGGCACGGCGTACCCGAAGGGCGACACCGGCTGGGGAGCCGAGATCGACCTGGACGTCGAGATGGTCTCCGCGGCCTGCCCGACCTGCAGGATCGTGCTGGTCGAGGCCGACTCGAACAGCTTCTCCGACCTGATGGCCGCCGTCGACCAGGCCGTCGCCCAGGGTGCGACGTTCGTCAGCAACAGCTATGGCGGCAACGAGTTCCCTGCCGAGACCGGCGACGAATACGACGGGCACTTCAATCGCTCGAACGTCGCGTTCACCGTCAGCTCGGGCGACGAGGGTTACGGCGCGGAGTACCCGGCCGCCTCGCAGTACGTCACCGCGGTCGGCGGCACCAGCCTCAGCGAAGGCGGCACGCGCGGTTGGTCGGAGACCGCCTGGTCGGGCGCCGGCTCCGGCTGCTCGTCCTACGAGCACAAGCCGACCTGGCAGACGGACTCCGGATGCTCGCATCGCACGGTTGCCGACGTGTCCGCGGTCGCCGACCCGAACACCGGCGTCGCGGTCTACGACAGCTACGGGAGCACGAACGACGAGAACTGGTACGTCTACGGCGGGACAAGCGTCGCGGCGCCATTCATAGCTGGCGCATGGGCGAACGCCCAGGCCGGCACGTCCGAGTCCATCTCCCGGTCGCCGGGCACGCCGTACGCCAACGCCGGCGGCTGGTTCGACGTCACCAGCGGATCGAACACCCACCACTGCCGCGACGGCTACCTGTGCGAAGCGGTCCCCGGGTACGACGGACCGACCGGCCTGGGCACGCCGAACGGCGACGCGGGCTTCGTCGGGGGTACGAGCGGGGGAGGCGGCGGCACGACCAACCAGCCGCCGACCGCGTCGTTCACGTACACCTGCACGGATCTGACCTGCACGTTCACCGACACGAGCACCGACTCGGACGGCACCGTCACCGGTTGGAACTGGCACTTCGGCACCGAAGCGGAGTCGCTCCAGCAGAACCCGAAGCACACGTTCTCGGGAGCAGGTACGTACACAGTGTCGCTGATCGCCATCGACAACGACGGCGCAAGCGGCAGCACCTCGCAGAAGGTCACGGTGGGCTCCAGCGGGAGTACGTCGTCGATCACGCTGACCGCGACCGGCTACAAGAACCGCGGCCGCAACACGGTGGACCTGAGTTGGACCGGCGCAGCCGCGACAGTCGACGTCTACCGTGATGGTGGGGTGATCACGACCGTGAAGGGCATGAGCTACACCGACAACACGGGCGACCGCGGCAGCGCGACGTACACCTACAAGGTCTGCGATGCCGGGTCGACGACCAGCTGCTCGAACACCTTCACCGTCGTCTTCTAGCGATCGCGTCGTGGCGCATCAGCGGATAGTGCGCGGCTCGGCATCGCATAGTGCGCGGGTCGGCAGGATCAGGCAGGCCGGGAGGCGGCCGACTCGGCCGGCTTCACCGAGGACAGCAGCATCTGCGCCACGTCGACGATCTCGACGTCCTCGCGAGCCGAGCCGTTCGCCTGCTGGGCGGTGAGCCCGTCGGCGAGCATCACCTTGCAGAACGGGCACGCGGTGGCGACCTGGTCGGCGCCGGTGGCCACCGCCTCGGTGATCCGGTTGTTGTTGATCCGCTCGCCGAGCTGCTCCTCCATCCACATCCGGGCACCGCCGGCTCCGCAGCAGAAGGACCGCTCGCTGTTGCGCGGCATCTCCTTGTACTCGGTGCCCGGAAGCGCGCCGAGCAGCTCCCTCGGCGGTGAGTACACCTGGTTGTGGCGACCGAGGTAGCACGGGTCGTGGTAGGTGATGGGTCTTAGGTGCCCGGTCTCTGTGCTGTCACGGGGGACCGGGGTCAGCCTGCCCTCGCGCACCAGCCGGTTGAGCAGCTGGGTGTGGTGCACGACTTCAAGCTCGACGGCGTGGTCGCCGAGCTGGGCGTACTCGTTCTTGAGCGTGTTGAAGCAGTGTGCGCAGGTGGCCACGACCTTCTTGGCCTTCGCTGCCGACAGCGTCTCGGCGTTCTCGATCGCCAGCTGCTGGAAGACGAACTCGTTGCCGGCGCGACGCGCCGGGTCGCCGGTGCACGTCTCGCCGTCGCCGAGCACGGCGAAGTCGACCCCGGCCAGGTTCAGCAGCTCGGCGACCGCCCGGGTGGTCTTCTTGGCCCGGTCGTCGTACGCGCCGGCACAGCCGACCCAGAACAGCCAGTCCACGTCGCTCAGGTCCTCGGGATCGTTCTCGCCGGGACCGCCGACGACCCTGACGTCGAAGTCCAGGCCCTTGGCCCAGTCCATCCGCGCCGAGGGCGCCATGTTCCACGGGTTGCCCTTGGTCTCCAGCCCCTTGAACAGCTGGTTGAGCTCGGAGGGGAAGTTTGACTCGATGAGCACCTGGTAGCGGCGCATGTCGACGATATGGTCGACGTGCTCGATGTCGACCGGACACTGCTGCACGCAGGCGCCGCACGACGTACACGACCACAGCACGTCGGGGTCGATCACCGCACCACCCGAGGGAAGAGCCGGGTCGCCCTCGGTGGCGCCGACAAGCTCACGTTCCGCCTCGGCCTTCACCTGCTCGGGCAGGCTCTCGCGTTGGCCCTCGGCGGCCAGCAGGTACGGCGCCTTGGCGTTGGCGTGGTCACGCAGGTTCATGATCAGCAGCTTGGGCGACAGCGGCTTCTCGGTGTTCCACGCCGGGCACTGGGACTGGCAGCGGCCGCACTCGGTGCAGGTCTGGAAGTCCAGCAGGCCCTTCCAGGTGAAGTCCTCGACCTTGCCGACGCCCATCGCGGTGTCCTCGTCGAGCTCCTCGATGTTCTCGAAGTCGATCGGGGCCCCGCCGGCCATCATCGGCTGCAACGCACCGAGCGCGATCGGCTGCCGCTTGAACAGCACGTTGAGCGGAGCCACGAAGATGTGCAGGTGCTTGGAGTTCAGCACGAAGATCAAGAACACCAGCATCACGCCGATGTGCAGCAGCTCGCCGACGTCGGCGAGGATCTGGTTGGCCGGGTGGCCCAGCGGCGCCAGCATCGCCCCGATCGCCCGCGAACAGAACGCGCCGCTGGTGTAGGGGAAGTCGCCGAGGGCTGCCGACGCGCCCCGGAAGAGGAACAGCGACCAGACGACGTTGAAGATCATGAACAGCGTCAGCCACGCCCCGCCGAGGTGGGAGCCGGAGAAGCGGGACTTGCGTCCCAACCGGTCCGGGTCCTCCCGCAACCGGATGACGGCGAAGACGATGATGCCCAGCAGCGCCATCAGCGCGATGAAGTCCTGGAGGAAGCCGAGCACCGGTGAGTGGCCGATGCCCGGGATGGCGAAGCCGGGGGAGAACAGGTTGCCGTAGGCCTCGATGTAGACGGTGAGCAGGATCACGAACGCCCAGAACACGAAGAAGTGCGCCGCCCCGGGGACGGTCCAGCGCAGCAGCTTGCGCTGCCCCAAGACCTCGGTGAGCTGGGTGAGCGCCGCCCGGCCGGCCCGGTGGGTCACGCCTTCGATCCGACCCGGCGCGGGCTGGCCGCTGGCCATCACCCGGTAGAGGAACCAGACCCGACGGCCGGCGAACACCAAGGCGGCGGCGGTCATCAGCAGGCCCAGGATCAACACGACTAGCATGCGGGCTACTCCAAGCTGCTTGCGCGGACAGTGGCTGATGCGTGGTCCGAGACTACGGGGAGGGCACGGGCGCCGTGATGTCGCTCCAGTCCGGCGTCTCGTCGCCGGAGCCTACCAGTCGGTAACTTAGTGTGCGGCCCCGGCGTGCGCCGACCCTTCGCCCGCGTCACCGGAGCCGGAGTCATCCTCTTCGCCGGTGGGCGCCGAGGCGGCCTCCGGCTGGTGCGCCAGGATCACCACCCCGACCACCATCGCCAGCACCGCGAGGATCTGGACTGCCACCGCCCACGCGCTCGCGGTCACCGACTCGCCCAGCCACACCAGCCCGATCGCGATCGCCACCAGCGGGTCGGTGAGCGTGATCGCGGCCACGGGTGCGGCCAGGGCGCCCGGCTTCAAGGCGTTCTGGGTGAGCCACACCCCGGTCACCCCCGCGGCGATGCCTGCGTAGAGCGGCCAGTGCCCGAGCGCCGCGAGTACGCCGCCGTGCTGCAGCTCGCCGGTGACCACCTTGGTCAGGCCGGCGGTCACGCCGTACACCGTGCCCGCGCCCAGGGCGAAGGCAACCGCGCGCGCGTTGCCGCTGGCTGTCCGGCCCCAGCCGAGAACGATGCCGAGCACCACCGCGACGGCCACCGCGAGCTCGAGTGCCTCACCGAGGTCGATCGTGGCGCCTCCGGATGTGGGCCGCCCGACGCCCAGGAAGACGCTGATCCCCAGGACGGCGAGCGTGGACCCGACCACGCCGACGCGTCCGGGCAGCCGGCGGCGGGCCGACCAGGACCGAACCATCACCGTGATCGGCAGCGACAGCACGAGCATCGGCTCCACGAAGACCAGGGCCCCGAACGCGAGCGCGACGGCCTGACACACGAACGCCGAGATGTCGAACGCCTGGCCGAGCAGCCAGCGCGGCTCGCGGATCAGTACCGGGACCTTCCGCAACGGCACGGAGTCTCCGGTGTCCAGTCGCTTGTCGGCGCTCTGCTGGAAGTACGCCGCCAGGCTGTTGCTCATTGCCGCCGCCACCGCGGCGACGATCGCGACCGCGATCATGGGCGGCTCTCCTGTCGGCGGGCGTCTGGACTGCTCAGTGCCCCGATTCGCGCTCGTTTACTCGCCGGCTGGAGCCGACGTGCCTCCGAGGCGGCGGGTCACCGCGCCGGCGGTACGCCGCACCGCGGCGACCAGGCCGCCGGCCTGGTGGGTGTCCTCGCTCGGATAGGTGACCGCGATGCTCGCGACGGGGTAGTCGTTGTGGTCCAGCACCGGCGCGGCCACGGAGGCCAGGCCGGGAGTCACCTCGCCGTCCTCGACCGCGTGCCCGCGCTGCCGGGTCTCGGACAGCACCGTCCGCAGCGCGCTAGGCGTCCGCGGGCCAGTGCCGTGCCGGTCCACGAACACGGACCTGCCGGGGTAGAGCGCCCGCACCTGGGCCGCCGGCAAGGCGGCGAGGATCGCGCGGCCGCTGGCGGTCAGGTGCGCAGGCAGCCGCACGCCGACGTCGGTGACCAGCGGTGGTCTTCCGGGTGCTCGCTCCTCCACGACGTAGAGCACGTCGCGCCCGTGCAGCACGGTCAGGTGTGCGCTCTGGCCGACCGTGTCGACCAGATCGGCGAGATGCCGCCGGGTGATTCGTTGCAGCGGCTCCTGGCGGGTGTACCCGCTGCCGACCTCGAAGGCGGCGACGCCGAGCGCGTAGCGGTGCTCGCCGGGCAGGTGGACCACGAAGCCCTCGGCGATCATCGCGTTGAGCAGGTGGTAGGCGCTCGACCGCGGCACCCCCACCGCGGAGGCGATCCGGTCCAGCGTCACAGGGTCCGGGCGGCCGGCGAGGAAGCGCAGCACTCGCAGCGCCCGCGTCGCGGCCGGCACCTGGGTCGTCGTCACGGCCGACGGGCGCTCCATGTCGACTCCTTCCGGTGCGGACTCCCTCAGTGGGGTGGATCGCACGCACCCGCTGCGTGGGATACACCGCGTTGTCCTCGAGATGCCGCTGTGTCTCGTATTTGAGACTATCGCTCGCCTCCCTCACTGGTGGCCGGCAATCGCTCGGAGTGGAATGAGCACATGAGCACTCCGCCTGTGAGCACAGTGACGGTCGGCGTCAGGCCGGTCTCGTTCGACGAGGTCGTCGCAGTGGCGCGGGGCGGTGCGGCGGTCGAGCTCGGTGCCGACGCGGTGGCCGCGATCGAGCAGGCCCGCAAGGCGGTCGAGGAGCTGGCAGCGAGTCCCACCCCGGCGTACGGGATCTCCACCGGCTTCGGCGCCCTGGCGACGCGGCACATCCCGGCGGAGATGCGGGCCCAGCTGCAGAAGTCCCTGGTGCGCTCCCACGCCGCCGGCAGCGGCCCCGAGGTCGAGCGGGAGGTGGTGCGCGCGCTGATGCTGCTGCGGCTGTCGACGCTGGCCACCGGCCACACCGGGATCCGGCTCGAGACCGCGCAGACGCTCGCAGGCCTGCTCACCCACGGCATCACACCGGTCGTCCACGAGTACGGCTCGCTGGGCTGCTCCGGGGACCTTGCGCCGCTCGCGCACTGTGCGCTCGTGCTGATGGGGGAGGGCGAGGTCCACGACCGGGACGGCGTACGTCGTCCGGCTGCGGAGGCGTTCGCGGACGCGGGACTGACCCCTGTCGAGCTCGCCGCCAAGGAGGGGCTGGCCCTGATCAACGGCACCGACGGCATGCTCGGCATGCTCGTGCTGGCGATCACCGACCTGCGCATGCTGCTCAAGGCCGCCGACGTCACCGCGGCCATGTCGGTGGAGGCCCAGCTGGCCACCGACCGGGTCTTCGCAGCCGACCTGCAGGCACTGCGGCCCCATCCCGGGCAGGCCGACTCGGCGGCGAACCTGTCCCGCATCCTCGCCGACTCGGGCGTGGTCGCCAGCCACCGCGGCCCGGACTGCAACCGGGTCCAGGACGCCTACTCCCTGCGTTGCTCGCCCCAGGTGCACGGCGCGGCGCGCGACACGGTCGCCCATGCGGCGCTGGTCGCCGGCCGCGAGCTCGCCTCGGCGATCGACAACCCGGTGGTGCTCGACGATGGCCGGGTGGAGTCCAACGGGAACTTCCACGGCGCCCCGGTGGCCTACGTGCTCGACTTCCTGGCGATCGTCGCCGCCGACGTCGCCTCGATGAGCGAGCGGCGCACGGACCGGTTCCTCGACGTCGCCCGCAACCACGGGCTGCCGCCGTTCCTGGCCGACGACCCCGGCGTCGACTCGGGGCACATGATCGCCCAGTACACCCAGGCCGCGATCGTCTCCGAGCTCAAGCGGCTCGCCGCGCCGGCCTCGGTGGACTCGATCCCGTCCTCGGCGATGCAGGAGGACCACGTCTCGATGGGCTGGTCGGCCGCCCGCAAGCTGCGGCGTGCCCTGGACGGGCTGACCCGGGTGATCGCGGTGGAGTACCTCACCGCGGCCCGCGCGCTCGACCTGCGGGCTCCCCTCGAACCGTCTCCGGCGACTGCTGCCGCGCGAGACCTGCTGCGCCGCGACGTGGCGGGCCCCGGTCCGGACCGGCATCTGACCCCGGAGATCGAGCACGCGGTGGTCGCCGTGCGCACCGGTGCGCTGGTCGACGCCGTCGAATCACAGATCGGAGAGCTGTCATGACACCCACCCCCGATTCGTCCGCGACCCCTCCGCGTGAAACGGACGCAGTTTCGCGGACGAATCGGGTTGTGCGGGCCCCGCGCGGCACCGAGCTGAGCGCCCGCAGCTGGCAGACCGAGGCGCCGCTGCGGATGCTGATGAACAACCTCGACCCGGAGGTCGCCGAGAACCCCGACGAGCTGGTCGTGTACGGCGGGTCGGGCAAGGCGGCCCGCAGCTGGGCGGCGTACGACGCCATCATTCGGACCCTGCGGACGCTCGAGAAGGACGAGACGCTGCTCGTCCAGTCCGGCAAGCCGGTCGGGGTGATGCGCACCCACGAGTGGGCTCCGCGCGTGCTGATCGCCAACTCCAACCTGGTCGGCGACTGGGCCAACTGGGAGGAGTTCCGGCGGCTGGAGGACCTGGGTCTGATCATGTACGGGCAGATGACCGCCGGCTCGTGGATCTACATCGGCACCCAAGGCATCCTGCAGGGAACGTTCGAGACGTTCGCCGCGGTCGCCGACAAGCTCGCCCGCAAGGTGGTCGACGACCGGGGGCAGCCGGTGGTTGAGGAGCGGGGGAGCCCTTCGAGACGCCTCGTCCCTCGGCTCCTCAGGACAAGCGCAGCGGAGGAGCGTCTCGAAACCCCCGGCGGCACGCTCGCCGGCACCATCACGCTCACCGCCGGACTCGGCGGGATGGGCGGGGCGCAGCCGCTTGCGGTCACGATGAACGACGGTGTCGTGATCTGCATCGAGTGCGACCCGACGCGCATCGAGCGGCGCATCGAGCACAAGTACCTCGACGAGCAGGCCGACTCCCTCGAGGACGCCGTACGCCGAGCAGTCGAGGCCCGCGACGCCAGGCGGCCGCTGTCGATCGGAGTGCTCGGCAACGCCGCCGAGATGGTCCCCGCGCTGCTCGCGCAGGACGCGCCCATCGACATCGTCACCGACCAGACCTCCGCGCACGACCCGCTGCGCTACCTGCCCGCCGGTGTCGCCTTCGAGGACTGGGCCGCGCTGCGCGAGAAGGATCCGGCCGAGCTGACCGCGCGAGCCCAGGAGTCCATGGCCGCGCACGTGCGCGCGATGGTGGGGTTCCAGGACCGCGGGGCCGAGGTCTTCGACTACGGCAACTCGATCCGCGACGAGGCCCGCAAGGGCGGCTACCAGCGAGCCTTTGATTTCCCAGGCTTCGTGCCGGCCTACATCCGGCCGCTGTTCTGCCAGGGCAAGGGCCCGTTCCGCTGGGCGGCTCTGTCCGGGGATCCGGCAGACATCGCCGCCACCGACCGCGCGATCCTGGACCTGTTCCCCGCCGAGAAGTCGGCGGACTACGCCCGACTGCACAAGTGGATCACGATGGCCGGCGAACGCGTGCACTTCCAGGGCCTGCCGGCGCGGATCTGCTGGCTGGGCTACGGCGAGCGGCATCTGGCCGGCCTCAAGTTCAACGAGATGGTGGCCTCCGGTGAGCTGAAGGCGCCGATCGTGATCGGCCGCGACCATCTCGACTGCGGCAGCGTGGCCTCGCCGTACCGGGAGACCGAGGCGATGGCCGACGGCTCGGACGCGATCGCCGACTGGCCATTGCTCAATGCGCTGGTGAACACCGCATCGGGGGCGTCCTGGGTGTCGATCCACCACGGCGGCGGTGTCGGGATGGGCAGGTCGATCCACGCCGGCCAGGTGTGCGTCGCGGACGGCACCGAGCTGGCCGCGGCCAAGATCGAGCGGGTGCTCAGCAACGACCCGGGCACGGGGATCATCCGGCACGTGGACGCGGGCTACCAGGACGCCGTGGACGTGGCCGACCGCACCGGGGTGCGCATCCCCATGCAGGAGTCCTGAGCCGGGAATCTCGACATAGCACACAACCCACAATTTCGGCATGGACGGCTACCAGCTGCGCTGGCTCGAACACGGGACAAGTACAGCGACCACTACCAGGACATCGACCGCACCGCGGTGTGGAACACCCTCGCAACCGACTTCCCGCGGATCAGGGCCGAACTGGAGCGACACCTCACGGAAGGTTGAACGTCGCTAGCCACGCCGACGACGCAGCCAGCGACGACGTCGCTGCTCCGCCGGATGCCGGTGCTCGGCCTCGCGCTTGCTCCTGCGGGCGGCGCGTCGCGCGTGCCATGCCTCGACTTCGCCATCCGGGTCGCGGGTCTTGGTGATCACCGGGGGCCCGCCGAGCAGCTGACGTCGCGCCTCGACGACGCGCGCATTGAAGTCGGTGACCACGCGGCGTACGCCGTCCTCGGTCACCTCGTCGTCGAGCCTCGCCTCGAACTCGGCGTCCTCACGGCGCAACGCGATCGCCGGCGGCGCGATCCCGGTGATGTTCTCCCGCTCGATGAGCCGCTTGACCCACCAGTCGGGGTCATGCATGTCGGTCAGCTTCAGCGGCTTCCCCGCGCCGGGCAGGTTGTCGAACTCGCCGCGGCGCATCGCCTGGCGCACCTGCTGGTCGACCCAGAGCGCTCGCTGGTCCGCGCGCCGGTAGCGGCTGCTGTCCTCGTCCTCAGGAGTCGGCTCCTCGGGCTCCGAATCGTCGATGGCCGGAGGCTCGGGCACCTGCCTGTCGAGTCGGGTCACCGCGGCACGCCGCAGTCGGCGTTCCTCCTCTTTGGCGCGCTCCTCATCGGCCACGCTGCGCGCCTCCGCTCGGTTCGAAGCCAGGACAGTCGCGCACGGGCAGCCGAGGGTAGCGCGCAAAGCGAGCGTCCTCGGCCGCTTTCAAGCAGCGCAGGTACGCCGCGCCGCGGCGGGTGAGGTTCAGCTTGGCGTGCGTGCACGCCTCGCACTGACCCGGCGGCGAACCGAGCTTGGACCACGGGTCGGGGTGCATCGCGTCCAGTGTCGCACCACCCCCAACAGTGGCTCTCGGTCACTTGTTGAGTTCTGTATGGTTAGGCACCGAGTTGCTCCTCGTTCCGCAACGAGGCGCAACTGAACGGGAACGAGGCGCAACTGAACACGGAACGAGGCGCAACTCAACAGGTTGGCTGCTCACCAGGTGCCGCGGTGCACCACGTCCTCCATGGGCCTGCGGGGCCGCGTCGAGGGCGACCCGGCAGCCCCGCGGTCCTCGGCCAGGTGTCCCACGGTGATCGCGCCGACGGGGGTGAACTGCTCGGGCACCGCGAACGCCTGCTTGAACGAGGCCGTGTGCGCGGGCGGGATGCCGAAGAAGCAGGCGCCGAGCCCCTCGTCGACGGCGGTCTGCAGGACCAGGAGCGAGGCCATCGCGGCGTCCATGTGCCAGAACGGCACCGGCCAACGCGCCTCGTCCTCGTCGGTCCAGCCCTTGTCGGCCTCGGCATAGCGCGACAGGTAGGCGGACTTGTTCGAGCACGGCACGATCACCACCGGCGCGCGCATCATGCCGGTCAGCCAGTCGTCGGGTGTCTCCCGGTCGGCGGGGTCTGTGGTGGAAGCCCAGAAGCGGCGTACGTCGGCCGGCTGGTCCAGCCGCAGGAACGCCCACCCCTGGCTGAAGCCGGCGCTCGGCGCGCGCACGGCGTTGGCGAGCATCCTGTCCACCGCCGTAGGGTCGAGCGGACGCTCGGCGTAGTTGCGGATCATCCGGCGACGACGTACCACCTCGCAGAACTCCATGGAGAGATCATGGCCGATGGCACCGAATCGTTCGAGAAGATGTGGCGCGATCTCGCGCCGTTGGGGCGCTCCGCGCGAACGGGCGGCTACTTCCGGCAGCCGTTCGGCTCCGCCGAGCGCGAGTGCCACGCGTGGTTCGTGGAGCAGTGCGAGTCGCGTGGCCTGAGGGTGCAGACCGACCCGGTCGGGAACACCGTCGGCTGGTGGGGCTACCCCGGGGCGGGCGGCGCGAAGGCGGTGCTCACCGGCTCGCACCTGGACTCGGTGCTCGACGGCGGGGCGTACGACGGACCGCTCGGCCTGGTCTCGGCGCTGGCCGCGGTGGACCGGCTCCGGGAGCGTGGCTTCGTCCCGGAGCGGCCGCTCGGGATCGGCGCGTTCGTGGAGGAGGAGGGATCCCGGTTCGGGATCGCCTGCCTCGGCTCCAGGCTGGCGACCGGGCAGACCAGCTGGGAGCAGGCGCGGGAGCTCCGCGACCGCGACGGCGTCTCTTTCGGTGACGCGCTGGAGTCGGTGGGCATCGAGCCCGACCCGCGGCACGTGGTGTGGACCCGGCTGCGGGAGAAGGTGGGCTGCTTCCTGGAGCTCCACGTGGAGCAGGGCCGCGACCTGGTGCACCGCGAGGTCCCGGTCGGGGTGGCCAGCGCGATCTGGCCGCACGGGCGCTACCGCTTCGACTTCACCGGCGAGGCCAACCACGCGGGCACCACCCGGATGGAGGACCGCAAGGACCCGATGCTGAGCTACGCGATGACCGCGCTGGCCGCCAACAAGCAGGCGCGGCTCGCGGGGCAGCGGGCGACGTTCGGCCGGCTCGAGGTGCGGCCCAACGGCACCAACGCGGTCCCGTCCGCGGTCACCGGCTGGCTCGATGCCCGCGCGGAGACCGCCGAGCACCTCGACCAGCTGCTCGCCGACATCGAGCGGCTCGCCCAGGAGCGTGCCGGGCGCGACGGCACCGGCCTGGTGGTCACACCGGAGTCCGTCTCGGGTGAGGTGCGCTTCGACGCCGACCTCGCGCGACGCATCGCCCGTCAGGACCCTTCGACAGGCTCAGGACACCGCGACGGTCCGGACTGGCCGGTGATCCCGACGATGGCCGGCCACGACGCCGGCGTGATGTCCACGGCTGGCGTGCCGACCGCGATGCTGTTCGTCCGCAACCCCACCGGCATCTCGCACTCGCCCGAGGAGTTCGCGCCGATGGCCGACTGTCTCGTCGGCGTCGAGGCGCTCGCGGACACGATCGAACGGCTGGCGGGGGCGTCGACGCAGCCCACCGGTGAGGGCGACACGTGACGGCGTACTGGCTGGAGCGGGCGCTCCTCGATGACGGCGTCCGTGATGGTGTTCGCGTCGAGATCAGCGACGGTATGTTCAGCGCCGTCGAGCCGGGAGCAGAGCCGGAGGGGACGGAACGCCTTGCAGGCTTGACGATTCCCGGTCTCGCGAA
>DASSKK010000068.1:0-31105 GCA_035690495.1 Nocardioidaceae bacterium | reverse complement strand
TGATCGGAGCGATCGGCTCGGGCTACCTGTCCGATCGCATCAGCCGCAAGTGGACGAAGTGCCTGTCGGGGTGCGTGTACGTCGGCGGCGCGATCGCCTCCGCGCTGGCGCAGGATGTGACCTGGCTGTGCATCGCCCGGTTCTTCCTCGGTTTCGCGGTCGGCACCGCCTCCTTCGTCAGCCCGGAGTACATCGCCGAGCAAACGCCGCCGAAGGTGCGCGGCGGGACCGTAACGTACAACCAGATCATGATCACGCTGGGCATCTTCCTTGCGTACCTCGTCGGCTTCGGGCTGCGCGACGTCACCGACAACTGGCGCTGGATGCTCGGCATCGGTGGCGTCCCCGGCGCCGTACTGGCTGTGAGCATGGTGTTCGTTCCGCACACGCCGCGGTGGCTGGTGCGCAAGGGGCGGTACGACGAGGCTCGCGCAGTGCTCGAACGCACCCGGCAGGATGCCGACATCGACGCGGAACTCGAGGACATGAAAGAGGTGGTCGAGCAGTCGTCGCGCTACTCGATCCGCGACCTGTTCGCCAAGCGGCTCCGGTCGCTGATGATGGTCGGTATCGCCCTCGCGATCTTCCAGCAGTTCGTCGGGATCAACACCGTCATCTACTTCGCGACCACGATCCTGAAGTACACCGGCCAGACCACGAACACCTCCGTGCTGCTCGCGGTGTTCATCGGCGTGACCAACTTCGTGGTCACCATCGTCGCGGTGCTGCTGCTGGACTGGGTCGGCCGACGGCCGCTGCTGATCAGCGGCACGGTGATCCTGACGATCGCTCTGTTCCTGCTCGGCGCCTACTTCCACTTCTCCGCGCTCAACCAGGGCGCCTCGTGGGTGGGCCTGGTGGCACTGATCGTGTTCATCATCGGCTTCGCGATCGGGCTGGGACCTGTGTTCTGGCTGATGATCTCCGAGATCTACCCACTGCAGTTCCGCAGCCAGGCGATGGCGGTGGCCACGATCTGCAACTGGGCCGCGAACTTCATCGTGTCCTACTTCTTCCTGCAGGAGACCGCGGCCATCGGCAAGGCGCCGACGTTCTGGATCTACGGGATCATCGGACTCATCGCCATCTCGTTCTTCTGGTTCAAGGTCCCTGAGACCAAGCACAAGCCGCTGGAGGAGATCGAGCGCGAGATCGGCGGTGAGGAGCTCGCGCAGGCGGTAGGAGACTCCTGAGGCCACAGCGCGGACGAGCACATGGGGTGGATGCCTCATGACGGTGGAGCCGGGCGGCGCGACTGTGAGGAGGTCTCTCACACTCGACCATCGAAGGGGACCGCCATGAAGCGCACTCTGATCGCCGCCACCCTGCTGGGGCTTGCCCCGGCTCTCACTGCGGGTGGCGCGGCTGCCGCGTGGGCGGAGTCGCCGCTCGCGCTCGCACAGGCTCGCGCCGCCTCCGCGCCGTACCACGACACCGACAGCGCCACCGACGCCGGCTACGCGCCCTTCCCGGACGGCGTACCGCTGCACGAGTGCATCACCGCGCCGGACCCAGAGGATGGCGCGATGGGCTACCACTGGCTCAAGGCATCGCTCGTCGACGCCGAGCTCGACCCCGCACAGCCGGAAGTCCTGGTCTACGAGCCACGGACAGACGGAACGCTCCGCCTCGTGGCCACGGAGTACGTCGTCTTCGCCGAAGCCTGGGAGGCGGCGCACCCGGGAACCACGCCGGAGCTGTTCGGTCGCGAACTCGCCTACGTGGGCGCTCCCAACCGCTACGAGCTGCCGTCGTTCTACCAGGTGCACGCGTGGGTCTGGCGGCACAATCCGCACGGCATGTTCGCCGACCACAACCCACGCGTGCATTGCGAGCAAGACTGATCGGGAGATCGGGTGATGCTCGGAGCTACGAGAGGACCGCGAGGCCGGCCTCGGCCACCTCCATGTCCTGGGTGTAGTGTCCGCCGCTGACACCGATCGCCCCCACGACCGCCTCTCCGACCCGGATCGGGTATCCGCCGCCGAAGATCACCAGCCGGTCGATTCCCGTCGGCGCTCCGGCGGCGAGCGGCGGATCGTCCTTGATGAAGTCGAACCATCCGTCGGTGGGCATGCTGAACCCGGCCGCCGTGTAGGCCTTGTCCTGGGCGATCTGCACCGACAACAGAGGTGCCCCGTCCATCCGGACGAACGCCTTGAGCACACCGCTCTCGTCGACGACCGCGATGTTCATGGCCACCCCGATCTCGCTGGCCTTTGCTCGCGAGGCGGCAATCATGCGGTCGGCGAGGTCGTCGCTGATGCTGCTCTTGGTGAATGTGTCTGCCATTGCCTACCTCCGTTGTCTGGGTCAGGAGAACCGCTGCTCGAGCTCGGCCACCTCGGGCATCCCGATGAGCTCGACGAACTGCTCCAACGTCAGCCGGCCGGCACCCTGGGCCTGGGCACCGCCGCGGACCTCTCCGAGATAGGAGCGCATCGCTGACGTGGCCGCCAGCAGCGGCCCGATGGGGAAGATCACAAGCCGGAATCCGAGCTCCCCGAGCTCGTGCACCGTCAGCGGAGGAGTCCGACCACCCTCGACCCAGTTGAACAGCAGTGGTGCACCCGAGAACTCACGCGCCACCCTCTCCACCTCGGCCTCGGTCTGCGGAGCCTCCACGAACAATACGTCAGCGCCCGCGTCGAGGTAGGCGCTCCCGCGGCGCAGGGCGTCGTCCAGTCCGTTGACCGCTCGAGCGTCGGTGCGTGCGATCAGCACGAAGTCCGGGTCAGACCGCGCGGCGACCGCCGCCCGGACCTTGGCGACCATGTCCTCCGGGTCGATGACCGCCTTGCCGCTGAGGTGGCCGCAGCGCTTCGGCATCACCTGGTCCTCGAGGTGAATGCCCGCGACACCCGCCCGTTCGTAGTCGGTGACGGTGCGGATGACGTTGAGCGGGTTTCCGTAGCCGGTGTCGGCGTCAGCGACGACCGGTACGCCGACCGCTCCGGCAACGCGGCGGGCGTTGTCGACCATCTCGGTGCCAGTCAGCAGGCCGATGTCCGGCCGGCCCAGCAGCCCGGCCGCGGTCCCGAACCCGGTCATGTAGACGCAGTCGAACCCGGCCGCCTCGATCAGCCTCGCGCCCAGCGCGTCATAGGCTCCTGGTGCCAGGACCGGCGCCGGCCCGGCCAGCAACTCGCGCAGTCGTCGGGGACTCGCGGGCATGTGCAGCAGACCGGCCACCACGCGAGCGTAGTACTCCCACCCCGTCCTGCGACGCGCCCCCGCGGGACATCGGGGCACCGTGGCAATACGGTAAGGCGATGGCACGGAGCCCGTCGCCCGGCAGTGGAGTCCGGCTCGACGACATCTTGGGCACCCTGTCGTTGGCCGTGGATCTCGGGCTCGGGCAGCCGATGGGGCACGTGGCGCGCGCCACCGTGGTGGCTGCGCGGCTCGGTGACCGGGTGGGGATGTCGGACCGGACGACCCTGGTGCACGTGGCGATGATGGGCTGGGTCGGCTGCATCGCCGACTCGCGGGACGCCGCCGCCTGGTTCGGCGACGACATCGCCTACCGCGCAGGCGTCTACGACCTCGACATGGCGCCGTTGCCGTTCCTCGGCTACCTGCTGCGGCGGGCCGGGAGCGGCGACCCGATGCCGCGGCGCGCCGCAAAGGTCGCGGGCGTGCTCGCCGACCGGGGACGTAGCGTCCAGCAGTCGTTGCGAGCGCACTGCCAGGTGACGTCGGCCGTGGCCCGCCGGCTCGGCTTGGCCGACGAGGTGTGCGACGCCCTCGGCCACATCTTCGCGCGCTGGGACGGCAAGGGCCTGCCGGCCGGGGTCGCCGGAACCGGGATCCCGCTGCCGGTCCGGCTCTGGCAGGTCGCCGACGTCGCCGAGGTGCACCACGCCCGCGGCGGGACCTCGGCGGTAGCGACGGTGGTCCGCGACCGGCGCGGCACCGCGTTCGACCCGGATCTGGTCGATCTGCTCGTGGGCTGCGCCGACGACGTCTTCAGCGATCTCCCGCCGGCCGACGGCTGGGAGGCGATGGCCGACCTGGTCGCGTCGCCGACACTCACCGAGGCGCGGCTCGACACCGTCCTGGAGGCGGTGGCCGACTGGGTTGACCTGAAGTCGCCGTGGTTCAGCGGGCACTCGCGGGGCGTCGCCGACCTCGCGGCCGGTGCGGCGAGACACCTGGGGTGGGACGACGAGAACGTGCGGTTCGTACGCCGTGCCGGGTTGCTGCACGACCTGGGACGGGTCGGCGTACCGAACACGCTGTGGGATCGGATCACGCCGTTGTCGGAGGGGGAGCGGGAGCGGATCCGGCTCCACTCCTACTACACCGAGCGGATGTTGGCGCACTCGCCCGCGCTGTCCCGCTGGGGTGAGGTGGCGTCGATGGCGCACGAGCGGCTCGACGGCTCCGGATACCACCGGGGGTTGACGGCGACCGCGCTGCCGATGCCCGCCCGGCTGCTGGCGGCTGCCGACACGTTCCGGACCCGAACCGAGCAGCGTCCCCACCGTGCCGCGGCCTCGGCCGATGATGCCGCTGCGCACGTGGTCGCGGAGGCGGAGGCCGGGCGGCTGGACCGGCGTGCCGTCGACGCGGTCCTCGCCGCAGCCGGCCGGCACGCGCGGCGTACGTCATCGCCGTTGCCGGCAGGACTCACCCCGCGAGAGGCCGAGGTGCTCGCCTTGATCGCCAGGGGAGCCACGAACCGGCAGGTCGCCTCCCGGCTGGGCATCTCGCCCAAGACGGTCGGCAACCACGTCGAGCGGCTCTATGCCAAGGCCGGTGTCTCCACCAGGGCCGCGGCCACCCTGTTCGCGATGGAGCATCTGCTGGTGGACGGAGAAGGGGTGGGGTGATCGCCCCATGACGGGACTCGATCGCGGTGCCACCGTGGCATGACCCGGCGGCATGAGGACCGCCGCGAGACTCCGAGGAGGAGACATGCCGAAGTACCTGATCACCCGCGAGGTCCCCGGGATCGGCGGAATGAGCCCCGACCAGCTCCACGATCTGTCAGCGAAGTCGAATGCGGTCCTGGGCCAGCTCGCCGGACGGGCCCAGTGGGTGCACAGCTACGTCACCGGAAACCACCTGTTCTGCGTCTACAACGCCGAGGACGAGAAAGCCGTCCGCGAGCACGCCCGTATCGGCGGCTTCCCCTGCGACGAGATCCGGCAGGTCGGCGCGATCATCGACCCCGTCGCCGGCGAGTGAGAGCCCCCGGAGCTGGGGCAGCGGGTCCTCCGGCCCGGGGCGTAGCGTACGGCGTGTGAGGTCGAGCCCGGGTGCGGGCCAGAAGGCGTCGAGGACGCGCGACCTGCGTCGTCGTGCCGCAGAATTGCTCGCCGCGAAGGATTTCAAAGCCGCTCGGGCGGCGTACACGGTGCTGCTCGAAGAGGGCGGCGACGGGCAGATGCTCGAACGCCTCGCGCTGTCCTGCCGGGCGCTCGACGACATCAGCGCCGCCTGTGCGGCCTACGAGCGGGCGTATCACTGGTACGTCGAGGCCGGCGACCACGCGGGTGCGGGAACGGTTGCCTGCACCCTCGCCGACATCGAGCTGAGCGACCTCGGCGGCTCGGCGGTGGCGGCCGGCTGGCTGTCGCGTGCCCGGGACCACCTTTCTCACCACCCCGAGCATCCGAGCCTGGTGACGGTCGACGCGATGAGCGCCTACCGCGCACTCGCCTACGAGAAGGACCCGGACACGGCACGGACCCACGCGCAGCGCGCCGTCGCTCTCGCCGAGCGGATCGGGGACACCACCCAGCTGATCATGAGCAGGGCCTTCCTCGGACTGGTGCAGGTCACCCGGGGCGAGCTCGAGGACGGCTTCGATCTGCTCGACGGCGCCACCGCCGCCGCCCTGGCCGGCGAGGTGCCTCCGGCGGCCGACCTCGACGTCTACTGCCTGCTCATCACCGCCTGCGAACGGGTGCGCGACCTCGACCGGATGGAGCAGTGGGCACAGCGGGTGCTCTCGATGGCGACCGCTGCAGGGTCCGCTGGCTTCGCGACGTTCGCACGCACCCGGTACGCCGCCCTGCTCATCTGCCGCGGCCGGTGGCCGGAGGCCGAGGCGGAGCTCGACCAGGTCCTCTGGGACGCCGGCGGCCGTCCGCTGACGGCCGCGATGGCGTTGGTGCTCCGGGCGACGCTTCGCCGGCTGCAAGGCCGCCTCGACGATGCATTGAGCGAGCTGAGTCCGTGTGAACGCGAGCCCTACCGCCGGGCCGTGCGGCACCAGGTGCTCGCGGTGCGCGCCGCCATCGAGCTCGACCGCGGCAGTCCGCAGGTGGCCGCCGACCTGGCAGAGCGCTACCTGCGCGCGGTGTCTCGTCACGACCTGATCGAGCGCATCGAGGTGCTCGAGGTCCTCGTGCGGGCCCGGCTGGCGCTGACCGAGCCGGACGCCGCCGACGCAGCCGCTCGCGAGCTGGAGGCCACCGCCGAGCAGATCCCCACCGCCGCCGTCCGCGGAGCCGCCGTCGCGGCGCGGGCCCTGGTCGACCTGGCCGGCGGCTCCCCCACCGCGGCGCGAGCAGGGCTGGAGGCCGCGGTCGATCTGCTCGACCAGGCGGGTTTCGCCCACGCCACGCTCGCGGCGCAGGTGGAGCTCGCCACACGGCTGCTGCAGGAGGGCGAGGTGGCGGCAGCCCGGATGATGGCCGAGTCCGTCCGGTCCGCTGCCACAGAGCTGGGTGCGCACGGCGTGGTGGCGGCGGCCGACGACCTGCTCGGGCGGCTGCGGTGCCGCGTGCCTGCCTCCGAGGCGATGACGCTGCGCGAGACCGAGGTCCTGCGCTTGGTGGCGGACGGGTTGAGCAATGCCGAGATCGCCGGCCGGCTGGTCCTCTCGCCCCGCACGGTCGAGCGACACGTCTCGAACATCTACCTCAAGATCGGCGCCACCGGCCCCTCGGCCCGCACCATCGCGGTCGCGCACGCACGGCGTACGGGACTGCTGGGCTAGACATCACGCAGCGCCGGCTACGTGACGGCCGCGGCGATCTACGTGCACACACGGTTCCGCAAGCGCGCCCGCTGGAAGGAGCGTGGTCAGCGGCGGCAACGGCCGCCACCCCACGATTCGAGGAGGAGTCCCATGACCACCATGGACCGACCCGTCGCAGTGTTGGACGAGCAGAAGGCCGGGGCCTTCGCCGACAAGATGACCGCCATCCTCGACCACGCCTCGCTGGCGCTGTTGACCAGCATCGGCCATCGCGCCGGGCTGTTCGACGCGCTGGCGGGGGCAGGGTCGGTGACGTCGGAGCAGCTCGCCCGCGCCGCCGCCCTGGAGGAGCGCTACGTGCGCGAGTGGCTCGGCGGCATGGTCGTCGGCGGCATCGTGGAGTACGACGCCGAGGACGCGCGCTACTACCTGCCACCCGAGCACGCCGCCCTGACCACGACGGCGGCCGGCCCGGACAACCTGGCCTTCTTCTGCCAGTACTTCGCGCTGATGGGAGAGGTCGAGCCGGAGATCGTCCGCGTCTTCCGGGAGGGCGGCGGCGTGCCCTACTCGTCATACCCCACGTTCCAGCAGCTCCAGCGCGACGAGACCGCGCGGGTGTACGACGCCAGCCTGGTGGACGGCATCCTCGTCCTCGTGCCCGGACTCGTCGCACGGCTCGAGGAGGGCATCGAGGTGGTCGACGTCGGCACCGGCGCAGGCCACGCGGTGAACGTGATGGCGCGGGCCTTCCCGCGCAGTCGGTTCCTGGGCGTGGACATCTCCGAGGAGGGCATCGCACTCGGCCGCAGCGAAGCCGCCGACTGGAGCCTGACCAATGCCCGCTTCGAGGTGGCCGACGCCGCCCCGCTGACCGGCAGCTACGACCTGGTCACCGCGTTCGACACGGTGCACGATCAGGCGCACCCTACTCAGCTGCTGAGCTCGATCTCGGCCGCGCTGGCGCCCGAGGGCACCTTCCTGATGGGCGACATCGCCTTCTCCTCCCGCCTCGAGGAGAACGTCGGGGACCCCCTCGCTCCCCTGGTGTTCGCCATCTCGGTGTTCCACTGCCTGACCGTCTCGCTCGCCTACGGCGGCGAGGGGCTGGGCACCGCCTGGGGCGAGGGCAGGGCCCGGGAGATGCTCGCCGCGGCGGGCTTCGACGAGGTGCGCACGGCCCAGGTGGAAGGGGACCCGTTGAACATCTACTACATCGCGCGGCGCACCGCTCGCTGACGCTATGCGCTCGCCTCGTAGACGATGTTCAGCGGCGTCTGCGCGGCCCGGCGGAAGGTGCCGAATCCGGCCGCGGTGAACACCTCGCGGGTGCGGGCCTCACTGCACCAGTCGTGGATTGGTGCTGGTACGCCGTGCCAGCTCCCTACGGCGGTTCCGAGCCGGCGCCACCGCCCGCGGGACGACCTCGTCGCGCCGACGGGTGGCGAGCAGCCACTGGTTGTGGTCGAATAGTGAACGTTCACAACTTCGGGGAAGGGCGGCCATGGCACTGCGCATCGCGATCCGCGAGACCGTGGACCAGCTGCGCGCGACAGTGGCCGACCTGCACCGCGAGCTGATCAGGTACCGGCTCGTCATCTGGACGGCGGGAAACGTCTCGGCCCGGGTGCCGGGTGAGGAGCTCCTCGTCATCAAGCCCTCCGGGGTGTCCTATGACGAGCTCGATGCCGCCTCCATGGTCGTCACCGACCTGTACGGAGACCTCGTGGAGGGCTACAACCGGCCGTCCTCCGACACGTCCGCGCACGCCTACGTCTACCGGCACATGCCCGAGGTCGGCGGCGTGGTGCACACCCACTCGACGTACGCCACGGCTTGGTCCGCCCGCGCCGAGCCGATTCCATGCGTCCTCACGATGGTCGCCGACGAGTTCGGCGGCGACATCCCGGTGGGTCCGTTCGCCCGCATCGGCGACGACTCCATCGGGCAGGGCATCGTCGAGACGCTGCGCGGCAGCAACTCCTCCGCCGTACTCATGCAGAACCACGGCCCCTTCACGATCGGCAGCGATGCGCGCGACGCCGTCAAGGTGGCCGTGATGCTCGAAGACGTCGCCCGCACCGTCCACATCGCCCGTCAGCTCGGGCCGACGGTGCCGATCGACCCCGACGACGTGGCGGCGCTGTACGACCGCTACCAGAACTTCTACGGACAGCAGATCCAGGAGAGGCGGTAGCGGTGCAACACGACGGCCGGTCCCAGGTGTGGTTTCTGACGGGCAGCCAGGGCCTGTACGGCGAGGACGTGCTGGGACAGGTCGAGCGGCAGTCGCGCCAAGTGGCGAACGTGCTCGACAGCTCAGACGAGATCGCCTGTGCCGTGGTGCTCAAGCCCGTGCTCACCGACGCCGCAGCCATCCGGCGCACCCTTCTGGATGCGAACAGCGACGACGTCTGCATGGGCGTGATCGCGTGGATGCACACGTTCAGCCCCGCGAAGATGTGGATCACAGGGCTGGACGCGTTCGACAAGCCACTGCTGCACCTGCACACACAGGCATACGTCGAGCTCCCCTGGGCCGCCATCGACATGGACTTCATGAACCTCAACCAGGCGGCGCACGGCGACCGGGAGTTCGGCTACGTGCAATCTCGCCTAGGTCTAACGCGCACGACCGTCGCAGGCCACGTCAGCGATCCCGCCGTGGTGGGGCGGGTCGCTGCTTGGGTCCGCGCCGCCGCAGGACGTGCCGCGCTGCGCAACACCCGCCTGGCGCGGTTCGGCGACAACATGCGCGATGTCGCGGTCACCGAAGGCGACAAGGTCGAGGCGGAGCTGCGTTTCGGCGCGTCGGTGAACACCTACAGCGTCAACGACCTCGTTGCTCGTGTCGACGCCATCCCCCCCGCTGACATCGACGAGCTCGTGTCGACCTACCTCGACGCCTACGACGTCGCCGACGAGCTCAGCCCCAAGGGCGACCGGCACGAGTCGCTGCGCTACGGCGCACAGATCGAGCTCGGCCTACGCTCGTTCCTCGACGACGGCGGATTCACGGCCTTCACCACGAACTTCGAAGACCTCGGGGGTCTACGGCAGCTGCCCGGGCTCGCCGTGCAGCGGCTGATGGCAGACGGGTACGGCTTCGGAGCCGAGGGCGACTGGAAGACCTCGCTGTTGCTGCGCACCCTCAAGGTGGTCGCCGAAGGGTTGCCCGGAGGAACTTCCTTCATGGAGGACTACACCTACCACCTCGTGCCCGGCGAACAGGTCATCCTCGGCGCCCACATGCTCGAAGTCTGCCCGACCCTTACGGCCGACCGGCCGCGTGTCGAGATCCACCCGCTCGGCATCGGCAACCGCGAGGACCCGGTCCGGCTGGTCTTCGACGCGGCACCCGGTGACGGCATCGTCGCGGGGATGGCCGACTTGGGCGATCGGTTTCGACTCGTGGCCAACGACATCGAAGTCGTGCCGCCGCTGGCTCCGCTGCCGCGGCTTCCCGTGGCCCGTGCCGTATGGCGCCCTGCGCCCGACCTGCCCACGTCGACGGAGTCCTGGCTGACCGCAGGCGGCCCGCACCACACGGTGCTTTCGACGGCACTCACCCCTGAGCACCTGCAGAACCTCGCCGAGATGACCGGCACCGAGCTGGTTCTCATCGACGCGAACACCACACCGCGACGGTTCGTGCAGGAGCTGCGCTGGAACGCCGCCTACTACCGGCTGGCGCGCGGGCTCTGACGTCGGCGCGAGCGGCCGCCGTGCTGGCCCGCCGTGCTCGCCCGCACGACCAGCTGGGGCGGAATCGTGACGCGGCCGCGGTTCTCGCCGGTGGTTGCGTGGCCGTCAGGGTTGTCGGCTGAGCTGTGGCTCGAGTTGAGGGTTGCGTTGCCGCCCGAGTAACGCTTGGCCACGAGGGCGAGAAGCAGGTCGAACCCGCGGCGCCCTACCTCGTCGAAGTCCTGCCAAACGGTCGTGAGGGCCGGCAGCATGAACTCCGCCTCGGGAATGTCGTCGAAGCCCACGACGCTGACGTCCTCGGGAACACGTCGGCCGCGACTCGCCAGGGCGTGAACCAGGCCGAGTGCCATCTGGTCGTTGCCGGCGAAGACCGCGGTCACTTCGTCGCGGTCGACGATCTCCTGGCCGGCGGCGTAGCCGGAGCGCGGGCTCCAGTCCCCATGGAGCAGGGGCGGGATCGGCACGCCAGCGCCGGAAAGCGCGAACCGCCAGCCCTCCACGCGCAGCTCGGCCTCACGCCAGTCGAGCGGTCCCGCGACGTGGTACACCGTCCGATGCCCGAGATCGAGCAGGTGCTGGGTCGCCAGGCGAGCGCCCTCCAGCTGGTCGATGGACACGACCGGCTGATCGCGGTACTCGGCTTCGAGAGCCACGACAGGTACGGCGGGCGCGAGCACGCCGAGCGTACGGACCGCGGCGGCATTGGGAGCGATGACGATGATGCCGTCGACGGCCTGAGCGTGCAGCGCCTCCATCGCGTCGTCGACGTCGCCACCGGCATGGTCGGACATGCCTGCAACAGCGACACCGAAGCCCTTCGCGCGGGCCGCGCGCTCGATGGCGTGCAGGGTCGAGCCGGGACCGAACAGCCTGCTGTCGAAGCTCAGCACACCGATGCGGTGCGAACGCCGAGTGACCAGGCCACGGGCGAAAGCGTTGGGCCGATAGTTCAGCTGCTGCATGGCCGCAACGACGCGATCGCGCGTCGCGGCGCTGACATTCGGGTGGCCGTTGAGGACCCGCGACACCGTTTGGTGCGAAACCCCCGCGAGGCGGGCTACGTCGTGCATCACCGGGCGCGAGCCGCGAAGAGACACGGGGGTTTCTCCTGGCATGCCAGCATGCTACTGCGAGTGCTATGCACCCTCAGGCAAACGGCCCGGGCTTCACCACGCGCGCTCGGCTGGGTATGTTAGCGCTCACAACATACGGCGCGACCAGGTCACAAGGAGTGGTGCGATGAGCCGGAGGGAACTCGGCAACGACGCCATCGCCGAGGGCCGGACCGCACTCGGGATCGAGCTCGGGTCGGCCAGGATCAAAGCCGTCCTGACCGGTCCTGACTACGCACCGATCGCGGTGGGCGGCCACGACTGGGAGAACGAGTATGTCGACCGGGTCTGGACCTACTCCCTCGACAGCGTCTGGTCCGGGGTGCAGGCGTGTTACGCCGCACTGGCCGCCGATGTCGAGCACCGCTATGGGGTCGAGCTGACCAGGGTCGGCGCGCTAGGGGTGTCGGCCATGATGCACGGCTATCTCGCCTTGGACGCCGAGGGCACGGTGCTGACGCCGTTCCGGACCTGGCGCAACACGAACACTGGGCAGGCCGCTGAGCGGCTCAGCGCTGAGTTCGCGCACAACATCCCGCACCGGTGGAGCGTCGCGCATCTCTACCAGGCGATCCTCGACGGCGAGGACCATGTCAGGCGCCTCGATCATCTGACCACCCTCGCCGGTTATGTGCACTGGCAGCTCACCGGCGAGAAGGCACTGGGCATAGGCGACGCCAGCGGGATGTTCCCGATTGACATCGCGCATGCCTGCTACGACGAGGCGATGCTGGAACGGTTCGACCAGCTCGCCGCCGAAGCGGGCGTGGAGATGAAGCTGGCCGAGGTGCTGCCGGCCATCCTGCTTGCCGGGGACCGGGCCGGCGAACTCACCGAAGCGGGCGCGAAGTTGCTCGACCCCACCGGACATCTGTGTTCGGGGGTGCCGATGTGCCCACCGGAGGGGGATGCCGGAACGGGCATGGTGGCCACCAACTCGGTCGCTCCGCACACGGGCAACGTCAGCGCCGGCACCAGCATCTTCGCCATGGTCGTGCTCGAGCAGGAACTCAGCCGAGTGCACCGCGAGCTCGACCTGGTCACCACCCCGGCCGGCGACTTGGTTGCGATGGTCCACTGCAACAACGGCGCCAGCGAGCTCAACTCGTGGGTCGGGCTGTTCGCAGAGTTCGCTCAGGCTTTAGGCGCTCCGGCGGGCACTTCGAAGATCTTCGAGATCCTGTTCCACTCCGCGCTCGACGGCGCACCGGACTGCGCCGGGCTGCTGGCATACAACTACCTCTCCGGCGAGCCCATCGCCGGAGTGGAGGAAGGGCGCCCACTGTTCCTCCGCTCTCCCGACAGCACGTTCAACCTGGCCAACTTCATGCGCACCCACCTGCTCGCCTCGTTGGCCACCTTGCGGATCGGCATGGACGTGCTGCAGAAGGAGGAAGGCGTCCGGCTGGACATGATGTTGGCCCACGGGGGCCTGTTCAAGACCGCAGGAGTCGCGCAGCGGCTGCTGGCCGCCGCCATCAACACCCCCGTCTCGGTGGGACAGGTCGCCACCGAAGGCGGCGCATGGGGCATCGCCGTTCTCGCAGCCTTCCTCCTCGATCGCGCACCCGGACAGACCTTGCATCAGTTCTTGACCAGGCAGGTCTTCGCCGACATCGATCGCGAGGCCGTCGACCCGGACCCGACCGACGTAGCTGGCGTCGACGCCTTCATCCAGCGCTACGTCGACGCACTGTCGCTGCAACGGGCGGCTGCCAGCTACAGCTGACCCGAGGACGAAGCCGAGCGAGTCTCATCCGCCCTCTCCGCCCTCGATGAGCGCGGCGACGTCCCACCTACTCAGTTCCAGCCTCCCTCCGGCAGCCATGGTGCCGCCGCGCAGGACGTCGCGGACTCAGCACGGCACTGCGATCGAGACCGGCGTCCAGGACCAGTTGTGCACGAACACCAGCCGTCCGCCGGTCCCCGACGTCGCCGTGGTGACCGTGACCGACTCGGGCAGATCTCGTCGCCACGGGTCGTCGTCGGTCGGCGCCAGCCATCGCAGCAGCGAGCGCGCGAACACCTCGTCGGGCACCGTCCCCACGGTGGTGAGACGGCCGTCACCGTGGGCGGCCGTGACGACCGCCGGCCAGCGGCCGAGGTGCGGATGGTCGTACTCCGCGAGCACCTCCCCACGACCCTCGGCAACGAGGCAGTCCACCCATCCGGTGGCTGTAGCACCAGACGGGATCGGCAGTCGCTCGTTCGTGGAGCGCACTGTCACCGGAGCTGCGAGGTTCGAGAACTCCTGGTACCGCACCCCAGCCGCCTCGGAGAGCAGCGCCGGCTTGACTTCGAGCCGGGCGCGGGCCTCCTCGTCGGCGTACGCCGTGCGTGGGCCGATCACGAGGTGGCCGCCCGACTCGGCATAGAGTCGCAGCCACTGCAACAGCCGGTCGGATGCGACATACAGCGCCGGCACGAGGAGGACGGGAAGGGCTCGCGCGGTGGCGGCCGGATCCATCAGGTCGGCATCGGCGCCAGTGACCTGCTGGTCGTGGACGATCCGCACCGCCACCCCCGCGTCGAAGGCACCGCGGTAGAAGGACTCCACGATGCGCTCGTAGGAGCGCTCGTCTGGGGCGTCGTCGTCGGCGAGCGCGGGCTGGAACGACAGCCCCCACTTGGACGCGTTGGAATACAGCAGGCCGACCTGGGCGTCGGGGACCAGCCCTGCCACGGCGTCGCCGGCTGAGGAGATCTCCGCTCCCAGCTGCGACAGCTGCTCGTAGACCCGCCCCGGAGTCTGGTCGTGCGGCAGCACGCCGACCCAGTAGGTCTCGGCGCCGAAGTGCAGCGTGTGCCAGTGCCAGTACTCGATCATCCGCGCACCCCGGGCCACCATCGCCCATGCCACCTGCCGCCATTGGCCGTCGTAGGCAGGGAAGTTCACAGCCGACCCGCCGATCGAGCCGGCGTTGGTCTCCGTGACGAGGAACGGCGCCTGGCTGGACGAGAACATCCGGTCCGCGCTGAGGAAGAGACTCCAGGTGCCGGACGTCGCCCAGCCCTGTGGTGCCTTCGTCGTCGCCGGGACCTGGAGGGTGTCCTGCATGGCGTAGTACGGGTTGCCGGCGACGATGTCCAGACCCTCGGTGACGGCCGCGTCGTCAAGGGCAGGTCGGGAGTAGGCCAGGCACGTGGTCACGAACTGGCCCTCACGCGCGAGCTCACGAACGATCCCCGCCTGCCATGAGACGAACTCGGTGGTGAGCCGGGCCTGGAAGCGTCGCCAGGCGAGGTCGTACTGAGGTTGAGCGTTGCCGTCCGGGGGCCACAGGTCGCTCCACGTCGAGAGCCGGTGCGACCAGTACGTGAGGCCCCACGCCTCGTTGAGCGCGGTGACGTCGCCGTACTCGTGCCGCAGGTGGTCGACGAAGGACTGGAAGACAGCGTGGTTGTGGAACAGCCGCAGGCCCGGTTCGTTGTCGACCTGGTAGCCGATGATGCCTGGGTGCTGGGCGTACCGGCCGACGATGGCCCGGATCATCCGCTCGGCGTGGAAGCGGAACGCCGCGTGCGTGTAGTCGACCTCCTGGCGCGCCCCCCAGGGGATCCTCGCCCGGGTGGCGTGCTCGCCGGCGATCTCCGGGTACTTGCGGGCCAGCCATGGAGGCACGGCGTAGGTGGGTGTGCCGAGGATGGTGGAGATGCCTCGTTCGTAAGCCGCATCGACCACCGGGGCCAGCCAGTCGAGGTCGAGGACACCGTCCTCGGGCTCCCATGTCGACCAGGTCGACTCCCCGACCCGGATGACGGAGAAGCCGGCGTCGGTCATGAGGTCGAGGTCCTTCTCGAGTCGGGGACTCGGCTGGTACTCGTGGTAGTAGGCGGCGCCGAACAGGACTGGTGGATCGAGAACGGGAACGTCGGGCATGGATGCTCGTCTTCCTCTCCAGGGATGCTGTCGTTGCCGGCTGCGGGTGCTACTGCTTGACGCCGCCGGTCGTGAGGCCGTTCTGCCAGTAGCGCTGCAGGAACAGGAACGCCACCACGAGGGGGACCACGGAGACCAGCGACCCGGTGATCACCATGGAGAACAGCGCCTGGGACCCGGAACCGGCGGCGGCGGTGGCCTGCCACTGCGCAAGTCCCACGGTGAGCGGGAACAGGTTCGGATCGTTGAGCATGATCAGTGGAAGGAAGTAGTTGTTCCAGGTGGCGACGAGCTGGAAGAGCAGGACCGTGACGACTCCCGGCATCAGCAGCCGCAACGCGACGCTGCGGAAGATCCGCAGCTCCCCCGCGCCGTCGACACGTGCGGCTTCCAGGAGGGAGTCAGGCACCGCATCGGCGGCGTAGACCCGCATCAGGAACACGCCGAACGGGCTCACCAGCGACGGCAGGATGATCGCCAGCGCCGTGCCGGTCAGCGAGAACCTCGAGAACAGCAGGTACGTCGGAATGGCCAAGGCGGTCATCGGGATCATGATCGCGCCGATCACGACGGAGAACAGGGCGTTGACGCCGGGGAAGGGCAGCTTGGCGAACGCGTAGCCCGCCATGCTTGCGAGGATGGCCGCTCCGACGGCGCTGACGACCGCGTAGAAGATGGTGTTGCGGATCCAGGTCGCGAAGATGCCGTCCTGGAAGGTGAACACGTCGTGGAGGTTCGAGACCAGGTTGAAGTGGCCGAACCACAACCCGAAGGTCGAGAACAGGTCGGCGTTGGACTTCGTGGACGAGATCACCAGCCATGCCAGCGGCAGCAGGAAGTAGACGACGACCACGAGCATGCCCACGGTCAACGGTGTGCTGCGCCCGCCCAGCGGCGACCGGCGGCGACGTGTCCGAGACGGCGCGCGCTCCGCGACTCGTTCCTCGACACTGCTGGACGCGCTCACGAGTCGCGGTCCCTCCGCTGGGCGGTCAGCTGCACGACGTACGAGACGATCATGATCACGAAGCCGAGCAGGAACGCGATGGCCGCCGCGTAGTTGATCTGCTGGTTCACGAAGGCGAGGTTGTACGCGTAGAGGTTGGGCGTGTAGGAGACCCCGATCACGTTGGGAGCGAGGTTCCGCAGCAGGTTCGGCTCGTTGAACAGCTGGAACGTGCCGATCACCGAGAAGATCAGCGTGAGCAGGATCGCTGGCCGGATCGCGGGGATCTTCACCGACCAGGCGATGCGGATCTCGCCCGCGCCGTCGACCCGCGCGGCCTCGTAGAGCTCGCTGGGGACCGACTGCAGCGCGGCGTACATGATGATCATGTTGTAGCCGACGAACCCCCACGTGACGATGTTCATGATGGAGCCCAGCGCCCAGCCGTCGGACAGGAACGGCGGCGCACCCAGCCCTAGCTGGCGCGCGAGCTGCGCGAACGGTCCGAAGTCAGGACCGTAGAGGTAGCCCCACATGAGCGCGCCGATCACGCTCGGGACGGCGTACGGGACGAAGATCGAGAGCCGGATGAAGCGGTGGAGCCGCAGCCGCCCGCTGTCGAGCACGAGCGCGAACAGCAGGGACAGCGCCAGCATGATCGGCACCTGCACGAACAGAAAGCGCGTCATCCGCCAGACGCCGTCGAGGAATGCGCTGTCGTGGATCGCGTCGACGTAGTTCTGAAGGCCCGCGAATACCGTCCCACCCACCAACTGCGTGCGGAAGAGCGACAGGTACCCCGAGTAGAACAGGGGCAGGACGATCATCGCCAGGAAGATGACGAAGAAGGGCGCGATGAAGCAGTACCCGGCGACAGCCTGCCGGCGCTTCACGCTCTTGCCGTTCCCCTTCGACAGGTCCCCCGGCGTCGTTGCGGCGGGTGTCGCGAGGGACTGGGCCATGTGTGTTGCCTCTCCGTGTGGGAGTGGGCGGGCCGGCGGACCGGGCCGCCCAGCGTCTCACTTGACCGTGAACCCCTGCTGCTTGGCGTAGGTGACGAGCTTGCCCTGCCACGTCTTCACCGCGGCGGTGACGTCGCCGCGGTCGGCGATCGCCTTGCCGACCGTCTCGTTGAACGACGAGTAGACGTAGTCCGTGAACGGCAGCCAGCCGAAGTCCTTCGACACGGTCTTGTTGATGTCGGCGAACTCCTTGTTGACCTGCTGGCCGCCGTAGAAGTCGGACTTCTGGTTGAGGAACGTAGGGTCCTGCAGCACCTTCGAGGATGAGGGAAACAGGAACTGCTTCGTCGCCAACTGCAGCGCCGACTCGTGGTTGGTGTTGATCCACATCGCCAGCTGGGCCGCGGCGATCTCGTGCTGGGTGCCCTTCACGACCGCGTCCGTCGAGCCGCCCCAGTTGCCGGAGGCCTCCTGGCTACCCGGGTACTGCGGGAGCTTGGTGGCCCGCCACAGGCCCGAGGTGTTCTTCGCGGTGCCCTGAAGGAAGACCGGGCCCCACGCCGCGGTCAGCCAGGAGGCGTACTTGCCCTTGGCGAGCCCCTGGTACCACGCGTCGGTGAAGTCCGGGTCGGTCGCGACGGAGCCGGTGCCGATCAGCTTGGTCCAGTAGTCGGAGACCTTCGTCACCTTGGGAGAGTCGAGTTCGATCGAGACCGTCTTCTGACCGTCGTAGGAGAACGGCCGCGCGCCGTTCTGCCACAGCAGTCCGATGAACTCGCCGGGGTCGTTTCCTGGCAGGTCCGTCAGGTAGCTGTTGGGGTTCTTCTTGTGATAGGCCACCGAGGCCTTCGCGAACGCGTCCCACGTCGCCGGTGGCTGGATGCCCGCCTTCTCCAGCAGGTCCTTGCGGTACAGGAGACCCATCGGCCCCGTGTCCTGCGGGATCCCGTAGACGGCACCGTTTCGCGACACCTGCGACCAGATCCACTCCTGGTACTGGCTCTTGATCTTGTCTGCGCCGTACGGCGCCAGGTCGAGCAGGTTGTCGCCGAGCACGAACGACGAGAGGTACTGATACTCGATCTGGACGACGTCGGGAGCCCCCTTGCCGGCCTTGAGCACAGTGCGGAGCTTTCGGTACTGGTCTGCCCCTTGGCCGACGTTCACGACCTTCACGCTGATCTTGGGGTACTTCTGCTCGAACAGCTTGACCTCGTTCTGGATCTTGGGAACCCAGGTCCAGAACGTGAGCGTGGTCGGCGTCGACATCGCCTTGTCGATCGCCGACTGGCTGACCTTCTTCGTCGAGCTGCCCTGACCGCCCGTGCCCCCCTGGCCTGCGCCGCCTCCGCTGCATCCGGCGACGAGGAGAGCTGCCGAGGCGATCACGGCCACAGTCGATATCGAGGATCGCCGGAATCTACGCATTGCGTGTCTCCCTCTCAAACAGACGGCTGTCGAGCAGACTGCGCTACCACTGTGAACGTTCACTATCCGCGTGTCAAGGACCAGATGTGAGCGTTCTCAACGACCGGCAGTCCGCACAATCCACCGAGCGCGTCCGGGCTCAGGACCCTGGTTGGCCGTGCCTGCCCCGGCCATGAGTGCGGCTGGCTGTTCCTCGTCAGCCGCGGCCGCCGCAAGTCGTGCAGCATGGGCAGCGGCGGCAAACCGGGCGAAAGCTCACCGCATACGCCGCCCGCCAACGCAGCGGTTGAAGACGCCGAGCCAAGCACGAATTCACCGAATAGAGGAAAGGCAGCGAGCAACCTTTGCGGCAGGCTGTGCGTCTACCAAGTGTGTCGCGGGGAGTTCGCAGTGTGTCAAGGCGAGGGTCGAGGTGCCAGAAGCCGACGAAGCTGATCGGCGGAGGCTGCCTTCTCGTCGTGTGCGCGCTTGCGCTGTCCGGCTGTGCCGCGGCCAGTGCCACCGGCGGCCGCGCCCCGGCGAATGCTTCCCCCTCCGTGTCGGTGAGCGCCTCGCCGCAGCCTGGGCCGGTCAACGCGTCGCCGGCGCAAGAGACGGGCAGCGCCCCGCCTCCGGTCACCGCGACGCTTGCCGGCGGACAGCATCGACACGCCTGGGGCCGACCCGTGCACATCCGGGCATCGAAGGGCACGATCGAGTCGGTGTCGCTGCGCACGCGCGGACAACGGGCGCACGTCGCCGGCACTCTGACAGCCGGGGCGACAAGGTGGACCAGCACCGGGAGGCTGACCCCCTCCACGTCGTACACCGCCTCCGTGCGACTGCTCGACAGCGAAGGCCAGCCGGCGCGCGAGACTTTCCACTTCACGACGACGAGGGCGCACAAGCTGCTCACGATGTCTGCCACGCCCGGGCCGGGTTGGACGATGGGGGTGGGGGAACCGGTCGTGGTCACCTTCAGCGCGCCGGTGGCCCGCCGGGCCGCGGTCGAGCGGCACATGTCGGTCACGACGAGCCGCGGACACGTCCCCGGGGCCTGGCACTGGTTCTCCCCGACGGTGGCGCACTTCCGGCCCCGGCACTTCTGGCCGGCGAACACCACCGTGCACGTGCACGTCGACCTGCGTCACGTGTACGCCGGAGACGGGCGCTGGGGCGACCGGGACCACGACTGGAGCTGGCGGGTCGGCGACTCGCACGTCTCCTACGTCAGCGCCACCAGGCACACCTTCCGCGTCACCGAGAACGGCAAGACCGTGCACCAGTGGCCGACCGGCATGGGTAAGCCCGGCTTTGAGACGCGCAGTGGCATCTATGTCGTGCTCGGCAAGTCCAACGTCGTGCGGATGACCTCGTGCAGCATCGGCGTCTCCTGCACCCCGGGCACGCCGAACTACTACGACCTGAACGTCCACTGGGACACGAGGATCACCGACACCGGCACGTTCGTGCACGCCGCCCCGTGGGACGGCCAGATCGGCTACGCGAACACCTCGCACGGCTGCATCCACCTGACCACCGCCGACGCGGAGGAGTTCTTCTCCATGGCCAGGCCCGGTGACGTGGTGATCGTTCGTGGCACGACACGGCCGGCCAACACCGCCGACCGCGGCATGGCCGACTGGAACATGACCTGGGCCGAGTGGCTGGCCGGCTCCGCCCTGCACTGAACGCGCCGCGACTCACGACAGGGCTCGCGGCGAGGAACCGGGTAGGTCGATCAGACCGAGGAGCCGAGCGCGCCGAAGTGTCGGGTCAGCTCATCGCAGGCTTGCAGGGCTTGGCGTACACACTTCTCTGTGAACTCGTGCAGCACCGCGGCCCCCTTGTCATCGCCAGTGGCCAAGAGCTGGGCGGCCGTCGCCTCGACGATCGGCAACTCCTCCTCCCAGCGCCGTTCGAGCTGGTCGAAGACACGGCGGGCCTCCGGCTGCCGGTCCTGGTAGTGCCAGGCTTCGGGTCCACCGGTCACCTGGTCGAGCAACCGAGCGAAGTGCCACCAGTACGAGTCCGAGCCGAACCGGGCGGCGGGCACGTCTTCGGGTCGAGGCGGCACAGTCGGCGCCGCAGGCGCAGCGAGTTCCGAAGGCACCTGCTGTGCCGCTGGAAAGACCGGAATGTAGACGCCGGTGCATGGCGGGCCCGCCGCCCACCACATGTGCGGCAACCTGTCGGGACTTGCGGGGAGACGCATGAGCGTCGAGCTGGCCGTGTTGCCCCAGGTGAACCCGCCCGGTGAGTCGTGCATGCAGAGCGTCAGCAGGTCCGGCCGTGCCGCGGAGAAGTAGGGGCCTTCAAGGAAGGTGCCTTCGTAGTGGTCCCGCAGCACTCGCACGGCATCTCGGTGACCCACAGGTCCCCTGTCGGCCGCGTCGCGCAACATCTGCCTGGAGCGACTGAGCCGCGGGTGAGACAGCTGCAGGGGTGTGCCAGGGTCGGTATAGGCGCGGGCGAAGTCGAAGCGACCAGGAGCCTCAAGCGGCCACCAGCCCGCTTCTGTCGCATGGCGTGCCAGATCGTGACTGGCGCGGTCCCAGTGGGTACGGATCGTCAGCTGGTTCGACACGGAGTACGGCGCATGGTCGAGCGAGCGGGCAGCCCAGTGGCGACCCGAGCTCTCCAGCACCCAGGCGTCTCGCGGGTCGGCGATCAGGTAGGAGTTGTCGTAGGCGCCGTCATCGGTGGATCTCCCGGGCACGCCGCAACCCCACTGGCCATGCTCCTCGAGGAGATCGGTGATCACGTCGACCGCCTCGGCCGCGGTGGTGGCACGCTCGAGGGCGAGGCGCAGCAGTTCCATCCCGAGCAATCCCGGCTCGGGAGGGCGTCCGGCCCGATACTGCGCGACCTGGCACGCGAGGTCGCGAGTGAACAGAGCTTCATTCCCGATGGCGACGCCCCACTCGTTCAGCCCCAGCTCATGGCCCCAGCACCAGTACGGGGACGCCCCCAGATGTGCCCAGGTCTGCGTGACCTCTTGGATCTCCAAGTACGCCAACCGGAGCCTGGATCCCGGCGGGGGCCGTCTCCGCGGCCAGAAGCGAAGCGGTTGACACTCGCCAGCGGGCCGGTCACTGTTCTTGCCCAGAATCGCCACGTCATCCTCCGCCGATCCGGCCGGCACCAGGAACGTGTCGCAGCTCCAGGGGCGGGTAAGGCCGTACGACGCAGCCACACCAGGGCTCGATCCGGAACCGAAGCCGAAGGCACTCATCGGATCCATGGCCGATCGCCCGAGCCGACGCAGCCTGATTCCCGCGTGTCGTGCCACCTCAACCGACCCACCTCCTCCGACCACTCTCAGCGCGACCCGGGATGCAGAAAGCATCATCGCAGGAAGCGGGTCGGTAGCGTTCCGTGCACAAGGCTGTGGGCGGGAGGTGCGCGTGTCGATCACGGAGCGGCTGGACCGTGTGCAGCGCCGGCGTCCGGTGCTCGGCTTCCCGCTCGCGATCTTCTACAAGTTCTTCGACGACATGGGCACCTACCTTGCGGTACTGCTCGCCTACTATGCGCTGGTCGCGATCGTCCCGCTGCTGCTGCTGGCCTCGACGATCCTGGGGGTGGTGCTGGTCGGGCACCCGCACCTGCAGGAGCAGCTGCTCAGCTCGGCGCTGGGCCGGGTGCCGGTGATCGGCGACCAGCTCAGGGTGCCCGGGTCGTTCAGCGGCGGCATCGGTGCGGTGCTGGTGGGGGTACTCGGATCGATGTACGGCTCCCTCGGGGTCGCCAACTCCCTGCAGTACGCCGGCAACACCATCTGGCACATCCCGCGCAACAGCCGGCCGAACCCGTTCCTGGCCCGGGGACGTTCCCTGCTGCTCGTCGCCACCGCCGGGGTCGGGATGCTGGTGGTCGTGGTGGGGATCGCCATGCTACATGCGCTGATGCGCGAGACGGTCCTGAGCAATGTGCTGATCGACATCGCGGGTGTCATCGTCGCCACGCTGGTGCTGCTGGTGGCCTTCCAGTTGGCCCAGAACAAGACGGTGCCCTGGGGCAAGCTGCTGCCCGGCGCCCTCCTCGCGTCGCTGGGCCTGCAGGCGCTGCAGAACGCCAGCTATGTCTACGTCGACCACGTGATCGGCCGGGCCAGCACGACGAATGCGATCTTCGCTGCCGTGCTGGGCCTGCTCGCCTACCTGTTCCTCGCCGCCTTGGTGGTCGTCTTCTCGATGGAGCTCAACGCGGTGTACGCCGAGCAGCTGTGGCCGCGGGCTCTGCTGACGCCCTTCACCGACAACGTGGACCTGACTGCGGCGGACGAGGACGCCTACACCGGCCAGGCGCGCGCCCAGCGCATCAAGGGGTTCGAGCAGATCGAGGTGCGCTTCCACGGCCGGCCGCCCCTGGAGGAGCCCGAGGACCTCGGCTAGCGCTTCTTGGCGAGCTTGGCGCGCAGCTCCTCGATCTTGCGACGGTTCTCCGGCTTGTTGGCGTATTCCTTGGCTTTGTCGGCGAGCCGGCGGCCCTGCGGGCTGCGGGCGATGTCGGCGAGTTTGCTGGTCAGTGAGGCCATGATCGTCTCCATATCGTGATGGATAGGTACGAGGACCACGTTAGGCGGACCATCGCACCCGACCCAGAGCTCTCATCGGAAGATTTCGACCGCGCGTGGTTGCCGGAGGTCGGCAACCGGACACGGTCGGCTAGGCGGGTTCGGGCAGGGGTTGGGCGGGCCAGTCGAGGAGCTGGGCGCCGAGCAGCGCGGCGTGCAGGGCAAATCGGTCGGCAGGGCTGGTCGGATCGTGCCCGGTGAGTTCTTTGATGCGGTCGAGCCGGTAGGTGACCGCGCGAACGGACAGGTGCATCTGGCGGGCGGTCTGGGTGGCGACCGCACCGGCGGCGAAGTAGCCGTCCATGGTGTCCAGAAGTGGTTGTGCGCCGCCACGGGCGCTTTGGAGGGGTCCGAGGACGGCCCGGACCAGGTCGATCAGGGCGGCGCGGTCGCGGCCGAGGACCTGGTAGGCGAGCAGGTCGGCGGCGTGGACGACGGGACCGCTCAGGTGCAGCCGGGCGGCTAGGTCGAGAGCGTCGCGAGCCTCGTCATAGGAGCGCAGCACGCCTGCGGCTCCGGGGTAGGGCCTGCCGACGCCGATCTGCCAGGGCCGCTCACGCAGCGCCGGTTCGGCGCTCAGCAGCTCGACCAGTGGGCGGGTCAACGCATCGGCACGCTGATCGGGCCCCGGGCCGGTCAGGCAGACCAGCAGCCCTTGCTTGGTGGTCACGAGCAGGTCGACGATCTCGGTGCCGACAGCTTGGGCACTCAGCCGGCGCTCCAGGGCGGTGAGCAGCCGGTCCTCGTCGGTGAAGGCCGTCTCGGCGATCACCAGTGTGACGGTGTGCGGAGCGGTCAAGGTCAGGCCGTACTGCTCGGCTCGTTCGATCAGCCCGCCGATGTCGGCGAGTCCGGAGAGCAGGTCGTCGACGAACTCGCGGCGTTGCGCCACTTCTCGCTGCAGCGCTTGTCGGCGGGCGTGCTGGTAGCCGTCCGCGGCGGCCGCGACGGTGTCGTCGGCTGCGCGGAGTACGGCCTCGCCGACGGCGTGCACCCGGGCCTGGTCGCCGACCGCGGACCCGACCGCGGGAAGGTGTCGCCAGGTCCGCCAGGTCGCCGACAGGTAGAGGTCGATCAGTGCCGCGAGTCCGACTCCGGACTCGGCGGCTTGCTCTCCCAGGCGGCGGAACCGGTCGCGCTCGGCGCGGGTGAGCCGACGCTCGGTGCCCGCGGCGGAGGCGAGGATGTGCAGGTAGTCGCCGAGCAGCTCGGCGGGTACGCCGCCGGATTCGCGGCTGGCCTGCTCGCCGAGACCTGCGGCGTCTGGTGCCGGTCGCGATGAGCGTGGTGGGCTCATCGATCGCTCCCGTCCTGTGCTGCGCGTGTCGCCAGCTCCGAAACTCGTTGCCGATGTTCGGCAACCAGGTGCCCTCAACATTAGCCGGGCCGCGCCCTGTCGACGCCGGCTGCGTCCGGGCACTGTAGAAGACAGCCACCGTCACGACGCACCGCCCTCTCGGATGGGGCGGCCGCGAGACAACGCGAGACAAGAGGAAGCAGGAACCGATGAGAACCGACTGGTCACCGCCCCCGCAAGCATCGACGGGGGAGGCGAACGGCGGGCCGCGCATCGCCGGTTTCCCGGTCCGGGTGAACTGGACGGCGTACGTGTTCTTCGTGTTGATCGCCTACACCACGGCCACCGGGCTGCTGCCCGCGGCCGCTCCCGGCGCCACCCCGGCCGGCTACTGGGTGGCCGGGCTGATCACGGCCGGGCTGCTGTTCACCAGCCTGCTGGCACACGAGCTCGCGCACGCGCTGGTCGCGCGCCGACACCAGGTGAACGTGGAGGGGATCAGTTTCTGGCTGTTCGGCGGGGTGGCGCAGCTGCGCGGGGAGGCAGCCAGCCCCCGCGCGGACGCCCGGATCGCGGCGGTCGGCCCGGCCAGCAGCCTCGCGCTGGGTGGCATCGCCGCCGGAGCCGGCGCGGGCCTGTTCGCCGTCGGCGCGCCGACGCTGCCGGTTGCGGTGGCCGGTTACCTCGCGGCGGCGAACCTGCTGCTCGGCGTGTTCAACCTGCTGCCAGGTGCGCCGCTGGACGGCGGCCGGCTGCTACGGGCGTGGCTGTGGCGCCGCAGCGGTGACCGCACCAGGGCCACCGTGACCTCGGCGCGGGCCGGGCAGGTAGTCGGCGGACTGCTCATCACCGCGGGCGTCGTCGAACTGCTGCTGGCCGACTCGTTCGGCGGGCTGTGGACCGTCGCCATCGGCGCGTTCCTGCTGATGGCCGCCCGCGCCGAGGCTCGTAGCACCGTGACGGTCGCTGCACTCGGTGATCTTCGGGTCGGCCACATCCTGCCCACCCCCACCGAGCAAGCGCCGGCGGTGCCCGCCTGGCACAGCGTGACCGCCGTCCTCGACGGCTACCCGACCGGCGGGCACACCGACACGGTGCTGGCGGTGCACGACTTCGACGGCGCGCCGCACGGGCTGGTCAGCCTCGCTCAGCTCACGGCCGTGCCCGCCGAACATCGCGACCAGGTCCGGGCCGGCAGGGTCGCCACCCCGATCGAGAAGACCACCATCACGGTTGCCGACGAGCGGCTCGTCGACCTGCTCAGCCGCCTGTCGGCGGCCAGGGGTCCGCTGGGTGTGGCCCCGACCGCCGGCCACGCCCTTGTCGTCGGCGACCACGGGAGGCCACTGGCCGTGCTGAGCCCCGCCCGCCTCGCCCAGGCGGTGCAGCTGGCCACCGCCCGGGCCGCTGCCGGGCAGCCACCCACGCCGCCCGGGCCGGCCGGGCCGACCGACCGCGACGAGCGACTCGCGGCGTGAGCCCGACCCCGCACCCCGGGACTGTCCATCACTTCAAGAAGGAGAGTCAGTCATGACCGCAACAAGCACCGCCGCGCCGGCCGAACCGACACCAAGCACGGGCCGGGGAAGGGGCCCGATCCTGGCTGCCATCGACGACTCGACACTGGCCGTACCGGTCGCCCGCCGCGCCGCGCAGATGACCCGCGAGCACGGCCGACCGCTGCTGCTGCTCACCGCCGTGCCGGTCGACATCCCCCCTGGCACCCCCACGAGAAGCTGCCCACGACGGTCCGGGTCGCGCTGGAGGAGGCGCAACGTGCCGCCGCCCGTGCTCGGCCGACGCGTCGGCGACCTCGTCGACATCCCTGCCCAGCATGGCGAGCCCTCCGGCGGGTACCGCCTGCGCATCCTCGGCTGCCGCCGGGTACGCACCAACACTTGAGGCGTTCCTGGCGCGGCACGGTAAGTCGTGTTGAACACTGAACGTCGACCGCTCCGAAACGGCACCTGCTCGCGACACCAGCTCATCGTCGGGTACCCACTCACACTCGCTGAAGGGAGGAGGTTCCCCCGATGGAGGTAGTCCCGTTGGTCTGGGGCCTGACGGTTGCCGCGATCATCGGGCTGCTGGCCTTCGACTTCGTCTTCCACGTCCGGAAGGCACACGTTCCCACGCTGCGCGAGGCAACGCTCTGGTCCGCGCTGTACGTCGGCCTGGCGTTGCTGTTCGGCGTCGGCGTGCTCCTGTTCGGAGGCGGGGAGGCCGGGTCGGAGTACTTCGCCGGCTACGTCACCGAGAAGGCTCTGTCGGTGGACAACCTGTTCGTCTTCCTGATCATCATGGCCAGCTTCCGGGTGCCGCGCGAGGACCAGCAGAAGGTGTTGCTGTTCGGCATCGTCTTCGCCCTCCTCGCCCGCACCGGATTCATCTTCCTGGGCGCGGCGCTGATCAACTCCTTCGCGTGGGTCTTCTATCTCTTCGGCCTGATTCTGCTGCTCACCGCCGGGAAGATGCTCAAGCCCGAGGGTGGAGAGGACTCCCACACCGCCGACAACATCGTCGTACGGGCGGCTCGCAAGATCTTCCACACCTCCGAGCACTACGAAGGCGACAAGCTTTTCACGATGATCGACGGCAGGCGGGCGATGACGCCGATGCTGCTGGTCATGGCGGCCGTCGGCGGCACCGACATGCTGTTCGCCCTGGACTCCATCCCGGCGATCTTCGGCCTGACCCAGAACGTGTACGTCGTCTTCACCGCGACCGCGTTCTCCCTGCTCGGACTCCGGCAGCTGTACTTCCTCATCGACGGGCTGCTGGACCGGCTGATCTACCTGTCCTACGGGCTCGCCGGGATCCTCGGGTTCATCGGCGTCAAGCTCATCCTTCACGCTCTACATGAGAACAACCTGCCGTTCATCAACGACGGCCGCCCCTTGCCGGTCGTGGAGGTCAGCACCGGGCTCTCGCTGACGGTCATCGTCGGGGTCCTGGTCGCGACCGTCGTGGCCTCACTGGTCAGCAAGACCGGCAAGGCCCAGACCGCGATCACCAACGCACGCCGTCACGCCACGGCATACCTCGACTCCGAATACACCTCGGACCCCCGCGAGCGGGAGAGGATCTTCGCGATGCTGCAGGGCGAACGTGACCAGGTCGTCGCGCTCGGACCGAAGTATCGCCAGATGGTCCACGACGAGCCGGCCCTGATGAGGCTTCTCGAACGGGCACAGGACAGCCACGACACCGCCGTTCGCCGCGGGCAGGCGGTCCCGGCGGACGACCCGAAGGTCGGGCGATCTCGATAGCGCCGACCAAGATCGGCCCCATCACCGGCCGTCACGTAGCTCTCAAGCGCGGATACCGGAGCGGCGACGTCAAGCGCCGCCGGTAGGCTCGTCGGGCCCATCCTGGGCGGGCAGCGGCTTTATTTAACTTGCCGGTTACGTACACTAGTTGTTACAGTCATTGGGTCATGGAAGCCGTGCTGCGCGCGCTGGCAGACGAGAGCCGGCGCACCGTCATCGAGACCCTGGCGAAGGGTCCTGCCACCGCGGGTGACCTGGCGGCGCTAGTGCCGATTGCGCGTCCGGGTGTGTCGCGACACCTGCGGGTGCTGCGCGAGGCCGGGCTTGTCGACGTACGCCAGGACGCGCAACGGCGGGTCTACACGCTTCGACCTGAGCCACTCGCCGAGGTCGATGCCTGGCTCGAGCAGTACCGCGTCTTGTGGGAGCAGCGGCTCGACGCCCTGCACACCGAGATCGCCAGGGGCAAACGACACAGAAGGAGCACCTCATGAGCAACCGCACCGGCACACACATCCTCGGCCGCCTCTGGGAAGCCGACGGGGCCGGGGTCGTCCGCATCGAGAACCGCTACGACACCGACATCGACGACCTGTGGTCGGCGATCACCGACCCGGAGCGACTCGCCCGGTGGTACGGACACGTCGAGGGCGACCTGCGGGAAGGCGGGGAGTTTCGCGTGCACATCGCTCCCGCGGAGATCGAGGGCACCGGGCGGGTCCACGAGTGCGACCCGCCGCGTCGCCTCCGGGTGACGACCCGGGAGACGGACGAGTCCGCGCACGGAGGCGGCGACGAGCCGTTCGACGAGATCGCCGAGGCCACGCTCACACCCGACGGCGACCAGACCGTCCTGGTCATCGAGATCCGTGGCCTGCCGCTGCAGAAGCTCGCAGCGTACGGCGCCGGCTGGCAGATGCACGCCGAGGCTCTCGCGGCCTACCTCGCCGGCCGGGACCCGAGCGTCGGCCCAGACCGATGGGGCGAGCTCATTCCCGCCTACGCGGCGATGGCGCCCCGGGAAAGCGGGGCGTGATCGCCGAACGGTGCCCCTGCGCGTGGATATCTGCCCGGTCGGGAGCCGGGATACCAAGTCGACCTCCCTGCCAAGCACCCTCTCAAGCAGATCCTTGAACCGGACGAAGTCGAATCCGCTCGTCCCGACGGGGGCATCAACGAGCAGGTAGATGTCGGAGTCGGATCGGGCCTCGCGGCGCGCGACCGAACGCGTCCTTCATGTGCTCGATCCAGCCAACCTGGCCTAAGCGTCGGGGTCGTGGGCGTCCTGGTCGTGGTCGCCTCCGAGCTTTAGTAGGCCGTGCCGGGAGCACACATCAGCCAGCGCCTACAACGCCGCCTGCGTGGACGCGTGACCACCCTCGAAGGAAGGGCCGGCCTCGCTCTTCTCGGCGCTTCCGGGAAGTCCGTGGGTTACGGCGTGGCCGGGTAGAGCTGCAGTCCGCCGAGGTGGAAGTAGATGGCGGTCTTGAAGTGTTCCCGGTTGCGGTAGCCGCGGGCGGAGACCCGGATCGCCTGGACGCGGGAGTTGATGCCTTCCGCGCCGGCATTCGTGATCCGGTGTTTGAAGTAGCTCAGCAGGCCGGCCTCGTGCCGCTTCCGTGTCTTGGCGGCATCGATGATCGGCTTCAACCTCGAGTGGGTCGCCCAGAAGTACCAGCGCTTGAAGTGCTTGGCAGCCCAGCCCCGACGCTTGTAGGACCAGAAGTGCCGCAGGCTCTCCTTGATCGCCCAGGCCCGGGCGGTCTTCAGGTCACCGGAGCGCAGGACGGTGAACCGGTCGGCGTGCTTGGCGGGCAGGTTCTCCGCGGAGTACAGCCACAGGTACTTGCTGCCGGCCAGGGACTTGTCACCGGCCGCGGCCAGCGCCCGGTTCTCCTGCTTGCGGACGGTGTCCACGGCGCCGGTCAGGTAGCCCATCAGGTGGTAGCGGTCGAAGACGATCTTGGAATCGGCGTCGGCCAGGTGCTCTCGTGTCGAGGCCGCGAACGGCTCCCACATGTCCATCGCCACCGCCTCGATGCCGGCCAGCTGTTCGGCCGTGAACTGGGCGTAGTAGCCGTCCAGGCTGGCCTGTCGGCGTTCGTCGGCGATGAACTCGACCGTGCCGGCGTCCAGGTCGGACACGATGGTGATGTAGTCCTGCCCGCGGCCGGCCGCCATCTCATCTACCCCGACATGGGTCGGAGCCGTCAACGGCTTCGCGGCCAGGCCCCGGGCCACAGCCACAGCCCGGTCCATCAGATGCCACGCCTCATCCCAAGACGGGCGCAACAACCCGGCCGCAGCGGCGACGTCGCAGGCGCCGAGCACGTCGATGGCCAGCCGCTCGAACAAGGTCGTGAACCGCGAGTGCGGCTCGGCCCAAGGAAGCCGTGCCTGACGCACCCCATGCTCGGGACACTCCACCCGTGGCGAGCTGGCGTGCAGGAAGGTCAAGAACGCACACGAGTCCAGATGCCGCCAGGCCCGCTCCTCGGAGTGGTCATAGACCCCCAACTCCCGCTCACAGTCCGGGCAGGCGAACCGGGTCCGCTTGGGATGGGTCACCCACACGTCCACCCGCCCGTCCTCGGCCGACAGCTCCACCCGTTCCACCTCCCACGGCGCTACCAGTCCCAGCAGATGGCGGTACAACTCGGTGTCGCGCATACGCCAAATCCTGCCGCCCAGCGCGCGTCACGCCCAGACCGGACCCACGGAAAACTCCGAAGCGCCGAATCTTCGGACTCCGCAAGGCGGGCAAGACCAGCGTCCTGAGCGAGCTCAAGCGGCTGGTCGATGCCAGCGGTGGAATCTTCCTCCTCCGAGACCTGGAGAGCCTCCCCAGTCCCCCGCACGATCCCATTCCAGAACTAGCCGGGCTTCGCCCCATCCCAGAGGCATGTGGGTGGTGGTCGTGCGTGCTGGGGCTCCGGTCGGCGGGATCTAGTCCGTGACCGGCTGGGCCGGTCCGGTGTATGAACCGTCTGTAACGGTTAGTTGGCCTACTGGCC